>JBJKST010000042.1:0-47950 GCA_046703705.1 Thermoplasmataceae archaeon
GGATTCCAACATCAGGGGCGGGACCAATAAGGCAGTGCTTCGGGACGTTGCGTCTATTCTGGGCCTTCCGCCCGAAGTGGCCGGAATTCCAAAGAAGGCGGCACAATACGGGTCGGGTGTAAGCAAGGCACTCTCAAAGATGCAATAATCCAGTTTTAAAAATACACTATGACTACATATTATCGCTGAAACCTACGTTAATTGGCGCTTGTACATATACATTATATAGGATTATCATATCGCTCATCAACTCCTAAACTAGAATTAAACAGTGATTGTATGACATACATTGGAATTATTGGCGGAAGCGGGTTGTACAATATACTCGACAACCCCGTATCAAAGGAAATCGACACGCCATTCGGAAAACCGTCCGGAAACGTTGAAATAGGGAAAATTAACGGTATAGAAGTAGCATTCATTCCACGTCATGGGAAAAAACACACCATACCACCACACAAGGTCAACTACAGGGCAAACCTGTGGGCGCTCAAGACACTGGGTGTTGAAAGAGTGATAGCAGTAAACGCTGTGGGGTCGCTAAAGGAAGAGCTTCCCCCTGGCACCACTGTTATCCCGGACCAGTTCATAGACTTTACAAGAAGGCGTGAACTCACGTTCTACGACGGCCCGGAGGTTTACCACATCTCAGCAGCTGACCCATTCTGTGGGGACTGCAATGGAATATTGAATTCCAAGGCTAAGGAACTCGGTGCAGACCCCCACCTCGGGGGAACGTATGTGGTGGTGGAAGGACCCAGGTTCTCGACAAGGTCTGAATCAAAGATGTTCAGGCAGTTTGGCGACATTATTGGAATGACTCTTGTTCCTGAGGTGAATCTTGCCGACGAGCTCTCAATGTGCTATTCGGTCCTGGCAACAGTGACTGATTATGACGTATGGGCAGACAAGCCGGTGGATGCAGCCGAAGTAATGAGAACAATGAAGGAAAACGAGGAAAAAGTTGTGAAGATCATAAAGGAATCCCTTCCCGAGATAAACGGGAAGAGAAACTGTGATTGTTCTGTGAGACTAGACAACGCAAAAGCATGAGGAAAACTAAATGAAAATCAAATTTTATGGAGGCGCCGAAGAAGTAGGGCGCCTTGGGATAAACATAGACATGGGGACAAAATCGTTCCTAGTAGATTACGGTGTTATACCGGAGAAGCCGCCATTATACCCTCTCCCGGCCGACCCGGTTAACGGCATATTCATTACGCATTCGCATCTTGACCACATCGGATCACTTCCGATTTATTACCACGACAAGCAGGCGGATTTCTATGCTACAACGATGACTGCAAATTGCATGAGGCCAATGCTCAACGATTCACTGAAGGTCATGAACCTTGAAGGATATCCCGAAAGGTTCACCAGGGACGACGTGGACTCGCTCTTCACAAACTACGTGCCCGCAAAGTACGGGGAGAGCTTCGACATCGGAGACATAACGGTGACACCGTACAATGCAGGCCACATAGCAGGATCAACAATGTGGAAGTTCGAGGGAAAAAAGTCCATAATGGTAACTGGTGACCTCTACACGGAAGATACTGCACTTCTTAGAGGGGCAGAACCAGTCAAGACTGATACCCTGATAGTTGAAAGCACATATGCAGGGAAGCATCATGAGGACAGGGCAGAGGTCAAGAAGAGGCTGAGAAGAAGGGTCCAGGAAGTCATTGAAGACGGAGGAAAGGTAATACTTCCGTCATTCGCGGTGGGAAGGACTCAGGAGCTCATCATGACCCTTGCAGACCTGGATTACGACATATCTGTTGACGGGATGGGAAACCTTATCACGGGCATATATCTAGCCGAGTCCGGATTCTTGAGGTCAAAGAAGGAATTCAAGAAGGCAGTCGGAAGGGTGAGAATGGTAAGGGGCTTCAGGATGAGGGAAGACGCCATAAACAGCGACATCATAATCACAACTTCGGGAATGCTTGACGGAGGCCCCGTCCTGAATTACCTGCAGAAGGTTGCCAACGACCCCAAGAGCGCAATTTTCCTTACGGGGTACCAGGTGGACGGAACAAACGGAAGGAGCCTTCTGGAAACAGGGAAGATCAAGATAGCAGGGGCAACCATTACTCCGCAGATGCAGATTGAGTTCTTCGACCTTTCAGGCCATGCAGGGCATGAGGACCTGGTGAAATTCATCAAGGACTGCGAGCCTGAAAAGGTGATACTCTGCCACGGAGACCACAGGGAAAACCTTATTGAAGACCTGAACGAGTTTGATCTTGAACTCCCCTTCAACGGGAAGGAGTTCACGGTTTAACCATTCAACTACCTTTATTTCAGATCACACAGGGCCAATTTTTCTCAAACAATTTATATAGCCAACAACTACCGGACTATGGACCAGTTCCTTACAATGGAAAACATCCATATGGAGTACAGGTACAGGAAAACCTCCATTGTAAGCATCGAGGACATATCGTTTTCCATAAACAGGAACGAGTTTGTTTCCATAATCGGCCCCTCCGGCTGCGGAAAGTCAACCATAGTGAAGATGATATTGGGACTTTCCTCTCCGACATCCGGCAAGGTTCTCATGGATGGACGGGACATAAGGAAAGGAGAAGGCAAGGTGTCGGTAGTTTTCCAGTCCGCTGCCCTGTTTCCCTGGCTGGATGTGCTTCAGAACGTTGAAATCGTCCTGGAGCCGCTGATGGAGGATAAGGAGGAACGTGAGAAGGTGGCAATGAAGTTCATCAAGATGGTGGGCATTGACGGCTTCGAAAACGCATATCCGAGAGAGCTGTCCGGAGGAATGAAGCAGAGGGTGGCCATAGCCAGGGCACTTTCAACCTCGCCTGATCTGCTGGTCCTTGACGAGCCCTTTGTCGGCCTTGACGTTTTCGCTGCCCAGGCCATGAGGGAAGAGCTCCTGGACCTCTGGGAGAATCCAAAACTTCCGCCCCACACTGTTCTCATGGTAACCCACAACGTGGATGAAGCCGTGCAGATGAGCGACAGGATTATAATTCTCAGCAAGAGGCCTAGCCACGTAATCCAGTCCAAGCCGATCACCCTGCCGAGGCCCAGGAATACCAGAAACGACGAGTTTTACCGCACTGTTGATGACGTCCTGAAGATAATGTCGGGATAGCCTCATTTTATAAGCCCAAGGGCCGTAAGCGCGTCTATGAAATACTGGACGGCGAATGCTGCAACAAGGAGGCCGAATATCCTGGTAAGCGCTTTCATGGGGCGTTCTCCGACAACGTCCATTATTTTAAGGGAATAGGTGAAAAACACATAGACTATGAGAAATACGATCAGTATTGAGACAAGTGTGAAAACCTCCTCTATTATCCCGTTTTTCATGAGTATTATGACAAGAGAAATTGCCCCGGGCCCTGCCAGCAGCGGTGTCGCAAAGGGGACTATCCCGACATCAGGAATTCCGCCGCTCCCCCTTGCGGATTTCGGTTTGTCCCCTTCCCTTACCATTTCGATTCCCATTATGAGCAGTATCAGGCCCCCAGCTATCTCGAGGGCCTGGATTGAAATTCCGAAAAAGAAGATTATTACATTGCCCAATACAGCAAAGAATATCAGTATAAGCGAGCCATAAAGGACGGCGTCCCTGGTTGCTAGCTTCCTGTCCTTGGGGGTCATCTCGGCGGTCGCAGCCATGAATAACACCAGAGTCCCGAAAGGGTCTATGACCACGAATAGCGGGATGAAAATCTCAAGAAAGTTCAAAGCTGCCGGTGTCATTTGTGAGCAGATCAAACTTAGATATTTAAAATGCTTTAAATGTTCAGTTAAAAACTATTTAATGCCATCCGCCATACTCACTGGAATGAAGATACTTGTTCTGGGAGTAGACGGATACATAGGATGGACACTTGCCCTGAGGCTTCTTTCCCGAAATCATGATGTAATAGGCGTGGACAATTTTCTTACAAGGAAGAGAGTGAAGGAGGTTGGGTCTGCATCGGCACTTCCGCTCCTGCCATTTGATAAGAGGAACCAGGTTCTTAAGGAAAAGACCGGAAACAGCATAGGCATGTTCAGGGGTGACGTTAGCAACTCAGAATTCATGGACAGGGTGATAAGGGAAGAAAAGCCGGATGCAATCGTGCATCTTGCCGAACAGCGATCTGCACCATACTCCATGATAGGGCTTAAGCAGGCCAAGGAGACCATGGTCAAAAACATAGTCAGCACACTCAACCTCGTGTACTCCATGAAGGAACATACGCCTGACTCCCACCTTCTGAAGCTTGGAACAATGGGTGAATACGGCACACCCAACATAGATATACCGGAGGGATTCTTCGAGGTCGAATACAACGGAAGGAAGGATTATCTGCCCTTCCCGAAGAATGCCGGCTCCTGGTACCACTGGACCAAGGTCCACGATTCCAACAACCTGATGTTTGCAAACAAGGTCTGGGGCCTCAACATCACAGATGTGATGCAGGGCGTCGTTTACGGCACAAGGACAAAGGAGATCGAGGAGACCTCGCTTTACACAAGGTTTGACATCGATGAGGTCTGGGGAACCGCACTAAACAGGTTCTGTGCCCAGGCAGTGGCGAACCTGCCCATCACGCCCTACGGGAAGGGAGGGCAGACAAGGGGATTCCTGTCACTGGAAGACAGCGTTGCGTGCCTCACGCTCGCGCTGGAAAACCCTCCTGAGAAGGGCGAGTACAGGGTATTCAACCAGTTTGACGAGCACTATTCGGTCCTGGAACTCGCAGAGATGGTCAAGTCAGTTTACGAAGAAGAGTTCGGCAAATCAGCCGTGATTGAGCACGTTCCGAACCCAAGGGTCGAAAAGGAAGAGCACTACTACAACCCTGAGCATGAGAAACTGAAAAAGCTCGGCTACAAGCGTGCCAGGGAGCTCAGGGAGGAGGCAGCAATAATCCTGAAGGACCTGAAGAAGCACAGGAACAAGATACTCAGGTACAAGGAAGTCATAACTCCCAGGACATTCTGGTCCAGGAGCAAGAGCCTTTAGGCTCTCTTCTCGGCCAGTTTCAGAGTTCTCCTGAGAATTTCAGCATATTCCCTGGCAATCCCCACACTGACCCAGTTGGGCCTCTCAATTTCTATTCCGGCAGTGTGTGTTCCAGCCTTTATCATGCTGTTGATGGCAGGGGTGAGTTCAACATTTGAGCCCTTGTCCTCTATGAAATCGAGTATTCCGCTTGTAAAGGCATAGAATGCAGACAGCGCATAACTTGAAGGCGGGGTGCTGGATTTTTCAACAACCTCGGTAACCCGGAAACCTCCTCCTTCAGCCTCAACCCTGGCAGTTCCGTATTTCTGGGGGTTTGGCACCTTCATAAGTGTAAGCACATTCCTGTCCCTGTTTTCAACTGCAGTCTTGACAACCCGGTCAATATGCTCCTGGGGGAGAATCATCCCGTCACCTGCGTTAAGGATGAAGGGCTCGCCGTTAACATATGGCCTTGCCTTGAGTACAGCATCGCCGAAGCCCTTCTTTTCACGCTGGAAGGCAAATTCAACGTCGTCAAACTCCCTCTGGATGTAATCCTTTGTGTACGTGTCATCGGGATCCACGACAACAACAAACTGGGAGATCCCGGCATTCTGCAACCTGTTGATAATGCAATCTATCATGGGCCGTAGGACCAGCTCTCCTTCCCGCACATCATAGACGGGAAGCATCTCCTTCCTGAGTTTGCCGTCGAGGCCGGAACGTGTCCCCAGCCCGGCTGCAGTGATTACCGCCTTCATGTTCCCCCCACGTTATGCCCGTTACACGTTAAAATATTATGGGCGCACTTTTAATGCGGATTAGACTGCATGGCAGGCTGTGCAAACGCAGAGCCGATACCATTGCTGCTGACCCTGTGAGGGGCTCCCCGCGAAGTGTCCGGGCTACAAAGAGGAAACCAATAATATAGTCCTGCACGATTACTGAGTATGCCCGATGCCCAACCGGACTTCTTCACCATGGACGATTTTGATCTAGAGGGTAAGACTGTTTTTGTACGCATAGACATAAATTCGCCCATACACCCTGAGACCAGGGAGGTCCTCGGGAACAGCAGGTTTATATCCCACCTTGAAACCATAAACTCACTGAGGGGCTCAAAGGTTGTACTGATAGCACACCAGAGCAGGCCGGGAAAATATGATTTTACAACCATGAAGCAGCACGCTGCCGTATTGAGGAGGCTTACTGGGCGGGAAGTGAAGTACATTGACGCACTCTTCGGAAGGGCTGTTGAAAATGAAGTAAGGAACATGAGTCCTGGGGATATTGCACTCTTGGAGAATAGCAGGTTCTATTCCGAAGAGACTGCCATCGATCCTTCAGACGTTGATGCAATGATGAACAGCAACATCGTGGAAAAACTCTCCCCGCTGATGGACTATTATGTAATCGATGCCTTCCCTGCCATACACAGGTCACAGACTACACTTGTGGGATTCAGCCGGGCAGTGCCGAATATTGCAGGAAGGCTCATAGAGAAAGAAATATCCATGCTGCACAAGTTCAGGTCAGGCACTGATCACCCGAAGCTTGCGATACTCGGGGGAGCAAAGATTGATGACTCCATCCGGGTAACAAAGGACTTTCTTGAAAAGGGGGTCGTGGACAAGATACTGACTGGCGGGGTAGTGGCAAATGCGTTTCTCTGGGCAAAGGGAGTGGACATAGGAAAGAAGAACCGTGATTTCATAATAAAGAACAATAAGAACCACCAGAAGCTCCTTGAGACATCCAAGGAAATAATTGGCATGTACCCGGACAGGATACTGGTACCTCAGGACGTGGTCCTCAACCCTTCTGGAAAGAGGGTAGAAATCAGCGAAAATGGTGCTGATAGTGAAATAATGGCAGATATAGGCCTTGACACCGTGGTTCAATATTCCGAGGAGATCAGCCGTGCCAAGGCAATTTTCATGAACGGGCCAATGGGAATGTACGAACTGGACAGGTACTCCGTCGGCACGAGGGAAGTGATGAATTTTGTAACCAGGTCCAAAGCCCTTAAGATCGTAGGGGGCGGGCACACTCTCGGGGCTCTGGAAAAGCTGGGGATGCTTGGAAAGATAGACCATGCGTCCACTGGAGGCGGCTCCCTGATAAGCTATTTATCGGGTGAGACGATGCCAGTTCTGGAAGCTCTGAAGAGGAGCAAACTACATTTCAAAGGTAATTCAGATGGCAGATGATGATGAACAACAGCAATTTGACCCTACGTATGAGATAAGCTACCTGCGCTCACTTCTTGAATCCATAGACAACCAGATGAACGCTCTGAGCAGGGGCCTGGAAGAACTGAGAAGGGCCTTCTATGTGCTGAAGGACCAGGACCTTGGGAAATCCCCTGAAACCAGGGTTTCCATCGGGGCAGGCATATTTGCCACAGCGAAACTTGAAACATCGAAGAAACTGCTGGTTCCAATAGGCTCTAGCATATATGTGGAGGAAGACAGCAACAGGACAATCGAGAGGCTTGACACTAACATAAAGGAAGTGGAAACCTCTTTGACCGGAATGGACAACCAGAGGGCTGAAGTTTCCAACAGGTACCAGACACTCGTTTCCCTGATGCAACAGCAGCAGGGATCACAGGAATAGGCTTACCATGTTTGACCGCTTCAAGAAGAGAGTAAAGGAATCTTTTCCGGAGGATGAGGCTCCATCTGTAATCCACAGGGATGAGCTTGAGGAAAGGGTCAGAAACATACTTCTTGAAGCCGACGTTTCATTCGACTCCGCCGAACAGATTGTGGAGATGTTCAGGGAGAGGCTTGGGAAGGTCAAGAAGAAGATTGATTACCAGCTTATCCTGGAGGAACTGAAGGAAACGATCAGGGATGTTCTGTCATCCCAGAGGTCGGACCTGGATTTTTTGAACCCTGGCAAATCGCCATTCGTCGTACTTTTTCTTGGAATAAACGGAACAGGCAAGACAACTACTGTTGCTAAGCTCGCAACGTACGTCAAAAAGAACGGCAAGAGGGTGGTGCTGGCCGCTTCCGATACTTTCAGGGCCGGAGCAATAGAGCAGCTGACACAGCTCGGGGAAAACATAGGCGTGAACGTAATAAAGCACGTTGCAAAGAGCGACCCGTCATCCGTGGCCTATGATGCCATTGAGCATGCGAAGGCAAGGAAGCTTGACTTTGTGCTCATAGATTCTGCCGGGCGTATGCAGACCAACAAGAACCTCATCGATGAGATGAAGAAAATAAGGAGAGTCTCCAAGCCGGACCTGACTGTGCTTGTACTGGACTCCATGATTGGCCAGGATGCTGTCCACCAGGCTGAGACTTTCCTCAAGGAAACTCCATTCGACGGTATAATCCTCACCAAGCTGGACACGGATGCAAGGGGAGGCGCAATACTGACCATTGCAATGGAACTGCAGAAGCCAATCTACTTCGTGGGTGTAGGGCAGGGAATGGACGACATCCTTCCATTCGACGTTGACTGGTACCTCGATAAGATAATCCCCTGAATCACTTCAGGGAAGACATTGCCTCAATAATTTTCTTTACGCTCAGGTCGGTGTTTATGAGCGGTATATTCTCGATGTTTGCAAGTTTTACTGCAAGCTCGTCCACCCTGTCCGGCTGGATGTAAACAACTGCAGCCGGCTTTAATGGGTGCACCCTGATCGCGATCATCGGGCTTCTCCCAAGCTTGACTTCAGTGAAGAAGATGATTCTCTGGCTGGACCAGCCATAAAGTATGTTGTATTCTGAATATGAAAAGGAAAGGATTCCCTTTATCCCGTCTACTATTGTGTACCCCCTTACGGACCGGTTCAGGCCTGCAGAAGACACATTGGTTCCGCTTATCAGCCTGACGACGCGCTCAAGCGGGACATCATGATCATAATCTGTTATGTCTATGACCGCATCGGACGGCATTCCGCTGTTGTATCTCCTGAGTATCTGGCCCCCTCTGAGCCTGTCAATTTCAACAAAGGACTCCACTATCCTCTTGACTGAACTGACACCCGGAGACCTTCTCCTGCCGGATTCATAATCACTGATTACGGAAGGTGAAATCCCAAGATGCTTAGAGAGCTCAAGCTGCGATATCTTGAACTCCTCCCTCCACTTCCTTAATGTTTCTCCGGGATTCTCGGAAATAGTGATCTCTCCCGCTATTTTTTCTTCTATTTCCATGTGAACCGATAGCAAAAGGGACTGTATAAATCTGTCGAAGTTGATATCGCTGAAAGACGTATTAAAATTATATCTTTATCTCCTTTTTCAGCCCCATAACCCTTTTAGAGAAGATTCTCCTGTCCATTTCCTTGAGCTCTTTCGAAATTTTTGGCCTGAAGTCCATTTTTCCCAGTATGTCCTTGTCCAGATCCACACCGGGAGCATACTCCACAAGCTCTATTCCATTATAGACAAGCCTGAAGACAGCCCTTTCGGTGATGTACAGCACTTCCTTCCCGTTCTTCATGGCTTGCGTCCCGCTGAACAGGACCTTGTAAACTCCACTGACAAACTTGGTGATATCGCCGTCTTCCTTGATCTGCAACTTCCCATTCCTGACCCTTATGTCGCTCTTCCCTGCAGTGAATCCGCCTGAAAAGAAGATTCTGGGCGCCCCTGCGCATATTGCTGGGAATCCTCCCGGCCCTGGCATCCGGTTCTCAAGAATTGACGGGTTTACATCACCATCGGTGTCGATCTCCATGAATCCAAGGGCTGCCATGTCATTTATTCCGCCTTCGTATATGATAAACTGGTCGGGCATTGGTATTGCAGCAAATGGCCCTATTGAGGCCCCGAAATTCTCGTCTGCGAGAGGTATTCCTCCCCAGAGGCCCGATTCTATTGTGGAATGCGTAAGCTCGGAAAGCCCCTCCTGATGGAGGATCCCTGGCATGGCCGATGGAATTCCTACCCCGAGGCTCATGACAATTGGCCTGCCCATCTTGTTAATCAGCTTCACTATCTCCATGGCGAGCCTTCTCTCAATCACGTTTCTGTAGGTTACTTCCCCCTTGACTCCGCCTTCCCTGGATTCCGGAGGGATCACAGCCCCTGAGATCCTGGGATCGTATTCCTTGGCCGCTGTCTGCCATTCATAACTTTCTGGTGAAATTACTGCATAGTCAAGTATTGGCCCCGGTATTTCAACACTTTTGGCATTAAGCGATCCGAACCTGGCCACTCTCTTTACCTGGGCGTACGAGATTCCCGGGTTTGGATAAGCCTTGGCCGATTGGGTCATGTTCAGTACGGTCCCGAAAATGCTCTCATTCTCCATTGTTATGTTTCCAATCTCATCGGAAGTTGTGCCCCTCACCATGGAAACATCCGGCTTCGGCGCCCTGTATAAAAGGAACTCCTCCCCGTTGACCGTTACCAGCTTTGAATAGCACCGGGAAGCCTTTCTGGCCTTGTCGTTCATTGCCCCTTTGTCGTCCCTGGGATCAAGATAGGTCCCGAGCCCGGTCTTGGTCATTATCCCCGGCCTGCCGGCGGCTATTTCCCTGAACCATCCCGCCACGGTTCCTATGCTGAAGCTGTAGGTCTCAATCCTGTCCTCCACGCATAATCTCTGGAGCCAGGGCGCGAATCCCATGTAAGGTATGAGAATGCCCTTCATGAAATCGCTGTCCTCCTCCTTGTAAAGCTTTTCTGAAACGTAATCTATGGCTCTGCCGGGCACCCCTGGAAGGCTGTCGGCGATAACAAAAAGATCCTTGGGATGCCCGGTCTTCTTATAGTGCTCATAGAGCTTGACTATCAGGTACTCCGGTGTCGTGGCCATATTGAATCCTGATATTGCTATGTTCGATCCGTCTCTTATCTTTTCAAACGAGTCCAGAAGCTCTTTCTCAGAGTAAAGTATTCTGGCCATACCAGAAGTAATTGACAGTTTATTTATAAACCCCATTCCACATTTATTAAGACTGCAACACCAAATAATGCCTGTAACACTGTATCATGAGGGAAAAAAAGGGTATATAAACCAGAAGGGTTAATATACCGGGACTAAATGTATAGCTGTCCTCAAAGTGGACATGTGATATTTTGACAAAGAAACCAGACAGTGGTTTATTTTGAAGCACAAAGGAAAATAGAGCAGACAGCTACCAAGTACATTCCAAAAGGAGTCAGGAGTTCTTTCAAGAACAGTGGTTTATTTTAGCGAAGCCAAGGTCCTGAGGTATTCCAGCTCCGCCCCTGAACCCGCAGGCTTATCCCAGCAATTAGTCCTGCCTGAGAATTTCAGGCTCATTAATATGGGCGATATAAAGAAGAGATTCTCAACAGGCGAGCCGCTGATGGACAGGTACGGGCTTCCATACTACTATGGACGCTCAATGGAGCCGGGAACAATTGTTCTTGTTATGCAGGATGGAGAGGAAATTGCAGGCATGACCCTTCTGGTCATTGGAAAGGGCAGCCTTACTATTGAAATGCTCGCCAGGAACCGGCATTCCGGAATCCATGGTGCGGGAAAGCAAATGCTGAACTTCATTGAGGAGAGGCTGGCGGTGCAGCTTGGAATCCAGGAAATCAGGCTTGAATCCCTCAACAGGGAAAAACTGGTGGATTTCTACCTCAAGAACGGTTTTGTCAGATACGGAGGGCCATATTTCGACAGGGAATGGGGTATACTGTTTCCAATGAGAAAACGCATCCTGAGCCTAGAAAACTGAAAAAGATGAACTCGGGGCCCAGCCGGATTCTATTCTTAATCTGGCAGGGCCGATTTCCGAATGAGCGCTATTTCTGCATATCTGGCTATGTTAGCCTGAGATAAGTATTTCAGCATTACTGACATAACCGGATACTCTGGCGGAAAACTAGTAGGGAAGACAACGCTGCCTCCTCCCGTCTCTGTCACTGTAAATTGAATGCGTGATACGGATGGATTACAAGTGGGTTGCACTCAGCAACACTACTCTAGGGGTCCTGATGGCATCCCTGGACATCAACATAGTTTTGATAGCCCTCCCCAGCATCGGCGCTGATCTGAAAGGCATGAATGCCTTCAACGTTCTCTGGGTCATACTCGGGTACCAGCTTGTAATAGCATCGGTTCTTGTCAATTTTGGAAGGCTTTCAGACATGTTTGGCAGAGTGAAGCTCTACAATGCCGGTTTTGCTCTTTTCACCATCGGTTCTGGGTTATGCAGCATTTCACAGAGCGCCGACCAGCTTATTGCATTCCGAGTTGTCCAGGCAACCGGCTCAGCTTTCCTTTTTTCAAACAGTGCAGCAATAATAACGGATGCTTTCCCGACACAGGAAAGGGGAAGGGCTCTCGGCATAAACCAGGTATCAATCGTTGCTGGATCAGTCGCAGGGCTGGTCCTGGGCGGGGCGCTAACCACAATAGTCGGCTGGAGGGCAATATTCTGGGTTAACCTCCCGATTGGCATTTTCGCCACACTCTGGTCTCATTTCAGGCTGAAGGAGCTCACAAAGCTTCCAACCGAACACAAACTGGACATTGGCGGCAACATCACTTTCGCAATGGGGTTGCTTACGCTTCTTCTGGCCGTGACGCTCAACGCAATACTTGGCCTCGGTACAGTTCTCACAGCGGCGTTTCTTGCAATCTCGCTGACACTTTTCATTTCGTTCATACAGATTGAAAGAAGGGCAAAAAGCCCCATGTTTGATCTGGACCTTTTCAAGAACAGGGTCTTCAACTCAGGAAACGAAACCATATTTCTCAATGCTCTTGCCAGGGGCTCTTTCTCACTTGTAATGGTCTTCTACCTTCAGGGGCCGCTCATGGGGCTCACTCCACTGGAGGCAGGAATTTTCCTGATTCCACTCTCGGTCTCGCTCTCAATCATGGGGCCAATAAGCGGGTCACTTTCGGACAAGTTTGGCTTCAGGCCTTTCGTGCTGATCGGGCTGGCCATGTCCGCCGTGGGTTTCCTCCTCATGACCCGGATCGGTGAAACGGTAACACAGTCTGAAATAGTAATCCCGCTGATACTGATAGGGGGCGGCATCGGGATATTTGCCTCACCCAACAGATCCTCCATAATGAATTCAGTCCCGTGGTACAGAAGAGGTGTAGCTTCGGGCATAAGCACCACTCTTATTAATGCCGGGAACACGATGAGCATAGGGCTCGCTTTCCTTTTCATGAGCCTGGTCACGCCAAAGTACATCCTCGATCTTATTTTCTCGGGCCTGCCGGTTAGCCATACCACTTTTTCTCCGGCCAGCTTCCTCACGTCGGTGCACATTGTTTTCTATGCATCAGCCGCAATGTTGCTGATTTCCATAATTATATATATTTTGATGCCCAGGCATTCATTGCACAAGGACCAGATGAAACCAAAGGCATCATAGAAAAAATGAGTGCAGGAACAGCCTCTTCTAAAGCTTTGAATCTCCCAGAAGATTTATTACCAATGCCCCCACTTTGGAAAATGGGCCATTATTTTGACCGGACCATGTTGATGGCCATAATCAAGCAATTAATATTCAGGCTGTAAACTGAAATCAGCGTTTGAACGCTGATGCGTTGTCTGCAAGTGGCAGGTCGCATAGAATAATGGCAAGGCAAATGCATGATGAAAATGTTTGGGAAAAAGAAAATGGCACTGATGGCGGCTCTCATTCTGCTGGCCGGATTCTCATCCTATGAGTTTTATACATCCCCCATCACCACTGGAGATGCTGGAACCGACAACCCTTCGGAATACAACTCGCTCTCGCAGGCAAACACTTCCGCCGAAATCAATCTATCACAGGGAAACCAGGAAGTTTCAGCAGCATTTTACGTAGAAGCCAAGAAGCCTCCATGGAAGCAGAATGACTCTTTCTACATGACAATTTATGCTGCAAAACTGGCTCAAAATACGTCGTTCCCTTACAGTGACGCTACAGTAACCCTTGGTAATGTCTCCGTCTTCTCAAATGGCATTAGTGAGCTGGTGCATGGGGCAGGCTCACAGGCCGTGAATGTGAAAAACTCTTCCGTTATAGCAAATTATTACATGGTCACACCGGTAAAAACATCAAATTCCATGAATGTAAGCGTAACATTTGACGTAAACCTGGTGCTTTTCTCGGGGATATACCACTTCAGCAAGCAGAAAAGGGAGGTAAATGAAAGCTTCGCCCTTGAATGACTGCGCGACAGTGCAAATATTAACTAACAAGGCTTGCGTAACGCTACCCTGATGAGGCCGCTCATTAAGTGGGCAGGGGGAAAAAGGCAGATAATGTCCCAGATAGTGAAATACCTTCCACTCCAGTGGGAGCACTATTATGAGCCATTCGCAGGCGGCCTTGCACTCCTGGTGGAACTCCACGGGAGGGGTCAGCTGGGAGACTCAACCATATCAGACTCAAACCCTGAACTCATCAACCTCTACAGAGTTATGAAGGACCGCCCTCATGAACTTGCCGAAGCCTTGGCCTCACCTGATTTCAGGAACGAGGAAAATAGCTACTACCGCACGAGGGAGAGGTTCAACTCGATTCTTGGGAAAGAAGAGCACTGCATTGAACGCGCAGCGACATTCATCTACCTTAACAGGCACGCATACAACGGGTTGTGGAGAGTGAACAGGAGGGGAGAGTTCAATGTCCCTTTCGGCAAATATGTGAATCCGACCCTGCCGGACAGGAACCAGATCAAGGAATTCAGCCTCATGCTGAAGAATGTCGCAATTGTGCAGGGTGATTTTCAAACCGCAGTTGAAGGAATTGGACCATTGGACTTTGTTTATTTTGATCCTCCCTATATTCCGCTTACCAGCACTGCCAGATTCACCGACTACACCAACACAGGTTTTGGGCCCGATGACCAGGAAAGGCTGCTTTCGGTCTGCGGAGAACTTGACAGGAAGGGAGTAAGGTTCATGCTCAGCAATTCCTACAGCAGACAAAACGAGGAATTCTACGGTGAATTCACAACCATAAAGGTAGAAGCCAGGAGGAATATCAGCTGCAAGTCAAGCCAAAGGGCAGGTCACCATGAACTTCTGGTTCTCAACTATAAACCTGAAGCGAAACAGGAGACTGTTGAAAGGGTGCCAGAATTCCAAGGTTCAGGTTATTAATCCCATTGCCGTACAGAAAGTTATCCTATCTTAGAAAGGCATATGCCATCTTCAGATTAATATACCCGGATTATTGCCCATTAGAATATTCTCACTTTCCCCTATTGCCTATTGTGGCGATTCCTGATAAGTTAAAGCCAAATCGGTCGAATCAAACAATTTAAATATATCTGTCTTGTGGATGTCATGAGGTATCGCTTATGGAAAAAAGTACAATAAGGTTATTGGGTGTAATATCGGGCATCTTTTTCATCATCGGAGGTCTTTTGATAGCATTTGCGTTGCAATCCCTGGGATCCGTGCTGGCCAGCCTGGGAGGAACCAATGTAAATGCAGGTGCTGCTGAGTTGACCATAGGGGGGATCGGCACTGCCATTGGCGTAATCATAATTCTTCTATCATCGACTCTTGTGATGTCCAGCACCAGATCATACAGGATCATTGCAGGAATAATCATCATCGTGATAGGTCTCTTCGGTTCAATATATACACTTGGGGGACTTCTCATCGGAATTATCCTCGCCTTAATTGCAGGCATTATGGCCATGGCCCATAGGGAAGAGACCAATGCTCCAAACGAGTTCGGCTCACCTCAGCAGTGAGCTGCATGAACATATTATAAAAACTGGAAACCTCTATTTTCACCCATTTTTAAAGAACACAGCATCCTGCTCATATGGGGTTTACGTTTAAAGGTCAGATAAAAAATTGAAGGCGGGACAATCTCCCGCATTAGGAATTATTTCTTTCCAGCACGTCTAGTTGGCCTGGAAATGCTTCCTTCGGCTCTCCTGTTTTCCCTTGGGAATATGGCTGAGCCGGCGGCTATTAGCAGGCCAAGGACAATTAGTCCGCTCGTAGTCCAGACAAGGTACGTTTCCGGCACTGGGCCTGAAAGCATCAGTGCAAATGTTGAGCCCCAAGCTCCGATGAGAAAGCCGCTGTTGAAGGTGGAACCGACTCCAGTAGTCCTAATGGAAGCAGGGAATTTCTCATAGAGGTATGAGGGAAATATGCCCCATGCGCCTGTAACGGTGAATGTGAGTACCGTAGCTGCCAATGCCTTTGTAGCCAACGTTGACGACGGAAGCAAAAGCAGGTACAGCATTGGAACAGAAAAGACAATTCCCAGCGAAGAAAACACGTAGATTGCCCTCTTCCTGCCTATGCGGTCGCTCATCCACCCTATGATTATGTAAGCCACCAGTGAGGATGCCAGTGCTGCCATGAGAATGTAAAGGCTGACTGGAGGGTCGATCCCTGCAAACCTCGGCAACAGTGTCGGGAGAAAACCTGCGGTAAGCCAGTAAGCCAGGGCAAAACCGGTCATGCCGATCCACGCATTGAAAAACGAACTTCTGGCCTCTCTGTTTCCAAAGAGTGCTTTCAGGGGAGACTTTTCCAATTTTCCGCTGTGTTTCAGATCTTCCCATATGGGGGATTCCGGCATTCTCATCCTGATCACTATACCGGCAATCAGGGGTATTATGCCCA
The DNA here is from genome assembly GCA_046703705.1 of Thermoplasmataceae archaeon. Classification (GTDB taxonomy): domain Archaea; phylum Thermoplasmatota; class Thermoplasmata; order Thermoplasmatales; family Thermoplasmataceae. The sequence continues at coordinate 16,527 of JBJKST010000042.1, forward strand.
CCCACAGCACGATCCTCCATCCGGCGGCATATGAGGCGCTGGAGAAGTTCTCACTTCCCGTGAAAGACAGGACGGCCAGGTATGTGAGTGCAGCCAGTATGAATCCGATGGGGAAACCTATTTGTGTGAGCCCTCCCCAAAGGCCCCTCTTCTTCGCAGGCGCGTTCTCTACCACGATCACTGCGCTATTTCCGTATTCGCCTCCGGCAAACAGTCCCACCAGTGCTCTGAGGGCTATTAGAAGGATTATGGAGATGTATCCGGCCTGGGAGTATGTTGGAATGAAACCTGTCAGGACAGAGGCTGCCCCTATCCCCAAAAGGGACATGACCATTGAGCGCTTTCTTCCGAGAATGTCTCCAATATGCCCAAATATGAACCCTCCGGCTGACCTGAAAACACTGGTTGCAAGATATATGCTAATGGTAGCCGTTATGGCCATAAACCTTCCAGTATCCGGGAAAAATAGCGTAGATATGGGCCCCACAAGCAATACCATTACGGTGAGGTCCCATACTGCCATTATCCAGCCTGTAAGGCCTCCAGCGTATATGCCTCTGGTAACACCTCCTTTTCCGGAAGCCACGGTTGCTGCCATTTCATCCGCCTCCAGCGTTTTCTGCAGTATCAATGCAGTCTAAACACAACTTGAGACACTTTTTCGCAGGGTAAATTGACACCATACTGTCACCTGATCAATTCAACTGGACGTGGAAGTTAAGAAGTGTTCCGTACATGTAATAAGGACAGGGAGCATCGGAAAAATGTGTTATTGAGTCATCAACCACAGGCGGGTTGCAAATCTACTGGTACGTTCAAAAATCGCAGTTCTAAATAAAGTACGCCGGGGGAGAGATTCGAACTCCCGATCCACAAGGGAACCAGATCTCAAGTCTGGCGCCGTACCACTGGGCCACCCCGGCATTTGTCCAAGAAAAATTGAGGTAAAATTACCTTCTGAGCCTACCGTTGGCCCTGATTGAAGGTCTGCTCTTCGAGCTTCCTGTTCTTCCGGTCCTGAGGCCTCTGCCCTTGTATCCGGAGGAAGTGAGCCCTCTGTAGACCCTGCCGGTGTTTTGTGGTTCAGCTATCCAGGATATGTGGCTGTCCTTGTAGATTGTCGGCTGATTCTTGTCGACAAGGATTATCTCGTAATACTTGTAGAGACCATCCTCTCCAACATAGTATGAATTCAAAACCTCCATGTTGGGATATTTGTCAGCGACTCTCTCTTCGGCGATCCACTGGATGCTCTTCTTGGGAGTAAGCTTGTTGTAGGCCATCCTCCTGGGCCTTCTGCCGCCCATGATCCTTTCCCTGTTTCTTCCGCCTCTCCTAACTCTGGCCCTGACTATGGCATAGCCTTTTTTTCTCTTGTAACCGAGTGACCTTGCTCTGTCCACTCTGGTGGGGTACTCTACTCTTTCAGTGGCAGGACCTTTCCTCCACTCTACCATTCTCTGCTTCTGGATGTTGTAAGATTCGGATTTCTTTACCTTCTTCCAGGCATCTCGAACTAAACTGTAAGTGCTTGAAACTTCAGACATCATTATCCGCCTTCAATAGTGACAATTAAGGTGTAGCCCACCTAAATATAAATACCTTCTTAGATTGGGAAGTCCTATATCTGCATGTCTCCACTGAACCACCGAGGGAATGCGATAGATAAATAAAATACGACTTGTTAGAGGTGACACTTTGAAATCGTCCCCATACAGGAAGCGATATATCCTGGTTCACATCGAGAACCTCCCTTCCAGGCTTAAATCCGTGGAAACATCCCTCTACAGGGTGTTCAGGGCAAAGAGGAAGTACGTCGAGGGAGATTATGCCGTCTTCAGGACAAACCAGTTTTACAAGGATCAATTCATAGAGTATGTCCGGAATGAAATGGAAGGGGCGGAAACTCTTGTGACAAGCGGCTCAATGAAGAAGTGCAAGGCTGCAATATCCGCGAGGTCATCAGAAAATATCCTGAAGGCCAAGGCCTGATCACTTCTTTGATTTCTTCAGCCTGGCTATTTCCTTATCTGACAATTGGAGCATGTTTTCAATCTCGCCCAAGAAATTCTTGTTTTTGGAGGCAAGATATGTGTAAAACCACAGGTAGTCTCTCGTTTTCCTCTTGCTGGTGTGTGCGGCTGCGCTTATTTTAAGGAGCAGCTGTTCCCTGCTCCTCCTGGCTTCGCGCATTCTGCCCATTGATTTTATGATTTCAGGGAACTTGTATTTCACGTAATGCTCGTTCTTTTCACCGATCATGACGGGCACGCCTGCTGCCATCTCTTCAGCGTACATCTTGAAGGCATAGTGCTGCTTCTTGAACACTCTCCCCACAAGCCGGTCTGCTTTTGAAAGAACGTCATATGCGTTCATGAGGTCCTTCGGCTCCTTCGCTTCGTCCGGAAGGTTCTGGTCTATCCACATCAAGTAGTCTTCGGTTGTGAAATCCTTGTCATAAAGGGTGCGCAGGGTCTTATTGTAGTCTCGTGACTTGAATGTGACATAGACTGAATTGTATATGTTCTGTGAAGAGTCCCTGTACCCGACATCCGGGTCTTGCGATAAAGTACCCTGCTGGCCGTAGTTGCTGATGGATTCCAGGTCGTTGAGTATCCCCCTGATGTCGTTCTCGTTCCGTTCAACTATGCTTGTGATCAGGTTCTGGCCTATGCGGGCGTTCTCTTCCCTCAGAATGTGCTGGATTCTACCCATGAGTTTCATCCTGTACTGCTTGTAGTCATTGTCGTTTCTCCTCTTGTACTGGACAAATTCAACGTTGAGGGATTCGTTGATGATTTCGGATGCGCTTGATTTCCTCCTGAAGTCATAATATTCGTTCATGGTGAGAATGATCGGGTTCCTGGTTGCCCGTATTATCTTTGCAAGCTCGCTTATCCCACCGGAATCTCCGCCGGTCTGCCTGCTCCTGCCCTCGAAAATATTGTCAGCCTCGTCAATGAGAATGATCTTGTTGGGGCCGGACGAGCCTTCGCCAATGGTGGTCAAGTCGCCATACAGGGAAGCCATTAGGGCTATTTTCTTCATGCTGTCCCTGTTCCTCAAGTCGGAAGCATTCATTTCAACCACCGGCCATCCCAGCTCGTTAGCAAGGACATGGACAGTTGTTGTTTTTCCGACTCCAGGGGGGCCATAAAGAATCATGGATTTCTTGACGGGAGTCCCTTCCTTCCACAGCTCTATCCATTTGCTTATCTGGTTCAGGATGCTGTCTGAGAGGATTAGATCGGAAATCTTCTTTGGCCTGTACTTCTCAACCCATACCATATTTTCTCAGGATATCCTCATGCCCGGCGGCGAGTCCCTGTCCAGGGTAACCAGGGAAAGGAAATCTCCCTTTTCAGCTGCCAGCAGCATGCCTTCACTCTCAAGGCCCATGAATTTTGCCTTCTTCAGGTTGGCAACTATGACGAGTGTCTTTCCAAGTAGCTCTTCAGGCTTGTAATAATCCGATATGCTGGAAATGATCTGCCTTTCCCCATCTCCTGTATCGACCACGATCCTGAGGAGGTTCCTGGATTTCTCCACCTTCTCGCATTCTATGACCTTTGCAGTCTTGAGCTCTATTTTTCCGAAATCGTCTATGCTTATCTCTTCGGGCATTGGAATCAGTTTTCTGCATATGTGGTGACGGATATTATAATTTGCATAGGCAGCAAGAGGTGGAATTTGAATAAATACCCGCAAACATCAACCGGGCAAGTTCCGCCCTCAAACACAGCAGGCGTGTAGCGTTATATTTAGTACCATAATATTTATCCAACTTAATTATCATTCGGTAGCATTGTTCGCCCAGAAATCTCCACTGATAGTAACTCAGAACGTAATCAACACTGTGATCGGCTATACGGGCCTCTTCTTTATCACGAGATTTCTGTCTCCGGAGATATTCGGTTTCCTGGCCTTCGTTATGGGGTTCGGGGGAGTATTCTCCTTTGTTGCTGACATGGGCTTTTCAGCTGCACACCAGAAGCATGTGTCTGAAGGACAGGACATCGGTGTTTGCAACGGGACATACCTTTCTGTCAAGATAGCCCTTGGCTTCATTTACGAAGCAGTAGTCCTTGGAGCCCTGTTTGTCTGGACAGACATCCTTCACAAGGGATTTGACAATCCGGTTGAATACTGGATGATAATCGCCATCACTCCGTATTATTTCTTCCAGAGCCTGCTCGGATTTGCCCAGGCTTATTTCACAGCCAAGCTTTCCCCTGCAAGGATGGCAGTACCATCCATCATCGAGGCCATAATCAGGAATTCCATCTTCATCGGGCTCGGGCTCATTTTCTATCTGAATCTGCCAGTCAAGGACCAGATTCCGGCGGCAATCCTCCTTGCGTTAACATACAGCTTCTCTTATTCAATGTATTTCACCATGGGAGTGGTCCTCGGGAGGCCATGGACAATTTCCAGGCCTACCAGGAAGATGTTCAACTTGTACGCGGCCCTTGCAATACCTCTTGCCATCTCCGGCAGTCTTGCCGCGGTAAACGGGAACGTTGACAAAGTCATCATAGAATATTACTGGCATCCTGTGGCGACAGGTGCTTTCTATCTGGACCAGAAAATAGTGCAGAGCATGACAGCGCTTGCTGCCGCGATAACAGTCTTCTTCCTTCCCCTCCTTTCCAGGATCACCAAGGCTGAGCATTCAGAGGAGTTCAGCAGTTCCATCAAGCAGTTCGAGAGAATGACATCACTCTTTGTATTGCCCTTTGTAGTCATATTCATTGCTTTGAACAGGTATGTCGTGAACCTCTTCAATTCGGCATATGTCGGATACTCGGCAATTCTTGCTGTTCTTGCACTGAACGTCTACTTCACCGTAACACTTGCTCCTTACATGTCCGCCTTAACTGCAAGGGGCAGAACGCGAGTCATTGCAGTGGTGTCAGGCATAACGATTCTGGTCAACATAGTGCTGAACCTCATGTTAGTCCCGCAACAGATTTTCGGGACATCAATCATCTCGTTGGGAGTAATCGGTGCCGCTGTCAGTTCACTCACAGCAACAATACTGAACAACCTCTTCTTCAGGTTCATTGTCTACAGGGGCGAAGGCACCGCCGCCAGCGGAGGAATACTGAAGCAGATAATCCCGGTGGGTGTTCAGTTTGCTTCTATCTATGCAATGCTGCTGTTCCTGACACCGTACCCCATATACATACTTGCCCCCATGGCAGTAGTGTCATTACTTGTATATCTAGGGGTGGCAATACTGATCAAGGAAATTTCTTTCAACCAGGTCTGGACCTTTGCAATGTACCTGAACCCAATCTCAATCCTCAGGCAGCTCAGGGAAGAAAGGTAATCTGATTGGGCAGGTCATTTTCCAACGGTCTTATCTTTCAGCGCCACAATTGTTCTTCTTTGTGGGAATGGGAAAATTGTTCTTTTTTGAAAAATACTGGCAAACCTATTCCATGTAATCTTTACTCATGAGCCCTATCGAAGAATGATGCATCTCCACCCAGATCTTTTACCGGGCAGCATCCCTTACCAGCTTATTTTCATAAAGCTCAAAAAAAAAAATAAAAAAATTTAGCCGGAAGTTAAACTTAGGCTATACGCCATAACCCGATGTATAGCTCCATCCTCCACCGGACCCTCCAGAACCGCTGGATCCTCCTCCAGAGCCGGATCCTCCTCCTGACGAAGATCCGCCACTGCCTGAAGAACTGCCTGAACTCGAGGGTGATGGCGATGCTGATGTCTGTCCGATATCCATGAATGAAGTAAGTATCAAAAGTCCCGCTGTTATGACAATCAGTGCTATGACAACTGCCTTCTTCCGGCCGTCACCAAATTTGGAAGCATTTGCCATTTTGGTTTCCATAGCAATTGATTAATAGCAATTTTAAATATATAAACATTATTAAATAGAGTTCGAGTTCCGTGCCTTTCTGCATCAAAAATCAGGCAGTCTGGGCATCTTCAGGCGCACTTCTTACCGTTCTGGCCACAAGTGACATGAATACGGCCCCAAGCACAAGCCCGAATGCCATGTGGAGTCCCAGCCCGCCTATGAGGAAAATGGGGTATGACACCAAGTATGGCCAGGGCAAGATCATGAGGGGCAGGAAGAACACAGCCCATATGATTATGCCATAGATCAGCCCATAAATCATGCTCGTAGACGCATCATTGAACCAAAGTTTTCTAACTCCGTTAATGACTGCCGCAAAGATTATTCCAAAAATTGCACCGGCGAGTATATGGAGCCCCCATCCGATGGAAATTCCCACAGCACCTGTGGTTCCGAAATAATATGCCAGGGCAACAAAAAAGGTAAGCCCAGCTTTCCCCAAGCCCGGCACAGGCAGTGCATAGGAAAAGCTGCCCATCACCACCGAAGCGGACACTCCGGATACGACGGCCGGGAGCAGCATGGATTTGAACCCAATGTGCCTGACTTTGCCAGTCATTATTAATTAAATATATTTTGGTATTTAACCATTTTTAAGTGCATTCAGCGAAATAGAATCATTTAATTATGAAAATATGTTAAATTTTAGTTGTAAATTAAAGTTTTGGAAGAAAATTATTGCTTCAGGAAGTCCTTTCCAAGGGTTTCCCTGGCAATAATGTGCTTCATGATCTCCCTCGATCCTTCTGCGAGGTAGAAGGACCTTATCCCCCTGAGGGCCCATTCCTCAGGGCAATCCTTTGAATAGCCGAAGGCTCCCTGCCATTGGAGGGCGTCGTTTATGGCTTCGAATGCCCATGTGGTTGAGAGGAGTTTTGCCTCGGCCATTGCCTTGCTGACCTCGAATCTGGTGAACCTCCCATGCCTCTGCTCCTGGTCATATGTCCAAAGGGCCTTGTATCCCAGTCCTCTGGCGGCATCTATTCTTGCAACGTTGTCTGCAAGCTGGAACTGCAGGCCCTGGTTCTTCCCTATGGGCTGGCCGAAAGCCTTCCTGGTTTTCATGTAATTTACCCCGTTTTCTATGGATTTGGAGGCAGCACCTGCCGCTATGACCGAAATGAGGCCCCTTGCAAGCTCGAATCCCTCATGTATCATCTTGAAGCCCTTGTTCTCCTCACCGAGCATGTACTTCTTGCTCAGCTCGATGTCGTGGAACCTGAAGGCACCCCAGGATGAGCCTTCCCTCCCCATCTCCTCCAGGTATGTGATGTCAAACTTGCCCTCGATGTATGGCATATAGAAAAGCGAGACTCCAGCTGTTCCCTTGCTCATGTCAGTTTTGGTCACTGTAACATAGCCTCCTCCCCTCTCCTTGATGTCCCTGACGAGGCTTACGAAAGATTTCTCACCATGAAGCAGGTAATTGTCGCCCTTCCTGTCCGCCCTGCTGGTCATTGATCCAATGTCCGATCCGAAATTTGGCTCAGTTGACGCAATGCCCACGAGCGACTCTCCCTTTGCCACCCTTGGAAGGATCTCTTCCTTCAGCTCCTCTGAAGCATATTTGCTGAGCAGATAGGCCCAGGCATTGTCAACCAGGAACAGAACCGGAATTGATACTGTCGGGTCAGCACGCGCTATCTCTTCCGCGACTATGCCTGTTGTAACGGCGTCAGCCCCCATTCCGCCGTATTCCTCGGGAACAGTCATTCCCATGAGGTTCATTCTTGCGAGGCCCTTGAAAACAGAATCAGGTATTTTCCTGATCTTGAACATCTCTTTAACCACGGGGGCGATTTCTTTCTGTGAAAACTCTCTGACTGAATTCCTTAAAATATCCTGCTCTTCTGTGAAATTGTAATCGAGCATAGGGGCTTAAGGTGTTACTGATTTAATAGACTTTACATATAATATTACTGTGGGTATGCTTTTCGGAACTTGAGAAAAAGCTTCTAATATAGCCAAAGGTTTGCTACTATCTAACATGACAGATAACAGCCCCTTGGTAAATGGAGGGCCAAAGGGCGGCAAGAAATGGATGGTCACAACAGTCGTTCTGTTCGCTGTCGTCATACTCCTGCTTGCTGTATATCCGGCCCAGAATTTGTTACACAGCTCTGCTCCAGCAGCCTCATCGGTGTCTGCGTCCCCGGCGGTGGCGACCGGCCAGGAATTCAACGTAACAGTGAATTCCCCAAGCCAGTTCAGCTCAATCACAATGTACTTCGGTGACGGCTCAGTTGCGACCCAGGCCTACAGCGGCAGCAACTCGGCGACCTTCAACCACGTATATTCAATGCCTGGTGAAGCCTATTTGTACTACGTCATAAAATACACCGGAGGAGCCACATACACCTCATCAGGCAAGCTAATCCAGGTATCGGTAAATCCTGATTCCACATACCTTTCACCACAGGAATCACTTGGATCAATTGTTTACAACACCTCATCATCATCCCTGCCGGCGGTTGGAGGCCAATCCATATTCACGCCCGGTTCCTTCGTGAACATCACAGTGGGGTTCTACAACGAACCACAGAACCACTCATACCAGGTGGTAAGCCAGGTTGCTGAACTGTCCAACGGCAACCAGTTCAATATCACATATGCGTGGGATTCCTCCAGTGGAGTCTACAAGGCGACCGGCAGTTCCGTAAATTACACCTTCGGCAAGGAAGGGCTCTATGTTATGACAGTTTATACCTACACGGCCGCAGTCAACACTACAACCGGCCAGTATACAGCATCCGACCAGCAGGTCAGTTCTGCGTTCTATGACTTTGCCATTTTCAAGAACGGCGCAATCAGCTCATCGGCGTCCGGCAGCACATTCGTGAGGGACAGGCTCGAGACAGGGGGTTATAACACGCTGGACGGCGCAATTGCATATGACGGAATAAGCCTGGAAATACTGGACAATGTTTACCAGACGCTGGTAATGTACAATGGGTCGAGCTCAAGCCAGTTCAAGCCCATGCTCGCCTCAGCTCTGCCTACCCAGGCAAACGGAATGATCAACAGCAACACGAAGAATTACACCGAAACCTATGTCAACGGAACCGGGTCAAAAGTGACTTACACAGTTCACCTGCAACCCTATGAGAACTACACTTTCCAGATACGGAACAATGCAACGTGGCAGAATGGGAACCCGGTCACAGCCTGGGATGTGATGTACTCCATCACAAGAGACCTGCTTTTCAATTCCGCTTCACCGACAACCCCCGGATGGATCCTCTCGCAATACCTCCTGCCGGGGAATTTTGGAGCTTCAAACACCTTCTACAACATAACCCAGAATGTCACAGTGGACAACTCAAGCAATACGATAACATTCCATTTCCAGGAGCCTCTTGCCCCTGACCTGGTGTTTGAGATTCTGAGCTCCTACGGAACCTATATTATGAGCTCCCAGTGGCTTATAAAGCATAATGCCGGGATAACCTGGAATGCAACAGGATTCCAGAAATACAAGAGTGAGGGCTCCATATCCGATTATAACCAGTATGTGCAGAACCATGTCATGGCCAACGGCCCTTACTCAATTGCCTATGTTGTGCCGGCATCGGAAGTAGTACTTCAGGCAAACCCGTACTTTTCATCGCCGGGGCCATGGTACCCTAAGCCAAGTGTGGGGACTGTCAAGATCAACTACATCGGCTCCCTGTCTTCACTATACCTTGAATTGAAGAGTGGTTCAGCACAGAGCGGAGACATACCCACCAGCAGCTGGAACCTTGCGACACAGCTTAACGCAACTGGAAAATACAGCCTGTACACATTCCCGACCCTTTCCATATCCTTCTACAACTACAACGCAAACATAAACACGACACTTCTGCAGAAGGTGTACAAGGGTGCCAATGTGCCATACGATCTCTTTGCAAGCCATAACGTGAGGAAAGCCTTTGCCTATGCCTTCAACTACCGGAACTTCCTCAACTATCAGGTGGGGAACAAGATCTACAACTCTTCCCTTGCAATAGAATATGCCGGCCTACTTCCGAAGGGCATGGTGGGTTATCAGTCAATATCCGACCTGAACAACACCACTACCGGGGTACCTTACTACGATCTCAGCCTTGCCGCACATTACTGGTCCCTGGTCGACCTCTCTAAATTCGGAATATCCAATGGCACGAACGGTCTGATCTATAAGGGGCAGGGCCTCGTGATACCCATCTTCGTCAGCAAGTCAGATCCCATAGACCTTGCAGGAGCAGAAACATTCTCAAATGCACTCTCCAGCATCGTCAAGGGGGCGTCTTTCCCCATAGTGCAGGTGTCCATACCCCAGTCCATAGGGTACATCCAGGCGGGAGGAAACCCCATGCCGCTTTACATGCTTGAAGGCACCTGGGGCCCGGACTATCCATTCCCGACGGACTACCTTGGACCAATTGGAATACCGGGATCAGGCTCATTCTATGCAGGGGGAGACGGGTATTCTCCATCATACTTCAACTCCATCGGGGAAACTCAGCAGGCACAGACAATGCAGTCGATGATCTCACTCTACAACAACGCCACACTGACAGCCAACACAACCAAGGCAATGGCGATGTTCCACCAGCTGAATGAGATGGTCGTGAACATGACACTGTTCATATACACGTACCAGTCAAACGGGTTCTGGATAATGTCTTCCAACGTGAACCATGCACAGGTCATGAATTACCAGGAGAACGTTATGAGAGGGGGAGACGGTGCACTATTGTACAACTTCCTCTCATACACATCCTGAGTAATCCAACTTTTATTTTTTATAAACTTCTAATTTTTTTTGCAGAAATTCATGCCTCTCTGATTTTGAAAAAAGACCAGAATAAGGTAAAATTTATTGGAAAAAAATCAGTTTATGCCTTCAGGGACAATCTGGCTGAAATCAATCTTGGCCTTGGACGGATCCTTGGAAAGAAGCGTCACCCTGCTGTCTCTCCTCTCGGCTGTGAAATCATATCCGAGGTTCTGCGCCAGCTGTTTTGAAAAATCCACCACCATGTCGTGTGGCGGCATGTTGTCTATTGAAAGCCTGTATATGGACTGACCTACGTGAACATAGCCCTTGGACTCAATGAAATCCGGGTCTGATACCCTGTCCATCTTTGTATATTCATCCAGGTATGGCATATTCACTTCCTTCACCAGGGTATGCCTCACAACTGTTCTTGTGTTCAGTGAAGGGAGCAGCTCCAGGGTCTTCCAGAAGTTTTCCCATGCATTTCCTATTGCCGGGTTGAGCAGCTCATTGAAGATCTCCTTAGTTGGGCCTGCGGTAGTAACGTAAAGCTGCGTTGGAAGAGGATCAAGCTTCTCAAGCACCATTGGAAGAGTTCCGTTTGTAACCAGGAACGTTGACATGCCTCTCTTCTTTGCCAGTGCGATGAATTCCCCCAGCCTTGTGTAAAGTGTTGGCTCACCTGTTAGTGAAATTGCAATGTGCTTGGGATTGTAGGCTTCATCCCACATTTCCTTGGACATGTTCTCATTGCCCTTGAACCCTGAAATGAGCTTTCTGTGTGCTTTTATCGATTCTTCGAGTATGAACTCAGGATCGTCCTCATCAGCAATGTGCATGCTGTCGAAACCCTGGAATCTCCAGCAGAATGAGCAGTTTTCAGTGCAGGAGGTCAGAGCAGGCGTCATCTGGACGCACTGGTGCGATCCTATTCCGTAAAAAGTGCCTTTGTAGCAGCCTTCGCCGCCCCTCAGCTTCTCCTTCGTCCAGTGGCACACCTTGACACCAGAGTGTTTGCCAACCAATCCGTAATGCTGTTTCTTGTATATCTGGACGTAATTATTCTCCACAGATCGAAAAAGGTAGCAATTATATAACCTTACTGTAAGTTTATTCCTAAAAAATTGTGGGAAAAAATGGTTGGAAAAAGGGTTGGGAGTCTTACTCCATTCCACCCATGCCGCCCATTCCGGGTGGCATTCCTCCGCCCGGCATTCCGCCTGGCGGTGCTCCTCCGGCTCCGCCGGATGATTTGGTGGCTATGACATCATCGATCCTGAGGATCATGACGCTGGCCTCCGTGGCAGAATCGAGAACCTGCTTTCCGACCCTTATCGGCTCAATGACACCGGCCTTCTCCATGTCTTCCACATTGCCAGTGTAAACGTTCACGCCCATGTTCTTCTTTCCATTGGCGTGCTCCTGCCTCATCTTGATGAGTATGTCAATGGGGTCGAGTCCTGCATTCTCTGCAAGGGCCCTGGGTATCTCCTCAAGTGCGTTGGCGAATCTCTCGATTGCAAGCTGCTGCCTGCCGCCAACCTTTGAGGCGTACTCCCTCATCCTGTAAGCTATCTCTGCTGCTGAAGCTCCGCCTCCCAGGGTGTATGCTCCATCCTCTAGGGCTGTTGCCACAACATGCAGTGAGTCTGTCAGTGACCTGTCTATCTCATCAACCACATGCTCTGTTCCGCCTCTCACGAGAACTGAAACGGCCTTGGGGTTCTTGCATCCGGTCACAAAGGTCATGTAGTCGTCGCCAACCTTGACCTGCTCAACTCTTTCAGCATATCCGAGGTCTCCCTCCGATATCTCGTCCATTGAAGCTGCTATGGAAGCTCCGGTTGCCTTTGCGAGCTTCTCGATATCGCTCTTCTTGACCCTTCTTACGGCGTATATGCCTTCCTTTGAGAGGTAGTGCTGTGCCATGTCGTCAATTCCCTTCTGGGTTATGAGGACTGTTGCACCAGTCTGCTTGACCTTCTGAACCATGTCCTTAAGGAGGTCCTCCTCCTGTGAAAGGAATTTCTGGATCATGGAGGGGTCGTCAATCCTTATGTTCGTGTCAAATTCGGGCTTCTTTATCTCAAGTGCAGCGTTCAGAAGGGCAATCTTTGCATCCTTCACCAGGCCGGGCATTCCCGGATGGACTTTCTCCTTGTCCACAATTATTCCGTTTATCATTTCAGTCGCATCGATGTCAGCACCCTGCTTTTTTACTACCTGTATGTTGTCAAAGTCAACGGTGTACTTTCCATCGTGCTCCTCGGCCACTGCCTTCACGAGTTCATACGAGATCTCGCCCAGTTTCTCCTTGGAGCCTGATGCGCTCTTGCTGCTCAGGGATGTCTTTGCCATCTTCATGAGAAGTTCCTTGTCATCCGGCTTTACCTTCTTGGAAACCTCGTCAAGAATCTTCTTTGCCTGGAGTGCCGCAGCCCTGTACCCGTTTGCTATAACTGTCGGGTGCACGTTCTGTGCAATCAGGTTCTCTGCTTCCTGAAGCAGTGCGCCTGCAACTATTACTGCAGTTGTGGTCCCGTCTCCCACATATGAATCCTGGGTCTTTGAGACCTCAACCATCATCTTGGCAGCTGGATGCTCAACATCCATTTCCTTCAGAATGGTGACTCCGTCGTTAGTGATAACAATGTCTCCAAGGGAGTCAACAAGCATCTTATCCATTCCTCTTGGCCCCAAACTGGACCTTACTGCCTGGGCGATACCTTTTGCAGCTTCGATATTGTTTTTCATGGCGTCCCTTCCGGACTCTCTCTTTGTTCCTTCTTTGAGTATGAATATTGGTTGTCCACCCATCATATTTATCCAATTGCGTAAAAATAAACTTCTATATAAGCATTTCTAATTTGCCGGAGACCTAGCAATGCATTGTTTTTGCAATGAATTTTAGAGTGGTGAGACATTTTTCGGCAATGATTTTAACCCGTAACATATACGTCATGCATGATTCAATTTGACTCCTTCCACAGGGACGGCAGGACATACACTTTCCTGAAGGTGGAAATGGGGAAAGCCCCATTTCTGCTGCTCAAAGGCGAGAAAGGCTACGTCATGTGCGGATACATGAACCTGGAAGCCGCCACAAAGCTTGGCGACCTTGGCGTAAGAGTCTCTGGCGTCAGCGACCTGGACACACTTCTGGCAAGCAGCGTAGCCGGATGCACTCCGGCTGCATCGGAAGCTGGAATTAAGGAAGGCCAGAAAGTATCCGATATAATCCACCTGATATGACAGGTTCAGGAGAACAGTTTAAAATATGTCAGAAAGAACAGGCGAGGCGTCTGTTGGCCTCCTCATATACGGCGAAAATATCCTGCTCATAAAGAGGGCTGAGAGGCAGGATGACCCATGGTCCGGGCACATAGCACTTCCGGGCGGTTTTGTGAAAAACGGGGAAAGCAGGGAGGCTGCAGTTCTGAGGGAAATATACGAAGAAACTTCCATAAGCCTGACCCTGGACAGGATCGTGGGAAAGATGGCTGCCCAGAGGCCAATGAACAGAAGATTTGTCACAGTTTACCCCTTCGTGCTGTCTGTACAGGGATATGACGGGGCCATGCCCGGGCCCGAGGTTGAAGACCTCAGGGTCGTGAAGCTTTCAGACCTTGTCCACAAGGATGGGTACTTCTACGGAAGAAATGCATACCTTGCGGGCGACTGGGTCGTATGGGGGCTTACCTACAAGATTCTGTCGGAATACATGAACGGGGGGCATGCCAGCGGCTTCAGTGCAGACAAATGACTGAGGTCAAGGCCTGCCGAGAATCCTGGTGCCGTGGGGATCAAACCTCACCCTTATTACGAATTTCGACCACTGGAGCATTTTTTTCTGCAGTTCCGATATGGCACCTGCCCTGGACACAATCAGAAGGAAACCCTGGGAGCCGCCTCCCATCAGTTTTCCGCCCTGGGCACCGTTCTCCAGGGCGTTGGATATTATCCGGTCAATCTTGCTGTTCGTGACGTTTGCCCCCAGTTTCTTCTTGATCCTCCAGCCTTCATTGATGTCCTCTATGAACCCTTCCATGTCCTCTTTGATCACGGCCTTCCTCATGCTTTCTGCAAGGTCCCTCAGGAGGACAAGGTTCGAAAGGACTTCCTGATCGTTGCTGCTTGCCTTGCTGACCTGCTCCATAAGGACCTCTGAACTCTCCCTGGTCTCCCCTGTGTATACCAGAAGGATTCTGGATTCCAGATCCCTTATGAATGAATCCTGCTCCCTGATGGCGTAGTTTTCTATGCCATCTTTTACAAACCTCATGAACTTGAAGCCGCCCATTGATATTGCATATGGGTCCTGCTTGCCCAGCGTCACTCCAAACTTATCATGCTCGGTCTCGAATGCCTCAGCAGCAATTTCCCTCTCGTTTCTGCTCTTTCCGTTGATTTCATATATGAGCTTCAGGACTGCAGTAGTGAGTGCGCTGGAAGATCCCAGGCCGGATCCGGGCGGGACATCGCTGTTGATGATGACTCTCCCCTTCCTGATATCATTCGCGTCGAAGAGGTCCATTATTTTTTCCAGGACGTTTCCCGGCTTCCTTTTGGAGGAGAGTATGTAGCTGCTGACAAAATCCCTTGAGGAAATCTCAAGGGGGTATTGGTCCTCCTTGTATGTGACGGTCACTCCCCTGTCAATTGTCGTGTTGATAACTGCTCCGCCATGCGTCTCCGGAAAGGGGGATATGTCGGTTCCGCCTCCTCCGAAACTGACCCTTAAAGGGCTGTATGAAATTACCTGCCTAATTCAGACCATCTCCAACGGTTTTTTTGCCCTGCCGGGGAATACTTCACACTGGCCGGGGCTCCAAGAACTTAATCTGTACACTGTCTATTAAATACTGCCATTAAGGGTAAGCCGGCATTATCTGGAGGGGAACAAAGAACTGATTTATACTATCTGTACATGCCAAGACAAATGACAGGTGAAGGAAGCTACTGGCACTCTGTACCAACGGGACCAAACCCGCCTGAGGAAGTTTACGTCGTTATCGAGACCCCGAAAGGGAGCAAGAACAAGTATGAGATTTCAAAGGAATTTCCCGGCATCATGCTTGACAGGGTACTGCATTCATCCGTGATGTACCCTATTGACTATGGCCTCATTCCAAG
Source organism: Thermoplasmataceae archaeon (assembly GCA_046703705.1). Lineage (GTDB taxonomy): Archaea > Thermoplasmatota > Thermoplasmata > Thermoplasmatales > Thermoplasmataceae. The sequence goes on from JBJKST010000042.1 coordinate 32,288, forward strand.
GACTTACTATCTTGACGGCGATCCCCTGGACGCCATGGTTCTTGTTTCACAGAAGACTTTTCCTGGTGTGGTGATAGAGGCAAGGCCAATTGCCATGATGGAAATGATCGACCAGGGCGACGTTGACAACAAAATACTCACAGTTGCAAAGGGAGACCCCATGTTCAAGGGAATAGATTCAATGGAACAGCTTCCCGGCCACCTTCTTGACGAGATCGCCAACTTCTTTGAGACTTACAAGATTCTTGAGAAGAAGAAAACCGAGGTCAATGGCTGGAAAGGCAAGAAAGAAGCAGTAGAGGAGATAAGGAAATCAATAGGCCTCTACAATGACAAATTCAAGAAATAGAAAAGTAGGGTGATATCCATGCCCGAGGTTGTTATACCCGTGGGAAAGGGGAATGTGCTTGTAAAGAGGAACATTTCGAAGGAGGCAGCAAAGGGGAAGTACGTTGTACTCAGGAGCACTTCCAGATCTGGCCCCTGCAAAGACGATCTCTGCCAGGTCATCAGGGGCGTAAGGATTTCAATAGAAGTCCCAGGAGAAGGGGAAGACAACCTCTCCATTTTTGCAGGAGAGGGAGTGTTTCTCGCAATAGACAAAGCAATTGCCGGTTCAATTGACAAGGGCAGGCAGGAAGTCACGGTCGGTCTCAGCCTAACAGGGAAGCCCTACATCAAAGGATTAAATTACGCAGATTGAATACGGGTTCCTTGAGATAGGTCAAGGGGCCGGTGCAGGGACATGGATGACGATGCAGAAAATCACCATATTTTAAGGAACAGGGTATTCTGGACAGTCTCGGTCGCATCATCCATAAGATCCATAGGCTTCGGCGCAACCTGGCCGTACATGGCAATCTACTTCAAGACCAGCATGGGTGTTCCAACCATCGAGGTCGGAATAATATTCACTCTTCTCTCGGTAACCTCAATGGTCTTCAGCATTGTGGGTGGTGCGCTTGCCGATTACATAGGAAGGAGAAAGACACTCCTCGTGGGAAGCCTTGGAGGCTTTTTCATCTACATGGCCATAGTGTCCTTCATTTCAACACACAGGCCGGACCTGTGGATCATAACCGCCTTCGTCGTTTCATCCTTCTCCGGCTCGCTTGTCTTTCCATCGGCATCCGCCCTGGTTTCAGATGTAACCTCAGAAGGGGAGCGCTTCAGGGCATTCAGCATCTACAGGGTCCTGAGCAATGTCGGATGGGCAATCGGCCCGCTGATTGGCGCCTATATCTACGATACAGGTGTGGAGTTCGTATTCCTTTTCGTTGCGGTTTCCAGCATAGTCCAGTTTGCAATTGTGCTTCTGCTGGTAAGCGAAAAGGCAATACCAAACAGGTGGACTGAACAGAACAAGGGAAAGAAATTCAACCTCCTCTCATTTGACAGGTACCTGATATTCTTCGGTGCAGGAACATTTCTCATAACCGTGGTCGCCTCTCAGTTTTCCGTGACGCTTCCAACCTACTCCGTGCTCCACGTAGGCATAAGGACTTCGGACCTTGGCTACATATATGCGGTCAACGGTGCCGCAGTGGTTCTTGGGCAGTACCCCATGACAACGCTGATGAGGCGCTTTTCCGATATTTCAGCAATGTCCCTGGGCGCAGTGCTGTACAGCATAGGCTATCTGCTTGTCGGATTTTCATACAACCTCCCGATGCTCATGCTGGACATGGTCATAATCACTGCAGGCGAAAACCTCACATCTCCCGGAATCAACACAATCGTCTCTAAGATCGCGCCGAGGGACAGGACTGCCAGGTACATGGGGTTCATAGGGATGTTGAACTCAACCGGAAGGGCACTCGGCCCATCCGTTGGAACCACTTTCCTCTCCCTTTACATGTTTGAGGGGCTGAAAACCTGGGGCTCCATCTCATTCTTCGGAGTTGCTGCCGTCTTCATATTGTTTGTATTCGGGCGCATCCCGTACATAAGAGGAAAGATTGCAGCACCGGCCGGTGACGCCTCGGTATCTAGAAGTTGAGGGACAGAACCACTGAAGCAAGGAAAATAATCCCTATGAAGGAGTTTGCCCCCAGAAAAGACATCCTTATGGATTTCGGGTCATCGGGGTTCACGATAACGTGCTGGTAGACGATGAGTGCAAGAATTATGACCAGTGCAACCGCGTAATATATTGTGCTGAAATAGAAGATCAGAAGGGCAAGGGCTGCAAATGTGATAACGTGGGTGGCTATTGAGATCCTCAGACCCGTTTTTATGGGGTATTCCGTCATTACGGTCTTGAGCCTGTTCTTCCTGTCGAACTCAATGTCCGGAATAACGTAAATCATGTCAAACCCGGCTATCCAGAGGGACGATGCTATGAAGATAAGGTATATCTGCGGATCAGTGGGAAACACCGGTGTAACTGCAAGGTAACCGGCCAGGACTCCAACGCCTATGGTCGATCCCATATATATGTGCCTCCACCTGGTCACCCTCTTCATGAACGGGTCCGTGACGAACAGGAACAGGACAACAGGCGACAGCATCAGCACAAGTGTGTTGAGCAGGTAAGTTGACAATTCAAATGCCGTTATGAAAACTGCTGTCAATAGGATTGCAGTCCTGGTGGACATAGAGCCCCGGACAAGGCTCCATTCCTTCTTCCTTGGGTTAATGGCATCATACTTCTTTCCCTCTATCCTGTTGATGGACATTGCAGCCGCCCTGGCGGTAGTTGTAGCGACAAGGATCATAAGGAACTTGAACCAGTCATAATGGGTTCCGGATGCAATAACTGCTCCGCTGAAAACAAACGGGAGGTCGAACACGGTGTGCTCCAGCTTGATGTAATCAATAATTTCCTTGAGTGTTACCATAGTCCCAGTTTCTTCCCCTTTTCGTGCACAGACTTCTCAACCTCTTCGGTCATGCTGAGCACTTCCGGCCATTTTCTGTTGTATCCCTCATCCGCCCCTTTCCTGGTGGCATCTATGCCAAGCTTGGAACCGTAATTGAAAAGTGTAGAGGGGTGGTCAAGGCTGTCTGTTACCGTTCCCGGGACGACAAAAACGTCCCTCTGCGGGTCTATCCTTGTGGACAGGGCCCAGATTACCTGTTTCCTGTCGTGTATATTTATGTCATCGTCCACCACAACTATGATCTTGGAGAACATGAGCTGGCCGAGCCCCCAGAGCGCAAACATGATCTTTTTGGCGTGGCCCGGGTAGCGCTTTCTGATGGAAACCACAACCATGTTGTGGAATACTGATTCCTCCATGGTGTTTATATCGACTATCTCGGGAATCTGGAGCTGGATAATCGGCAGGAAGATCCTCTCAATGGCCTTCCCCATGATTACATCCTCGTGCCACAGTTTTCCAACGATTGTGGTTGGATAAACCGGATCCTTCTTCTCGATTATCTTTCTGACGTGGAAGGTGGGGAACTGCTCTTCAAGGGAATAGTAGCCTGTATGGTCACCGAAGGGGCCCTCAGTAACGGTTTCCGCAGGATCAACATACCCCTCCAGCACTATCTCGGAATTCTTAGGGTAAACCAGGTTTACCGTGTCTCCCCTGACAAGCTCGAATCTCTTCTTTGCCAGGAGCCCCCTGAAGGAGAACTCGTCAATGCCATCCGGAAGGGGTGCCACTGCCGAAAATATGCTAAGGGGATCGCTGCCAAGAACAACAGCCACGTCCATGGGCTCCTTCCTCTCCCTGCTTTCCCTGCCATGCTCTGCGCCTCCCTTGTGTATCTGCCAGTGCATGCCAGTTGTCTCGGAGTCCATGACCTGCATCCTGTACATTCCTACGTTTGACTGCCCGGTCACAGGATCCCTCGTTATGACTAGCGGCATAGTTATGTATCTGCCGGCATCCTGGGGCCATGTCCTCGGTATCGGGTACCTGTTGAGGTCGACCTTTTCCAGTGAGTTGTGTGAGCTCCCGAATCCGCTGGAAACCTTGGGCCTGATTCCGCCGAGTTCACGGAGCATTTCCATGCCCCTAGATATCATTGACTCTGTGTTGTCCGGTACCCTTACGAGGTTCCTTAGCCTGGTTCCAATCTCAAGGGGGTCTCCGCCAAGGACTGCATTCATCTTTTCAGTGGTGGAGAACAAATTTCCCACACAGGGGATGTCCGATCCTTGGACTTTATTGAAAAGAAGGGCCCTGCCCTTGCCTATTCTCTCCTCCTCGCTCAGGAGGTATGTAAGCTCGAGGTCAGGGTCTACAGGATCATCTATCCTGACAAGATCCTTGTTTTTCTCGAGAAATTCCATGTATTCATGCAGGTCTTCATAGACCATGGGAATCACCAATCTCTTTATCGAATATCATAGTTTTGTGCTTATGCTTGAACGCTTTCTTGTCCATGGCTTCTCCAGAAGAATAATTAAATAAATTATTTATAAAATACTCCTAATTTTTTATATGCCTGCCATCAGTCCTGAAGCTCTTTTTCAGGTATGATGGCGGCTCTTGCAGCGGCCAGCCTTGCAACAGGGATCCTGAATGGGGAAGCCGAGACATAGTCCAGTCCTATTTCGTGGCAGAAATGGATTGTTTCGGGGTCTCCGCCCTGTTCTCCGCATATTCCCACTTCAAGCTTCTTGTTGGTGCTCCTTCCCTTCTGGACTGCAATTTTCATCAGCTCGCCGACGCCGTTGGTGTCCACTGTGGTGAAGGGATCACTCTGGAGCACTCCCTCCTCCAGGTATTTTGCCATGAACTTCCCTTCAGCATCGTCCCTGCTGTAGCCGAACGTCATCTGCGTCAGATCATTCGTCCCGAAGGAAAAGAAATCTGCTGATTCTGCAATCTGGTCTGCAGTAACGCAAGCCCTCGGGATTTCAATCATGGTTCCGAACTTATAGTCTATGCCGTTCTCCTCGATCGCCTTTTCGGCCACGGACTCAAGCCTCTCCCTTAGCTTGGCAAGCTCGTTTTTGTGGCCTACCAGCGGTATCATTATCTCGGGGAATATCTTCTTCCCCTCCCTTACCACCTTGCTGGCTGCCTTTATGATTGCCGTGACCTGCATCTCGTATATCTCAGGGTAACTAAGCCCGAGCCTGCAGCCCCTGAATCCAAGCATGGGGTTGAATTCCTCGAGGTTCTTTATGGTCCTCAGCATCTTGTTGAGTTCCTCAAGCCTTGAAACAAGCCTGTCGAGTTCCCTTACCTCCTTGGCTGCGGACAGCTGGAACTTGATGTCGAATATTTCCCTCATCACTTCTTCCTTGTCGGGAAGGAACTCATGGAGAGGCGGATCAAGAAGCCTGATTATTACGGGATACCCTTCCATCGTCCTGAAGAATTCCGTAAAATCGGAAACCTGCATCGGAAGGAGCTGGTTCAGGTAGTATCTCCTCTCCGACTCTGTTAGGCTCATGATCATGGCCCTCATTATGGGTATCCTGTCTGTCCCCAGAAACATCCTTTCGGTTCTTGCGAGGCCAATCCCCTCGGCACCGTTTTCCCTGGCAAGCTTTGCCTCCTCCGGAGTGTTGGCATTGGCCCTCACACCAAGCTTCCTTATCTCGTCAGCCCAGTCCAGCAGTTCCGTGGTCTGCTGCTCTATTCCGGGGATCTCAACATCCATCTTCTTAAGGTAGAAATTGCCGGATGTACCATCCAGTGTAAGTATGTCCCCCTCTCTGAGGACTTCGTCGCCTATTGTGACGCACTCCTCCCTCAGGTCGACAGTTATCGATTCTGCACCAACTATCGCGGGCTTTCCCATGGCTCTGGCCACCACTGCGGCGTGTGACGTCATCCCCCCCTTCTGGGTCAGGAATCCCTCGGACACCGCCATGCCCCTGACATCGTCCGCAGTCGTCTCTGGCCTCACCAGTATGATTTTCTTGCCCTCCTTTGAGAGTTCCACTGCTTTTTCCGAAGTGAAAACAATGGACCCGACTGCAGCGCCGGGTGAAGCGGCAAGCCCAGATCCTGCCGGCACTTCATCCCCCTTCTTCCTTATCTGTGGGTGAAGAAGCAGGTCCAGTGTCTGTGGGGTGATCCTCATAAGGGCCTCGTTCTTGGTGATAAGCTTCTCCTTGACCATCTCCACTGCAACCCTAACAGCCGCCCTGGCGGTCCTCTTTCCGGACCTGGTCTGGAGAAGGTAGAACTCTCCCTTCTCTATCGTGAACTCAATGTCCTGCATGTCCTTGTAATGCTTTTCCAGAATCTCTGCCGATTTGACGAGGGCATCGTACGCTTCTGGAAGCGTCTTCCTCATGTCCTCAATGTGCTTTGGAGTCCTTATCCCAGCAACTACGTCCTCCCCTTGTGCATTGGGGAGGTATTCCGCAAACAGGATCTTGTTGCCTGTATTGGGGTCCCTGGTGAAGGCTACCCCGGTGGCGGAATCGTTGCCCATGTTTCCAAATACCATTGAAACAACGCTCACGGCTGTTCCGAGGGTTTCGGAAATCTTGTGAATTTCCCTGTATGTTTTTGCCCTTTCCGAATTCCAGGAATCAAAAACAGCCTTGACCGAAAGCCTGAGCTGTTCAAGCGGTTCCTGCGGGAACTTCTTCTTGTTCCTGTGGTAGACGCCCTTGTACTCCTCAATGACCTCCCTGAGCTCATCAGAAGTCAGGTCAACGTCCTCCCTTCTCCTGTATTTTTTCTTGACAAGGCTCATTGCATCGTCGAATTCGGAATACGGTATCCCGAGGACGACCACGCCGAACATCTGGATCAGCCTTCTGTATGAATCGTATGCGAACCTCTCGTTCTCGGTTGATTCCCAGAGCCCCTTAACTGTTTCATCATTGAGCCCCACGTTCAGGATGGTGTCCATCATTCCGGGCATGCTTATTGCTGCCCCTGATCTTACAGAGACAAGCAGCGGGTTCTTCTTGTCTCCGAACTTCTTTCCAGTCTTTTCCTCCACCTTGGAAAGGTATTCAATTGCCTGGTCCCACATTCCATCCGGGAAATCACGGTTTTCCAAAAAATCAATACATGCAGCTGTACTGATGGTAAATCCCGGGGGGACATTCAGTCCAAGATTCTTCATCTCAGCCAGTCCTGCACCTTTTCCCCCAAGGAGGTCTCTCATTTCCTTGCTTCCTTCTTCGAAGAGGTAAACGTATTTTACAGCACTTTTCACGCTCATTTATTTGTTCATGTTAAAAACTTTTTTCCTGGCTTTTCTCATATATTGTTGAAAAGCTGGAAAAATAACCTGACCTGTTGGAAAAACATGTTGAAATGATAATTTTTTGAAGAAGATCTGAATAAAGTATTAATATGGAGAGAACATTCAGGGAAACTTCCCATGGGGACATATCCTACCTGCACCGCCCGGGAGAGGTCAGCCTGATTTTCCTGCATGGCCTGGGGGGTTCGTCCAACAACTGGATGAGGCTCGAGAAAAAACTTGACGAAAGGCTCGGGCTCTATTTTGTCGACCTCCTGGGACACGGCCGGACAAAGGCATCAGGATGGGATTATACAGTTATGGGCCAGGCCATGATGTTAAGGGAGTTCATAGAGAACTCGGGAATTGAGAGTTACGGCCTGGCTGGAAATTCTTACGGAGGATGGGTTTCCGCAACCTATGCCTCCAGGATCTCGTCTCCTGATTTTCTGGTTCTGGAGGACAGCGCAGGCCTGAACCCAACAGTTGGGGAGTGGGAGGAGAGCAGAATAGAAGAGTTCATTGACAGGCTACAATCTTTTGGAAGGCTCAACGACAGGCAGGTCATGGAGAAGATAATTGCACAGAACTCCACAGGCAAGGAAAAACTCTCCCGTGAGGTACTTTCAGCGATAAGATCCAGGACAATGGTAATCTGGGGGGAACACGACAGGATGATAGACATCTCTTTCGGGAAGCGTATGAATGAATACATACCCGGCAGCGTTTTCGAGGTTGTAGAAGGGGCAGGCCACATACCCCACTATACCCATTCCGAGGAAATTGCCGGACTAATAAACGGCTTTCTTTTCCCGAAGCCCGTATGACCCCGGGTCCTCTTCAAGCCTTGCCTCCCTGAGTTCGCTTATGCCGTCCAGACTGATCTTTTCAGTTATGAGCTCCTTTTCCCCGTAAGTCCTTGTCTTGAGCTTTGCCCCGAACAAGTACTTTTCGGGCACGGAAATCATTGAGCCACCGCCGAAAGGGTCTGAAAGGGAGTTTACAGAAACAAACGGAAGCCGGTTCTCAAGGGCCCTGGCTTCAACATATATCTTCCACATGTCATGGAAATCCTTGTGGATGAGGGCAGGGTTGAACATTATCTCGGAACCATTAATTGCAGCCAGCCTTGAGTAGTAGGGGAAATCAGAATCATAGCATATCGATACGGTGAACTTCAGCCCCGGCAACTCAAACAGCTTTGCCTCTGTGCCGGGGGTATAGCTCTCCTTTTCCCTGCTGAAAAGGCTTATCTTGTCCTGCCATCCCAGTATCTCGCCCCGTGAAATCACAGGGGCGGAATTGAAAACCCCTTCATCCCTTTTCACGGAAAAACTGCCGGGAATTATTGTAGCTCTATTTTTTTCCGTGAACTCCTGAAAGAACCTAATTATTTTCTTAAGGTTCAAAGAATCCTCCTCGAAGACTTCATCTATCCATTTTTCAGGCATAATGATGAAATCAGCAGTTTTTCCCTCTAGTTCGTGGGTAAAATCATTAATGAGGTACATCATTGAATCTGAAAGTGTCATTCTTCTGGTCTGCAACGCAATTATGTCAAGTTCCCTGGTCATTTGCCGCTTCTCCGTTTCCTGTCCAATTCTGAAGCCATTTCCAGCACCCTGATTGTCATCTCCGGCTTGGAAACCTTTTCAAGTTTTTCAACAGAACTTTCAGTAATGACCTCATAGTCGTTGAATGTTTCCCCAAACGGACTCCCTCCGGCAAACGTGTTGGAAACAATGATATCGGGCCTAGAAGCGGAAAGCTTTGACCTTATCTCCTTCACGCCCAGTCCGGCTGTCAGGTTGAAAGGCACAAGTATGCCGTCGTGGCGGGCTCTGACAGCATCAATCACTTTTCCCCTCGGTTCAAGCCTGATTTCATGCGGGGAAGAGCTTGAAAGCTTTTCTGCAATGCTTTTTTTGACCGAAAAATCCGAAATTGCAGCAGGGGAAAGGACAATATCATACCTGCTCCCGACCTCCTTCTCAACTGCCTGTTCCATTTCAGAACTGCTCCTCGCCTCAATATATTTAACGTAGGAGGGGAGGGCCTCAGTGCAGTTGCCAACATATGTCACAGCGGAAGCACCCATCCTGAATGCCGACCTGGCAAACCAGTATGCAGTAAAGCCCGTCCCATGGTTTGTGAGGGACCTCACCGGATCCACAGGCTCCTCTGTATGCCCTCCGATTATCATCACACTTTTTCCTGAAAGTTGCCCGTGATGGAAAAGCCTGCATACATGGTCGAGGATTTCAATGTTGGCAGAAAGCTTCGCCTTGAATTCTGCCATCTCAGGCGGCACAATATCAACGCCGGTTGACTCAAGGAATTTTATGTTCCTCTCATTGGCGGGGTTCCTGTACATCCCTTCGTGCATTGCAGGGGCGATCATTATCCGGTTCCCGTTTCCGGAAGCGTATGAGAAGAACGCCGTTGGAACATCGTCGGAAATGCCGTTTGCGGCCTTGCCTATGGTGTTGTGGGTGCATGGGGTTATGGCAAGCGCAACATCATCCGGGTTGCCGCTAAACAGCGATATGTGCTCTATTTCCCCAGTCAGTTCCGTCGTGACCCTGTTTCCCGAGGCCCACTCAAAAATTTTTGGCGAGACCAGTTTTGCAGCTTCTGCGCTAAGCCCCACAAACACATCTGCACCCTCTCTTCTAAGGTCTCTGACCAGGTCAGGCACCCTGTAAAGGGATATGCTTGCAGTCACCGCAACAACAACGCGCTTTCCCCTGAGCATTCCCGTAAACCTGTTTCTGTCTGCATTTTCGATCATATCTTCACTTCTCCGTTCTCACTGCCTGTAAAGGTAATATGTGCCGTAGGATTCGGCGCAGAGATTCCCTTCGCCGTCCCTGACCTCGACATGGCAATAGGCAAGGGACTTGCCCCCCTTCCTCAGCTTTGCATTGAAGCTGGCGGGGCCTGATTTTATTGGACTGTAGAAATTTGTGCTCATGCTTGAGCTGACTTCATTGACCACGCTGTCAAGTGTCATTGCACAGAAAGCGCCCGCAGCATCTGAAAATGCCATAATGGCTGCGCCGCTCATTATGCCTCCAAGTCGTTCCACATTCTCTTCCATGGGAACACTCAGCTCGACGTCGCCACTTTCTATGCGGACTATTTCGACTGTGTGGTTCCTGAAGAACCCGTCAGAATCCAGTATCTGCCTTGCAAGGTCGACGTCCATCATCACTAATTTTATATGCTCTCTGTATATATTTTCTTGCGATCCGTCGAAAATCAGGGAAAATGGATCAAATCAGGTTAATTTATAGATAATTTCTAGGTATTTTGTTCAAAAACACACATTGTTTATGGTGGAAATTAAAATTGAGACCTCGACCTTGAAACCAGTTTTTGCAGTGGTCGCCATAAAGAAAAAGAATTTAAACAACTAGTTAATATGTAGCTATGGATGCGAATCCTGAGCAATTAGAGAGAATCCATGGGATGCTGAAACTACTTGGTCTTTCGTCATATGAAGCGCAGGGATTTGCTGCGCTGGTCTACTATGGGGTGGCCAGTGCTGATACCATAGCTGATGCTGCCAAGATTCCAAGGACGTCTGCCTACAAGGTGATGGAGTCGCTGGTCCAGAAAGGTTTTGCCAAGGAAACTCAAGGCAGGCCAAGGATGTTCAAGCCTGAGGACATGAACCAGATAAGGAACGACATGGAAGAGAAATTCCAGCAACTTTTCAGGGACCTTAAGGAGCTGCAGGATTTGCTTCCCTCCAAGGGGGAGCCCCAGCTGGTTTACACAATTTACGGTACCCAGAAAGTTATGGACAAGATTGAGGAGATGCTGAACCTCACTGAAAATGAAATATATATCTGCACGCCAAAAGTGAGGGAAATACGGACATCCCTCAAGAAAAGCATAGACAACGCGATCAAGAGGGGTGTCAAGGTCGTCTTTGTCACGCCCCCGAACAAGAGAGTCCCTCAAAATACTGAAGTATACAGGAAGGAGGGGCTGAGCGTCACGGATGTGGTGAGCGACCAGACAAGGGCACTTCTTGCCGGACCTGAAATGGACACGTGCGGTTATACAGACAATCCGGCACTTGCAATGCAGGTTTTCCTCTTCATAAGCACGATGATACAGTGATTGCGGCAACTTATGCTCACAGGCATACATTTTGTTTATTAACTAAATAGCAATGAAAAGCCCAATGTCAATAAGCAGCACTATTACCATCGGAGGCCACGTTTCAGCAGCTGGCGGTCCTTCAAACGCGCCTGCCAGGGCAAATGCATTCTCATTCAACACCTTCCAGATTTTCTCAAAAAATCAGATGCAGTGGAAAAGCAAACCAATACCTGATGAAGAGGTGAGAAAATTCTCGGAAGAGGTCAAGAACCACTCAATGAGGGACACCATGGTACATGCTTCTTACCTTCTGAATCTCGGGACTCCGGACCCAGCGCTCCATGAGAAGGCGCTGAACGGAATGAAGGTTGAACTTGAGAGGATCGAGCTTCTCGGAATGGATCTGCTCACATTTCACCCTGGGTCAAGCAAGGGGACCACCGAAAAGGAATCGCTCAAGAACATTGCTGACTCTTTGAACTCCGTTCTGTTCAATGGACAGAAATCAAAGGTGCTTCTTGAGACAGCAGCCGGGCAGGGATCAAACGTGGGGTACTCATTTGAGCAGCTCGCAGAGATAATTGACCAGGTGGACCTGAAGGACAAGGTCGGCATATGCTTTGATACCTGCCATGTATGGGCTTCTGGATATGACATAAAAACTCCGGAGGGGTATGGAGAGACGATGGACAAGTTTGATTCAATACTCGGACTTGATAAGTTGAACGGATTCCATCTCAACGACTCTAAGAAGGGAAAGGGAAGCAGGGTCGACAGGCATGAACAGATTGGGCAGGGGACAATCGGGGCAGACGGAATAGCCAATTTTGTAAATGACAGAAGGCTGAGAAAAATCCCCATGATACTCGAGACTCCCAAGGGGGAGGAAGGGTATGGGGATGACCTCAAGGTTATATCCGGCATTTTTGAAGAGGAAAGGTAAAGTTGAATCTCAGACCGTTCAGGCCATGTGTTTACCGTGACGATCTCACGGATGTTACAGCTCCACCTTTCGACGGAATTACGCCCGATCAGGAAAATGAACTGAAGAAACATCCTTACAACATCACACACCTGACACTCCCCCGCGGGCCAGAAGGTGTCGAGAACTCAAGGGGCTTGATAGAGAAATGGATCCTGGACGGGATAATTACCCAGCTTGACCAGGATGCCCTCATCGTTCTTGTGCAGGAATTCAGGCTTAATTCTGAAAATATTGAGCGTATTGGGGTAGTTGGCGTTACAGATGTTTATCCCGACGACGGGACAGTCAAGCCGCACGAAAATACGTTCCCAGGCCCAGTAAGGGAAAGGGCTGCGCTGATGAAGGGAATGGGTGCCCAACTGGAACCTCTCTTCATGACTGTCCTAAACAATAATTTCGAACGGGTCCTGAAACGTACAATTGCCGGGAAAAGGCCGGATCGAGTCTTTGAGGAGCCACTAGGGGTCAAGAACTCCCTGTACTTTGTCAAGGATTCCGAGAAGATTGGCAGGATTTCTGAGGCAATATCCCGTGACAGCGCAATAGTGGCAGATGGACACCACAGACTCAAGGCCGCAAGGACAATAGCTGCCCAATCGCAGGGGAAGGAAGCGGATTTCTGGAGGGAGAGCATGGTATATGTGTCTTCTATTTATGACAGGGGGCTCCTGATCTCCGGAGTCCACAGGATAGTTGGGAACGGATTCTCTATCAAGCAGAATTCAGACAGGATTGAATCTTTCTTCCGTGTGAGGGAACGGGAGGCAATAGATGCGTTTGACACAATTGTGGTATACGACGGAAAATTCAGGGAACTCATTCCAAGAAGTGGAGCACTCGAATCACTTTTCGGTAAGGACTTTTCAGCTGAGGACGTCGTAGGATCTATGGTGGTAAACGAAATTCTCTTCGGAAAGGTTCTCGGCATGGAAAATAAGGATCTGGAATCTTCTGTCCAGTATACGCACGATGTAGCACTGGCAGTAGGCTACGTGGACAGCGGGAAGGGGAATTTTGCAGTGATAATGCCCGCTTGGAACAAGGATGCTTTCATAAAACAGGCTATGGAGGGGAATGTGCTTCCACAGAAATCAACATATTTTTACCCGAAAATTCCATCTGGAGTAGCAATCAGGAAATTTGACATTACAAATTGCTGAAGTTGCCACTGTGGCTTAGCTGGTAGAGCAGCTGATTCGTAATCAGCAGGTCGGGGGTTCAAATCCCTCCAGTGGCTTATATTACAAAATAGTGAGTTTATCGCATATTCGAGACACTAATTTTGTACCCATTAGCGTCTTTATTTTCTTCCAACATTACGCACAGAACATTGTTCATTTCTTAACTATTTTCAGGCAAATTCCCTAAATTCATTGCTGTTTTTTCCCCTACCTAATCCAACTGAATCTTACCTAAAGCAGTTTAAACAAGACTTGATAAAATACGAGGCATTAAGAGTGCATCCAAATTATTAGCCGCCAACATATTATATATAAACATTGTCAAAGAGATAGTCCCTTAACATCTTTGTTTAAACAGAAGAATCATAGTGTATTGCCTGCCGGTAAAGGGGTGTGGATTATCAGAATCAAATTTGCCTGTCATAGCTAATTATATATATACATAGTGATTAAATCAAGTATGAACAGGACATCCAAAATAGTTGTTGCTATAATGGGTGCAGTTTTGTTAATTACGCCATTAAGTTATTTTGAATATGCAAATAGGCAATCCTCCGAACATGCACCAGTCTCACTTGTCCTTGGCCCTGAACTGAAGATAAGTTCCAACTCTCCTCTGACCAACAATACGACCATAACGCTTCAAGTCACAGCGGTTGACCCTACTGTGCTGAAGCACAAGGGGTATTTCATGCACACATACCCCTCCAGTAAAAATGCCACTGTGCTTCTTCTGAACACCACCCTCACCAACCAAACCTCCTCAATATTTCTTCCTGCGGAATTCTACTACATTGTGAAGCAGTGGAAGGCACTTTATGCCGGACAGCCGCAGGTTAATATGCCATCCCTGCAGATCAACGCTTTCAAGACTGTCAATGACAACGGTGTGCTGAGAGTATACAGCTATTACAACAATATCCCTTACAATCCTTACGAAATAGCGAAAAAACAGACCAGCAATCTAACAGTCATGAAGGATCTAACCAATGGTACCGATGTCAATGTCACAGGTGTCAATGATGTGACATTCTCAAACCTGAACCTTTCCACAGGCATATACTTCTCTGACAGACCTGTTCAGGAAATGTATGTGCAATTGCCTAAATATGATCTTCATGCCCTGCCGGCATCTTACACTTATTACTACTACAACACCACATCCTACAAGACATACGATTCCACACAGTATATGAATACAGTTTACGGCACGCTCCCTCTCATGGCAGTGCACATGTCAAATGCAGTGGCCAACGGAAAGTCACAGATAGCCTTCGGAGCATTCATCGCGTTTCAGAGTGACTCGGTAAACATGAATTCCGTGAACGCATACAATTCATCTAGCGGTCAAATTTCAACAAAAATGAGCACTTCGCCATCGTACGTCCACGAAGCTAACGTTAGCGAAACATCTTATTCATCTGTGTACAACGCAATTCCATTGAATCTTTTTTCAGGTCAGGAAAACCTCAGCGAAAGAGAAAATCAGACCACTGCCTATGTGGGAATCGGCAATGTCACATACACCTTCACTCATTACAATCAGTATACCGACAAGTACAGGAACGAGTACGAAAGAATCTGCCAGATATATCCCGACGGCACTCAGAACTGCCATACAGTGTTCATCAAGTCAACATTAGTTTCAAGGACATATGATGGGAACGGAACAACAGGCGCTATGAGTGCTGTGAACACTACCAACGGCCAACTGGTCATGTCAGCCGGATTTCTGCCAGTGTATGCAGGCAGCGTACTTCAGAAGTTAATAGATACCAGCAACGGGACAGTTCATCTTTCATCTTCCACACCCGGAAATGTAGTTCAGGCATCAACAGTCTGGTCAGAAACATATGGTTACACAAATGCGAACAATATCATAAGCACTGCCGCAGATGTGTTGGACACCTTTTCAAGTGCGATCAGCTTTGGACTGGCAATAGCCGATATACTGGCAGCCGAAGGCATCATAGGGGAACCGGGAGAGATTGCCGACACCATAGGGCTCATTGGAGATACACTGGGAATGGCAGGTACAATTCTGGGCCTTTTCTCAAGCATCAGTTTCATAAGCGGGTCAAATTCAGCCACAATGTCATACAGTGCTACTGACTCTATTGAAATCGAGCCAGGTTCAAACTACACCGCCACATTTTACGAGAGTTACTCTCCTGTGACGTTCAATGAGAACGGCAACACATATTCATTTTACGCACCATTGAATTACCTCAACGTCACAGGGATGACTTAATTACATTTTGC
>JBJKST010000043.1:0-10573 GCA_046703705.1 Thermoplasmataceae archaeon
TCAAAGGTCCTCTTTGTTGGTGCCACATTCTCGATCGTCAGCCTGAAGGGAAATGTGTATTATCTCGGGGATCACGGAAATCTGTCCCCCATGGGGATAAATGCGCCCAAGGAACACTATACTATGGCCCCGAACAATAATCTGACTGAAATTATTGTTCTCCAGAATGGGCTTATAAACATTTATTACGGGGCCTCATCCATTCCACTTTCAAATTCCGGGATAAAGGTGACCGGGAAGAGCACTTACCTTGCCAGGGGTCCATCCTATCTTAATTTTACAGTGGAGTCGAACCTCAGGTACACGCTGACAATGGGGATTAACGGCACGACCCGTACATTGCACAATAGCAGTTCATTCCTGATCAATTCAAGTTTGCTCGAAAATGGAACTCACACAGCGTACATTAACGGAACAAACATCGCGGGATACTCTTCAGAATTCAAGGCCACCATTGAAGTCGACAATGCGAAACCTTCCCTCAGCCTTAACATCAAGAACGGGTCATACATATCAAACAGCACGCTTGTTTCATTCTCTGCATCGGACATAGTATCAATAAGCAAGATAACTGCAGAATTCCTCTCGGACAACCTTTCATTCGCCGGAGATAACGGAACATTCGATTTGGCCTCAGGGAACTGGACAGGAAATCTGACCCTCTCAATGTCTGTAACCGACATTTTTGGATTGAAATTCAACTTCTCGTTCTATTTCATTGTTGTCGGCTCCCAGGCGGAATCATCCATGAACATCTGGAACGGGGAATACCTCAACACAACTGCAGTAAACCTAACATGGTCAAATGTGGGAAATGCCACATACTACGTGGTTCGGGTTGATTCCGTGAATGGAATACTGAATACGACTACAAGTCTGAACAGTGTCCATCTGAACATTCCCAACGGAAATGATACCGTCTCGCTTTATTCACATCTAATAGACAATGTCACTGTGAAGACCGGGATGGCCAATGTTACGGTCATAGCATACGCCCCAAAGTTGAATTATTCGAGCATACCGGCTGGCATCTATTCATTCAGTGGCAACTCCAGACATGACCGATTCAGCACTTACATTAAGAGCAACATCACCGCAGAATTGGCCCTCTCAGTCACGGGGCCATTGGGGAATACAGTCTACAGTGTTTCGGGAGAAGACGCTATGTCGGTAAACATTACGGGGAACGGGGGAAAATTCGACGTGAACGGGTTATATTCACTCAAAGTGAGTGCGACCAGCCTCAGTGGAACAATTTCAAGTAATTTTTTCCAGATGGCGGTTAACAACTCTGTCCCGGACTCTCCATCCGTAAACGGCACAGTCTTCTACACGAGAATGCCATTCGTGAGTGTCGATCTTGCAACCATCCCCGGTTTGAACTACACCGCAGAGCTCATGCACAACGGGACAGTGGTTGGAATTGAAATACAGGACCTCAGGAATATGTCTCTTGCATCGGGGACAGGAAACTACACCCTAATTGTAACTGCGTATTCAGAAAGCGGGAACCATAACTCAACCACAGCAAATATTGAATATTATATCAAGGACCCAATGATATCTTTCAGTGTTCCACGAAACATAACGAATGCGAATTACACTTACCTGCATTACAGCATAAGTGACAATGTGCCAATCAAGCTGGCTTCCCTGAACATTAACGGTTCCATCAGAAGCCTGCCCCTTTCCGAGACATCCATGAGGTTGAATTTCAGCCATAACGGCAGAGTGAATTTGTCAATCACTGCTGTAGACTTCTGCGGAAATGCAAACGGGACGGGAACGGTTACTGTAAACGTATCCTACTACATTCACGTCATTTCGCCTGCAATCAGGTATTCCGACACAGGAAATGTCTGGCACTTCCAAGTTTACGGAAGAGGAAACGGGCTGAGTCGGGTAAACATAACATGGTACGTTGACGGGAAAGAGGTTTCACATGGGCAGAACCTCAACTATACTCTCGGCTACGGAATCAATACCGTAAAGGCCGTCATGAAGTACCAGGGCAAGACAATGGAAGTAAGCAGGCGCGTAATTGTAACAGGCATAATTCCTTTCATAGCAGCACCTTCAGCTATTGCAGCCGTACTCGTGTACAGGCGACTGGGAACAAACAGGGACCCTGAGGAGGCAAGGGAAATTATTCTTTCAGGAATGGGCAAGCCGGCCAGGGATGCAGTCAAGGCAGGGAAGAGAAGGAGAATTGCGGCAGGCACCATGAGGGACCGAATGCGGAAATTGCAGGCTAACGGTGAATTATCCTTGGAAAGCGATCCAGATGGCGTCAGGTACATCATGCCTCCAAGGAATGGATCAAACGGAGGCAAACGAGGTAGAGGCTGAAAACTTATTTAAGAATAAATTCATCTGGGGTCTACTAAGGGCACAATCATGCAGAAGAATGCTTTCATCGTGATCACAGTATTTTCAATGTTCCTGGCAGTGGGATTCCTGCCGGCAGCAGCAAGTGCATCGACTCCACAGCTCAACCCTCCACCCGGCACTCTTCCCGCAGTCACATATTACACATCTGATAACCACTATACAATAACCACAACAGAATGGAACACGTTTTTCACAAGCGTGATAGACAACACTTCCATTGTTAGCTACAACTGGAGTGCAAATGCAACACAGGACCTGATACTCTTTGACCTTTCTTACAACGGCCTTAACAGCTATGGCCTGGAGATAGTCAATGCACTTGGCAGCATTGGCTTTCCCAGTGTTGCGAACTTCACAAAAGCATTCTGGGCAGTTGCCAACAAGACTTCAGCAGTAAACGGGCTGACAAATCACCAGGCTCTCAATGCAGGTGCGTACCCGGCCTTTTCTTGGTCCAAGCCAAAGGTTCATACCTCAACCCAGAACACCTACTATGCCGGTTTAATCATAGCTATAATCGCTGCCACGTTCGTACTCTATTTCGTTTTCAACAGGAAGAAATGATTCTGGGCACTGAATAATCTTAATTCTAGCTAACGTTATTATTTCATTCCGGCATAATTCTGTAATTGCAGAGGGGATAGATGCAGTTTGACGGATGAACTGTTCTTTGCTGATCACATGCTGGGAAGGCTCAGCAAATGGCTGAGGATGATGGGGTTTGACGTGAAGTACCCTAAGGTGGACGTTTCAGACACGGACATTATTGCACTATGCGAAAAAGAGGGGAGGATTCTTCTTACGCGCGACCATGAGCTTTACACCAGATATCCACGAAGCATTCTGATCAAATCCGGGAATTTCAAGGACCAGGCTGTCCAGTTCATATCGAGTTTTCACCCCAGCGAAGAGAGATATTTCACCAGATGTCCCGAATGCAACGGCGTACTGGATAAGCTGGACAACCCCTCGGAATACTTGAAAATACCCGAAACCGTGAGAACAAGGCGAATGGAAGTCTGGGAATGCTGCCAGTGTGGCAAAGTCTATTGGAAAGGCACACATTATGACAGGATACTTGAGCAGATCAGGAAGTTTGAGGAGGAAATCAAGTGAGGGTAATGGAAGAAGACAGGGAAAAGCACTCAATGTCCATTCATGTGCAGAATATCGATGATCTCTGGTACCTCCACAACATTATAACTCCCGGAGACCGGATAAGAATGGTTGTCCTGAGGAGGCAGGAAAAGCAGGACGACATGACCAGGTCTAAGGAGCAGGCAAGAAAGCCGATGCTGTTGACAGTTGAAGTATCTGACGTTGAATTCCAGGAATTCTCAAGCAAGATCAAGATCCTTGGCACTATTGTTGAAGGCAAGGAGGGGCTGGTGGGCGAACACCAGTCATTCATGATTGGCACAGAGGATACATTTGACCTGATCAAGGAAGAGTGGTCCGATGAGCAGAGGGAGATGATGAAGGAGGGGTCCGAATCGACTTACGGGCAGGGATACTGTTTCATTGCAATAGATGATGAAGAAGCCTCTGTATTCATCCTCAGGTCATATGGAGTCCAGGGGATGGGGAAGATCAATGCAGGAAAATCTGGAAAAGATTATGAGACGCAATATTCTGAAAAGGAATACCTTCAGGAAGTTGTGAAGACAGTCAGGACAACCATTCCCCAGGAAATTCCAGTCATCATTCTTGGAGCAGGCTTTACGAGGGAAAAACTCGTGAATGCACTCAAGGCTGATCCTGCATTTTCAGGGAGGCAGATATTCTCATATGCTACTGCGCGTTCCGATGAAGGGTCAATATACGAGTTTCTTTCAAGGGAGGAAAGCGAGAAGATTTTCTCTGCCTCGAGAATGGTGAACGAGAGTAAACTTCTGGAGCAGTTTTTCAAGAATCTCAAGACTAACGATCTCTCTGTCTACGGAAAAGACTCCGTGAAGGAAGCGCTAATGGCGGGTGCGGTGGAAGACCTGATCCTGACGGAGGAGAAATTCAGGTCAAAGGAGTCGAGGGAACTTCTTGAGCTCGCAGCCAATTTTGGTTCCCGCGTCCACATATTCAGTGTGCATGACGATTCCGGCCTTTCCGTAAAAAAATTCGGCGGCTATTGTGCCATCCTCCGTTTTCCTATGGCTAAACAGTAAGTAATATATCTTATCTGTACAATCAGGAAACGCCCATTGCAAGAAAAGGTAAATATAATCTGCCAGCCTATGGGTTTGTTCGCTCCGATGGTGTAGTCCGGCCAAGCATTTCGGCCTTTCGAGCCGACGACCCGGGTCCAAATCCCGGTCGGAGCATCAAATCAACTTTTCAAAGCACCAATGTGTTTTTTTTCTCACGTTAATTGATTGAATAAAAAATTAGATCCCTCCCAATTTCTGGAGAGTGTCGAACGCCCTGGTGGCGTCTGACTCATCTACAAGAATTATCATCCTACCCGGGCCTATGGTTGTGAACTGCCTTATCACAACGTCATTTATCGAAAGCTCTGTTACTATAGAAGAGAGTATTCCCGGTGACTTTTCTATTTCAATTGGCATATCAATTACTACTTCTGCCAGCCCGGTCAGTTTTCTATTTACCTGTGAATTGGGTATGAAGGACTCAAACCTTTCCAGATTTTTTGTGTCTATTGTAACACTTGCAGTGTCCATATTTGTAACTAGCCTGAAAGTTTCACCACTGGCGGAATTTATCTCGCTTGAGAATTTCAATATTGTATTCTGGATCTCCCTGCTGTTCTTCAGGGATATGACTGTAATCCGGTTCTTGAGGGAGAGTTTCAATATCGCATGCCCAGCCTTGATTAGTTCCTGACTAACACTCTTTATCGGATATCTCCTGATTGCGCTCAAAACTGCGTCAAATGATACGGAGCCGTTTGACTGCATTTCAATGTCGCGGGCCACTGCTCTGGTGTTTACTATACCGCGTGCCAACGCGTTCCTTAGGACGCCGTCTCTATCAATGGCAAGCCTGACCAAAGTTGTGGCATTTTGTGTCAAATTTAAATCATTCATGTCTAATTCGCACCCAAATAACTAATCCATGGCATTATAATTTTGCCTTGAATGAATATACATAAGAGTATGAATGCTACAAGATACCCGGAAAAAATGAAAGCTGTAAGAACACACGCAAGGGGTGGGCCTGAAAACCTTGTTTATGAAGAAACTGAGATCCCAAGCATAACGGAAGGAGAAGTGATGATTAAGGTGTGTGCAGCATCCATAACGCCTACAGAACTCTCCTGGAATTCTTCCTACACCGACAGAAACGGGAATAGCCGTCTTCCGTCCATACCTAGCTACGAAATATCGGGATTTGTTGAAACAGTGGGAGATAGTGTTAAGCACCTGAAAGAGGGCGATGAGGTATACGGTCTCCTGGATTTCTGGAAAAATGGAGGGGCGGCTGAGTATGCCACAGCTAATGCCGCGGATATTGCACTAAAACCTGCAACTTTAGATCATGTGTCGGCTGCCTCACTTCCACTTTCGGGGCTGACAGCATGGCAGGCACTTTTTGACCATGGAAAACTTTCACCCGGGAAAAGGGTACTTATTCACGGAGCGACCGGTGGAGTCGGCTCGCTTGCCGTCCAACTGGCCAGCTGGAAAGGAGCTTATGTGATTGGGACCTGCTCTAAGAGCAAGGGATCACTGGTTCGTCAATTGGGTGCTGATGAAGTCTTGGACTACAACTCCCAAAACTTTGAGGATCTTGTCGGGGATGTTGACTTAGTGATGGATACAGTTGGGGGCGAAACACTTGACAGATCTTACCAGATAGTGGAGAAAGACGGGACAGTTGTTACAGTTGCAGATGACATCAAAGAAGAACAGTTGCAGAAATATGGCATAAACGGCGTTTCGTTCCTAGTGCAGCCTGACAGAGATGAGCTGAAGGAAATTGCAGTTCTGGCAGATTCAGGCATAATCAAGCCTGTGATCCAGGAAACGTTTCCACTTAAAAACGCAAAGGAAGCTTTCTTGTCAGGAATTACAAGCCATAATGCTGGGAAGATTGTCCTTAAGGTGGTTGGTTAATTCAGGCGATATATATTCCTTGAAGTCAAAGAATGCAAAGGAAGTGAACTGATGGATAGATTGAATGGTACGTTGGATAACCCGAAAAGTGTGGTAATTAGCTATGTGGATGCTCTTGACTCCAAGAATTATGATTTAGCCGCAAGCTTCATTTCTGAAGAGGTTAAGATAATAGGTCCGGCAGGGGAGTCTTTCGGGAAGCCAAAAGACTTCACAAATATGCTGAAACGCTATAAGGGTGAATATGTCATTTTGAAGGCGTTCGAGGAAGGTGATGATGTCTGCCTGCTATACGATTTCTGCACTTCGGGAAGGAGTGTCTATATGAGTTCCTGGTACAGAGTTGAAGGGGGAAAAATAATCTTCATAAGGACAATATTTGACCCTTCGGCTTTCCAATCTGAAAACACAAATTGAGGTCCGAAAAGGTTGAAATTTTCAAAAGTAATCCATCACGGCGGCTGTTATACCATGTCAGATCGTGCCGAGATGATTTTTCAACTTCTATTTTCTTTTTGTGGCGAGTGAATTAAGCATCTCGAAGCTTATTGCTCCCTCTAGAAGTTTTTCTAAGCTGTCCCTTTCGAGAATATCTTTTCCAACGCGCCAGAGCAACCCCATGGCAGCATATGAGGCGGCAGGGCCAAAACTAAGCCTGGTAACCCCCAACTCCCTTAGCACCTTTATTTCTGGCAATCCTTTCCTCACCATCAAGTTTACAGGAAAATTCACGGACTTGACAAAACTGGAAATGGAGTCATAGTCGGCCACCCCCATGGGATAGACGCAATCCGCCCCAGCATCTATGTATTTTTCCGACCTGTATATTGCATTTTCAAGACTAGATTCAAAACCCTCTGTTTCGAGGCTTGAAACTGCATCGGTTCTTGCATTTATGACAAATGGCATTGCCATATTTTCTGCCACGCTTCTAATTGCTCTGATCTTCTCGCTCTGCTCTTCAGGGCCAAACAATTTGCCTCTCCTGTGATCAAAGTCTTCTATGTTTATTCCCACGGCTCCTGCCTTTATGGTCTCTGTGACTGATGCCGCGATTTCCTCATAATTTCTTCCAAAGCCCGAAACCAGGTCAACACTAAGGGGAATCGAAAGAACCCCCGATATCCTCTTGACTGCAGCCATGAACTCGTTCTTTGGGATCGATTCACCATCCTGATATCCAAGTGAAACAGACAGCCCCGCACTTGACGTTGCAACTGATGCGAAACCCACTTCTTCAAACATTCTGGCACTGGGAACATCCCACGCATTTGGGAGGACGAAGAACTTATCCTTCGAGTGCATAGAACGAAATTGGCCGGCTAATTTCATCTGGAGCTCAAAATCCTCATCTTCTGTCTGCATGGCCGATGTTAGGAACCCAACCCCTGTACTTCAAGTTATTGTAATCCAAGATTCCTGATATTTTGGCTCCAAAAATGTAGAGATTTGCTTAACTTTTTTTAATAAAAAAATTAATTTCCATAAATTATCAACTATCCTGATTTATCCGAGAGTGTCCAATAATAATGCTTGTGGCACCTTCACGTTAATTTCAGCCTCCGCAATGGCTCCCGAGGGATCTGCTGCTGTTAGATTACGCAATTCACTGGTTCTTGAAGTATGAAATTATTTCCCTGCCGATGGATTCTATGGATTTATCCGGATCTCTGCCGAATGGGGCCCCAATTGAGATGTTGGTTGCACCTTTACTGATCAGGACCTCTATCCTTCTGATGCATTCTTCTGTTGTTCCATGGACTACGAGGTCGAGTGCCTTTTCCGGAACAGCATCTGCAGCGCCATCATAGTCCCGTTTTTTGAGAAGGTCGTCTATCTGCCTCACTTCATCCCTGGTGACTCCCACCATTGAAACCATTTCTTCTTCCAGATAAGGCAGGAAATATGATATGAGCCTCCTTAGGGCCATGCTGTCCATTTCGCCGTCGGGAGAATGGTATATCCAGATCAGGCCGACAAAGTCATAATCGGATACATCCCTTCCTGCCTTCTTCAACCCCTCTTTTATGTGCTTCATTGGATAGTCGAAAGATTCAGGAGGGGTTGCCATAGGAAGGCTGCCGTCTCCGATCTCGCCCGAAAGCTCAAACATCTCCTTCCCCAGTCCTGGTATATAGATAGGAATATTCTTCCTCAAGGGCTTAAACCTGAGGTATGCTTCCTTTGACCATTTGAAATACCTGCCTGCGTGCTCCATTACCCTGCCTTCCAGCAGGCCTCTTACAAGCCCCACCGACTCTCTGGTGAGATCTGAAAGTTTCTGGCTCAGGCCGAGCCACTCATTGAACATGGTGTCTGTGTGGGAGCCGAGGTCCAGCACAACCCTGCCATTTGAAAAGTCATCAAGCTGTGCTGCCAGCGTTGCAATTTCCGAAGGGTCTATGGTGTAGGGCTTGACATTCAGGCCAATGGACATATTCCTGGTTGCCGATGCTACTGCAACTGTACTGATCCATGAGTTTGGCTGAAAGGGGTCATGGGCGAACCAGCACGCATCAAAACCATTCTTCTCCGCTGTTACAGCAAGTTTCTGCAAAACCTCAGCATTTCCCAGGGTGCCTAAAAGCCGGACACTGAATTTAACCATTATTGCCTCACCACAGTACAACGCTTGAGTCATATTTACTTATTTTTAGACCGCAAAATTAAGTGGGGAGCAAGCTGAGTCAACCCGTATTGCGCATTCCAGACGCAATTCCGTTTATGGTGAGCAGAACTTCCTGCATTTCAGGAGAATCTTCCTGTATGCCCTCCTTCCTGCGCACCTCCTGAAGAAGAAGCACCTGAAGGAAGGACAATGGGTCCACGTACGGGTTCCGCAGCCTGATGGAGTCCTGAATTACCTGCTCGTTATCCAGTAGTTCATCAAGTCCGGTTATTTCAAGAACCCATGCCTTAGTCAGATCGTATTCTTCCCTGATTTTCATGAACACCCTATGGGCAAGGTCTTGATCCGAAACAAGCCTCGTATATTCCGGCGCAATCAGGAAATCGGCCTTGGCCAGAGCCATCTGGAGGTTGTCAATGAGGGACTTGAAGAACGGCCAATCCCTGTACATGCCAGCAAATGCTGATCTGTCTATATTGCCGCCATCAGTAGCCCTTTCCAGAGCAGTGCCAAAACCGTACCAGGCCGGCAGCAGATGCCGGTTCTGTGTCCAGGAAAACACCCAGGGGATAGCTCGCAGCTCTTGAATCAAAGGGGAATCCCTGCGTTTGGAGGGGCGGGACCCAATATTCAGTTTTCCTATCTCCGCGATTGGGGTAGCCTCATGGAAATATGTCAGGAAGTCTGGATTGCCGTAAACAAAGTGATGGTATGTGTCGAACGCTAGTTGAGAGACCTGTTCCAGAATCCCGGACCAGTTCTTCTCCCTCTCCCTCATCTGCTTATCTTGCCTGTTCAGGACACCTACTAGAAGCGTGGATACTGCGGACTCCAGGGACCTTCTGGCTATGTCGGGATGCCCATATCTCTGGGAGATGATTTCCCCCTGCTCAGTGATTTTCAAAGGCCCTCCTGATGCTTCAGGGGGCTGGGAAAGAATGCTTCTCCAAAGGGGGCCTCCGCCACGGCCCAAGGCCCCCCCTCGTCCGTGAAAGATCTTGAGTTTCACGCCATGGCGTTCAGCTGCCTGAAGGATGCCCTTCTGTGCCTTATAAAGCTCCCAGTTTGCCGTCAGGTAGCCGCCATCCTTGTTGCTGTCGGAATACCCCAGCATAATCTCCTGCCTGTTTCCCCGAGCCCTAATGTGGCCCATGAAGACAGGGTTTTCGAACATGCTTTCCACAATGCCCGGGGCCGCACGCAGATCTTCAATGGTTTCAAAGAGCGGGACAACGTTGATGCGGCTCGCAACTTCTTGCCGAGGGGCCAAGCTATAGAGCCCCGCATGCTTCGCCAGCAGGAGCACCTCCATCACGTCACTGAGTCCGCGTGTCATTGAAATAAGGTAATTTTGTACAGATTGCGGCCCAAAGAGGTCCTGCCCCTTCCTGATTACGTTGAACACCTCAAGCGTCTCCTTGCTGTTATCACTCCCTTCAACAAATGGGCTTATGAGGGGGCTTGGATCCTGGAGGTAACGTGT
>JBJKST010000044.1:0-114173 GCA_046703705.1 Thermoplasmataceae archaeon
ACAGCAAACGGCACATTTCCACTCAATCAGCTTCCCCCGGGCCTCCAGCCCCTTAACTACAGCATTGTCTACAACCCGCAGTTCTACAACACCAGCATATACAGATTTACAATGGGTTATTCCCCCAGCGTGGCAGGTGGAGTGAATGGGATTCCAGGAATCACCTTTGGACAGTCCAAGTACCAGGTAATGCCTGCCTGGAACATGAGCCACTTCGAGGTTACTTATGAGGGAATCCCGTGGAACCCCTATACTGACTACCAGAATCATCCCAACGCCTGGAAACTGATACCACTACAGCAGGCTTACACCTACAGGCAGGAAGGCAAAGGTGTAGCTGAAATCTTCCCACCGCCAAATCAGTTGCTTTCAAGCGGGACACCTATTGTTTCCTACTACCCGGGAGCCAATATCACAGGGCAAATTACCCTGCCCAACGGAGCTCCCGCACCGGGAATGCATGTAACAATCTTCGATCAGTACGGAATCCCGCACCAGACGACAGTTACGAACAAGAATGGGTACTACAGCCTTGTGGGACTTCCGGGCAATGACACGATTGCCATAACGACCGGCACTTTCAACAATCTCTTCATGCTTGGCCAAAACTCAATAAAGGACATCAAGGTCAACGTGAGCCAGAACCAGGCAAACAGGATAGTCACCGGCTACAACCAGACCACCGGCCTCCCGAGCTACGTAATAGAGAAGAACTATGTGCTTGGGAACAACAGTGTTTCCGGTTATGTAAGAACTGAGTACCAGAACACAACCAACCAGAAGGAAGTGAAAGTATTTTCACAGCCTCTTGTCCAGACCGGAACTCTCAAACTCTCCAACAGCACATACGGAGTATCCTATTCCCTACCTATCAAGGACGGGCAGTATTCTGCAAACAACCTGATTCCGATCTCATACCAGGCAACCGTTCTGACCGGCTCTTCCGTATACACTAACGTATCCTATGTGAACATATCCAATGCTGCGTCCCAGGTGAATGACATATTCGTGCACTTCAACACCTTCTTCGTTAATGTGACAGGAGGCGGAGGGTCCAAGCTGCCAGGTTACACTGTTGAAGCCCAGGGCGGCTCGGGCAACGTCACCTATAATGTAACAAACCAGACTGGGGGCACTATATTGTGGGTACCGCCAGGAAACTATACTATCCACGCCTACAATCAAAATTCAGTCAGCGGCCTGAGTCATGTCTCATTTGGCCAATGGGGCCAGAATGTAACAATGAATCTTACCCCTCAGGTTTCAGCCAAAGTTTCCGGAAAAGTCTCAGGCGCTCAAGCGGGTACAGTGATCAAGTTCCTGGAAGATGGACTTTCTACCCAGTATTATGAAGCTGTGACTTCCACAGGGGGCTATTACAACATAACCCTGCCATACGGAATTTACACAGCTTACGCCCAATCCGGAAGCTCAGTCGCCATGAAGGGAATAACGGTCAGTTCCACTGCCTACCTTAATCTGACAATGGGCAACGCCGTATACCTTTCCATCGGTTCAACGCTAAAAGATGTCAATCTGTACCAGGGGCATTACCAGGTGATCGGCTCTAACGGAATGATGCAATTCAACTTTACAAGGCAGGCTGCAACGACTGTTGCGCTGCCATCAGGAGGATACTCTGTTTCGGGAATTTCGTCATATCTTGGAAATGCATATTCTGCCTTCACACACGTTTATCTTGTGTCAAACCAGACCGTGAATCTGACACTTGCAGTCAACCAGGACGTCTCAGTCTTTGCATACGATTCATCGGCTTCACAGGGATACAGCTCCCAATCTGCAGTGGACAATGGCATAGTGACTCTTTACGAATCCAATGTCCCGCTGATGTACACCATAGTCGGGAAACAGGGGTACGCACAATTAAACTATGTTCAGAACAATGCCTCCAATTTCTACATCGACTACCAGTCACCCATATATGCTACTTCCCAGAAATCTCTAACCAGCAACTCCGTATACCTCCCAGTTACTCCTAAAACAAGCCAGCTGACCATTGCATTCAACACGCTGCCCGGTAACCCTGCTATTAACGGCAATCTCGTGCTGACAGGGAGCGGCAGCTACAACCTGACCATTATAAACAACTACGTTTCAGGAAAACTTCTCCCGGGCATATACTACGGCAAGATTGTGTCTACATCGCTTCAGATATTGCCTGAAAACCCGGTATTTGTTGTGACATCTTCCGGGAACTCATACAATACAGCTGTGAGCCAGTATGCATCAGTATCAGTCCAGGGCGCCGAGAAGGTCACACTCTTCAATTCAACCGGAGTGAAAGTGGCCAACAATTCAATGGTCAAGCTAGGAACCTATACGGTCTATGCTACAAGTGGAACCCAAGTCTACCAGAATCTCATCAACGTTACTGGAAATGCGAACTTAAGCGTGTCATACCAGACCGGAGTAAATGTGAACCTGAGCAACTCCCTATCCCTGAAGGGTGGATACTACCTGCTGAAGGCGGGTAATACTGTATTGAACCTGTCTTATGGGAAATGGCTGCTGACAAGCACAGATTACAATGTGTATTACAGCAATAAGTATGCAAACAGCACTGGCTCCTACTATCTATCTGGCAGCACTTACGTTTCCCTTACATCGAGCCAGGATGTGAATATCAGCGTTGCATCACAGAAATCCAACACAGGCTTATACGGAACTGTTCTCTTCGGAAGCTCTCCATCTGCATACACACTTGTAGAAGCAATAAATTCATCAGGGCACATTGTGAACACGACCAATACGAATTCAAACGGATACTACAACATGACCCTGCCATACGGAACATACACAATATATGCCGTGAACAACCAGTCTGCACAGGCATACTATTCCAGCGCAACTATTGCAAGTTTCTCGGGCTACAATGAGTACAACATATCAATTCAAAATGGCTACAAGACCTATATCTCGGTCAACTTGAACTCGCAGCTCCTTCTCACCAATGTCACCATCTCCATAGGGACTGAAAGGATGATTGTCAATTCAAGTGGAGGTCCATACCTGCTGCCGATAGGAAACTACACGTTCTCTGCAAGCCAGTCCCAGTCCCAGACCATATACAACAGTACAACCATACAGGTAACTTACAGCACAAATTACACCACTTACATCAACAAGAACAGCTATGTCACTGTGACGCTGGTAAAATCCAAGGTATACGGCTTTGTCACCACCCAGACGACCGCTACTCCTACAATATCCGGAAGCGGATCTTTCAATGCAGCCTTCACCATATTGAACACCGGGAACACAATGGCAAATATTTCGCTGTCATCCGGGTCCGGAAACTGGAAACTGGAATTCAACAGATCTTCCATGGACATACAGCCGGGCCAGATCATGAATGTCTCGGTCAATGCCTCAGCAATGAACAACCCGCCAGCAGGGCTGAACCAGATACCGGTAGTAATTTCTTACAAGAGCCAGACTACCAATGGGTACATAGATGCAAATGTAGTCGGAGTTTCAAACTTCACAGCTTTACAGTCTGGAACCTTTGCCACACCAAACGGATCAAAGGTCTGGGTGCCAGTGAAGCTTACCAACACAGGAAACAGGGCAATAACTGTTAATTTCTCGCTCCCGCAGAGCGCGCTGACAAAGCTTTCGGAATACAACTGGAATGCTACATTCTTCGCAGGATCGAGTGGAGTGAAAGAGGTAACTGTTCCGTACAATTCCACTGTCACTGTATACGTTGTGTTAACGCCAACGGGCTCAGGGCAGTCGCAGGCGGTGTCATTCCAGGTTAACTTCAACTCCACCGCGGTCAGCCATACAGTAACTGTTTCATCGTCGGTTCCTGCAATATCATCACTGTCGCCCTATCCGAAGGGCTCAGGAATAATCAGCAACTACACCGGCAATCCATTCTCCACCATTGAGATCGGCCTGGTGATGATCGCGGTAATTGTGGTCGCAGGGCTTATTGCCACTGGAATCAAAACAAGGGGAAGGGGTAAGAGATGATACGGAAGACATTCATTCTTGCAGTCATAGTCCTAATGGCATCAGCCGGTGCACTGTCATCGCTTGCTGCGCCAGCCTCAGCCTCAACCAGCACCTACAACACCCAGGTCCAGGTCCCGTATTACGTCTATGGTGGCCAGAATTTCAACATGTACGTGAACAGCACCTATGGCCTCACAAACTATACAGTTACAGTGTATTTCGCAGGAGACAACCTAACAGGCTTCACTCCAACGAACACGTACCATAATTTCTCTTCGTCCAATCCTGATTTTGTCATAGGGATAAAAGCACCCGCTACAAACCAGCAACTCACATTCGTAGTGAAGACAACAGCAGACTCATCGTCCGGACAGGTGAAGTTCTCCTCGACCTACGTCATAAACGTCATTCAGCCCATATACCTCCATGCATCGGTTACCAACAAGAACTCGGTTGCGATGTATAATGTGACAGTAAACTTCTACGTTGACAATAACTACATTGCAAGCAAGACGATTTCAGACCTGGCTCCCGGACAGACAACAGTGGTGAATTACACCTGGGTCGCCCCTTACATTACAAACGGAGATCACACCCTGAAGGCAGAAGTCAACAACACCCTGCTGTCCATTAATGGTGGCGGAAATTCAGCGACTTCGCACTTCTACTATGGCAATCCTCCGAACTATAACTGGATATACTACATCGTGGCTGTGGTTGCGATATTCATGCTGGTTATGACAATGGGGGCTGGAAGAAGGCCAAGAGTCGGGGAAAGAAGGCCCAAATGGAGAAAGTAATTCCAAAAATTATCTTATGACGCTTAACAGCGTCGTGAACTCTTTTTCATAAACAGTTTTTCTGCTGAATTTTTCATTGAACTTAATGTCAAATGCCCCGTTGAGCTGGGCTATTCTTGCGGCAGAAAGGGCATTGTCGTGGACCTTGTGCGGCATGCTTGTGTTCTTCTCGTCCACAACGAGTATGGATATTCCAAGTTTTTCAATCGACCTGATTATGTCGTTCCTGTTGGGGGCATCCCCGTCTCCAATCTTTACCATTATTTCACGGTAGAAGTAGCCAAGTGAAATATCCATTATCTCTTTCCTGACCTTCCTGATGCTGTAACACTCAAAGGCTTCAAGCAGCACTCCGTCTCCAATGACGGCTATGCCTGGTTTGGGCCCCGGGTCTATGCCGACTACAAGGTTTCGGAAATGGGTCTTGTTCATAAGCCTTGGGAGGGCCTTCCTTATGCCTGTTGTCGGGTCCTCTGCCTTTATCTGGTTGGGCAGATCGTGCTCATCATTGATTGAACTCAGTATGACAGAAACATCACTTGGCACATTGTTGGGCGATTCAATGCTTGTAAAAGGCAAATTCCAGCTTCTCAGGTCTCTAATAACATCGTGGTAGAACTTGAAGTCAAGTGTAAATATGCCTATACGGCTCATTCAAGTTGAAATAAGTTATTACCTTAAATCTTTTTTGTTTGGACCTTGGCTCCGGAAAGCTGTGCGCCTACCTTTTCATTGACCAATGTGACAAACTGCTTCTCAGAACCCCTTGGAATAACAGCACCTGCTGCAATATCATGCCCCCCGCCGTTGCCGCCAACCTCGCGGCTGGACTCCTTCATGATCACAGAAAGGTTGAGCCCTTTGGCAACCATCTTCCTGGTCCCTCTGCCTGATACCTTGGTATTTTCAGTGTTTACGCTGAAACCTATGAGCGGCTTTTCCTGGTCCAGCAGGTAGAGCATCATTATGCCGCTGATTGATCCCGCCATCTCAGACTCAGGGGCATAGAAGTACCTGACGTTGCTCTCATCATAGGTGTCTTTCAGTGCCCTGTAAATGTAATCTATCAGCTTGGTCTTGAACATTTTCCAGTTGGAGATCAGATCTTCCTTAACCGATTCGTCTCCAAGGAAGTACTGGACAGAAAGTGAATTCATACCCATCTTGCTGTTTCCATCCACAATGCTGCTGATCTCCTTTGATGTGAATTCAGTGCCCGGAAAAGCAATAATGTCGGATTCGAGATACTTGAGCGCCTCCACTCCGACTCTCTGGTTCAGCATCTTAAGGGCAAGTGCCGATGCCAGCCCCCTCTTCTGGTCTTCAGTGATGTCAGTGAATTTCTTCCCATGGTCTATGCCAAGGCCTGAAAGAAATTTCTTGACATTCTCGGGGTATCCTGAAAGGTCAAGGAAAAACGGATCGGTTGAGTATGTAATGGAATCCAGAAGGTTCTGCCCTTCAAAATTGAGCATCCTAGTCCTTGAAGCCTCCTTGCCGTAAGTCTCCATTATCTTGCGGTTCAGCCCCTCAAGGCCGCCTATGTCCTGTTTATCGGCAATGACGCCGGAAAGGAAGAACGGAAGCAGGTCCCTGTTGCTCTCATCGATTGCAAGTGCCATGAGGTATGCCATTGTGGCGCCGCAGGCTTCTCTCGTCCCGTCTACGCCATAATCCCTGGCATTTATATTTAGGCATGAAATTGTAGACTTGGTGAAAAAATGGTGGTCCAGTATCACCACGTTCTCAAAATCAGATATGTATTGGGCCTGATCCGATCCAGCGTCAACAATTATTGTGAATATATCCTTCTCCTCTTCAATTCGCTTTCTGAAGCTCTCCCCGTCAAGGCTCTTGATATATCCGAGATGGTACTTTATGCCCTTTCTCTCGAGGGCACTTGACAGGATAATTGCTGCACTGGTCCCGTCACCGTCATAGTGAGCAAGGACCCTGACATAATCGTTGGAAAGAATAAGTTTTGACCCTCTTTTGAGGGTTTCAAGAAAATCCTCAGAAACTACGTCGCTGAGCATTTCTATTTTATGACTCTGCCAAGCTTCCACTCAGCCGGGAGCACGCCCTTCCTCTTGTAGTATCTAACAAGCCTCAGGATTTTGGACATTATGAGGGCGCCATTCCTTGCATTTGCGGTATCCTTGCTGTTGAGCTCATTATGCCTCTTTATCTTCTGGTACTTGCCTATAAGGTTGTTAAGGTCTTCAGGCATCTCGTCGCTTACTCCCTCTCCTTCGAGGAGCACTCCAAGTTTCTGGTTGAACATGACCTTTGTGCTCGGTATTCCGTACTGGTCCCTTAGCCTTATGCCTATCAGGGACTTTGAAAGGCCCTCATTCTTCAGCTTGAGGACTGTTTCCTTGATCTCGTCGTTGCTCATCTCAACCCATGCATGGTTTTCTTGGGAGAATTGGGCATGTGACCCGGACTTACCCTTTTTCCTTGTATGCATTCTTGCCATATTTGATATTCACCTTTTTAACAGGAACAGATGTGGTTGACACTTTTCCTTCCAGTTCTAGAACAGGAAGTGTTACTTAATAAATAATTTTAACTGCCATTTTCTCCATAATTGGTGATCATATCAGGTCAAGTGCCCGTTCATACTCTGCCAGGACTTCTCCTGCCACTGACCATATTGTAAGCTCCTGGTGAAATATTGAATATGCTTTGGCCAGGGGATAGACGTCCGAAATGAAGTCACCCTCAGAGAATCCTCCGATTATGACGGTGTAGTCTTCTCCACTCTTGATTATGTCTCTCATTCTTGCCCTTTCGCCATCAGGGGAAAATACTACCAGCTGGCCCTTTGCCACTCTGGAGATAAAGTTAACCAGCCCCTCCTCCTCAGCCTTCAGGAGCACATTGCCATCTGCAGCTATTTCCTTCTTCTTGAACAGGTTCTCCATAAGCCCCACGAACCTGTTATAGGATTTGGGCAGCCTCACTTCCGGGTTAATTGTGATGCAGTAATTGTTCCTGGTATGTATGTAAACTCTCAGTTTGCCCGTCTTGTTGAGGATTGATTCCATTGCAACCTGGAGCAGCAGATGAATGACATCGGGCCTGCCTCTCCTGTTGGACTCCCCCGGAAAGTACTTGTCTATTGAGGTGTGCATGTAGTTGGAGTCAAGAAGAACTTCGCCCACCGGCTTTCCCTTGCCTTTGGCGAACTTTCTTATAGCGTAGTCGTTATTCATCTTCTCCGGTACAGTTTCAAGCTCGGCATCCGCTATTATGAGGGTAAGCATCAGTTCTGTATGCATGGGTGCCTTAAGACTGTATCTGAGGGCATCCGCCCCGAATAATCGCTGAAGGCCCACCATTCCGGGAGCGCAATTCTGAAGAATTCCCTAACAGGTTAGGTTCAGCTTTAATCTTAATTCAGCGGATAAAAAAGTGGTGGTTTAATTGCAGGGTCCAAATTCCAATTCAAAAGGCGAATACGGAAGGTTCTATTCATGGACGAGGGTCCTCTCTTTCACATTCGCAATGATTCTTGTTGAGCTTTTCTACTCCTTGATCACTACGGGGTTTTCATGGGTCGCCCTGGAAAGGGACGCTGAAATAGGCCTGACCCTTGCGGTCTTCCTGGTCTGGCTGGTTTACAATCTCAAGCTCAGGCCGTTCCATGTATTCATGCTGGTATGGCTCGCCATGTTCGTCGTGAGGTTCCTCAACAACATGATAGAGGGGTACTTCTTTACTGACGTTTTCGGATCAATAGGTGCCTTTCTGATCTCGATGGGAATTGCATTTGTGGTATCACTCCTCATTGCGGGAGCTGCCGGCTTCATCCTGCTTCACCCGGAATTCAACGACAGCCTCTGGGACAGATCCAGGGACATGATTTCCAGGCGCTCCAGGAGGGACTGGATAATTAGGATAATAGTGGCCTCGCCCATATTCTTTCTTATCTACTTTGCTTTTGGAATGGCTGTCAGCCCATTCGTGTACCAGTACTACCAGGACCCGTCACTCGGGTTGACCATACCGCCATTTACAGTTATGATACCCATTGAACTCGTGAGAGGCCTAATCTTCACTCTGGCCCTGATTCCGCTCATTATAGCCGTGGGCACAGGAAAACCGTACGTGTTCATAGCCACATCAATGATGCTGTTCATACCGGGTTCCCTGGTCCCGCTGCTGGAGGCGCCGCTTCCAATCCAGATCATCCCGTTCCACCTGGTTGAACTGCTCGCAGACTCTCTTGTCTTTGGCCTCGCCCTGACATGGCTCTTTGCGCCCCCTGAGAAGCGCTCTGCCTCAAGATCTCCCGCGCACGCCTGAACTATTCCGGACGTATCAGGCGCCAATCAATTTCAGCCGTTCTTGGACATAGCTGCAGAAAGTGCTCTGGACAATCATCCTATAGAAACTGACAGAGACATAAGGGTTATCAGAGGTTGGCGAAAATATCTGCCACCAGTGTAATCAACAGGAGAATGATGACGATGATAAGTATCCTGATCATGTATTTTCTCGCAGTGGTTTTTGCATAGAATTTTCTTGGGCCTATCTTCAATATGATCATTGACAGCAGTGCCCCGGTCATCATCCCGAGTGTGTTCTGTGC
This sequence comes from Thermoplasmataceae archaeon, assembly GCA_046703705.1. Classification (GTDB taxonomy): domain Archaea; phylum Thermoplasmatota; class Thermoplasmata; order Thermoplasmatales; family Thermoplasmataceae. The sequence goes on from JBJKST010000044.1 coordinate 9,379, forward strand.
TACTATAATGAAAGGAACTATGGCCATTGGGGGATCGGTCGCAAGCATTATTCCGGTAACAGCAGCAGGAGGAACCAGTGCAACGGAAATTGCAACTCCTGCAAACACCTCCGGGACATCCCTCCCCATTGCGAGCATTGATGCGAAACCGAGCAGTATTCCCAGGGGCACGTAAAGGGAATTGAAATGCAGCCTCAGGTCTATCTGTGCAGTAATTGGGAGCGGAACGAAAGTCCTGGCAAAAAGGGTGAAGACAAACACAATTCCGACAGCAGCCCCCAGGAGCATGAGCAGTATGGAAATACCGCGCACGGCCGATTCAATCTTACCTATGCTTATATTGATGGCGAAAGCATAGATTGGTCCAAGCATAGGGGACAGGAGCATGGCTCCAATGATGATCGGATCATTATTCATGAAAAGGCCCATCATGGCAATAAGGGCCGCAACCGATGTGAGTGAGATTTTCCCGTACTCAAGCACGGTGTACCTCTTTGTCTGGTCGATAAGCCTCTCAACCGGGGTCTTTTGCGATCCCGGCTCCTTTTCTGCGCTCCTGTCCAGATAGGATGAGACCACAAAATCCGGAGTGTGGACTTCTATCAGGTTGTCTTTGTACCTGAAATCAAGCAGTGCATGAAGATCGTCAATGATCCTGTCCACTTCATTGTCGTTCACATAGAGTATAAGCTCCCTTATGCTCTGGTCCAGGAAAGAAATTCCCTGGAAGGAGGAGGCGAATTGCTGGACCTTTTCCCCCGAACCTTCATTGAAGTGGACAACAATCTTCTTCATAACCCACCGGAAAGTTGATGCTGCACCCTATACATGTTCATGTATTAAGATAGCTGTTTTAATGGAGACTCTTTATATTTTCAACAGGCTTGAAAAGGCAGGAAGGATTCGGAAAGGGGATCACTCGCATGTATCTGCTTATTCCTAACGTCGCAAACGACACGATCAAGGCATACATTGAATGCATTGGCAGGCCATGCCCTATGAGGAGCATAAACGTAGGCATGGGAAGGGCTACGTTTGTGGGCGATACCCACGGTGCACTTGACGTGACCGCCTATATCCTCCTGAATTCCACCGAATCCGATGCCATAGTCTTCCTAGGTGATATAGTGGACAGGGGAAAGCACCAGCTTTACAACTTGCTTTTCCTGCTTGAGTCTTCAATCCTGAACAGGAAGATTGTTATCGTAAGGGGGAACCACGAAAGCTACGCCATCAACCGGCGGTACGGGTTCGAATCTGAGCTAATTTCCCTTGGGGTGCTGGATGATCTCCAGGCATCGGTGACCGACCTCTATGGAAAGCTCCCATTCGCTTGCGTTATCAACGGCAAAGTCCTTGGAGTTCATGGGGGCATACCCAGGAAATGCACCGATCTATCCACTTGGGAGGATCTGCCAATGGATGATGCACTCCCTGAAAATGAATGCAGCTTTGAAATCCTATGGAACGATCCATCCTGTGGAACTGAAGGCTTCGGCAGAGGCCAAAGGGGAGAAGGGACATATACATTCGGACAAGAGGCGTTCAAGGAGTTCATGTCTGAAAATAAGCTTGAGATGCTTGTGAGGGGGCACGAAGTGAAGGCCGGAGGGTGTGAATTCATGTTTGACAATCGACTGGCCAGCATATTTTCCTCGAGATATCACGGCGGAATTGCGGCTTTTCTCGATGTTTACTTCCGCGATGGCGTGAAGGCAGAAACCAGGGCAGTGCCCCATAAGATTTCATGGGACTGAAAAGCAAATATATGACTGACTCACTCTTGAATTGGTTTTATGGAAGATCCCCTTGAATATGTGGAATCCCTCGACGAAAGCGTCATTGAATATGCCATTAAGGAATCTGAACTTTTCAGCAGGCGTTACGGAAACTCAAGCAAGGCACTAAGGGATGGAGTTTACAGGTATTACAGCCCTAAGAGGGCTCTTTCGGTGAAGGTGACAAAGGCCGGCGTAATGGAGTCATACGTCAAAGAAGGCAAATACCATATATCTCTGGGCGGAAAGGATATCTACACCACTGACAACCTCATTTTCTGGTTCGATGCTGACCCGGATGGAAACAGGGTGGCAGTCTTTGAGACTCAGGGCTCCGACAGGGGAAAACTCACAATTCTCAAGGAAGGCAGGTCGGTCGAATCGATGGAAGGAAAATTCGAGGGGCTGAAATTCACAAGAGACTCCTATTACCTGACAGAGACATTTTCAGACCGCAGTCCGCCGGACGGAGGAGAACTGAACTCACACCGGGTGATGAAGGATGGCGGAATCGTGTTTGGAACCGGCTTGGGTGTGGAGGACTTTATAGATCTTTACAGCAGCGGGGATGAGATGTTCGTGGTCGTTGGAAACTGGTCAAGGTCTGAAATATTCAGGGGGCACATTGAAGATCCAAAGTCCTGGAAGAGTGTGAGGAAAGCAGACCATGAGATGACTCCACTTGGGGTGAGGGAAGGAAGGGCGTATTACCTGGATCACACAGGAAACGGTGTGATCAAGCGTGAAGGAACAACCCTGATTGAAAGCACCACGCCGGTGAACTCTGCGGTGCTGGTCAAGGAGGGGATCCTCCTAATCCACATGGTGGACGCAAAGGCTGAGCCGGTCCTGTATGACAACGATGGAATGAAGCTGAAGGCTTTCGGCATGGACAAGCCCATGGGGCTGAAGCACATGGATTCAGACGGGAATAAGGCAGTTCTTGCAATGGAATCATTTGGAATTCCATACTCCCAGTTTGCCCTTGAAGGCGATGAGCTTGTACGCACAGCAGAAATAGAGGCTGTCCCGGTCGATATCGTCGAGGAATTCGCGGACTCAAGCGGGGCAAAAGTGCATTACTTCATGGTATCGACTGAAAAGCAGAGTTGCAAGGGGGTGCTGGCATACGGGTACGGCGGTTTCAACATCCCGGTGGTGCCAATGTACTATCCATCATTTGCATATCTCCTGAGCAGGGGGATCGGTGTGGCAGTGGCTAACCTGAGGGGAGGCAACGAATACGGAGAGGACTGGCACCGGGATGGCATGCTCCTCAAGAAGCAGAATGTCTTCAACGATTTCCAGTCAGTGATAAAGAAAGTCCGCAAGGGAGGCAGCAAAGTTGTGGCCTTTGGAGTCAGCAACGGCGGCCTGCTTGTAGGGGCAACCCTGACTCAGGCTCCGGAGATTCTGGATGGCGCTGTCATTGGAAATCCGGTCCTTGACATGATGAGATTCCATAAAATGTCGGTCGGCAGGTTCTGGGTACCGGAATTTGGAGACCCTGACAACCCCGGGGAGGCAGAATACCTGTTCGGATATTCGCCATACCACAACATCGGGAACAGAAAATATCCAAACACTCTCATCTACACAAGGCTGAAGGATGACAGGGTCCATCCGGCCCACGCAATTAAATTCCACATGAGGCTCAAGGAAAAGCTGCCTGAAGCGAACCTCAGGGCAAACCCGGTGGGCGGCCATATTGGCCTGACGGCGGAAGAGTCAGTGTCTGAAATATCCGACATCTGCGCATTTGTCCTGAAATGCCTGCAGGACGGGACGGAGCAGGGTAATTGAACATCGTTGGCAGAGGCTACAGCGATAGCTTTACCGAGATAAGGTCCCCGTCTGCCTTCACAGTCTTGTGCAGGCCGTCAACCCGAATCTCTTCGGCTTCTGCCATTGAAAGCGAATGGCGCATCTTTCCATCTTCACCTGCGGAGTTGCTGCCAAGGCTCTCGTAAATTATTATGGAACCTCCCTCTGCCAGAAGGCTCTTGAGGTAGCCAAGGCTCTTTCCTTTGTCTTCCCAGTGGTGGAATGACATGGATGTGACGATAAGATCAAATTTCTCATCGTATCCGACGTCAAGGCTGCTTCCCTGAGTTACCACAACCTTTCCCGATAATATCTTTTCAGAAAGGCGCTTTCTCGCTATTGCAACCATGCTCGGTGAAGGGTCCGCACCGTAAATCTTCGCATCCGGGACTGCATCCGAAAGCATCCCGATCAAGACCCCGGGCCCGCATCCTACGTCAAGAACCTTCCTTGGATTGTATTGTGAGATGTCACCGACGATCTTCCTGAATGACTTTGCAGATTTCCTGGACCTGGAGACAAAGAAGGAATACAGCCTGGAAAATATTGGGCCAAAGCCCTGACCTTTGCAGCTTTTGTCTCCTGCCTCATCCATGCATGCGCATGCCGTTTTCCAGAATAAAGCTTCTATCCCTCCGGCTGCTTAAACGATCTTCCTGATCTTGACCCTGGTGTCCTTGTATGCCGGCGTCTTTGTTATTGGGTCGAGTTCAGATGAAGTGAGGAGGTTCGCCCTCAATCCGGGGTAGTGAAATGTCGTGAAGATGACTCCCTGGGGAAGCGCCTCATCTGACCGCACACGAGCGGACAGCTTGCCTTCCTGCGATTCGACTTCCACTATTTCCCCCTCTGAAAGCCCCTCCCTGGCCATGTCGCTTATGTTCATTTCCAGAGCCGGGCCCTTTGCAATGGACCTTATGACGCCGGACCTTGAAGTCATGGTCGCGGTGTGGTAGTGCATCCTCTCCCTTCCGGTTATGAGGGTGTATGGGTAGCCGTCCTCTTTTCTGCCAACCCAGTCAAGTGGCCTCAGCCTTGCCTTTCCCCTCATTGCGCCCTTCTCGTGAAGTATCTCTGTCCCGCCGGAATTCTCAGAGGGAACGGGCCACTGCAGCCCTCCAGCTTCAAGCCTTTCATGCGATATTCCTTTCCAGGAAGGCACAAGTTGCGAAATCTCATTCATGATGTCGCCGCTGTCATTGAAACCCAGATCGAACCCCAGCCTGGAGGAGAGGTCCACGTATATTTCCCAGTCCGCCCTTGCCTCACCCGGGGGCGGGAAAAGCGGCCTCACGAGCTGAACCCTTCTTTCAGTGTTTGTGAATGTACCTCTCTGCTCAAAGGATGATGCAGCGGGCAGCACAAGGTCCGCATACTCGGCAGTCTCGTTCATGAAAATGTCCTGGACCGCAAGAAAGTCTATCTTCTTCAGTGCTGCATCCACTTCACCTGAATTGGGATGCGATCTGATTGAATTCTCCCCTGAGAGGTACATGAGCTTTATTTTTCCATTCAAGGCTTCCTGGATCATCTCCGTACTCTTCAGCCCAGGTTTCATGGGTATATTTGTCTTCCAGAACATCTCGAACTTGCTCCTGACCATGGGATCCTCCAGATTCTGGTATCCTGGGAGAGACCCCGGAAAGCCTCCTACATCGGCACCTCCCTGAACATTGTTCTGGCCCCTTATGGGATTGAGGCCTCCGCCCCTTACTCCGAGGTTTCCGGTGAGAATCGCCAGGTTGACCAGGGATGAAACATTGTCAGATCCATTCACATGCTCCGTTATTCCAAGGGTCCAGAATATGCTTGAAGGCTTTCCCAGGGCGTATTTCCTTGCAGCTTTCTCTATTTTTTCGGCAGGTATGCCGGTAATCTCTTCGGCCTCAATCAGGGAGAACTTCTTCAGCGATGCGGAAAACTCATTGTAGCCTTCCGCATTTTTCTGGACATAGTTTCTATCGACCAGGTTATTTTCAATGATATACCTGGCCATTGCAGAAAAAAGGGCTACATCGGTTCCTGGCCGTATCTGCAGGAACAGGTCGGCCCTTCTGGCAAGCTCCACATTCCGCGGGTCAACAACTATGAGGTATGCCCCGTTTTTAGAGGCTTTCTTGATGTAGGAGCTCAATACCGGATGGGACCGGTCAGTGTTTGAACCCACCACGAGTATGGTATTTGAATCAGCAATGTCGCTTATGGGATTTGTTGATGCTCCGGCCCCCAATGACCAGGAAAGCATTGCCGCAGACGGTGAGTGGCAGAGAGTGGCTGACTGGTCGAGGTTATCGGTCTTAAGTGCAGCCCTCATAAACTTCTGGAAGGCATATACATCCTCGTTGGTTGACCTGTCGCTGGCGATCCCTCCTATGGAATCCCTTCCGTAAGCATCCCTGGCCTTTCTTATCTGTCCGGCCAGAAGTTCCATTGCCTCATCCCATGGGGCTTCCCTGAAGACTTCTCCAATGCCCCTCCCATTGAGCGGCCCGCGTGGAACGCCGTCCCTCCTTACAAGTGGCTTGAGGAGGCGATCCCCGCTCGTCTCGAATTCATATCCGAATTTGCCCTTGACACACAGCTTCCCGTCATTTATTCCCAGCCCCTTTATGCCTCTTGCCCAAACTATACGGTTTCCCTTGATGCCATATTCAACCTGGCAACCAACCGCGCAGTATGGGCATGTGGACACAACAGTCCTCTCTGCAGGTTCCCAGTTCTTCTCGACTATTGCCCCGGTGGGGCAGGAGTCTGCGCACGCTCCGCAGGTTGTGCAAGAGGAAAAACCCATCGGCTGGCCGTCATCAAACCCAATTCCGGTGTCATGGCCTCTCCCCATGAGCGCTATCACATCGTTGTTCTGGTCCATGTCACAGGCAATAATGCATTTCCTGCAGTCAATGCAAAGTGCAGGATTGAACGTGAATGCCGGATGGCTGTCATCAATCTGCAGCTCCATCCGTGGAGGCTCTTCTGATATTCCGTATTCATCAGCATACAGGTGCAGGGAGCATTTTTCATCCTCACTTCCGGAATGGGGGCCATGCTCCTTCATGTAAAGCCTCAGCAGCGACTTCCTGTAATCTTCCACTCTTTGGGAACCGGTATTGATCCTCATTCTCTCCGTCACAGGCGTGGAACAGGCGGGAACCAGTTTGGGCGACCCCTCGATTTCCACCATGCACAGCCTGCAGACTCCGTTCTCGTAGCCAGGATATGAGCACAGGGTTGGTATTGGGGCGTCAACCCTTTCCGCAAGTTTAAGGATTGTTTCTCCATCGTATGCCTCAACAGACTTGCCATTTATGTGCACTTTCATGCTCCATTGCCTCCCATGGCACAGCTGCCGGTTGTGCAAACTCCTGAAATGTGCTCCTTGTACTCGTTGCCGAAGTGCCGGACCGAATCGAGGAAAACCTTTCCGGCCGCCTGCCCAAGGGCGCAAATGGATCCATCCAGCATTGCCTGTGCAGTCTCTCCTGCGGAAGCCAGTGAATCCTCGGTCCCGTCGCCATTCCTGAACCGTGCCAGAATCTCCCTTATATCCCTTGTGCCCAGCCTGCAAGGCGCACATTTTCCACAAGATTCTTTTTCAAAGAATTTCGATATTTCATATGTGATATCAACCATGCAGCGCCCGTCGGAGAGTGCTATGAAGGCTCCAGTGCCCAGAGAAGCACCCGCTTTTCTGAGGCTCTCGCTGTCAAGCCCTGTGTCTATCCGTGAATGCGGCAGAAATCCTCCCGACAATCCTCCCGGGAGGAACGCCTTCAAACTGTTCGGATCAGTTTTTCCATGAAGGGAAACCAATTCCTTTGCTGAAATTCCACCACTGATACTGGCTGTTCCCGGGTTCTCAACATCACCTGAAATGCAGTACACCTTGCGCATGTTTTCCGGGCCGTTTCTCAGAATATCGGGTACGAGCGAAAGTGTTTCAACGTTATGTACTATGGTCGGCTTTCCGAAAAGCCCTTTCTCAGTCGGGAATGGAGGCCTCAGCCTGGGCTCGCTTCTCCTGTCCTCTATTGCCTCCATAAGGGCAGTCTCCTCTCCTGTGACGTAAGATCCCCCCATCCTGATTATTTCAATTTCCGGCAGGAGGCTGGCGACACTTCCTTCCCCGAATTTGATCCTGAGCTCTCCAATTGCTTTTACAAGGCTCGCGTAGGCGTTCCTGTACTCTTCCTTTAGCCCTATGACTATCCTGTCGATTGAATTGTAGAATGCTGCAATAAGCGCCCCTTCAATCACCGTGTGGGGAAAGAGCTCCATTATTTTCCTGTCCTTGAAGGTCCCCGGCTCACCCTCATGGGCATTGACAAGAAGGTAAGACTCCCTTCTTCCGTCCTTCCTGAATGATTTCCACTTGAGATGTGCCGGAAAGCCGGCCCCTCCCATGCCTTTCAACTCAGACTGCTCGAGCTTTCTGAGAACATACGAATCATCATCCGCCCCTATCAGCTCCTCAAGGGCAGTGTATCCTCCCCTCGTCATGTATGATCTTATGTCCTCTACGCTGGAGTCTACAAATTTAGCTTTGCTTTCCTCAATTTCCTCAAGCCCCGAATCATTGATGCGGTAGTATCTTCCACCCTTTTGAACCACCGGGCCATGATCACAGTAACCAAGGCAGGAGGACTTTTCCAGCTTTCGTGAGTACGGCTTTCCATTCCTCTTCAAATGGCATGGGAGCCCGGTGCACACCTTGTCCTTATGACTGTTTTGAGAGTAGAACGAAGTAACGCTTTCAACCTGTGAAGCCGGTATCCCGTACTTTTTTGATATATCAGCCTTGTCCTCTTCATTTACCGGCCGTGAAGAGGCAATGTCTTCAATCCTTCCAAGAATCTTCCTATCTATCTCGCCCGACAACATCAACCACTTCACTTTTGCGAAATTATGTGCGGTTTTTTAAAAAGAGTTTACCCTAACTATTAATTGATTGCAGTTTCTTTAATTGAATCAGGCATCGTTTATCCCGGCTTCTTAGATTGACGAATTGAAATTGGAAATCTTGGCAAGGAACAGTGATTGCTATTACTGAGGGTAATTGAAAAGATTTTAAGGGAATGGCAAATATAACATTATTGCCCTGAAAATTGTTGTATTTCCCGGCAGGGGCTGTTTCAGACAACGTTGGGGATGTATCCGCTCCCGCAAGGGGAGGGGGTGAATTGTATGGGAGAAAATGAGAAAAACGAGACAAGGACAAGAAATTATTATGACAGCAGAGAGGCCGACCTATTCTACAGGAAGGCTTGGGGGGACGAGCATATACACCTTGGCATATTTGCAAACTACAGTGAGCCAATCCAGAGAGCATGCCTCAGAACGGTGAGAACGATGGCGGGAGAGCTGGGAAGCATCGGCAGCAACACTGAGGTCCTCGATATAGGATCGGGATACGGTGGAACTGCAAGGTATCTGGCATCAACTTTCGGCTGCCATGTAAACGCCCTAAACCTGAGCGAAGTCCAGAACAGGAGATCTGAAAGCCTCAATAAATCAAGGAATCTTCAAAGGAATATCAGAATAGTCGAGGGAAGCTTCGAAGACTTGCCCTTCAGGGACGGAAGCATGGACATATGCTGGTCCATAGATGCAATTCTTCATAGCGGGAACAGAAGGAAAGTGGTGAGCGAAGTCTCAAGAGTCCTTAGAAACGGCGGTGATTTCATTTTCACCGATCCCATGAGGACCGACGATTGCCCGCAGGACGTCCTGGAGCCGATACTGGAAAGGATCCACCTTTCGGATATGGGCTCACTTTCATTCTACAGGGAAGCTGCCGAAGAAGCGGGCCTGGAAGAGGTCAGCTTCATGGACTTTTCCCCTCAACTGGTAAACACATATTCCAGGGTGCTGGAATTCACCAAGGAGAATGAAGCAGAACTTTCCGGGGAGATTGGAAGCGGCTTCATTAGCCACATGAAGGAAGGGCTGGAGCACTGGATCGAAGGCGGAAGGGACGGATACCTCCAGTGGGGGATAATGCACTTCAGAAAATCAGGATGACCCTGTTTACTGTTCTCAGCGAGAACCGACTGTAACGTGAAAAGCGCTTCATGGCAGGATGTCAATCTCATCGGATATTTTCCTGGCCTTCTGGGTAGCCGATTCTATTGCCCTCATGAATGCTGTCCTTATGCCTGCATTTTCCAGTTCGTAAAGGGCATCAATAGTTACTCCCCCCGGCGTTGTCACCAGGTCCCTCAACTCTGAAACATGGCTATCCTCTTCCGCAACAAGCTTTGCTGACCCGAGTATCGTCTGGTATGAGCTTCTCAGTGCCAATTCTCTCGGAAGCCCCACTTTCAGGCCCGCATACACCATGGATTCTATTATGGTGAAAATGTACGCCGGCCCTGATCCACTCATTGCTGTCAGGGCATCCATATGCTTCTCCTCGACCCTCTCAACATCCCCAAAACAGCTGAGGATCCCCTCCACTGTTTTTATTTCCTCGCCTCCGAGGCTGTTTGAAGAATAAACTGTGTAACCTCCGCCGACCCTGGCAGCAACATTGGTCATTGCCCTGACAACCATGGACTCTGGACAAACCTCCCGGATCTTCTTTATCTTGAGGGCAGCAGCCAGTGATATCAGTATCTTCCCTTCTATCATGCCTGAGATGTCCCTAAGTAAGGAAAGGGCGTCCAATGGCTTCACTACAAGTATAACAATATCGGCGCCGGAGCAGGCAGATAAATTGTTCGAGGATACCTCAACCCCAAGCTTGCTGAGCCTCTCCAGCTTCTCTGCAGACCTCCTGGTCACAATGACTTCATGGCCCTTTCTGTATAGCGCTTCTGCAACCGCGGATCCTATTGTCCCTCCACCAAGTACAGCGATTCTCATCTTTCTTACGAAGGCATGTTAACAAATGACACTTAAACATATATCATCACATTTCTGTCAGAATGAAACAGGAGTCCCGATTCTTGGCAATTTTATCCGGGATTTTTGGGACCTCATTGAACTTTTTTATTGCCGTGGTTTGGTTCAAGCCAATATTTCTTTCGAAATACCGATGTATTGCGAATAATCCGGAGAACTGTAAAGCACGAATCTGATCTCAGTCAGGCCCGTAGTGTGGTTGTGAAGATACTGTACAACTGTGTTCAGGGCAATTCTGCCGGCTTCATGAATAGGATAGCCATATGCGCCTGTGCTGATCGATGGGAACGATACGGACTTCAATTTCGTGAGATCCGCCAGCTCAAGGGAACTGGCATAGCATCTGGCCAGTATTGCAGGCTCACCGGCATCTCCTCCTCGCCACACAGGACCGACTGTATGTATTATGAATTTCGCAGCCAGTTTCCCGGCTCCGGTTAAGACAGCTTCTCCAGGCGGAAGGCCGTGGGGCCATTTCTCTCTGATTATTGCTGAACACTCTTCTTTTACTGTTGGCCCGCCTCTTCTGTGTATGGCCCCGTCAACACCCCCGCCGCCCATCAGTGACGAGTTGGCCGCATTGACAATCGCATCAGTCTCCTGGTCGGTCAAGTCGCCCAGCACAATAAACAGATCAGTTCCTTCAACCCTGAATTTCATTTGCATCGTTGTCGCTCCAATGGAATATGATTTGCCCGTCGGAACAAGAACGTTGCGCTCATTCCTGCTGCCCATCATTCACTAAAAAGCCTGAATCTTCCGCCAGCCTCTTCAATTCGGCCATTATCCTGCCCTCAACCTTGTCTCCTGCACCCCATCTTATGTTGAGGAGTCCGCTTCCTCCACCTATCCTTCCAAAATCAATCCTTGTCTCCCGGCCGTCATAGTATGACATCAGGCAGAATCCTATAGTATCGCTGGTCCTGAGGAAATACTCTGAGCCCGTGAGGAGCATTACTTCCTGTGAGCCTTCTCCATAAGACCTCTGATAATCGACTCGACCAAGAACTTCAGCAAAAACCTTGGCTATGTCCTGCCTGTCAAGCCTCCCTCCAACAGTGAGGTTAATCATATTAATAGATAACTATTGAATAATAAAATACTTTCAGGTTGCACGCCCAAATGAAGAGGAATGTCTATATCTGCGGAGTGAAAAGTCCCGACATAATGAGGCTGAGAGCACCAACGAACATCCTGGGGTGTCTTGAAAGCACTCTTGCTCCCAGCTTGATGAAATCCCTCCTCTTCATCACAGACTTCCAGACAAAGCCGTCCATCATCCTGAATATACTCTCCCACTGGCGGTCTCCAGATGAGTCCATTACTTTCCTTATCCTGTAGTGCCGGAGCAGGAGTGGCCTGATTCTTGAAGCCCACTCTTCCTGGTATTTTCCGGGTGAGCCTTCCGAGATCGCCTTCGCAGCCTCCCTTCCCGTCCAGAACGCACCCTGGAGGCCGCCGCCCGTCGATGCAAGGCAGGCTGATGCAGCATCTCCGGCCAGGAGGATGTTCCCTCTTACGACCTCCTCCGGAGGGCTGCTTATCCTTAGGTAGTGGGACATTGTGGAGGATACTTCGCCATCCAGTTCAGGATGGGTCGCTGAAAATTCTTCGAGCTTTGCCTTAGGGTTGTCTTCAACTGATCTTGAAAAGGCAATCCCTATCTTCCTCATTCCCTCATTATAGGGAAAGTCCCAGATGTATCCTTTCCTTGCATACCTGGAAAACCATATTGTAAGGTCATAGTCGCTTTTCGCTGGCAGCTTCCTGGTTTCTTCATAGCCTATCCAATAACTGTCCTGGCTCTCGTTTTTCAGGTGGATATTGCTCATTGGGCCGGTTGCAACTATTATATTGTCTGCAGTGTATTCTTCCCTGTCTGTTTTCACAATATTGCCCTCGATGGATTCCACATTCTCTCCAAGCCTTATGTTAAGCCCTCTGGAGAGGAATTTCTCATACTTTGTGAAATCATAAACGAACGCAATCGGGTCATCAGTATCCATGGCTACATGCAGCCCCGTATCATTCCTGAAATCTACAGTTCTGATCTCGGCTGCAAGGATACTCTTTTCAAGGGGCATGGAAAGGTATTCAGCAAAATAATTGCTCACTGCACCGGTTGATCTCACCGGTTTTCCTATCTCTCTCTTCCTGTCTATGATAACGTAGTCCCTGCCTTTTTCCTCCAGAACCCTGCCTGCACTTAGGCCGGCTGTTCCACCACCAATGACAACATCCATTGCACTATCCCGGCTTAGTTACAACATCTATGCATTCAAGAATTTTACCCTTGAAGTGGCTGGAAAAATCAGTCAGCCTGATGGAAGAACCATGGTTCTTCTCACTAATCCTCTTGGCCCTTTTCCAGCACATTCTGGAGTTCAAGCCTGCCAAAGAAGTACGACGGCGGCACGAATTGTCCGTTGGATATCAGCCTTGAATTAACTATGGAAAAGATTTTGAACCTGTCTCCTGACACGACTCCCAATTCTTTCATGGCGCTCTTAATTGCAGAATCCACAAATGCAGCTTCTTTGACGATTTCAACCTCGTTCCTGCAGATCACAGAAGAGGTCTTGCTGAAAGTGAGTATCATGTCGCTCTTCAATCCCATTTTTCTCGTGTCCTGGATGACTGATCCCGCAGAGTATTTCATAGACTCCATATCCAGGAATTCAAGTCCTGCCGTCGTTGCCCCATTTATGACCGATGCCCATATTTCTTCATCCAGCGCATTGAAGAAGAGGGTGAGTTTTCCTCCAGGTTTGAGCACCCTTCCTATTTCAGCAAAAACCTGCCCGATGTCTGCCAGATATTGGCTTGTCCCTTTGTTCCTGTCTTTGGAGTTGCTTATCACTATCTCGTTCCGGTAATCCGGGTTATTCCCAAGCCAGCTGTTCCACATCATGCTGAGTTCGAGATAGGGTTCGCGGTCACCATGGGGTGGATCGGTTATCACGTAGTCAATTGAATTATCCGGAAACTTCTTCAGTGCCAGCTGGGATGCGCCATTCACAAGCAAAAAGCCGCCAAAATCACCTTTCGCGAGGTCATGGAAGGATTCCCTCTCAACAGCCCCTCCAGTAGCTGCCATCTGATCAGCTTTGGCCCTCAATGTCTTCATGACCCTTCTCTCAAAGGTGTTCCAGACATTGATCTCAAAGTGCTTCTTGGGCTTCCAGTACCCGATTACCCAGGAACCGACTTCGTAATCTCCAACCGAATCCCTATTTCCACCGTACTTTCCGCGTCTGCTGACGGCAAATACCATCCTGCTGGTCTGACCAAGGATCGAGGTGAAACAGAACTTGAAGAATGAGAGCAAGCCAGCATCCCGGATCAGGTTTATTCTCCGGTGGAGAAAGGAAAGGGCCTGCAGATTCCTGGGAGTGAACAGTTCATACACAGGCACTGGTGTTTTTACATTTATCCTGGCATTTGAAAACAGCCTGTCTTCCGGTACAAAGGTCTTTATGTCGCTGTATTTCAGGGAAAGGCTGAATTCAATATCGGAGGCTGAGGCCGCTTCCTTGGCTGTTTTACCATCCCTTTTGTACCAGACCTCCACAGGGATTCCACCGTCCCAGATGTAATGGCTGGCAACATGTGTTTTTCCCTCCCTCTCAACCCGGTAAAGGTCCAGCATCTCATTGCGCACATCCTCCTTTATGCTTTCAAACTCGGCCCTGGCCTTTGCCACATCGATTGTTCTGATCAGGTTGCCGGCTATCATAATGCCTGCAGGATTTATGTCTATTCCAACTGCCCGCCTGTTTAGGGCGGCTGCTTCTACTACGGAAACTCCGGAACCGCAAAATGGGTCAAGAACAATGTCTCCCGCACTGGAGTTTTTCCGGATAAGCTCTCTGATGATATTTGACGGTTTCTTGGACCAGTACTTGTGAGTAGCGTATATCCCAGTGTAAGTTTCCGCCTCCATCATCGCACTTTTTTCCTGTGAGCCGGTGTTGTTCTGAAAGCTATCCACAAATCCTTTCTTTCCTGACTTCAAGACAATATGGATCTATGCCAACTTCCATATAAAATTGCTTTTCAAATATTTTCGGTGGAAGGATCATGTGCGTATGCAAAAAACCAGAGGGGAAAAGTTTCCCATCAAGGATAAGACACAGGCTGATTATTGATTTATAATAGGATCAAGCTTCCCGGCCTTCATGCATATCCGGAATTGCCATCAGGCCAATCCCACTCTCAAAAGAAACTCTTTGAATCTTGGGTCTTTATGTAAATTTCCATACAGCGGGTCTACGTTTGTGAAAGAATTCCAAGTATGCATTTCAGCAAGCTTGAATAGCGAATCAAAGGCTTCATCGAGATCACCCAGCGAGGATCTGATAGCAACAGCAGCATTAAGTAATTTTACGGCAGAATCGCCTGAAAAGCTAGATAGCACACGCTCTGCATCAGATCTGTGTCCTGTCATCGCAAAAAGGGCCCCCCTCAAGACCTTCAAGGAGTATTCGGAAGTCTCTGATCCCTCTGCCTCATTCAATGTCCCTGCAGCCTTCTCAAAATCCAGTGTCTGCATGTAACAACTGGCCTCAAGCAGCAGTAATTCTCCCTTGTGTGGGTACCAGGATTTCATCCTCTCCAGATAGGCAAGGGCCTCGTCTACCTTGCCGGAAACCCTCAAGCTGGTTACAAGTACTGCCCCAAGTTCGAAGGAAAGGGGATCGAGGGACAGTGCCTTCCTGATCAGGCTGATGCCTTTTTCGAATTTGCCACGGGTGACATAATGCTGGCCAAGGAGGTTAAGCGCTTCCGTGTGGTTCGGGTTCAGTTTAAGTGCTTCCTCAAATTCCTTTGCACCGTTTCCCGGCCTGTCAAGGGCACGATATACAATTCCCATGGAGACCTTTGCCCCTGCAGATCTTGGGTCCACCTCTTTGGCCTTCAGGGATAGTTTCTCCGCTTCCCTCATGTTCTCATCAAAATCTTCATCGCCAGCGAGGTACCACAACAGAAGTGCCAGATCAACATACGGCTCCACAAAAGTCGGGTCCTTGGCAATAGACATCTCGAAGAGCTGCCTGGCCTCCTTGTATTCTTCGGATGGAAATTTATGCAAAAGTTCCCGGCCCCTGAGATACAAAGTATACGCTTCAGGGTTGACAGTCTGGGCTGTTTTCTCCTTTCCGGCATCGGTCAGTTTCAGCCTCAGGGAATCTGCGACACTGTCTGCCACTGAACTCTGAACTTCAAATATGTCTTCCAGGTTGCTGTCGTACTTTTGAGACCAGAGATGCGACTCTGTGCTGCCATCAATCAGCTGCGCGGTGACCCTTATCTTGTTCCCCGCCTTTCTGACACTCCCCTCGAGCACAAAATCGACATGCAATTCTTCGGCAATTTGAGAAACAGTCCTATCCTTTTTCTTGTAATTCATCACGGATGTTCTGGCTATGACTTCAAGCCCCTCTACCTGGCAGAGGGTATCAATAATCTCTTCAGTAAGGCCGTCGGAAAAGTATTCGTCTTCCGGATCGGGGGATATGCTTGCGAAAGGAAGTGCAGCTATTCTTTTTCCCCTCTTTTCTGGCTTTCCTGTTTTGGATAGTCCGTTTCTAATCTCGAGTCCTACATATTTCTCAACGAGGTCCGGTTTGGACTGCCTTGTTTGGATCCAGAACTCCTTGCTCTCAGCATCCCCGGGCGAGAACAGGTAGTCATATTTTATTCTGTCCTCCCTAATTGGAATTCTTTCAGCACTCGAAAGTGCAAGGCTTCGCAACTGCCTTGGGCTGGAAAAAGCTGGTGAGACCGCAATATAGTAGAGTCCAATCTTTTCAATTTCGTTTATTTTCAGATTTCTTTGAGAAGTTGCCTCAAGAAGCTGTAGCATCGCAACTATGAGTTTGTCCCCCGCATTAAGTGACGGGATTACACACTGGTTTCTGCTGAAAATCCTGCTAAGCAAGTCTTTCCCCTTTGGCCTGGCTGAGATCCTCTCCCTGAATTCTTCGAGGCTCTCACCTCCACTGCCCGCAAGAACGTAGCATATTCTGTGCGTACTCTTCTTGGACGGCTCCAGGAATGGTATCAGCTCTTCATAGGGCCAGCTTTCAGTTGGCTTTGAATCTACCTCATCTATGAAACAGAGAGTTGGCATGCTGGAATCTTCCACCTCCCTCAAGGCCTTTTTGAACTCATCCAGGCTGAGATTGGCGAGATTCATTTCCCTGTATTCCATGCCCATTCCGGATTTGCTGGCAATCTCATGCACAAAGAATGACTTCCCGCTTCCGGGTGATCCCCATATCAGGAAACTCTCTCTCCCTTGCTCTTCTCTACTCAGACTTGACGTGATCTTGAGATTAAAATCCTTAAGGTTATTTCTAGTGGCATCATCGAATCTGAGGTAATTTCCTATTATCCTGTACCTTTCCAGATCTACTCGGTCCATTATGGACAGGAGATAATATGCATCTTCCGTGGTTTCTAGACTCATAGAATTACCTATAGACAGCCGGATAGGGTGAAATGGGAAAAGTTCGCCTGAACCATATATCGTTGAGACTTGATTGACCTTTGTTGTCTTTCAACAACCTTTCATAATCTGGCAGAAACGGGAAGTAGCATTTTTTTATCACTTTTCAAAAATGAACAGTTATGTTATTAATTTTTGTTTCAAGCGGTGGCAAAGAAAAAGTTGGTTCTCACAATTTAGGAAATAAGGATAGGTAGGGATTCGAACCCTAATATATAGGATCTGCAGTCCTACGCATAGCCACTCTGCCACCTATCCACGCAAGCACTTTATTACGCGGTATGGTGAATATGTGGAATCGTTTAATACTTTTCTGCAGGATGCGGGGTTGTCTCGCGCTTAAAAGGAGAAATAGATGAAAACGACAAGCAGGCGGAATCCTTCCATCATTAACTTTGTTGAAGAGGGTACGCTCATCTCTCAGGTTTCTTATGCCCTTCATAACTTACTCTGAGGGCAGACAGAGATTAATGCGGCTCAAACGTTCGAGTATTTCGCATTTTCAATAGGTCTGTCTGAAAGCTCAAGCCAGCTTTGTATCCCGAACATATTTCAGAACATATGAGGATAAAACACTATTAATCCAAAACCACTAGAAATTTATTCAAAAGGGAAAGTGGTAGACTTGGCAAGAAGACCTTGGGAATGGTTGTTTGGAGCGGCTATACCTATCGTATGGCTGTGGTTTGCGCTGCTGGGCATTAACTGGAACGTTCTGGTATCTCTCTTTATTGCAATAGCCGTTACCATACTGGCCGGCACTTTCTATGCCGTTATGGAAAATCCAAACACCAAGCGGACCGAATAGTATTACACATGCAGGCTACCAACGGGCTAGATGGCTGTAAAGAACGTCTTGCCTATAGAACTCAATGGCAGTGAAACTAGAACTGTGGCATTCACGACACCAGCGCCTTAACCTTCTGTATATACTGCTTGGCGGCTATATGTTGCACAAAGGACAAGAAAGTCTACTGGCATTTAGTATTGGATGGCTGGTCTTCAGCTCTGAAGATTTTGAAACTGCAAACCATTTGGAAAAAAGCTACAAACAAAATCACTTGTTTTCTACTCATAATTAAGGCTTAGCAGTTAAGTCACGATCGGGGTTGAAATAATGGAGGGAAATAGTGGAGCTGTATCTGTTAACAACCATTCTTGTGCTTGTTGTGCTGGTTGCCATTGGGATATTCGTCTTCGTTTACTGGGCTCTGAAGCACCCTGATCGAACCATGACAGGAGCAGAATACAAGACATTCTTCTATATGGGACTGGGTTATTTTGCAGTCGGCAGTTTCCTTTCATTCGTTTATCCGGGCGAGTTCAGGGATTTCTTTTACCTCATGATGCTCGGGATAGTGTTCATTTCCATCGGACTGTCCAACATTGACAAGTGGAAAAAGAAATGAATGGCCACTATACGCTCTCTTTCAGGATACAATTAGAATCAGCGGATATCTGTGCATTGAATGAACTGTTGCTAGTGGATCTGATGAATATAAGGTACTGTTGCCCAGGCATTCCCTTCTTACCTGGCACTTAAACCGAGCCTATGCCACAGTAAAGTGGAGTATTCCCACATCGCCCCATTCATCTGCAGAGACGATTGTGTAAGTCCCGGGCGCAAATGCATGGAATGCTGGTTCCTGAGCGGTCCCTGTCCAAAATCCGGAAATGTTGAGTGTACCTGACAACTCTGTTGTGTCAAGGTAATTCGTTTCAGCCGAAGAGCCGTAAAGTCTGGCCTGTGAACTGTGGGGGAGGAACTGGTAATAACCAATGTGATAAAGGGCAGGACATTCATAAACGGCAGGTTCCTGAATAGTAAGGGGTGTACCTTTCCCGAAGTCAGACGCACTGTAATTTCCGCTAAGTATGGCCACACCATAATGGACAGATGCACACGGTGACATGCTGAAAACATATGGGGAGTCAAAATGCGGGAAGTTATACTGCGGCGGCAGGTCATTCCACATGAAGAGGGTATTCATGACGGTTACCGTAATTGTGATATTCTCTCCCTGGTTTATCTGACTCGAACTGATTTGTGTGGAGAGATCCAGTCCGGTCGTCCCATTGTATGTTGTTGCGCTGACATTTGAGGGCGGGATGGAGGAGGCTCCAGTCGATTCCATATAGGCTGCAGTTGAGAAGCCCAATACAGCTATTGCACCAAGAATAACTGCAATCATTGCCCTGTTAACAATGATAGGCTCGCTCCTCATAATAATATTAACATATTAGTGTATAAAACATTTGTCAATAACAGTTCAGGCTTAAAAAATAAAACCGATGGAGACAGCGGGATCACTGCTGCCCCCTGTACTTTTCCAGAATCTGGATTCTCTTGGCAGGATGGGGGTGATCGCTGAATATTCCGGCAAATCTGGAAAGTTTTGCATTTTTCCAATGGTTGACAAGGTCTTCAGGATTCATTACCTCTGCTTCATTGAACCCGGAGAAGAGGAGCATGTTCGCGAAGAAATTGGAGTCAGTGGGCCTGACTGCCCTTCCCTCTCTCTTCCTGTAGGCCCTGTTTGAGCTTATTACTATCTTGGCCAGTGCGCTCTGAAGTTTTGCTGCTCCCCCGGGGACGGTCTGGGCAGCATTTATGTCGGCATAGGTTTCCCTCATGCGGTTGATTCCAAGTATCATCAGGTTGAAAATGAAGCTGACAATTACCAGTACAATCGCGAAAATTATGAAAATCCCGCTGTCCCTGTCCTGCATTGCACCGGAAAACATCAGCATGTAGCCCAGGTAGAACAGAATGGTTGGAATCAGGCCTATTGCCATAAGCAACTCCACATCCCTGTGCTTCAGGTGGCCAATTTCATGGCCGATAACCGCCTCAAGCTCATCCCTGTCTAGTATGTTCAGCGCTCCCCTGGTGACTGCTATTCTTTTCCCCGCTGCAGGAGAACTGTAGGCGAAAGCATTGGGAAGGCTTATTTCTGAAATGTAAAGCGTCGGCGTCTTCACATTGTTTGACGAAGCCACTCTCTCGATCATGTCCTGCAGCCAGAACAGATTGGGGTCGTTGGGCTCGACCTTCTTTGTGCGGAAGGTCATGCCTATGATGTACGGCCCCAGCAGCCACTGGACTATATCCAGGACCAGCACAAAAGCCAGTATGAAGGTGAGTGTGCCGAAAAGGTTCGCCACTCCGAACAGGTACCTTGCTACACCAAGCACTATCAGGGCAGCAAGGAACGCTATAAGGACTCCAACCAGTATGGTTGTGATCCTCAATTTTGTGGAGTACAGGTCCATGATCAAATCATCAAAAACCGGGATTTAAGGTTTGTTCAACAAATGTTTGATTTCTTACCCATGCGACTGGCTCATGAAAATGTCAGGGTTCGGAATGAACAAAGGAGAAATAAGCCGGGCAGGGAAACAATATTCAGGGAAATAGGACTATTGACTGCATCATGAAGCCGGCTCACCGCATAATGGCTGTTGCTGATGTGAACGCTGACACATCTGCAATAAGAAGGATGAAGGGGATATCGAGCCTCATCATCAGGAAGAGAAGCTATGCCCTCGAAATTGACTTCCATACAGACAAACCCGAGGATGCCTTTGAACAGCTCAGGAATATAACTGAAGTGAGTGAGTTCAGGCACCTGAATGAAGAGAACATTTCCTACAGCAAGGAATATTTCCAGTCCGTCCTCAATCGGGAAGACGAAATAATAAGCCAAGCACGCAAGCTGTTCAGCGAAGAGAGGTACTGGGAAGCGCACACCGTTCTTGAAGACCTGTGGAAAGCTTCTGCGGGCACAAGGAAAAAAGCCCTGCAGGGGATTATTATCATAGCCGCATCATTGACACATTACCAGATGGGCGAATTCGACGTTTCTCATCGGATGTACAGCAAGGGCATTGACCTGATACGCCAGGGTACTTCCAAATCACCGCAGGAATATGGGTACAGCGTGGATTTTTCCTATCCATGCAATTTTCCCGAAATACTCTGATCGAACCGGCCTCACTTGGCAGTTGAAAATATATACTATTTACCTATTCATCGCAACAGAGATGCAAAACATAGCCTCAGTACTCAACGAAGATTCGATTGGAAAGGAAGTGACAATCAGGGGATGGGTCTACAGGGCAAGAAGCAGCGGCAAGATAGCCTTCATAGTTCTCCGGGACTCGAGCGGCCTTGTCCAGACAGTTGCCCATTCTGAGAATTTCTCCCCGGAAGATTTTGCTGTCCTTTCATCGATGACAATAGAAAGCAGCATAGAAATGACCGGAACCGTAAGGGAAGACAAGCGGGCCATCACCGGGTATGAGGTCAATATATCCAATTTCAAGTTATACCAGAGAAATGAAAGCTTTCCAATAACCAAGGACCTGAGCGAAGAGTTCCTTCTGGATATAAGGCATCTGTGGGTAAGGAGCAGGGAGTTCACAGCAGTAATGAAGATACGATCAACCCTGTTCAAGGCCTTTGCAGATTTCTACTACCGGGAAGGCTATTACCAGGTGCAGACGCCATTCATGGTGTCAACCGCTGCAGAAGGTGGATCAACACTCTTCAAGGTGCCTTTCTTCGGGGACGAGGTCAGCCTTTCCCAGAGTGCACAGTTCTACCTGGAGAGCCTAATTTTCAGCCTTGAGAAAGTTTTTACAATAGCCCCAAGCTTCAGGGCGGAGAAATCAAGAACAAGGAGGCACCTCACAGAATACTGGCATGCCGAGATTGAGGCAGCGTGGCTTGGAAACGAAGAGCTCATGGACGTTGAAGAAAGGATGATGGAATACATGGTCCAGGCCGTACTTGAGAACAACATGGAAGAGCTCAAGCTTCTGGGAAGGGACGTGGAAAAGCTGAAGAAAATCAGGGCACCCTTTGAAAGGATAAGGTACGGCGACCTTATGAAGAGGGCCAGAGAAGAATGGGGCCTTGATTTTGAATACGGCACTGACCTTGGAGCAGACGAGGAGAGGGAGCTGATGTCCCACTTCGACAAGCCTATTTTTGTAACTCATTATCCGACTGAACACAAGTCATTCTACCACAGGCCTGACCCGGAGAACCCAAAGGAAGTTCTCTGCCATGACCTTCTTGCTCCTGAAGGATACGGTGAGGTAATCGGGGGCGGCGAAAGGATCTGGGAGATGGACGTGCTTGAAAAGAGAATAGCGGATGCAAACCTCAACAAAGAGGACTACTACTGGTATCTCGACCTCAGAAAGTACGGAAGCATGCCGCATTCAGGATTCGGCCTCGGGCTGGACAGGGTTGCCATGTGGGTCATGGGCCTGCAGAACATCAAGGACGCAATACCTTTCCCAAGAACCATAAGAAGGACCAGGCCATGATGGCCTGCCATTCCATTGGCATACAATTTATATTGGCTGGCGATCCGTTATATATGGAAGGAAACGGCTACACTGAATTTTATTTGGGAAATGAGCCATATTTCCCGGCTTTAATGGATGTAAGCGGGAGTGATTCCTATTAACCCGTTCCTCGCAGTTTTGAAGGGTGAGGAACCAGAAAGGATACCTGTATGGTTTATGAGGCAGGCCGGAAGGTATCTCCCGGAATACCAGAAGATAAGGATGGGCAGGTCCATTCAGGAGATGTGCTCTGACCCAAACCTAATCAACGAAATAACAAGGCAGCCGATCAACATCATAGGAGTTGATGCCGCCATAATCTTTTCAGATATCATGGTCCCTCTGGAGGCTATGGGATTCGACATTACATTCAAGGAGGGCGTTGGTCCGGTTGTGAGCAATTCCATCAAAGATAAGCCCGATATGGGGGGCATCACCCCGTTCGACGAGAAGAACCTCAGATATCCCATACGGGAGAGCATAACCAAATTCAGGGAAAACAACCCAGGAATACCGCTCATTGGATTCACGGGAGGGCCAATCACACTGCTTTCCTATGCCACAAAGGGTTCCGCTGACAGGGACCTTGAGATGACTAAGAGCGTGATGTACACGAGGCAGGACACTTACCATGAGGCGATAGACATGATCTCTGAAATGGTGGTGTCGTATGCCAAATTGCAGATCTCTGCCGGTGTGGACGCCATACAGATCTTCGACAGCTGGGCAGGGTCCCTCTCGCCCTACATGTTTGAGAGATATGCAGAAAGATCACTTGGATGGGTCCTTGATGAACTGAAAGGCACAGGAATTCCCATCATTTACTTTGGGACAGGGCTTTCAGGGCTCCTCGACCAGATAAGCGACCTGAGCTTCGACGTTCTCAGCATGGACTGGAGGATGAAGCTCAGCAAGGTGAGGTCTGCTACAAAAGGAAAGTTCATTCTTCAGGGCAATCTTGACCCGCGCGTTGCGGCCACTCCAAATTACCTTCAGGAGACCAAGAACATACTGGAGGACGTGGGTGACGATTCCAGGTATATCTTCAACCTTGGCCATGGTGTCATACCGATAACTCCGCCGGAAAACCTGAGGTCCATAGTCAATTACGTTCACTCGTACAGGTGATTGGATGAAGCATGCGGTTTTGCTGATGGCATACGGGAGCCCCACGAGGATGGAAGACGTTATGGAATACCTCGAGGGGATTTATGAAGGCAAGCCCGTCCCGCAATACGCCATCGATGAGAATACAAGAAAATACAGGATGTTTGGCGGAAAGTCCCCGTCCAATGCTATCGTGGAAAGCATAGCAGAGAAGCTCTCAAAGGTTCTGGAAAGAGAGGGGGACTACAGGGTGTTCCTGGGCAACAAGCACTGGAAGCCAACCCTGGAGGATGCAGTAAAATCGATGTCAGGCTATGGCCCTGACGACATCGTAGCCATTCCGCTCTTCCCGTTCCCTTCAAACAACGTTGAAAATTCATACAGCGTGCCGTTGCGTGAAGCAATGGAAAAGGTGGGCCTGCAAGCAGAAATGAAGGTCATAAACGGATTCAACAAGGAACCCCTTTTTGCAGAAGCCTGGCTTGAGGTTCTCAGGCCTGTAGTCAAAGATTTCCCGAGTGAAACATTCTATCTCTTTTCCGCCCACAGCCTTCCCACAATGAGGAACCCGGAAGAAAGCTACAGGGACAGTTTCTTTGAAACTGCTTCAGAACTTGCCGGAAAGCTTGGTATCAAAAACTATGCTGCAGCTTTCCAGAGCAGGGGCAAGTACGGGGCAACATGGCTCGAGCCTTCTGTGGAGGATGCACTAAACACAAACCTGGATAAAATGGGTGAAACCCTCATTGCAATTCCGCTTGGATTCATCTACGACCATCTGGAGATACTCTATGACCTGGATTTCGAATTTGGAAATGTCGTGAAGTCGAGGGGGAAGAAATACCACAGAACCGGACTCCCAAACGATGGCGGAACATTCGTCAAGGCTTTGAAGGATGCAGTGGTAAATTTGGAATCGAGCAGTTATTAATCACAATGGGATCGGGTCAACATGGAATCACGCAACATCTTTGTCTACAATTCACCTGAATTCCTCCGGGCTGTCTCGAAGAAAGGCACGGAAAGCGACATCACGATTCACCACAGGAAGGACGGAGACACCATCACCACTTTCCTTGAGCCTTCAAGGTTTCCTGAAAAGCTCTCATCACTCACCGATACTGTTTATGTGGCAGATATTGCCATTATCAACGGGGACCAGATAAACAGGGAATTCGGGGAAGTGATCCTTGCACTTGACCTGATGCAGAAGAAGGAGGGTTATGTCATCCTGGCAGACGAGAACAGGAAGGAACAGGTCTCCCAGATACTCAAGGGAACCGCAGCGGAGAGCTACCGGTTTTTCTCGGGGAACCCCATGGAACTCATGGAAATGATAAACTCAACGGATGTCCAGAGGGAAAGTTCTGAAAATACAGTTGTTATAATAGACCATTTCTTCAAGGTTAAGAGCGTAGGCACAGTCGCACTCGGATTTGTTGTGGAGGGGACACTCAAGAAGCACCAGAAGCTGTTTCTCTCAGACAGGGATAAAGAAGTCCAGATCAGGTCAATCCAGATGCATGATGAGGATCAGGAACAGGCACCTGTGGGGTCGCGTGTGGGCCTAGCGCTGAAGAACGTTGATGCAGATGAGCTGGAAAGGGGAATGTACCTCTCTTCGGAAAAAATTGCAATGTCTGACTCCCTCAAGCCTCCGGAAATGCATCCTATGGTCAAAAACAAAACCAGGGAAGAAATGGAGGTATTTGTCAGCGATGAATTAAGGTACCAAAGGGGATTTCTGAAGGGCGGCGAAATAAAGCTGGAGAAGCCTGTGCCTGCCTATAGAGACAGTGTGATTGTCACAAGCCCAAACTTGACGCCAAGGCTTCTGGGCCGCTCCAAATTCAACTGACATTTTTCATCTTCTTCATGAGCATTTCTTCGCTTCCAATGTCATGCCTCATGAAATACTTCCCCTTTATTCTCCAGAGATTTTCCTCAACTTTTCTTGAGGCCTCCGGTATGCTCTCGGCGAGACCTATCAGGGCAAGGGCCCGTGAAGTGCTCATCTTCACGTTTGTTAGCGATCCTGATACTGCGGCATAGTAGACTTTGAAATCCTCCTGTTCAGGCTCTCCTGAAATTTCGAGGTCTCCGGGAACAGGGTTGGATCCGTACCCTTCCGGGACGATATATTTCAGCACGGAGGCCATCTTCCTGAATTTCATCGAGCTTCTCAGATTCCCGTCTGCTATTTCGCCCATTATCTCCACAAAGTCATCCTCAAGCAGTGTCAGGACATTTATGCCTTCAGGATCTGCAAACCTGGCGTTGATCTCCACAATCTTCGGTGCATCCCCGACCTGCATGAACTGTCCGTAGATGACCCCCTTGAAGGGATTTCCCTCACGTTTCATGTGGTAGACTATCTTCTTGATTATTTCAAGAGCATGACCTGAAACAGAAGGCCTGATGAACGGCAACCCTCCGTCAGCGCCTGAGATCGCTCCCATGCCTCCGGTATTTGGCCCCTCGTCATTCTCATACGCACGCTTAAAGTCCTGCACGATCGGAAATGGAGCAACATGCTCCCCATCGGTGAAAACCTGGAGGGAAAATTCCTCACCTGCTATCCTTTCCTCAAGGATCACAGAACCGTCCCTGCCTATGATGCTTCTGGCATATTCCACGGCCTCTTCCCTTGAATGAATCTGGACCCCCATCACCTTGACTCCCTTTCCGCCAGTCAATCCAAGGGGCTTGATTGCAAACTCCATTTTGGACCCATTTATGATGCTCTCAACTTCATCCGGGTCCGTTGCCACCTGAAAATGAATGTTTCCTGGTATTGAGTTTCTTTCGACAAACTTTCTCATGAACTCCTTTGAGGTTTCAAGCTTTGCAGCATTGTATGATGGCGAGGCTACCCTGACTCCCGCATCGGTTAACCTGTCAACAAGGGAGGTGTTGAGAACAGGATCAGGGCCTACGAAAGCCATCTCTACATTCTTGTTCAATGCAAAATGCAGAATCCCATCAACGTCAAGCTCATCATGAATCAGCGATTCCTTGCTCAGGGACAATATTGACGGGTTCCTGTTCTTCATAACGGAGTAAAGCTCAGCACCGGATGCATTAATTTTCCTCGCAATGGCATCCTCTCTCCCTCCTCCTCCGACTAGCAGCACCTTAGGTTTCATTCTGATCATCCACGCTTTTGTTCAGCAGGGAATTCAGCTTCCCTTTGCTGATATCGAAGTATTCATAAAATTTTTTAGTAACGTTGTAGAGTTCTGTGTTCCTGTACTTGCGCGAATAGATCATGCCTTTCTTCTTAAGGCTCTCAATGAATTCGGGATAGTGGAGCCCGACATTTATCTTGAGGTCCCCTTTCTTGGAGTCCGGGTTCATTGCAATAAAACCAAGGGTCTGAAGCTCGGGTCCCGTGAATTCCCTTTCCGAAACCGATCTTACATCTGTGACATACTGCTTCCTAAGCTGAAGCTTGTACCTGAAACCGTTCCTCATTATTTCAAGTGCTGAATTGTTAGAATTGTATTCCCTTGTCAGTTTCCTGAGGGCTTTCACAACGTCTTCCTTGTCGGCTGAAAGCATTATTGCCATGTCGGATATCGATATCGGAGATTCTGTAGCATAGAGAAGCGCTTCAACTCTCGGTTTGATATCCATTCCTATAATTATGCCTCTTGAATATTAAAGTCTTTTGAATATGCCATAGATTCTTGCCGGCATTGCCGAACGCTCCAATGACCGGCTCCACATGACATAAAGTAAAATATCTCCGGATAATCACCAAGTGATGAGCGAACAGTTGTTCGGTTCTGGCAAGGGAGCCGAATCAGAGCTTTACGGAACTGCAGAGATACCGGAATCGGCCAGATCGGAGAAGGAAATTTCATCGTTCTACCTGTGGTTCGCTTCTAACCTGACAATCGCAGATTTTGCCCTTGGGTTCATACCCATTGCATTTGGCATGAGCATATCCGACAGCGTCATAGCACTGATTATCGGAAATGTTGCAGGCGGGGTCCTTCTTGCCCTCATGAGCTCCATGGGGCCAAAGGCAGGATTGCCTCAGATGGTCATAGGGATGAAGGCAATGGGCAAATTGCCGGGGCGTATTATTTCAGTGCTCCAGTGGAGCAACACCGGAGGCTGGCTTACCGTCAACATAGTCATTGCCTCCCTGGCCCTTACAACTGCCTTTCAAGGCCTCAACTACCTTGTCTCCATAGCACTGTCGGTAATCGTGGTGGCTATAGCAGCCTTCCTGGGCGGAAAGGCTATCCACAGGTTTGAAACCATAATGTCCTTCGTGCTTGGAATAATGTTTGCTTTTGTCACAATATTCTCACTGACCAGGATGGAGTCACTGTCGGCATATGCTGCATCACCTGAGATTTCCAGGTATGCTGCATTCGGGATCACAATCGCCGTGTCATTTTCATACCTGATGTCCTGGAGCCCTTATGCTTCGGATTATTCCAGGTACATATCCCAGAAAAGGTCAACAAGGAAGGTATTCATCTTCACGTTCATAGGCGGTGCAGTGGCATCATTCTGGCTTGAGATCGCAGGAATGCTGGTAGCCATAATAAGCGGTAGCCCGGCAGGAAACCCAGCGGGAGACCTGCACTCGATCCTGGGCAGATATGCGGATATAGGAATGATCGCACTCTTCCTCGGCGGCCTGTCAGCAAACTCACTAAACCTGTATTCCAACTCTGTCTCGCTGAAGGCGGCCGGTGTCAAGCTGAAGCGAACCACTCTCGTTATAATAGTCTCCATTATCGTCATGGCAGTAGCTATCATTGGGTATGGCACTTTCTATGATTTCTACGAGACCTTCCTCCTAATCCTGGACTACTGGATCACACCGTGGATAGGAGTTGTCGCTGCAGATTTCTTCATTGTAAATCGCGGAAAGAAGCTGGCCTTATCTTCAATAGCACCTGTCAACAGGAATGGAGTGATCTCCTACGTAGTGGCAATACTCGTTTCCGTGCCATTCATGGCACCTCCTGTCAATTTCATCGGCCCTGTTGCCAGCATGCTTGGAGGGGTAGACATCAGCTACTTTGTGTCTTTTGCAGTCGCGATCCTGCTCTACGTAGTTCTTGCGAGAAAGGGCAGCAGCAATTAATATGTGCTGTTCATTGAGCATGCATGTCTATTCTGAATGACAGCGAGATAGAGGAGTTGGTTAAAGCAGGAAAGCTGATTTCGTCATCCTTCAGCCCTGCCAATCTCACCCCAAACGGTTATGACCTTACCATAGACTCCATTAGGCTGGACGGGCAGGACGGGGAGGTAGGGGAAGCTGCCGTAAAGCCATTCTCGCTGTTCTGGGTTTCAACTTCGGAGACCGTGGACATGCCACCAAACATCGGCGGAAAAATATGGATACGGTCAAGTTATGCCAGGAAGGGCATTTTCGGCTCTTTCGGTTTCGTCGACGCGGGATACAGGGGATCGCTGACATTGGCATTCTTCAACGGCTCGTCGAAGGAGGTAAATATATCCAGGGGGAAAACAATTGCCCAGATAACCTTCCTGAAGATGGACGGAAATGCCGAGAAGACCTATGAAAAGAGATCCGGCAATTATCAGGACCAGGTTGGTCTAAGGTTATAATAGTGAAATGTGATACAGATCGGTAATTATGGGACTGCGGGATGTAAATTTCAGCTGCGAACAGAATTGTGCTGCCACACCGGAGGAGGTCTGGGAGATCGTGTCTTCTTGGGAAAGGATAACTGAATTCTGGAAGGGAACAAGGGAGATTAGCAGGATCGAGGGCAACACTTTCCGAGTCAGATTTGCTTTTCCCGGAAACGCCACAATGAAGATACTTCTTGACGAGCCCGGCATGTCAGTTACAGAGCAGTACATTAACGGCCCGTTCAAGGGAACAAAGAGGACCACAATCACCAATGACGGCGGGATTACCAGGATGAAAACTGAATGGAATGTTATTCTTTCTCCCATGCTGATGTTCGGGAAGAACTCCATTCAGAAGCATTTCAACGAGGGAACAGAAAACGCGCTGAAAAGGATTGCAGATGCATCAGAGGGAAAAACTCAGGCCTGATTCAAAGGAATTATCTCTTCCCTTTTTGATACTTCGTACTCCAGAAGTTCCTTGCTGAGTTCGGTATTTTCGAAAATCTTCACTGCTTCTTCCAGCATCACCTTGATGTCAGGGACCCTCGGACTGTAGTGAAACAGGAACAGTTTTCTCGCCCCGGCTCCTTTTGCTATTTCTGCCGCCTGCCTTGATGACGTGTGCCCGAACTCATTCACTGTGGGCTCAAAGGATGAATCAGTGGTGGTGTCATGGATCAGGACATCTGCATCATGGGCGAACTCTTTCATGCTTTCCATGGGCCTTGTATCGCCTGTGTAGATGATCTTCCTCCCCTTGCGGATCCCCTTTGCCACCTCACTGAGTGCCACTGTCCTTCCGTTGAATGCAATTGTTCCGTTCTGCCTCAGTTCCTCGAGCCTCTTGGAAGGTATCTTAAGCCTGTCGGCGGCTTCCTTGTCTATCTTTATGAGGTCCTTCTCTTCTATTGAATATGAAAGTGCAGGAACAGGGTGGTCGTTCCAGTGTGTCTTTACCAGAAACTTGTCAAAGTCGTACTCATTGCCGGGATAGAGCTGGTATATCTTGATGTCAAAGCCAAGGGTGTAGTACCCGACATTAAGTGCATTTGAAAGGATCCTTACTGCACCAGGAGGGCCGTATATGTTCAGCGGGTCGGTCCTGTTGTTGAATGACATGCTCTGTATCAGCCCTAGAAGCCCAAGAAAATGGTCTCCGTGAAAATGTGTTATGAAGACGTTGTTGATTTTCATGAACGAGATCTTGCTCTTCATTATCTGCTTCTGCGTGCCTTCGCCACAGTCGAAAAGGTTAATGATCTCGTCTATCTGGACGGCGAGTGAAGGCATTCCCCTTTTGGGGACTGGCCACGATCCGCCGGTTCCAAGAAAGGTAATCTTGATGTTTGAAACCATCTCTGTCTGTCTGAAATATGGGACTGATATATTTTACTTGGGAATAATCAGCCTCTATAGCTCGCGGCATCACTCTTTCCCACAGCACCGTAGTAGCCTATGTTCTGCCTGATCCTTTCAACCTCTGAGGGAAGCTCTTCAACTGTAGCTATGGGAGACCTCTTGCAGAGATATTCCCAGAGGTACGTATCTGCTTTGACACCCGAGCTTAGAAGGTATTCCTGAATCATTTTCTTCAGAGTCTTTCCTTTCCTGTCGAAATCAGTCAGGATTATTATTTCCCTGTACTCTTCCGCAAGGTTCTCGGAGAAGTTCAGTATGCTGGAGCCTGAGTTGACCTGGATTATCTCGCCTGTGAACTCAATGCTCCTGAGGCTGGAAACATCATTCTTCCCCTCGACAACAATGGGAACAGACTGGTTCTTGGTCCTGTACTGCTCAAGAATGGAAAAAACTCTTGGTTCTGCCAGAGCCATCGTGTTTGTCAACTCAATCACCATAAATAAATGTTAGCTTCGGCATCAGTCCCAGAATCTCCTGTTCCTTGCAAAGTCCATCTCCGCGCTCAATATCGCCCTGACAAAATCCTCGTCGCTGGCATAGCTGACCTCCAGAAGCCTGGAACCAGTTTCGGGGCCAATTCCTCTTGCAGCCATCACCATGATGGCCTTCATCCCTCTTTCCCTGACCAGGTGGGCATTCTTCACAAGCCTCTTCTGTGTCTTTATTGCTTCCTTGCTCTCGCCTTCCGCCTTTCTGAGGAGGTCCCTTTCGAATGGAGATAGTGAAGCCACAAGATAGCTTCCGCAATTGGGGCACTTGATGCCCTTGATTTCCCTGATCTTCTGGGTCCTTACATTCTTGCACCTTGTGCAGTAGAGCGTCACCTCCTCATTCTGGATCCTCTTGAGGACAGACTCGAGAATAGTCTTGGTTGGCTTCAGTGGAGAAACGCGCTCAGAGTAATGCGTCAGAAATACCTTCGAAGACTCGGACATCCCGTCCTTCAGGACGAATTCTATCTCGTGCGGAAGTTTTCTCATGAAATCGGAAAGCGACTCAATGTCCATGTAGTCGGACATCAGTTTTCTTATGGAGTCCTTGTAAACCGGGGTTTCGTGGTAAGCATCAACAATTTTTTCAAACCTTATTCTGCCAACATCAGCATCGTTGCTTATGATGCTGAATTTCTTGGCCTCGTACAGGAACACGGAAGAGAAGAATCTTGATCTTCTGGCAGTTCCAAGGATGTAAGATTCAATCATCTCTGGCTTTATACCGAGAATTATGTTTTTCATGTCCTCGGCCTTGATTTTCCTGGAACTCCTGAGGTAAATATGGTAAGGGGAATAATCGACTTCCACACTCTCCCCGGTGATCGACGCAATCAGGCTTGACAGTATTTCTGCCAGTGCAAAGTTTGCCCTGGTCCCAAGCAGTATCTGTATTATGGTTTCAGACCCGTAAGACTCGATTACAATCTGGTCAAGCGTGGCAGGATTCTTTTCATACCACTCCAGGATCGTTCCCCTTGAGCTTTCATCAACTTCATCTGTGACTATCCTGTTCTTCCGGTTGTATGATACCATCTGTGTTACATCCGGGAGCACGGGTATCTCCTCCCCGGACCATTTAGGAGCGATAGCGGCCGTTGAAAAAGGCTCCACAAGGATCTTGTCCTCATCAAGCCGTATTGTCCTCCAGGTCATCCCCTTCATTACAAAGTAGGTGCCGGGCTCTATCTCATTGACAACGTACCTCTCATCAAGCGTACCGATGAATTTCCTGTTTATTGTATCTATGACCTTGTAATTCTTCTCGCTCGGTATCATGGATATGTTCTCTATGTAATACCTGAGCGCTCCCCTTTTCTTTCCGATGGTGTCATCCTGGATCCAGATCTTGTTTATGGAGGCAAGAAACCTCAGAAGATCTTCATAATCATCCTCACTGAGGCTCCTGAATGGGTAGGCGGATGTTATAATCCTGAACATGTCCTCCCTTTTGATCTTTCCCCGGAAGTACAGTTCATTAATAATCTGGTTTGCAACGGTGGCCAGTGAATTCTTCCTGATCATTATGTCTTCAAGATGGCCACCCTTGATGTGGGCGACTATGGCCATGGCCTCTTCAAGCTCTATTATGTCGCTGCAGATTATGTAGCCCTTTGAGACTTTTCCAATCCAGTGCCCTGACCTGCCGATCCTCTGAATAAGCTTGTTTATCTGCCTTGAGGAGTTGAACTGTACCACCAGATCGGCACTGCCAATGTCTATTCCTAGTTCCAGTGAGGATGTGCAGATCAGGGCCTTGATCTTTCCTGCCTTGAACTCCTGCTCTGCAGTTTCACGGGTTGACTTGGAAAGTGATCCATGGTGGACCTGCACTGATGGGTTGTCCAGCAATAGCCTCAGCCTGAATGCAATGTCTTCAGCCACGCTTCTTGTGTTCACGAACACGAGTGTTCCCTGGTGCTGCTCTATGAGGGACCAGATGTACGTTATGGCGCCTGCGTAGGACACATCGCACCCCATGGCTTCAGCATCCTGCTCAGAAGATTCCGGCGGGATGAGGAGTGTAACTTCAACCTTTTTCTCAATTTCAGCTTTGATTACCTCAACCGGATCCGAAGGCGAGAGGAACCTGGAAAGTTCCTGGGAATTGCCAACGGTTGCCGAAAGCCCTATTCTTTGGAAATTGCCCGCAACATCACGAAGCCGTTCAATTGCAATGGCAAATTGCGAGCCTCTCTCATTCTGCGCCGCTTCGTGAAGCTCATCCACGACAACATACCTGACATTCTTTATGATCTCCCTCAGCCTTTTGCCGTTGAGGAGAATCTGGAGCGATTCAGGGGTTGTTATTAGTATGTCGGCAGGGTGCGTTACAATCTGGCGCCTGTCTGCGTTTGAAATATCGCTATGCCTGACCTGGGTCCTTATCCCGAGTTCCCTTCCATATTCGATGAGCCTGCCCAGCATATCCCTGTTGAGCGCTCTCAGCGGGGTTATGTACAGGGTCGATATGGGCTGGGGCTTCTCTGATAGTATCTTGTGGAAGAGCGGGAGAATTGCCGCCTCAGTCTTGCCGCTTCCGGTCGGGGAGAGGAGAAGTGCGTTCTTGCCTTCCAGCACGGCGGGGATCATCTTCTGCTGGGCTCCGGTAGGCTCTGATATGCCGTTGGCTGAAAGCATATCTATTATCCTTCTGTCCAGGTAATCAAAAGAGGATTCCATTCTCTGCTTCAATCCTAGGTTTCAGTCTCGGTTGAACTGTTGGTATATGCAAATTTGATATAAATCATGGGCTATCTTCAAAACTTGTCCATATTCGGGTGTTCCCTGGTAAGAAGTGTCCGAAAGGCAAAATTACGATCGGACACTTCGGTTACCAACTAAAAATAAAAATTCCCACTAAAGCTCATCATCGTCGTCATAATCTTCATCATCGTCGTCGTAGTCCTTTCTCTTAATGAAGCTCAACAGGTGAGAACACCTCCTGATAAACTAAACTTAAGCCGATATTTATACTTTGCAGCATAACATTGTCAGACCTGTTATCTCTCTCCCGTTGGAGATTGGGATACTTCTATTCACTTTCAAGGGATAAACTCTAATATAGGGCTATCAATAACCGGTCGATATTATGACCGACAAACTGGCGGAAGTTGAAATATCAAAGGAAGGGGAGACTTACTACGCAACTATCACCCTCACTTCGGGAGAAGTTATAACACTGGAAAATGAAGATTTCGAGGAAGTTATTGAACAGGTAGCCAACGATCTGCAGGATCGATACGGTTCCTAGGCGAGGATGGCCCAGCGGTACGGCGGCAGCCTGCTAAGCTGTTTCTCTTATGAGATCGGGGGTTCGAGTCCCCCTCCTCGCGCTTTTTTTCTGCCTTATGAAGTGTTATTTTTAATGGACGCATATCAATTGGACTTCATGACTTTCCAGCCTCTCCTTATGGCATAGTATCCAGTAACATTATTATACATATGTAATTAATTACCCATTGGCTGGTAATTAGCAGCCTTACTATCTCTCCTAATGGATAAATAGGGGGTCCCCAATGAACTTGGGCATGGACCTGAAATCTTCAAGAGAACTATAACAGGCGCAGGCCATGAACGTGCAGAGTTCCCATATTTGCCATTTTGCCATAATTTAAGAGAGGGATAATCGGAGGCTCAGCATATAGATCATAATTCAATGTACTTAGTTTAGTTTATATATGTCATTTAATATGTCTTATCAATGGAAAACGACGGTATTCTTCTAGAAACTACAAGGGTCTCCAGGTCAAGATCATTCAGGATATCCCTCCCAAGGAGAGTAGCAGAAAAGATGGATGTCGGACCAGACGACATCATAGGGTTTTACAGCAACAACAATGGGGATATAGTCATACGGAAGCTAGGATAAGGATATAGGCAAATTAAGTTCAATGAGTAAAGTAATTTCAATAATTGGTATGAGGATACACTTACCTTTAGTAACGTAAGTTGACTTTATATAATTACTCATCCTATTGGCATCAGCATGGATAACAAAGATGAAGAACTGATCGCGGTAGTTCAGGCTAGCAAATTCCAATCCTCCGTGAAAATTACCATCCCGAAGAGAGTAGTAGGGGAATTGCTGCTTGACCATGGAACTTTTGTTGGATTCTACAAGTCTGGCGATCAGATCTACATAAAGAAAATGAAATGATCCGCTCTAAGTATTTCACAACATCTTTCTGATTACAACCTCTCCTTCTTTGTTCAGATAAAAACCGATTATATCCTCTGACCCCACTCTTATTTTTGTTGCCACCCTTTTGGGAAGTGAAATCCTCAGAGAGCTTGATTTGGAAACCCTTACCGTGTCGAGAAGCTTATCATCCACCATGTTTTTTCCAACGTGGTATATGATAAAAGACAAGTCTATAATTAATAAAGGTATAGCCGAGGCAGAATTAAGGCTGAACCTTTGCTTAAGCAATACGGGCAATTAGGTCAGGGCATTTTTGAACATTCTTTCTATTAACTAAGTTTCCTGATAATTATATTCCCATTTTCGTCCGAATAAAATCCCACAATATCATCTGGGCCCACGAGAAGTTTTTGCGCTATTCTCTTCGGCAATGACATTCTAAGTGATCTGGACCTGGAAACGCGGGTTGTTTCTAAAAGTGTTCCGTTGCCCTCCATGGTCTAGATATAGGCAAACTTGTATAAAATGTATATTTTTTATATCTGGTCATTTTGGAATTGTGGATGAATAAATTAATTAAGTTTAAGTATTTGTGATACTGGAACTCTTATCCAATACGGGCTGCAATTAAGTTGAGGAGGATATTTCGGCGAACATTCGATTGAATATCACTTAATAAATTAATAATATTAATTTTAAAAAAGGTAATATTTGCACGAGATACAGTTATGCCTTTTATACAATGGGCTAATAACACATCGGGAAGGGTCATGGATCTCCAATACAAGGGAAATGAGCCTGAAGATTCCTTCATGGAACTGCTGTGCGTCCTAAACAGGAAATGGACCATTCTTGTGATAACTGCCATAGGGAACCACGAAGGCGTCCGATTCAACGAACTCAAAAGGGAGTTAAACGGAATCAGCCCAAAAACTCTTTCTGAAACCATAAAGGAACTGGAAAACATAGGGGTAGTCGAGAGTACCAGAATTATGGGCCCTCCCTTGAGAATCCAGTACTATCTCACAAAGGAAGGATCCTCTTTAAGGGATTCTATCCTGCCTGCGCTGAAATGGCTTTCTGACAGGTCAGCTTCATGCAATTCCATCGCAGTAAGGCGGGCAATCGGCGACCAATTTCAGTTTTTTGAAAACAACTCGGAATAATATACCAGAAGACATACGAACTCAAATTTCAAAAAAATGTGGATAAAAAGTGGAGACGGAATTTTAGATTAGCTAAAACCAGGTTTTTCTGTCCATGCTCTTGATCTCCTCTCTCAGCTTTTCCTTGAAATCCTCGAAGCTTTTGCTCCTGTACGCAACGTCACGTATCATTACGACGTCACGTTGAAGTTGTTCCTTCTTCCCGTTCTCAAACCCTTTCACATACGCTAGATCAAGATTCTGACCAAAAATGGTTGATTGATATTGTTCTGCCATGATCTTACAAATCAAATGCCGTTAGTAATTCTTATCACTAAGAAAAAAAATGAGGAAATGAGATCCAAATCAATAAAAAATAGAATCCTGGTTAATCGTTCTTCTCAATGAAGTCTGCCAGGACATTCAGGTACTTCTCCTTCTCCTCCCAGAACTGCATGTGGGCACTGTCTTCAAACACAACCATCTGTGATCCGTTTATCCTTTCATGGATGGAACGCGCAATTTCCGGGGTGACCTCGTCGTGCCTTCCGCAGGTTATGAGGGCAGGGATGTGAATCGTGTGGAGGTCATGTGTAAAATCAACATCCTTGATGGTGCCAATTATGGTAAACTCGCTGGGGCCATTCATCTTCAAGTAAGTCCCCCTCTTATCCATCATTTCTGTTGTCTTATGGACCTCTTCGGGCCAGTCATCCCAGCGCAGGAGGTGTTTCTTCATGAAGTACATTGACGCTTCCTGGTAATCCGGGTTTGAATAATCCCCGTCTTTTTCATGTTTCTCAATGGCTTCCCGCTCTTTCTTCGGAAGTTGAGCTATAAGCCTGTGCATTTCCTTGACTGTCTCCTTGATGCTGGACAGCCCGCTGCTTGTCGTTACGCTTTTCAAGTGATCCTGGTATTTCAGGCTGTAGGCCAGTGCAAGCATCCCTCCCCAGGAACTTCCAAAGAGGTGGACCTTCTCGTTTCCAAAAAGAGCATTTCTGACACCCTCTACCTCTTCCACTGCATACTCAAGGCTGTAATCGCTTTCCTTCCTGGGGTCGTCTGACCTTCCGCATCCGAACTGGTCATAGAATACTACATCAAAGCCCCTCGAAGCGAGGTCTGCGAGCGGGAGCAAGTAGTGGTGGGTCCCGCCGGGACCTCCATGGAGTGTCAGGAGCTTGTACTTGTTCCCCTTTCCATACCTTGCGTAATACAATTTCAGGCCGTTTACATTTACAAATCCTTCTTCCCTGTCTTCAGGCATATTTATACGCTCCTTCAATAAAGAAATAAGTTGGTTATTTATAAAAAAATAGTTTAAAAATTTAGGCAGTTGTGTTGTAGGCCATGAGGTTGTAAAGAATCTCCAGCGCCCCTCCTATCATGACATTCTCCTGGTATTTCACGATGTACTCGCTGTTGAGCTTGGAGCTCATGATCCAGTGCGCATAATTCTGGCCCGCATAAACGATGTTTGTGTTGTTTACGCTCATCCCGTTGACCACGTGGAACCATTTTTCAGCAAGCTTGCCGTTGGTTGCATTGCTTGTTGCGTTGTTCATTGCACTGATCATCTGCTCCATCTGTGCGGCCTCGGTCAGGTTGAACACTGAGTTGGATTGGTTACCAACTACGTAGGGCGTGTAGCCTGTTCCGCCCATGTAGAACGAGTTGTTGATGGGTATGGCCATTGGGACAAGGTAGTCTGTAGGGTACGGATAATCCGGGAACCATCCTGGCCCTCCTTCTATGGGCATTGGATTCTGCCCCGGAACTTCATAAGCAAATATGTTTGCAATGGGAAGTTCCACGACGGGGAAGCTTGCGCCCGGCATAATCTGCGCCAGATCACTGGCCCATGTTACGGCGGCCGCCTTGTAGGCAGGATACCCCTGTATCACAAAAATGGGGACAACAAGCTTGCTCCCGTTGTAAGTGACAGTATTGCCGTTATACTGGACATTCATGTCGCTTGCAACATCGTGCTGCGTATTGGAAGAAGTTCCATTCAGGTAGTAGTTCAGGTACTTCTTTGCCTGCTGTATCTGGAATGGCTCATGCCCGTTTGCGTTGACAACCGGAGTACCGGATGATATCAGGTCCTGTGCCGTCTGGTTGTAAAGCATGCCCGGCGGGAGCATTCCCACATATGGCGAGAAGAAGGTCGTGTTATAGATCTCGTTCCCTATCTGCTGCGCATAGAACAGGCTGTAGTTAAAAGCATAGGAGAATGCCTTCCTGACGTTTGGATTGACAAAGAAGTTTGAAGGCATGTTGGCCCCGGAATATATGGTGTGCAGTGTAGCAGTATTTACCTGTTCAGTGAACACGTAGAAATAGAGCGAAAGTGTTGGGAACCCGTGCTTCTGGAGGATTCCCTGCTGCACCATCTGCTCCGTCTGGTTCCAGTAGGTAGTCGGCAGATTGGCGCTTTGGGCCTGTCCTGACTTCAGCAGAAGGTATGCCTCCTGCCCGCTTGAAGAGTAGAGAATGTTCACCTTGTCTATTGTTGGCTTGGGGTACCATGGTCCGGGTGAGACAAAGTCCGGGTTCGCGACCAGTGTCAGCTGCGATCCGGGAACAATGTACGAAACCTTGTAGGGGCCATCAGCCATTACATGGTTCTGCACATATGAATTGTAGTTGCTGACCTCCCCGTACTGCTTGTAGTTCTCGAAGCCCTGTGGAGTCCATGTTATTCCCGCACCGTGTTGTATGTACCATTTCATGTCCTCTATCCAGGTCCCGGAAGAGTCGAATATCTGGTAGACAAGAGGTGCCGGCATTGGCTGCTGGAAGTGGAAGGTGATTGAGTTGGCTGAATTGTTGACCGTTATGTTGGTCGTGATGTTGTAGAAGGTGTTGGAAGTGTATATGTTTCCGGGCAGAAGGTACTGTCCAATTACCCATCCTCCTGTGCCGGGCGAGCCCGCATCAAACAGGAGCGCCCTCGTGAAGGAGTATAGCACATCAGTTGCGTTCATCCGGTCTCCGTTGGCAAACTTGAGGTTCGTGTTGACATAGAAAGTGTAGTTTTCTCCGGGCGTGACATTATACTGGTACTGTGTGTTCCATGGCGTAGTCACTGTCTTGTTCACGTAGTTGTTGTTAACGCCTCCGTTGGTGAGGTTGGGCAGCATTGTGGCCACAAGGGGCACGAAGCTGTTGGTTGAGGAACCGTTGTAAGTGTCAAGTGTCATGAGCGTGTTGTCAAGTATCTCTGAAGAAGCGAAGTAATAAGCGATTGCAGGGTCCATCGTTTCATATCCGCCCGAGGCGTTGGGCTCGGCGTTGGTTAGGCTTGTGGCGGCAGATTTCTGGACACTCACGGAAGAAACAACCGGGAAGTCGATGTAGTATTGCGTTGTCACCTGGGAGGATGCATCATATTCGCCATTGTTAAGTGGAACTGTTGTAGTTCCTGAAAGCACACTGGTTATTGACACGTTGACGGAATCGGTGTTGAAGTTGACAACACTGGCATTGAGGAGCGTCAGTGATGAATCACTCCCGTAAAACATAGATGCCGTGTATGTATTGTTAAGAACCAGCGAAGAGGCCCGGTTGAAAGTAATGTTTGTGAATGCAGCCATCGTAAGCTCGGTCGAGGCATTTATCTGTGCGGTCTCACCTTTCGATATGGTTGTTGTCCCTGAAGCGTCAACTGCCTTGACAGAACCGTTGTTTACAGTTATGTTTGAGCTTGTGGTAAGAAACATCTTTGTGCTTGTGGTGTAGTTTGCCGTAGTGTTCTGCCCATATGTGACGTTTATGCTTCCAACCTGGAGAATGTCACCGGATATGCCGGAAATAGCTGTTCCGGATGAAGCGAAGTAGCTCTGGGATTTTGTAAAGTTCTGCACAACTGTGCTGGTCACCTGGGCAGATACTGTCTGAGTTGTATTCACCGCAGCAGACGTTGTCGAAACATCAAGCACATACATTCCGGTCTGGAGGCCTGCGTAGGTCACCGACTGGACTGGAATCTGGTACGCCCCGGAATTTATGTTATAGACATAGGGTATCTGCTCCTGTGATACAGTTCCTGACTGGTTCATCATGGTGAGGGACTGGGAGACTATCTGGTTCCCGCCTGCACCAGGATTTGGAAGAAAATCAAGTTTCATGGATGAACCGGGCTTGAAAATCTTGGAAATGTTGTTTACCAGCTGAGGAGAAGATACCAGTGTGTTTACAGTGAGCCCCCTGTATGCGTACTGGACAGACGGGTACTCCGGGTTGACTTTGACCGGCTCGAGGAAATATCCATGTGACGAGCCATAGTTAATATCGGCAAGGATGTAGTATTCACCGGGGTTGGCGTATACATGGCTGATCGTGACAGTATTGCTCCCGCTGTAATTCACCACCTGGCTGGTTCCATCGCCATAGTACACAGTCATATTCTTGAAACTGCCTGTGGCAGTTACGTTTGTAGCATACGTGCCGTTCTGGCTGATTGCACCCACCTGGCTGGAAAGAACTGCGGCAGGGCCGCCGGCAGCCTGAGGGGCAGAATAGTGGGTGACGAGTATTCCGCCCAGGACCCCTATTACTGCAATCAGTGCAATTATTACGGCAATCCATTTTCCTGAGGATTTTCCCCCCGGCGAAGCCCCTGAGGTTCTCGCTGGAGGTTCAACAGGATCGTTTCCTTTTCCTTCTGTGCTGCTCAAGATAATTACCTACTAATCTATTGATTGTCAGTGACTAGCAGATAAACTATTGATTTAAATGTTTCCAGAATCGTTTGAAATTCGGAAGATTGGCCATAATCACCATGAGGAGATGGCTTTTACATGCATACATATGTCCTTCTAACTGTCCGATCCCATACGCAGGTGCAGAGAAAATACCGGAAAGATTGGTCTGATTGCCGTGGGGAAATGAAAATGCAAAAATGAAGTATTGCAGGATTAAGGATTCCTCTGGGCCCTCTCCAGATCGTTTCTCTTCAGGTCATCCTTCCTGT
This sequence comes from Thermoplasmataceae archaeon, assembly GCA_046703705.1. GTDB lineage: Archaea > Thermoplasmatota > Thermoplasmata > Thermoplasmatales > Thermoplasmataceae. Next base: position 50,665 of record JBJKST010000044.1, read on the forward strand.
GCCATGAGATCCCCATTATTCCGCCTAGGAGCCCTCCAATGGCACCTATGTAAAGTCCGCCCGAAGTGCCTACAAAACTCAGCACTGAAAGTATCATTGCAGCTGCCCCGAGCATCCTGTGCTTCTCCGGAATCACAAGTGAAAGTATTCCGGATGCTATAATACCGGCTCCTGCAAGTGTTCCTGTTAGAATGGCATACATGTCTATGGCTGACTGGTCTCCAACCTCAAAATATCCTCTCAGGGCCACAATCCCTATTGCCAGGATCAAGGCGCCGGAGGCTGCGACAACAATTGCTGAATCATATGGCCGTTTACTGAGCAGCTTCATTCGAGCGATAAGTACCGCAGGTTATTTAAGGATAGGTGGTCGGAAAAAAATAAAAAAAATGGTGGTGAGGTGTCTACTTCAGTGTGAAATGCCGCCTACTGGAGTTGGACGACATGTGTTACGAAATCTACAGGCGCCGTAAAGTCAATTATGGCCTGCGCTCCGTTCTGGGGGGTTACCTGGCCTGTCACCTGTGCGTTCTGGGTTATGTTGGCCCCGAACGTGTTTGTGACGTTGACCACTATTGCAGCCTGATCACCCGCTGACATCACGGGATAGCTTGCAACCATGGAGTTCTGGGGGTCGAATGTTACCAGGACACCGAAACTGGTGGGGTTTTTGTGCGATGCGCTCAGATTGCTCCATGCGGATAGCCCGAATATGTTCGTGGAACCTCCATGGGATATATCTGCAAAGACAGACGAATTGTACACCAGGACAGCCGTTACTCCGCCCACTGTGAGGGTTAAACTCACGTTGCCAAGGTCAATAGCACTGTTTCCTGCGTTTGGTGATACGAATATTGCCAGAAGGGAAACTCCTCCTGCTTCAGTTGGGTTGGCACTGTCATATCCCAGTATCTGTGTCTCGATTATACCGCTCGATACCTGCCTTATAGTGGTGGTTCCCGTGGATGACGCTTTCTGTTGCAATATTCCTGCTGTATGTATCAGCACTGATGCAGCGACAGCAGCTACCAGAACCATGGCTATAAAGACTATCAGGACACCTATGCCTGTCTCAGCCTTTACATCAGCTTTGAGGCTCAACTGCTTCCTGATGAATCGTTTGGATACAATCAGATATTTGCTAAGTATCATATCTAACCTCACACCTAGTTTGGTATGCTGTTATGTATATAGTCTGGCAACTATATAAGAAACTTAATGTTAGGAATGCGAAATTTTCGCAGTTTCCGGCCACTGTCTCATGTTTGCATACATAGTTCCATACTGTATTTCCTGCACAGTAACAGGTAAGCAATCGTGCAAAAAACGCTTTTAAGAGAAATACGGAATGAACTCTTGGTAACATGTTAACAGGAACTGATAAGAACTTCATAGTTCAGAGTGTGGAGAACGGTTACCGGGTGGTAGATCTTGCAAAGATGTTCAATGTGACTCCAAGGAGGATACAGCAGATCATCAAGGAGAGCTCGGAGGATGACCAGGGCAAAAAGAAGTCCGCGGAAATAACCTCTGATGTGGCAAGCGAGATAGAAGAACTCTGGAATGCCTATAAAATAGGCTCACGGACTATCTACTATCTTCTCAAGAGCAAGGGCCGCAACATTTCCTACTACCAGGTATACAACTTCATGAAGGAAAAGAAGATGGTCAAGCAGAAGCAGAGCAGGGCGAACAAGTCCATGTATGACGCGCAGAACAGGCCTCTGAGCAACATACTCATGGATTACCACCAGACACGCCTTGACTACCCATACGCAATCGTGTGCGTCGACCAGGCCACAAAAAAGGTCCTGTCCATAACTGAGTCAAGAAAGATCACAAAGGACGTGATGGAATCCACCATCAACAACCTGTCATTCTTCCATGACAAAACGGACATCAAGATCGACAAGCTGATCCTGAGAAGCGGCATACTCACCATTCTGTATGGGGCAACCGACCTGAAATTTTCAATCAGGAAGAAAGGCATAGAGAATGTGGAATCAGACAAGAACGGCGGAAAAGTGCATCTTGCGCTGTCCAAGTTCTGGCAGAGCTATGACAAGTTCAGGTGGACATTCGAGAATTCGGCTGACTTCGTATACTGGTACAACAACAGGCCGGTAATGAAGAGTGACAACAGGGTCACAACTCCCAACCAGATAATGGAACAGTATCTGGTAAACCAGCAGTCCTGAACTCGGGCTCGGCTGGTTTCCAGATCATCTATAATTTGCCTTCACCCTGCCGCCGTGAATCTTCAAATCTTTGCTTGAACAGGGACCTCTCTTCAGGATGCCGCCGGACGAACGGCATTCGATCAAGGGCTAGCCAGGGGCCGCCGCCCTTTGAACTCTTTTCCCGATGGAGTGTCAAAAACATCAAATTCCACGTCAAATGTTCTTTTAAGGTTGCCCGGCGTCATTATTGATTCCGTATCGCCATGGCCGATCATAAGCCCGCCTTTCATCAGAACAACGTTGTCAGAAATTCTGTATGCAGTTCCAAGGTCATGCATCACAACAAGGATCGTCTTTCCACTTTCCCTAATCCTTTCTATCACTTCATTCACAAGGATCTGCTTGTCCACATCGAGAAAAGTCGTGGGCTCGTCCATGATTATTGTTTCGGCATTCTGGTAAATTGAGGCTGAAAGTGCTACCAGCCTCCTTTCCCCTCCACTCAGGTCTGCGAATTTTCTGTTTATCAGTTGTTCGGCCTCGAAATGCATCAGTGCAGACATCATATCCCCATCGTCGAAATCACGGCTGTAGCCTGAGACAGACAAAACCTCCCTCACGGTGAATCCCATGGGGTCCGGCATCTCCTGCTGGACGAAGGAAATCTTCCTTGAGAGCTCTCTCGGCTTGAGCTTCTCCACGGGAATCCCGTCAACTGTGACACTGCCCATTTCAGGTTTAAGCGTTCCGTTAATCAGTTTGAGGAGTGTAGATTTCCCGGAACCGTTCTTGCCTATGATGCATGTAACCTTGCCTTCCTCTATGCTCAAATTTCCGCATGAAAGGTGAAAATCACCCTTTGAGTAGGACAGGCCGTCAACCTCAATTGTCATAAATTCCCCCCGCCAGTTTTCTCAGAAGGTACATGAAAACAGGGACGCCAATCATGCCGGTCACGACACCTATGGGTATGACCTCTCCGGTAACCACCACCCTTGATATGTCATCCGCCGCAAGAAGGAACAATGCTCCGAGGATGGCAGATGATGGAATGACGTACCTGTTCGACCCTCCGTACAGCAGCCTCGAGACGTGGGGCATGATCAAGCCGACAAAACCTATTATCCCGCTTATTGAAACTGCCGCAGAAACACTAAGTGTGACAAGAACAATCATTATTCTCTTGACCTTCTCGACTGAAACCCCTACTGACCGCGCATGGAACTCACCCATCTGGAGGGCATCCAGCTCACGGTGGTAAACTGCCATCAGCAGGGAGGAAACAATCACGATCAGCGAAACTGGGAGGAGCTCATTCCACGTGATCCCTGAAAGTGAGCCGAGCAGCCAGAAAAAGGCCGCACCCTGGAGCTTGACGTTTGTGAACAGCATGAGTGCGACCAGGGATGAGACGAAAAGGGAAAGTGCAATGCCTGTGAGCAGGAGGTATGTAGGGCTCACCCTGCCGCCCCTGAGGGCAAAGGCGTATACCACTCCTACAACTACTATGGAAAAGACGAATGCCATCAACGGGACTGTGAAAATCCCAAAGAGTGTCATGCCGAACACTATGGCAGATACTGCGCCTAGTGAAGCACCACTGGACAGCCCGATAATGTAAGGCTCCGTTATTGGGTTCCTGAAAATGCTCTGGACAACCGCACCGCCTATTCCCAGTGATGCCCCAACTATAATCCCGCCCAGGACCTCAGGCTCCCTGAGAAAAACAATTATTCCGTAGTCCTTGGCTGCAATCGGGAATGAAAAATAGTTACCCAGAACAGGAATCTGTTCGAGATATATCCTGACCACGTCTGCTGCAGGTATGTTGACCGGGCCTATGAAGGTAGAGAATACTGTCATGAAGACAAGCAGGACTGACGATGCCGTAAGCCCGGCAATCTTGATGCTCCTGTATGATCTTCCGGTCATTCCTTCATTGGCACTTCTCAACAATATTGCATCACCCGTTGACAGGGTCAGGGTTATGGCCCAGGTTCATGGGGAAAGCCGGGAAGGTCACGTTCAAGCCATAGGCTTCCTTAACCATCCAAGTTATCGCGTATATGTTCCTGAAATCAGGCTCGGTAAATATATCCTCGTTTGGAAGGGTGAATACCTTGCCCTGCTGCACTGCTGTGGAATTGCTGAATGGGTAGACTGACAGGGCAGAGCTGTTGACGTACTGGTCGAGGAATATCACCTGTGGGGAGTTATTGGCCAGGACTTCAGGCGATATGGGAACAAAACCGCCTGTCAGGTTCGACGCCACATTCCGTAATTTTGCGTAGTTGAAGAAATCATTGAAGAATGTTCCGTTTCCTGTGGTATATATGCCTCCGCTGCTGCTGAGGTAGTAGAACGCGGAAAGTTCCTGTGTAGCATTGATTGATTGTGTGGCGTTTGCAATGCTTTCAAGGGACTGGTTCATCCAGCTGTTGAGCAGCGAAGCGTTCTTTTGTGTTCCAGTTAGCTGGCCAAGCAGTGTGTTCTGCTCCTCAATGCTGGATATTCCCGACCCCGCTCCCGCATTAAGGAATATGTAATTTATTCCCGCATCAAGCAGTTTTGCAATCTGCCCCTGGGAATAGCCGGAATCAAAGGTAATTACTGCCTGTGGGCTTAGATTGAATATCTCCTCCAGATTCATGGCGGGATATGAACCCACCACCGGCAGGGTTGAATTTGGGGGAAATGACGCGTATCCGCTGTAGCCTACGAGGGAACTGTAAGCCCCAAGCGCATAGAGTGTTTCAGTGGCTGCCGGGTCCAGTGAAACAATCCTGGTCAATTTACCTGAAATGTTGTCTCCGGATGAAATGGTGATATACTGCCCCTTTGCCTGCTTGTGGGCACCTGCTTCATAGAATCCCAGCCCGCTCAAAAGCAAGACAATGGCCACAACAACAGCAATAATTGCCTTAATGTCAAATCTCATCGAGTCACCTTAAGTTTACTTCACTTTAGTGAAGTTGACTTCACAATTAAAACTTTCGCACAGGCTGGACGGCAAAATGAGTTGAAACTCTACCGCGGAGATTCAAGGGAAAAGGCTCGGGGTTGTCTTCGAAACATTCACTACCAGCAATTTCGGTCCCTCCCCTTCGGATAACCATTCCATGTCAGTAAGCGAGGGGTCTGCTACCCTGGCTGGGACGCCAAAGGATTCTGAAATCGCTTTGATATCAGTCCTGAAAGAGAAATAAGGAACATTTTCTACCGAAGGGTAGAAGCTTTTGGAGAAACTCTTGAGAATTGAATATCCCTCATTGTTAAGTACCAGCACCTTGACGGGCAGGTTATAGCTGGAAATGGTCCAGAGGGTCTGCACTGTGTACATGAGGGCACCGTCCCCCACGATTTCAAGGACCTTCCTGTTCCCCATGGCGATTCCTGCAGCCGCAGGGAGCCCCCATCCAAGCTGGCCGGTTTTAGCAGTAAAATATGAACGATCACTGTAACCGAGTATTGACCTGACGAGGGGTGAAGATGAAATTGCCTCATCCACAATTGTGTACCCGGTGAAGAACTTCCTGGCTTTTGCCAGGACGAAGGACGGCCCCAGGTTCCTCCTGTCCCTTGCGGATTCACCCTTTAGGGAGATATTCTCCTTCCTTCTGAAATCTCCTGCCTTCCCCGCTCGTTTGGCCAGTTCACGCATGAACAGGCCCGGGTTGCTCCTGATGTATTCCCCCTGCCTGTAGCTTGGCGCCAGTGAAATGTTGATTATATTCTTTCCCGGAAGGAGTCTTGAAGGCAAATAAGGGTACATCATCATGTCCCCGCCAAAGTTGAGGATCAGGTCATGGCTGAGGAGCGACATGTTAATCGGCGAAGTGGCGGGAACAAGGTCGCCTGCGTACCTCGTGCTCCTGCTCCTTATTGGCGCCCTGCTGGCAAACGGCTCGGCATAGGCCGGGGCCCCAAAGGATTCTACAAATTCCTCCACGAGGTCATGAAGCCCGTAAGCGTCCACCTCTGAGCCAAGTATTACTGCGGGGCTCTTTGATTCACCAATGCGGGTAAGCACATATTCCACTGCATCATGGTCAATAAAGGAGGTATTCGGGATGGAGTGGGGAAAATCGCTGTACTGGGAATCCTGGTCCATCACATCCATGGGGAATGAAAGGAAAACAGGCCCCATCGGAGGCTCAAGGCTGATGGAGTATGCCTTCTTGACTGCCTTCTCTATGTCGTCGGCACTCTTCATTTCGTAACTGTATTTCACAGCGTCCCCGACAAGCTTCTGAAGATCATGCCAGAGCAGCGGCTCGTAATAGGCGTGCCGCGTATCCTGCTGGCCTGCAGTTACAATGACGGGCGACCGGTTCTGCCGGGCAGTGTGTATGAATGCCATTGAGTTGGCGACGCCGGGCATGGTATGAAGGTTCACAACAGAGGGCCTGCCAAGGTACTGGGCATACCCGTCTGCCATGCCGACAGCAATGGAATCATGGAGAGTGAGAATATAATTGTCAACACCCCTCAGCATGGGGATCTCTGTAGAGCCCGGATTCCCGAAAATCACATCAAGCTTGAGGTCCTCCAGCGTTTTCCTGAATATTTCATGCCCTTTCATTATTCCACTCTGTATAGCGGGTCAAGCCCCTGAATGAACTTCAGAACGTTGGATACTGTGTCCCTTATGAATCTCTGCTGGCTCTCAACTGTTACTCCGGCTATGTGCGGCGAAAAAATGACATTGTCCAGTTTGAACAGTTCGGAATTGAAATCAGGGGGCTCTTCGCTGAACACATCGATGCATGCTAGGATTCCCCTTGATTTGATGCCTTTAACAAGTGCACTCTCATCGATTATCTCTCCCCTTGAAGTGTTGATAAGTATGGTGCCGGGCCTCATTTTTTCAATCGCATCCTCTCCGATCATGCCTTTTGTCTGGTTGCTCAACGGCACATGGAATGATATTATGTCGGATTCTTCCAGAAGATTGTCCAGTTCGGCGTAGGTCACACCAAGACTTTCCTCATCATCCTCGCTTAATCTTACCGGATCAAAGTAGACTGTGTTCGTCCCGAAATAGAGAAGCCTTTCCGCAAGCCTTCTCCCTATGGCACCCATTCCAACTACACCGAAAGTCCTCCCCTTAAGCTCCCTGGAATTTGTCAGTATTGGCCAGTTGCCTCTGACAATCTCATTATGGAAATGCATCACGTTCTTGAGCTGGGCAAGTGCCATGGCAATAACATGCTCCGCCACACTTTCTTTGTTTGCCGTCGGTATATTGGACAAAATCAGGTTCTTCTCCCTTATGGCCTGGATGTCCACATTGTCATAACCGGTGCTCGCGACCTGGACAAACCTGAGTTTTGGCATCTTTGACAGCAGAGAACCGTCAACCTTTGTGAAGGTGGTAACGACAAGAACTTCGGCATCGTTGCTTTCAAACTCTGTGCTCGTGAGTATTTCGTTGTCCGGAATAACCTGGCCAAGGGCGTTTGAAATCTCTTCGACGGGAAGAAACGGGGGCAAAATGGAGAGAACCTTCATGATATCCAACTAACATGAAGACAATTGTATTTATCTCTTCCCGGGCTGCCTTTTTATTCAAGCAAGAGGGACAGGCAAATGGCTCCATTCCCCACTCCTCTGAGCAGATTTCCTGAGGTGCTTTGCGGGATTAGCGGCTTGAACTGTGCCGATTGGTTAGCCCAATTATGGGAAACCTTTTTTATTCAGCTTCCAATTCTATGGAGCCGGACTCGGCTGGGGAGCGAGGCGCTTCCTGTTACCCGAAGCCTATATGCGGGAGTGACGGCCTGGAAAGGTCAACCAAACTTCTGCCAGGCCCCGTGAAATCGCTGAAGTTCTGTCCCTTCGGATCGGAGGGCCATGTGTGCAAGCCCGAAGGAGCATGTGCATATGGCTTATCAGGAGAATCTGCCAGGACCGGAAGGGAGCAACAGTATCCTGGACTCTTGATGCTGAAGGGGTGCGGGACGGAGAGGAAGCGGGGGTACCCTGACAGGACATTTGGCCCGATCCAGGCGTGTCCGGCACTTAAATATCAACAGCATGGATGTGGAAGCTGGTAGATTTGGCTGAATACAAGATAATCCAGGATCCGCTCAACGGCCCAATCAAGCTTTCGGGGCTTTACGAGGAACTTCTCGACACGCCGGAAATGCAAAGGCTGAGATACATAAAATCACTGGGCCTCTGCTATCTAGTTTTTCCAGGTGCAAACCACACGCGTTTTGAGCATTCTCTTGGGGTCATGAATCTCGCAAGGGACTTTGCCCACAGCCTCGATCTTGAAAGCCCGGATTTGGCAGCGGTTTCAGGTTTGCTGCACGATATCGGGCATCCCCCAATGAGCCATGGCGTGGAGATATATTTTCAGAAAACCACAGGGATGGACCATCTTGAAGCAGGCAAGAGGATTGTCAGAGGAGATTCGCCATTCCTGGATAGCAGCATTCCGGACATCCTTTCAAGAAATGGAATTGATCCTTCCGATGTTGCAGACATAATGGGAGGAAAGTCTTCCAGGTACCCGGTGCACTCCAAAATAGTGAGCGGCCCAATAGATGTGGATGAGATGGACTACCTGAGAAGGGACTCTCTCTTCTGTGGCGTCAGGCTGGGCCTGATTGATGAAAGGAGAATAATGAACATAGCCAAAACGGAGGGCTCAGACCTTGTTATCGAGGAAAAGGGAATACCGGCTGTAGAATCCGTACTCATAGGCCGGGTTCTCATGTACAACTCGGTCTACTTCCACAAAACATGCAGGATTTCCCAGATAATGATGCATAAGGCCCTGGAGCAGATGGCAGATCCCATTGAAGCCCCATTTTCAATTGGAGACCATGATATGCTCAACAGAGTCCTGAAAGACAGCGGGTCTTCTGCACTGGCCAATGAGATCATGTCAAGAAAGCTCTTCAAGCCTGTTGCCAAAGTGCCGTATACGCCAGCGAAACTGAAGGAAGTTGAAGAGAGACTTGCCAATAAATACAGGAATTCGGATTTTATAGTAGACATCATCCCGCCACTGGCATTTTCCGGTATAGACCGGGTCAAGTCAGACCTGAAGGTGGTCACAGGAAAGGACATATTCCCTCTCGAGAACGTTTCGCCCCTGGTGAGGGCCCTCTACGACACTCTCGAAATAAGGTCTATAACCGTGTCGGCCAGGTCAAATATAATCGGGCATATTTCAAAGGATCTAGAAGGCCTGAAATAGTGCCTCTTGCCGAAGGGGGATCAGAGTATCTTCTCCATTCTGTACGCCCCCCTTGATCCGCGGTAGAATTCATGATAATATGTATCCAAATGTTCAATCTCAATATACCCGTGCTTTCTGTAAAATCCAATGGACTCAAAGTTCTTGTCCCTCACTTCAAGTATTGACCTCATGTAACCCCTCTTCCTTATTTCGACCTCAACTGCATTGAGCAGCATCCCGCCAACGCCCTTTCCCTGATAATCGGGATCAACCGCTATGCTTTCTATATCCGCAGTCATCTCGCCGATGGGTATTGCAGTGACATAACCTACAACCTTTCCCTCATCGTCCGCAACGAGGCTGAATGAAGCCTTCACGCTGAACATGCGTTTCAGCATCGAGCGCGAATAGGGTCCGACCTGAAATGCCCTCTTTTCGAGCCTTACAATCTGGTTCAGATCCAAGGGGGAATACTCACGTATGATCAAGTGACCATCAATAATATATTGGCTATTGAAACTTTATTCACTGCAACCTTTACTCCGGTGATTTTCTGGAATACAGTCCCCAAGCTTTATAGAAGTCAGCGCAATTATCGACCAGTGGCACAAATGACGAGGGTTATGGCGACTGGAGTGTTTGACATAATGCATCTTGGTCATATTCATTACCTTAAGGAATCCAAAAAAATGGGGGATGAGCTTGTTGTCGTCGTAGCAAGGGATTCAACTGCCAGGAGAAACTCAAAGGACCCGCTTTTCAATGAAAACATGAGGCTTCAGATAGTTTCTGAGCTGAAGATAGTTGACAAGGCCATACTGGGCCATGAAGGAGATATCTTTGCCACGGTTAGGGAAGTGGACCCAGACATAATAACACTGGGCTATGACCAGCATTTTGATCCTGCCATTATAGAGGAGAAATGCAGGGAAATGGGCATGAATACCAGGGTCGTCAGGGTCTCGAAGTACAGTTCCGGCCCATTCGAGGGATCTTCGCAGATTCGGAAGAAGCTCCTGGAGAATATAGAGAAGGAGCTTTAGGTGCACCCTGCCCCCGATAAGTATATTATACTGCAATCAACATTTATATCGTAAGTTTCTGAGGTGTCAGGCTTGAAAATATCCGAAAGTGTTGAAATGATAGACGGAACGATGGCCCACTCATACAGCATCGAGTCCGGAGGAAAGCTTTATCTTGTCGACGCGGGCACAAAGGGCTCCGGCAACAAGATTTTGAATTACTACAGGCAACTTGGAAGGGAGCCGGACGTCGTACTGATCACCCATTACCACATGGACCACATTGGCGGTCTCTCCAGGCTAATGGACTCCTTCCAGTCTGAAGTTTATGCGCCTTCCAGGGAGATTGACATAATTGCAGGCAGAAAAGGCCTTCCTGAAGGCACCCCGTCGTTTCTCAAGCTGTTCACCAAAATTCCACGGCTTTCGGATCCGGACAGGTTGAAGGAAGCAGGGGCACTTGATGATCCCGGTGCAAAACCTGTGGAAACAAATGGGCACACTCCGGGGAGCACCTCGTACCTATTCCCCGAAGCAGGAGTCCTGTGTGTGGGCGATGCCCTGTACAACAAGCGCGGAACACTCGCAGTCAACAGGATGTTTTCCCTTGATCTTGAAATGGCTGCCAAAAGCAGGGAAAAGATACTTGGAATGAAGCCTGTGATGATCCTGCCCGGCCACGGGGACCCAATCAGGATCTGAAGCCGAGGCTTTTCCTTATTTCCCCAAAAGTTGATTGTATCTTAGCAAAGGCATTGTGCGGATGTATGCTTTCATCGCTTTCTGATGAAACTTCTACCGCAAAGTCATCCGGGAATTCCGGGTATCGCGTGATAAGCCCCTTGGCAATTTCCCTCGCAATGTCTTCAACAAATTTCGGGTTCTTGTGGGCTTTGTAGACCAGCTCCCCCTCGTCACGGCGCTTCAATATTGAAACTAACGGCCCGTTTATGGGGGCTTCCGCTATGCCTATGAGATCGTCTATTTCCAGCTCGTGCGTTCGGTCCGTCTGCAGGATGACCGTGACCTTGTTTCTCTGGTTGTGCGTTATGCTCGGTATTTTCCCCAGCAAATCTCCTTCCAGCGGAAATTCCTCACCGGTCATTGCCCTGGTCGTTTCCATTGCACACGGGCATGCATTGATGCCGTGAACAATAACACCTATGCTGGTGTTGGAACCCTCCCTGGTGGCAACTGAACTTGATATTATCCTGTACTTTACAATGTGCTTCTTTCCGTTTTCAGGCGAACGTTCAGCAAAATAGTCAGCCTCCAGGTGAACTTCGGACCTGTTCGAATATGGAAATTTTTTCAGTACGCCTTCCGCAATGTCCTCAGCAAGAAATTCTACTCCCTCTACTTTTCCGGGCTGTTCAGTAACAGTTTCCAGGGCCTCAATTGTCCTGGACAGGTCCGCTCCTTTCCTGGTCGACGGAACATCCACAAAAACATCAATCGTAGAATAGAGATGGATTGTCCTTGCCCCTCTTTTGATGTCTATGGGGTAAACGACTCCCTTAACCCCGACTTTTTGAATCGACATGGGGATATCGGGCCTTGTCCCCTGGACATCTGGATAGTCGACCAATTACTGGGCCCCTTTGCCTGATTCCTGATATTTCTGCTTGATCGAAGTCTCGATCTCCTTGTATTTTTCTTCAAGGTTTTTCTGCTGCTTTTCAAGGGTTTTTACCCTGATCTCACTGAGCTCTTTCTGTTCCGAAAGGTCATCGACTATTTTCTTCTTGTTCTCAACTTTGTAAAGCACTGATCCTACACTCTTGTAAACAGGCGTGTTCTCGGAGACGCCCTCAAGTTCTTTCAGCGTTTTTTCCAGCTCCTTTATTCTGGCATCAAGCTGGTATCTTTGCGAGGCAACCTGCTCTATCTGTGATTCAAGTTGCTGCGCCTGCCTGATTTGATTCTGAATATAATTACTCAAGTTCTGGTCCAATTACTCAACCTCCTCAAATATCTTGTCCACTATTGTAAGCCACCTTGTAAGCGAGCCTACAGACGCTTTGAGTGATACAGTATCAGGGGCTTCTATATAAATGTAAAAATTGACATTATCCTGGTCAATAGTTGTCGTGGACCTTCCAACGTTCTCCTTGAGATCGGGCATTATTGAATCAATGTGCCTCCCGTAACTTTCTTTGGGGAAGGTGATCCTGACACTGAACATACTTCAAAATGTAAGCAATGATAATTAAACAAGCGATCAAAATGGCAAACTCGCCATGATCAAGTTTCATGGAGTGATCAGCATAGGTCTCAAGCTGGTGCCAGATCTCAACTTTATGCCCTTTGCAAAAGATGCATTCAGTAACTGGTCACAGGTCCTGGAAGACTGGGGCCCGCGGTCTCAAACTCTCCACAGAAGTCCGAAATCAGCGAAACCTTAAAGTTTTGAGCCGTGTTAAGGTGTCGGGCTCGTGGCCTAGTATGGATAAGGCACCGTCCTTCTAAGTCGGTGATCGGGGGTTCAAATCCCTCCGGGCCCGCTGATTATTTCCCCCATGATTCTCTAATGCTCATTTGTGGCCTTGGAACTTCACATTGGTATAGAAGAGAATTTTTCGCCTTGGGGATTTACCATCCTGCTCGGAGTTCCTGTTCGCATAGCTTTTAAGAAAGGAGGGCCTGCCAAAAATCTCTTCCAGCCAGGCATCCCTGGCATCAAGTGTCATGAGGTATTTCCCTTCAATCCTGTTTAGAATTTCACTCAAACTGCGATAATCTGCCTCGCCGAAGCTGAAGTTGTACCAGTCTTTCCCTGGGTAGGGCGGGTCAAGATAAAAAAATGAGTCCGTCGCGTCATACTTAGAAATCAGCTTCCGGAAATCCATATTTTCTATTTTCCATTCGGACACCCTCCGGGATATTTCCATTATGGATGAGAGGCTTTTTTCAAGGTACCGGAAGACAGATTTTTCCCTGGTGGTTCCGTATGTTTCCCCCATTCCCCCAAAGCTTGTGCTCATCCTGAAAAAGAAAAGAATAGCATTGCCTAAGTCTCCCATTACACTGCTGGAAGCATCTTTCCGAATCCTGCCGTCAATTCCAATCCCGGCAGTTTTCAGGAGCATCAGTTCCCCTCTTTCGCGGATGTATCTGTTGTAGCCCTGTGAATCCTTTCTCCTGCTGTTGGTAAGCACATTCTCCATAAATGCCTGGAGGGCTTCATTAAATGCTGCCGGGTCTCTTTTCAGAACTTCAAAAAGGTTCGATGTATCATAGCTGATATCGTTGTAAACTGTCATTGGCGATTCCACATTAAGGGAGACAGTCCCGGACCCGCCGAACACATCAACGAAAAGATCCGCTCCAGAATATTCAAAAATACGCCTTATTTCAGGCAGAATTGAAGTTTTTGAACCGGGATATTTCATCAGTCTGAGGTATTCCATGCTGCCTTGCAAGTTATGCATGCATATGTATTATAAATTCAGGGCAGCGTGAAAGATGAAACCACTGGTGTTTTTATCTCAACCTATTTATACTCCTCAAAGGTAGTACATTAGTCCTTTATGTCGGTGCGTGTCGGGATTGTAGGTGCCGGAACCATGGGGCATGGCATTGCGGAGCTGTGTGCCATTTCCGGTTATAATGTGGTTTTGGCGGATGTTAATGAAGATATTCTTGGAGTTGCTATGGGAAAAATAAAGGAGAGCATCGCGCGCATCCGCGCATCCGGAAAGATACAGGAGGAGCCGGATTTTGTACTTTCAAGAATCAAAACAACCACAGACTTGGGCGACCTTTCCGATTCTGGGTATATTCTGGAGGCCGTGAAGGAAAAAATCGAAGTGAAACGGCAGGTCTTAAGAAAATTAAGTGGAATCGCCAAGCCTGATTGCATCTTCTTCTCAAACACATCAACGATACCAATAACAGAACTCGCCTCCATGACAGACAGGCCTGAACTGTTTGCCGGGCTTCATTTCTTCAACCCTCCAGTCCTGATGCCGCTTGTGGAAATAATAAGGGGAGAGAAGACTTCGGACGAGACCGTTAATAGGGCCATAGAAATCGTACAATCGCTCAAAAAGGAATATCTGCTCGTGCAAAAGGATATCCCGGGATTTGTAGTCAACAGGCTGAACGAAAGGCTGTTTTCTGAAGCCCTCGAACTGCTTTCTGAAGACGTTTCCCCAATAGACCTGGACGCAGCAGTCAAGTACAGGTTGAATTTTCCAATGGGTATTTTTGAGCTGATGGATTTCATTGGATTGGATGTTGTACTCGGTGCAAAAACAGAAATGGTGAAACATGGGTTTGATGCTGCCCAGTATGAAATACTGAAGTCGAAGGTAGATTCAAACGAACTTGGCATCAAGACCGGCAAGGGTTTTTACAACTATGGAAAAATGGCAGAGCATGAGAAACTCCTGATCAGTCCTTCCGACAAAATGTACAGAATCAGCTTTGCCAGGCTTTTTTCAGGAACCGCAAACGAATGTTCATGGCTGATAAGAAATGGTGTTGCCTACGCTGAAGACATCGAAAGGGCCATGAAAATGTCCATGAACTGGCCTTCAGGCCCAATTGAACTGTCTGATCGGATCGGCCTGGACAAGATTATTGGAAACCTAAACGCTCTGCGTTTGAGTACGGGAAGGAAGCATTACAGTCCGGATGCCTATCTTCTGGACCTGCAGAGAGAAGGTTCAACCGGCATTGAATCAGGAAAGGGGTTTCTCAGCTGGCCCACTGAAAGTTGCGAGCTCGGGCCGGTCATATATTCCGTGACAGATTCTTATGCTGTGCTGACCATCAACAGGCCGGGGAAACTCAACTCGCTCTCCGAGGATGTATGGCTGAACCTAAGGCTTGGTCTCGAAAAAGCTCTGCATGAAAGCAGGGCACGTTCGGTGATCATAACCGGAAAGGGAAGGGCTTTCTCATCCGGCGACGACATTAGGATGATGGACTCGTGGAAAACCGCAGATGACTCTAAGAAATGGATGGACACTTATGCCCTGCCTCTTATTGAGCTGCTTTTCAGGTACCAGAAGCCCATAATCTCGGCGGTCAATGGAATCGCTTACGGCGGTGGCGCTGAACTGAACCTCCTCTTTGATATAGTTGTATCATCTGAGAGGGCACTTTTCTCTTTTTCAGAGAGCCTTATAGGAGCGATACCGCCAATAGCCTCATCGCTGGGGGTTTCCGCCTTGGGAAGGAAACTCACCCCTTACCTGCTAACCGGAGACCCATTCTCAGCCTCAAAGGCCAAGGAACTGGGCATTGTGGATGTGGTCACTGAAAATGAAATGGCAATGGACGTTGCTGTTGAATTTGCCACAAGAATATCAAGGGCATCACCTGCCTCTGTCAGTTCAATCAAATCAATTGGAAACGTTGTAAAAAGCAGAGTTATTCCAGAGGCGAGAGCGGCACTGGATGAACTTCTGATATTATCCGCCACTGAGGAATTTAAGGAAGGGCAGGCTGCTTTTATCGAAAAGAGAAAACCAGTGTGGAAACATAAGCCGGATTAGCTTCCTCCCTCTGAAGCGGCGTTGGCATCCTCTTTGCCTTCCTCTCCGCTCTCCTGCTCCTTTTCGATCGCCTCGTCATTTATTATGTAGTAGAAATCAGACTGCCTACCGTCAAAGATCAGCCTTTCTATGATCTTCTTCTCCTTTTTAAGGTCGTTCAGGATTCTGATCACGAGGTCCTTGTCCTCGATATCATTTTCGAAAGCAATCTCTCCAGATGTGTATGCCCTGTCCTTGTTTGTGTAGAGAAAGAACACTATGGCTTCCATAGCCTCCATGTACTTGTCCGTTCTCTGTTTGAAGAAGCTGTCCTTCTTAATGGGCATCTGACATCAATTAATCCAAGCCTTAATAATTATTTCTCGATTCGAAGTTTCGCAGCCACATCAAAGGTATTGGGGAAACAGGAACTGTCGTAATTCTGAGCAACTCTCATGAAACTACAGTAATGGAACCCATGGAAGAGTCTGTCGTAGTGTCAATGATGGAGACCATTTCAATGAAGGAGCTGCAATTGGTTTCTGTAAATGCTATGGAACTTGATGAGGTCAAATAGCCTTGGGTGCCTGAATATTTTGCAGTCATGTTTCCGGAAGTTCCGTTGAATATTGTGTATGAACCTCCCGGTGTATTTTCCACCGAATACAGGGGGAAAACATAGACTTCAGTGCTGTTCATGGTGACTTCAACCTTTACATGGTCCAGAGATATATTGTTGCTTATCGACGTGACAGAGAGGATGTAAGAACCATTGACTGCTGAATTTTTCTGCACCGTGCTGTTGACTATCTTGAGTGATGCTGAAGGGGAAGCTTGGGGAAGGTTGCTGAAATAGCTTCCCAGGACAGTGAAAAGTGATGCCGCGAGGGTCACAGTAATCGCTATGAGCAAAACAGTCCCAATTATCGGGCTAACTGCTTGGTCTTTTCTGGCTGAAACCCTCTTCATCCAATTAACCTAACGTTAATTGTTTTATTATTATTTTTCGCCCCGGGAATCTGCGAAAAAAGGCAGCAGTAGCACATCAATGCTCGCAGCCCCTCAATGAAGTGGGATACTCGCAGTGGCGCAAAATTTCAGCCTGCAGGTAAAAATGTGTCTCTCGCACTGAGGGGAGTGATTGCTTACTGCTTTCCAATAATGTTTTTATATAGTTTAAATCACATCAAAGGTAAACCGCTGTATCGGAATTGAATATAAGACATTAACTATTTGAAACCCTTCAAAAAAGAGTGCTGTCGACAAAATTATATATATTCTGAGGCATAATACGCATATTGAGCCAGGTGGAGCAAAGCAATCCTGATAAAGTCGGCGGATTCATAACCGGTCTGTCTTCGGTGAATTTTGTATTCGCCTTTGCCATGAACCTTTTTAATTTTACAATCCTGTACCTACTCAAGAACTCAGGAATCCCGGTTTTGTACGGAGGCCTTGGAATATCAGTGGGCCAGGCTATCCTCCTTTTCGCCGTGATTCCTCTTGGAAGATCGATCGACAAGGGCAAGTCGTATGTATTGATGGGCATTGGCAGTATGGCGTATTCCGCATTTCTCATACTTATCTCACTAATTTCACACAGCAATGCGACTTTCGCACTGTTATCGGCAACAGGGCTGGTTGCAATGGCAATTATTTTCCAGAACGTTTTCAAATCCTCGCTTTCATCATTTGTGGCAAAGGCCGTCAAAGAAAAAATAATGGGCCAGAGCTATTCGCGCATAATCTGGATGGAAACGGCCGGAGGAACGCTGTCTTTTTTTCTGGTTTACTTCGCCAGGTCGTACTTTCCTCTCGGGCTTGTCTACCTTCTGATAGGCCTGATACTTCTCGCAGTGTCGGTTTCATCTTTCACCTTCCTCGCAAGAGAAAACAGGAACGCGTTAAAGCTTGAGGAAAAGCGTGTGGCAAGGCCCACGTTTTCAGAGAGTCTCACCTCTCTCAGGAAAAGGGGGAGGTTTACTGTATTCCTTCTGCTGACCAAGGTAATGATGTCCATTGGCGTACTCGGTTTTTCATATTTCTATCTCATAATAGGAGGAAGAATCGGGGTGGGCATTTCTTACTCCCTGGTCTCATTGGGAGTGGCGAGTGCAATAGGGATTGCCTGGGGCATATGGTCAGAGAGATTTGTTTCCAGGCATCCGGCATGGGGGAAAATTTACATCGTAATCATGGCGCTGCTCGATGTGGCAGCATACATCATGATTCTCCTGTCCATCGAAAACGGCAGCATGCTTCTGTTCCTTGCGGCACCAATTATTGGCAGCCCGGGTCCGTTCCTGATACCTGGGGCGTTGTCATATGAGGTCCGGGTGGTGGGCAAGGAAAACCGTGGTTTCTTCTCCGGAATCCAGAGGACATTGACTGGAATACCTGCCATAGTACTTGGTGCACCGTTGACATACCTGTTCACTGTTAACCCGATTTACATGTGGAGCCTTATAGTGGCATCTTCCCTGGCAACTCTGGGCTTTAGCCTCATGATACCCTCAGGGGACAGTCTCAAAAGCGAAGAAGAGTCCGTTGAGACTTCAGCTTCACAGGCATAGACGGCAAACAGGGTTAACGAGGTTCCCGAGTCAAAAAGGAGCATTCAGGGGTGATTTTAAGCCGACTAAGAGTGGACAATCTTAAAGCATGCTCTGATGAATAGTTGAAACGGAACAGGTGGCATTTTGCAAAATTGGGCCATAATTGTACAACGGTCAGGAAGTTATAAAAAAGCGCATTTTTGCATGGGAAGGGACGATTATCGCCCTGCGATCCAATAAAACAAGCCTCATGAAAGAATCGGAAAAAAATGGGAATAATCTATATCAACCAGTTTCAGGTAGTTTAGTTATGGGGATGTATGTTCTTCTGATAAAGATGACAGGACAGGGAAAACACCACATAAAGGAAGCGCTGGAGAAGAGGGAGAAGATCATGGAGTTTATCCGGAAGGAAGGGGGAAACCCCAAGACGGTGCTGATGACTTTCGGCAGGTATGACGTGATAGAAATCATGGATCTTCCCAGTGAGGAGCTCGCAATGAAGCTCTCAATAAAAGGGGCGCAAACCGGTGACGTTGAGATCGAAACCCTTCGGGCATTCACAGTGGATGAAATGGAGAAAATGGTCTCAACTCTTTAAAATATTGGATCGGTATTAAACCAATCTCACTTCCCTTTTTTTTCTGTATATAGGTGCCATCAATAGTTCGGCATATTGGTTATAAGCCGCATTTTTTAACAATATATGATCACGAATGGCAGGAAAAGGAGGGAGCCCAAACCCAGGGCCAAAACTAGTAGAAAATGTCCACATAGGGCTTGAGGACGAAACAAGAAAGGATTCCATAGAGAGGTTGAATCAGATTTTGAGTGATGAGTTCGCATTATACCTCAAGGCGAGAAAGTACCACTGGAACGCAAGCGGCCCTATGTTCAACGATCTGCACAGTTTCTTCGAGAATCTATACAAAGAACTGGACACGATTGTTGATGAAGTTGCAGAACGCATTAAACAGCTGGGAGGGAACGCAGAAGGAACCATGGCTGAATACGAGGGCCGAACGAGAATCAGGGAAGATCCTGGAGTTTACCCATCGGACAGGGACATGATTTCCTCCACTATGGAAGCTCTGGAATCATTAATAATGGGGATGAGGGACATTCTGGCCTCGGAGAAGGAACACAGCGATGAGGGAACTGCCCATTTCCTGGTGGACATAATGCTAAAGCATGAAAAGAAAGCCTGGATGCTGAGGGCAATGCTTCAGGGCTGGGGCAAATAAACGGCCATTTGACTTTTTCAGACTCTACTATAAAAAATAAAATTCTTTTTTCCACATCAATTTCTTATGGAACCCGATCATGGGACACGCCTAAAGCCCTCCCTGGTACTCCCTCTGCCTTTCGCACATAAAGTGCAATGGAAAGGAAGAGAAGCGAAAGGAGGAATACTGTAGCCTCAAAAATCGGGATCCCAAGTGTCCCGGCAAAAGGAACAAGAGCGTCCATGAGCCCCATGGGGAGGGCCGTGAAGAAATATACTGGCTTTTTCCTGGTAATGGAAACAATAACCAGGAATCCCCAGGCGAAATGAGCCAATAGTGAGGATGTTCGTTCAAGAATGGAAAAACCAATGCTTGGAAGGGCGGAGATTGTGCTGCTGAAGAGTGAAGGCTGTGCCTTCATGATCTCATTGCTGATCGTCTGGGAAACCGCCGGCCCTCCATAGGCAATTGCCAGATACGTGGAAAGTATGCTTACAAGAGAAAAAATTCCGAGAAGCACTCCATTTTCCCAGAATGATAGTGACAGGCCATAGGATTCCGCATCACTCTCAACGAAAATTTCTCTCCTCAATGCGTATCTTGCAACAATATATGCCAGGCCGACTTCTAGAAAGGAAGTCTGAAGGCCATAGTATAGCCCTGTGATAATGCTGGCAGATCCAAAGCTTCCTATTATATATGCAGCAGTAAGTGCCTGGAATATTGACTTGGCTATTATGGCAAAACCGTAAGCCAGAAGCGCATATATCAGAACGACCCATCTGAATGATCTCCTCGCCCGCCAGTAGAATATAAGCACAAAGCTGAAGATTATTGGAGCCAGTGGGCTCAGGAAATATACTGGGTTTATGTTCTCCGCCGCCAACCTATTCCGGATAGCATAATTCCCCACAATATAAAGGGTGTGCCGAACATGCAATGCAGGATGTCATTTCACAACTTTTTGAGGAGGACGTCGGCTGCTACCCCGAGGGGTTCCCACGCAGGTGCAAAAGGAGGAGAGTATGAGTAATCGATCCCTGTCATATCGTCGACAGTCAACCCGGAGTATAGGGCTGCGGCAATAACGTCAAGCCTTTTTGCAACTCCTTCTTCTCCCATGATTACGGCCCCTAAAACCTTCCTGGTTTTCCTGTCTCCGACGAGCTTGATCCAGAGATCGCTCGATCCCGGGTAGTATGATGCCCTGGAGGATGCCTTGATTGTGGCAGAAACCGGGTCAAACCCATTTTCAACCGCATCTTTCATGTCAAGCCCGGTTTTCCCGATGTTCAAAGAGAATACTTTGACGACTTCAGTCCTGGTTATTCCCGCATATTCTGAACTCCCTCCTGCAGCATTTATTCCGGCCACCCTGCCGCTCCTGTTTGAGCCTGTTGCAAGGGGAAAATATATGCTCTTGCCGGTAACCCTGTCAAAGGTGGTTGCCACATCGCCTGCTGCGTAAACATCTTCGGCGCTTGTTTTCATATGCCGATCTACTACTATTGCTCCCGCCCTATCTGTCCGTATGCCGGCGTCAGAAGCCATTTCGCTGTTGGGTTCTACTCCAACGGCCAGAAAGGCCATGTCCGCGATGGCAGTGAGGCTTCCCGACCTTAGTGATATTTTCTCTTCAGAGGTTTGTACCACTTCCTCTATGGGCGAATTCATGTGCACTTCCACGCCGTTTGCTCTCAGCTCTTCAACCACCATGTCGGAAAATTCCTTGTCCAAGCCTCTCAGCACTCTCTCGGACCTCTGGAATAATGCCACGTGTATCCCCTTTGATGTAAATGCCTCTGCCATTTCCAGGCCCACGTATCCTGCGCCTACAATGGCCATTTCCTTAACACCTTTCAAGCGTTCAAGCAGGGAGTTCATATCTTCCAGGTTGCGCAACGTCATTACAAGACTGTTCTCTTTGAAAATTTCAGGCATCTTCGGTCTTGCGCCCGTTGCGATAATCAACCGGTCATAATTTTCTGAGAATTCGCTATTTCCGCATTGAACTGTTATGGACCTGCTGGCAGTGTCTATTCTTGTGACCAGGCTGTTGACCTTGACATCGATTCCACGCTCTTCTATGAACTTAGAAACAGGGTAGTGAAGGAGCTGGCTAAATTCAGCCACTTCTCCACCAACATAGAATGGAATTCCGCACGCCGAGTAGGATACGTAATTCCCAGCCTCATAAACAATGACTTCACATTCAGGGCACGTCTTCTTTGATCTCGAAGCGGCACTCATGCCCGCTGCATCTCCGCCTATGACAACGATACGCAAATTATCCCCTCCACTAAATTGAGTGAAAGTATAAATCAAACGCTGTATGGGCGTAATTATGCCATCGTCCCATCTTTCCTTGCATTTCGGTGTTTAACGCTGACAAGCCACTGAACTGCGGGATTTAGGCCCACATGGCGAGCAGACTTCCTTAAATGTGAGGTGTATTCAATATTACTTAAGAATTGTTTTAAGGTGCGATGCTGAACCACAATGTCGCAGATTTTGCTCAAAAGCCACTTCTGATTTTCTGGGAAACAACCAAGTCATGCGATCTCTCATGCAAGCACTGCAGGGCCTCGGCCATAAAGGACCCTCTGCCGGAGGAACTATCCTTCGATGAATCAAGGGAGTTTGTAAAATCCATAACTGCATTCGGAAAACCATACCCCCGTGTGGTTATAACTGGTGGCGATCCGCTTAAGAAGGAAAATTTGATAGAAATCCTTACCGAAGCAAAACGAGCAGGAATATCTGTTTCAGTTACTCCTGCGGTTACTGATCGCCTCACGGAAGAAATGGTCGACACCCTGACAGAAGCAGGGGTGAGGTCATACGCCCTGAGCCTGGACGGCTCAACACCGGAGAGCCATGACGGCCTCAGAGGGGTAACTGGAACGTTTGACAGGACCCTGGAGGTTATGGACATGATAATTGGAAAGGGGCTGTCGGTGCAGGTAAATACGGCAGTGATGCGATCAAATGTAAGGGAACTGCCAGGAATCCTCAACATTCTCTCGGGAAGGAAGATAATGACGTGGGCACCATTCTTCCTGATCAGGACAGGCAGGGGAAATGATCTGGAAGACCTGGCGCCTCAAGAGTATGAGGAAGTAAACAACTGGCTCTATTTTGCCTCAAAATATGGTGTGAGGATAAGGTCCGTAGAATCTCCGATCTTTAGGAGGATAGTGATCCAGAGGGAACAGGGGTTGAGGTACAGGGGAGGGGACCTGTACACGAAACTCAAGCAAGATACGGTAAAGCTCATGCAGATACCAGGCAAGAAGAGCAAGAGTTATTTTGTCGGCTCGAGGGACGGCTCCGGTGTGATCTTCGTATCGCACGACGGATATGTTTCACCAAGCGGTTTCCTTCCGCTTCAGATGGAGAACGTCAAGAACAAGAATATCGCTGAAATATACAGGAATAACCCGGTCCTGAAATCTATCAGGAACGCATCAGCCTACGAAGGTAAGTGCGGATACTGCGAATTCAATACAATTTGCGGCGGTTCAAGGGCTAGGGCTTACTATGAAACCGGGAACATGCTGGCTTCCGATCCGTCCTGCATTTACGAGCCAAGAAAAAGAAATACTGTAACCGCGTGATGAACAGGATCAGTAATATGAGGAGGAGACCTTCTCAAAGAGCTCCTCAAGCTTCATTTTTATCATTTTAAGCTCCTCTGAAATGCTTGGAAAGGACTTCATGTAAGCTGTGACGAGGAAATTCACCAGTTTTAAAGCAAGCTTTATGATCCTTTCCACACCTTCCTTTATGGAACCGGCCTTCGGAGGAAACATGCTGTTCAATTCCAGCTTGCTCTCGTCTCCACCCCTTCCCGGCATGCGCTCAAACGGATCCTCAAAACCGCTGTACACGATCTCAAAGTCGAAAGCTTCCGGAAATTGCCCGAAAATATAATCTGACAGCTTCATCCCTTTCCCGGCTATGATATTCACTTCGCGGGAATCGATAATGAACGGCACCTGATCCTTGAATTTCACAGTGATCCTGGCATCATCAAAGGCCGGCCTGTCAAATTCGTTCAATTTTTTTTCAACTCTGTCTCTCAGCTCAAGAAACTTGCTTAATTCTATCTTTCCGCTGAGGGACCAGACTTGATCCCTAAGGGAAATTGTCTCCTTATAGCTGTTTGTTACCCTTATACGGTCTGATATGTAGTCGGTGTTGTTGAAGGACATCTGGACTATTTTAAATCCCAGCAGTTCTATTTAGAAGGCGTTCGATAGACACGGCAGAATTTCGTTTCACAATATACAGAATTACCTGCGCAACTAAGTGCAAAATCGAGGGCTAAAAAAGGAAAAATTGAAATTTTTGTGTATAAGGTGTTGTAACTGTTACAGGATTATCTCCTCTTCCGGCTGCAGCATTGGTGGGTTTGCAGTCACAGATTTTGGGTACTTCAGGCCTGCGCCCGTGTTCAAGGCTACTACGCGTTCGTCCTTATCAATCCAGCCATCGGCAACCAGTTTCTGGATGCCGGCTATGGTCGAGGCACCCTCTGGGCTTATGAACATTCCCTCATTTCTCCCGACCAGTCTCTGTGCCTCAAGTATTTCCTGGTCTGACACGGAAAGGGCGTACCCCTTGGTATCATAGAGTGCATCAAGCACAAGGAAATCACCAAGGGATTTAGGCACGTTCATTCCAAAGGCAACGGTGTATGAGTCCTCCCACAACTGGCTCTCCCTCTTCTTTTCCTTGAATGCCTCCACTATGGGCGCACAGCCTTCGGACTGAACTGAAACGAGCCTGGTGTCATTGTCCTTCAGCCAGCCGACGGATTTCAACTCCTTCATTGCCTTATGTATTCCGATAAGCCCCAGTCCCCCTCCGGTGGGGTAAAGGATGACATCTGGCGGTGTCCAGTCAAGCTGCTCCATTATTTCATATCCCATGGTCTTCTTGCCTTCCAGCCTGTAAGGCTCTTTCAGGGTAGAAACCTCAAAATAGCCGTACTTTGAACAGAGCTTGCCTACTATCACACCGGCATCGTTAATTCTGCCGTCTACCAGGTAAAGGTGGGCTCCGGCGGCTGTGCACTCAGACCTGGTTATCATGGGCGCGTTGTTCGGCATTACAACGTAGGCCCCAATTCCTGCCTTCGCGCTGTAGGTGGCCCATGCAGCCCCTGCATTACCATTTGTAGGAATAGCTACGTTCTTTATTCCAAGCTCCTTTGCCTTTGATACGCCCGCGGCAGACCCTCGGGCCTTGAAGGTGCCCGTTGGGTTAAGCCCCTCGTTCTTAATCATCAGATTTTTAAGATGGAGTTTTTCCCCAAGTGATTCCGCCTCAAGAAGCGGCGTGTAACCTTCTCCAAGGGTTACTATGTTTTCCGGGCTGGCCACCGGCAGGAACTCGTGGTATCTCCACATGGTGCCTTCACGTTTGGATATCTCTTTCTTGTCTGCGTTATCCTTCAGACCTTCGGTGTCGTACATTGCCAATAATGGCGAACCGCATGTACATAGGTTGTTGACCTTCATTGCATCATATTTTTTTGAACACTTTGGACAATACAAGTGGTCAACATAGCTGAATTTCTTGTCCATGCTATTCCTACACAAAGATACTATTTAACAGTTATTCAGAATTTAAATTCATGCCTTACGGCATATTTCAGGAAATAAGCCACATGGCAGATGCCATATTTGTGGGAGCTTGTTTCAGCAGACTGACTCATTTGGGGCATATCGCCTGAATATTTCTACAGATTCAATTTTTACGGGTTAATGTAATTTCTTCCAGTCAAATGTAATTTTTATATGGATTATTGTATTTTTTGCGTGTGACATCAGGCAGAATGCCAAGGGGGTCGGTCGAATCATACGTCAGGAAGTACCTTAAATCCCATATGGACGCTTACTCAATGCTGAAGAGCGGGGCGGCAAACATCAGCAGGCTGAGCCGCAAAGTCAAGGAAGAATTCCCTGACCTTAGCCTTTCAAGCATCAGGTACTCGCTGGCCAAGATCATGGAGGAACCTTCTGGAAGCAGGTCAGACCTTCTCCGTGTTGACAAGCTCATTGCCCAGAGCAAGATTACCCTCCAGGATAAGATTACCGTGCTTACATCCAGGGCTCCGCTTCATATAAAATACATATCGGCAACTTTTCTCACCGATTCGGTTGTGTACATTGTGGATGAGACAAAAGAGAGCAAGCACCTGAACGACCCAAATATTGTAGCCGAAAGGGATGTAAGCCTTCTGCACATATTTTCGTCCAAGGACATTGAGAAAGTCCCAGGGTTCGTTATGAGGATAACGGAGCGCTTCTTTTCCGCAAGCATCAACATTCTTCAGTTGATATCCTGTGCCAATGAGACCATCATCGTGGTAAGGAAAAGCGACGGGATAAGGGCATACGAGTCCCTCGTTGCTTAATAATTTCTGACTTCACTGGCCCGGCATGTCATTCACTACAATACTGTCGGGCATTTTCAAGTAGTGTTTTCCTTGAATCCGATATTGCATTGAGCTTCGACTCTATTTCCTTCCTGAGGCTCATTATGCCGGTTGAGGTCACGGTTATTACATCCTCGGGCCTTATTTCTTCCAGTTTTTCACCATCCTTTACCTTCCTGCCGACGGTCGAGTATGAATCTTTCCAGGAGCTGCCAAGCTGGAAAATAGCTTTCGCATTGGCAGTTGCATAGGAAGAGTTCTTTATTGCAAGCCTTGCAGCTTCAGGGCGGACCGCCAGGCCCGAAAAGAATTCAGGGAGTGGATTCAGTATCTGTGCTGCTCTCTTGAAAATGTTAACCATCATTTTCTTGGAGAGCTGGAAATCCCTGTGGTAGCCGGAGGACTTGTTCGCAATGATGCCCAGTAGTGCATTGAAATTACCCATTATTTCAGAAGTGTATCCCTGTACAAGCTCAAGAAAGTCCGGGTTCCTCTTGTTTGCCATGAGTGAGCTTCCGGAGACGAAACCATCCGGGAGGGTGAAAACCGGTATCTCGTCTCCGGAGAACATTATCAGGTCCTGAGAAATTCTTGAAACGTTTATGAGCAACTTAAGCAGAGGATACACAAGGTCCAGCTCATCCATCCCTCTCCTCAATGCCAAAAACTGTGGATTCTCGGTTGAAGGCTCCATTCCAAGAAGCTTGGAGACCTCTTTAAAATCAACATCACTGAGACTGCCGAAACCAGACCCGTATCCAAAGGGTATGGAGTTGATCCGGGTCGCGTTTTCCAGGACATCTTCCGCGGAGGACTTAAAGATGGACGCAAAATAGTCAAAATATGTCTTCAGGGTAATCACCATGCCTTGCCTGTAATGGGTATAACCCGGCATTTCGCCTGTGATTTCTTCTCTTTTCTTAATCAGTGATTCTGCTATATCCAATGCAGTCTGGGCTATCTTGAGGAGCTCTTTCCTGCCATATAGGAGGATGTCGGAATGGATCTGTTCATTCCTGGAAAGGAAAATCCGAAGATTCTTTCCGGATTCTCCTGCATTTCTCATCACAAACTCTTCAACGTTACCATGCACATCCTCATGCTCTGGCCTCAGTTTCATTCCATTTTCGAGAAGAGAAACCAGTGCACGGATTATTTGCCCTCCTTCTTTCCCGTTGAGCAATTCCTGCCTTTGCAGCTGGACATGGTATGCAATCAGGGTCATTACTTCATATTCGAGGAATTCCTTGTCTATGGTAACGTCCTCGCTGACCATCAGATCATCCACACTGGAGACCTTCTCATCGGAGGCCCCTCCACTCCATATCTTGGACATCTTTCTCCTTATTCACTAAGTATGGGCTTCAATTTCTTATTCCTTACCCTTGATGCGTTTACGGTCGGGTTTCCATAAATGCTGATGAAGCCCTTTGCACTGGACTGGTCAAAGGTGTCCTCCATTCCATAGGTAGAGGTTTTGAAGTTGTAGAGGGAATTGGGGCTTTCCACGCCCAGTACAGTGGACAGGCCTCTGTCCAGCTTAATTGCCACTATGCCGGAGACAGGCTCATTTACGCTGTCCTCAAAGGCGTTTATGTGGCCCATGACCGGGTCGAACCATAGGCCATTATAGGCCAGGTCTCCCCATTTGCTGTCAAGGATGGATTTCATTGTAAGCTCTTCCTTGTTGAGCGTAATCCTCTCGAGAGCCTTGTGGGCTGAAAGAATTGTGACCGCACCGGGGCATTCGTAGAACTCGCGGCTCTTTATGCCGGTAACTCTGTCCTCAAGGTAATCTATGCCACCGATCCCCCTCAAGCCGGAAATGGAATTAAGCTCCGATACTATGTCCTTCAATCCGGCCCTGGTGCCATTGATTTTTACAGGAATCCCCGATTCAAATTCCAGTTGCACTTCAGCAGCTTCCGCAGTAACCTTATGTGGTGGGACAACCCATGAATAGGCATCATCGGGGACAGGGGATGCTGGATTTTCTAGGTCTGAACCTTCTACCGACCTTCCCCAAAGGTTCTCGTCTGTTGAATATTTTCCATTCTGCTTGACCGGTATTCCATTTTCCATGGCATACGCAGTCTCCTGGTCGCGGTTCAAGCCCCAGTCACGAACCGGAGCGATAACTTCCATTCCAGGATTCAGCGCCCTTATGGAAACCTCAAACCTCACCTGGTCATTCCCTTTCCCTGTGCATCCATGCACAACAACGTCGCAGTCGTATTTCTCAGCATAATCAACTGCCTGGACTGCCATTAGTGGCCTCGCTATGCTCGTGGAAAGTGGATAGACTCCTCCGTAAAGGCCGTCAGACTTAACTTCCCTGGATATGTAGTCTTTTGCAAACAACTCCTTGACGTCACTTGTGACCACATCTTTGGCACCCAATTTCCATGCCTTCTCGGCAATGGATTTGAGATCGTTCTCTTCCTGGCCTATATCAAGGGTCAGGGTTATGACATCCATTCCAAGCCTATCCTGAAGCATCTTAAGCATGACGGAAGTGTCCAGTCCTCCAGAGTAAAGCAGCAAGGCTCTCTTGACCATAACGGCGAAGAACTGCCTGTTATTAAAGGTTTTTTAAAGATATTGTCTAAAAATAAGCTATACTGTTACTATTTTACAATATACTATTAAATTCTTAAATTATGTATCATATTTTCTAGTATAGGACCGTTATCACTGGCACCCTTGAATTGGCTTTATGAAGAAGCTGCGGGACCTATTTCTTCTATATAGGCAATGCAATCAGGCATCAGTACGAGGAAATGAATGAAATCAGTTCTGGCACATAATACAGATATGGATTCTGCGGTCTTTCCCAAGCTCATAATCGGAATTGATTCCGGTTTTGCCGGCAGAACTGTTTCACTCTCTTCTAATCCTTCTTTCCAACTGAAATGCGAAGTTACTTTTGTAATAATGTTTAAAGAGGCCTCCAGCCCCTCCTCAACTTGTTTAGCTGCTATTTTATTAGAAAACTATTTACTGATATATAGTTAGATACACCTAACGGTTATATAGGACTAACTAATATCCACCCAGTTCAGATGAATAAGAGACCCGATAGCATTAAGGATAAACAAATTTCCCCGGATAAAGCTGAGATGGTAGGGGATATTTTCGATGAATGGGAGAATCTCGTCTCCGAAATCATAACTTACCACTCGAAGTCTCTCAAGATGGAACACCTGAAATTGCCGAGTTTTTTCATCATGAATTTTCTTTACAGAAACGGTCCCCAAAACCTTTCCACTCTCGCCAGCATCACTGGAGTTTCGAAACCCACGATCACGAGCATCGTAGACAAGCTTGAGAAACACGAGCTTGTAATGAGGACACAGGATGAAAGTGACAGGAGGAAACTTGCTGTAGCCTTAACAGGTACAGCCAGCGACAAGATGAAGAGGATTTACTTCAGTAAGGACGAAATTAAGGCTGAACTTGCCAACGCATTGAGCAATGACCAGCTCAGCCAGTTCAGGGAATCAATCAGCACACTGAGCACAATTGTGCGGAAAGTGTCGGAAAAAAAGCTTAACATCTTAACAGAAGGTGAGTAAAATTAGAGAATTTGACGAAAATGGATTTTCAACATCATTCGATGCAAGGTACGCCAGAACCGTAATGGCAATTCTGGCAATGCTTGTCATCATTGTGATGTACGTAGAGGGAATGCTTACTCCGTCCCTCCCTTCAATTGCAAAGGACTTCAACGTGACAATATCACAGGTCAGCCTCGTACTTTCAACGTACCTGGTTGGAGGGGTCGCATTTACGCCGATTGTAGGCAAGCTCGGAGATATATACGGCAAGAAGAAGATTATGACAATAGTCATGATCATTTATTCAATGGCTGTCCTGGTTACAGGATTCTCTCCGAATTTCACTTTCATGGTTGTATCAAGAACCATACAGGGAATCGGAATGTCCATAATGCCACTTGGGATGAGCCTTGTCAGGGAAGAGTTCCCACGCAATCTTGTGCCTAAGGCCCAGGCTGTCATCAGCGCCATGTTTGGTGCAGGATTCGCTGTGAGCCTACCCCTAGGATCATTCGTCTCAAACGATTTTGGATGGAGGGTAACCTACCACTCGGCAACTCCATTGGTAATCATACTGGCAATAGTCACAATCTTTGTAATAAGGGAGTCCGAGTTCAAGAGGCCTGAAACAAAGATTGACGTGGTCGGCGCTACCTTGTTGAGCTCTGTATTGGCGCTATTCGTCTTTGCACTGTCGGAAGGGCCAAGCTGGGGCTGGACCTCCAGCGGGACCATGCTCCTTATGGGTATAGGCGCGATACTTCTGGTACCTCTGGTGATGTATGAGAGGAGATATACGAAAAACAAGGGAGAGGCAATCCTTAATTTCAAGCTTCTTTCCGAACGGAATGTGCTGGTTGCAAACATAGCGCTGAGCATATCCGGTATGGCGATGTTCCTTTCAATGCAGGCTCTTACATACCGGTTTGAGCTTCCGGCTCCTGCAGGTTTCGGAAAATCCATCGTAGACACGGGTCTTTCTCTGGTGCCATTCGCAATGGGCGTACTGGTACTGGGGCCAATTACGGGCATCCTTGTTTCAAGAACCGGAGTGAAGCCCCTTGCAATCGCTGGTGCCTTGCTTTCGTCAGTCGGGTTCTTCATGCAGGCTACGCTCCCGGGGTACTTGTCCATAATGCTTTATGAATTCGTAACCGGTGCGGGCCTTTCGCTCCTGAATGCGTCCATGATCAATTTCGTTGTCCTGACGGTCCACCCGAAAGACATGGGTCTCGCTACTGCAATGAACGGGACATTCAGAAGCCTTGGCAGCGGAATTGGTGCCCCGGTAGCCGGATCGATAATGTCCACTTTCACAGCATCCTTTGCAATAGGGGTCGGCGGAGGGCTGACTATCATGAAGATCCTTCCTTCGCACCTTGCATTCAGCTACACATTCATAGCCGCATCCATTGCATTCCTGGTTGCAGCTATTGTCATAATATACGGAAAAGAGGTGCTTGGAAGGGGCCAGTCAAAGGCGAAGGTCAGCATGGGCGGAGAGCTAAAGGTGGAAGAGCCTTCAGTGCAATGAAGGCCCTCTTAATTTATTCACTTCCATCCAACAGCTCTTGACCAAAATGCACAACAAAAGTCACGATGCAATATTTTCCCATGCTTTTATTGTGGGCAGAAATCCGTCGTGGAACTCCATAATATAGGACCAGAATCAAAAAAAGTATCACAATTGCTGTTTGCCCTGTAACCAGGATCCAACTATTGGATACTTGTGGCCCAATATTGCAAGGAACTCACTGGCAAACAAGATAGATGTTCGGCAGAAGGAAATTTAGATGGGCTCGCCGGGATTCGAACCCGGGTGATCGGCTCCGAAGGCCAACAGGATATCCTAGCTACCTCACAAGCCCATAGGAGATATGGCTGATAATAATAAAAGCAGTTTGCCCCTGATGGACTATAATGTGGACTGTACTTCGTCCCCTTCAGGGAACATTATATTTGAAAGGCCGCTGGCATTAAGGTAGTCGAAGAAATCGTAGAGCGCTTTGTTCTTGCCCTTGCCTGCCAGGTTAATCACCGACTTGAAATTGAAGCACAGGCTGCATTTTGTCACGAATGCGGCGTGGAAATTGCAGTTGCCGTCCCGGTGGTATATGCAGTTCTGTTCGACGCTCCTGTCGCCACTCATGATATCGAATTATTCTCCGCGAAGACATTGAACGCATACTTAAAATGGTTGGGAATGGCCGCAACGATCTTGCCGGTCTCGATGGGGACCCCGTATGTGCGCTTGAGGGTCAGCAAAACTATTGTTTCCTTGTAGAGCCTCACCAGGTCAACTGCCTGCCTCTGGTCTTTGGATATTTCCTCGATCCCTCTCTCAAAATCCTTCCTGGACATGCCGGCGGCCCTTGAACTCAAACTGAGCACTTTCATGAGGTAATCATACTTCCTTGACCCGGTATTCGGTCCGGGGCAGGACTGAACAAATTCGGCAAGTTCGTCTCCCTCATTCTGATAGAACAATACGAGGGCTTTGTGCAGCCGTGCCATGAGAGTACCATATTTTTCCCCCATCTTGTCGGCTCTCTCCATGCATTTGTCTGCAGACCAGTTGGCATTCACAAAATCTCCCTTGAAAACGAAATAAATAGCCCCCATGGAGTAGAATATCGGCAGGTACTCCTCATCAACCGGGAAATCTTCCAGGAACAGTGAAGGAAGAATGTCGCTTGGTTCCTTAGTAACAAGTTCAGAGAAGAATTCCCTCATTGCATAGGCAATCTTGTAGAATTCCCCATTCTTGTTTTCGCTGACCGCTTCGAGTGCCTTTTCTGAGGCCTCAAGGCTGTTCCTTACGTCCAGCTCGTTGAGATACAGCACAGAAAGGAAACGGAAAAAGCGATATTTTAGGTCCTTAATGTTGGAAAGTTCCGCCAACCTTACCGCTGATGGGGTGTAGCTCTTCGCCTCCTCAATCTTGCCGATAAGGTAGTATGTTTCAGCTATATTGTATGTGGAGTACGCCCGGGTCAGAAGGTCTCCCGTCAGGTAGGAATTTTCTATAAGCTCCTTGAATATTCTGACAGTCTCGTCATAATTTCCCCTGTAGCTCTTCAGAATGGCAATATTGTTGAGATTCTTCGCGGAATTCACCAGCATCCCTAAGTTCCTGTTGATCTGCAGCGCCTCCTCGTAGTACTTCATGGCTTCATCGTGCCGAAAGGTCTCGAGGCAGACATTGCCAAGAACGTTCAGCGCTTCAGCCTCTTTTTCCCGGTTTCCCTCGCTTCTAAGTATCTCTCTTGCCTCAGATGCTATCTTGTAAGCTTCTTCATAGTCTCTCTTCTTGCTGAGGACATCACTTTTTACAAGGCTTACGAGCCCTCTCCCGGTACCATCCAGATCCGAAGCTGACCCTATCTGCCCAATAAGATCGAGTGCGGTGCTGTACTTGCCAGCGTTTGCCTTGATCCTTGCCAGATTGAGCTTTGGCATTATGTTGTCCGGAAACTCAGATATGACGTCTTCATAACATGAAATTGCAGAATCTGATTCTCCCAGCATTCCCAGGGCTTCACACTTTGTGAGGCATACGATGGGAGAATGCTTCCCTTTCTCAAGAAATTCTGTCAGGAAACTTATCAGAGACTTCAGTGAAGCGAATTTGTATATTATGGAGCTTCCCTGCTCCTGGAGTAATTTGTCCACATAATCGACTTCACCCTGCTGAAGCAGAATGTTGAGCTGCATCTGGAGCGGAAGCTCACCGAAAATATCGCTCTCACTCAGAACAGAAAAAATCTGGAGCTTCCTAGTATTTGACATCCTTCCTTGAATGAAGTCCCTTAATCTGTAGTTCGAAATGTCATACTTCATCTCCTGTTCCACGACAATTCCTGCTTTTTCCAGTTTGCTTAGTATTCTCAGTGTTTCCGATACGTCAATGGATGCAAGCCTGCTCAATCGCTTGTAGGAAGTCTCCTCCTCAATCAGCGCCAGCAGATCAGCCACAAAGGACTGCTTTTCAGTGAGTTCGGAGAAAATTCTTTCATAATGTATCTCAAGTGCCTGCGGGATCGGGAAGAATCTGTACAGGACATCATCAACCTCTCTTTCTCCGTTAATTATGCCATGGTCCTCGTAGTATTTCAGCGTGTAT
Organism: Thermoplasmataceae archaeon; assembly: GCA_046703705.1. Lineage (GTDB taxonomy): Archaea > Thermoplasmatota > Thermoplasmata > Thermoplasmatales > Thermoplasmataceae. Next base: position 84,448 of record JBJKST010000044.1, read on the forward strand.
TTCAGGGTGTTGATATTCCCGTCTACCAGCCTGAAAAGGTCATTTACGAATCTCTCCGGGAGATTGTAGCTTCGAACATCAAGGTAGAATTTGAAATCATCAAGCCTCATCCGGTCAATGTGTATTGAATTAACCAGTTCCTCAGTTTCCAGCAGTTCAAGGAAACGTCTGCCCACGTTCCCGCTGTGGGCAAAGTTCGTGGTAAACGTGCCAATTAGCTTGAAATTGTGTTTCCCTGTAAGCCTTGACAGGTAAAGGAAGAAATCCCTGGACTCATCCGATACGCTCTCGAGCCCCTCCACAATTATAACCGGTTTGCTGGGCCCGCTTTTGGCAATGAGGTCAAGGTATCCCTTAATCAACTCTTCTGAATCCCTGTTCCTGACCTCTTCAAAAGCATCATTGAGAATTTCATTGAAGACGTGGTATCGTGCAAGCTCAGACTTATAGTAGCTGGACCCCCTGAAAAATCTGACACCGCCTGGTTTCAATTTATCCTGCAGGTACGCAACGATTTCACTTTTTCCATGCCCCTCGGGCGAAATAAGCAAGTAGCATGACCCTTTCCCATCCTCGGAGAACTCATCGAGAAGCTTCTTGCAAGTGTCTAGATAGGATGCACTTCCATCCACATTTAGTACAAGGAATTGGTTTTATTAATTTTTTTACTGATTGCTTTATATTTTTCGCTTATGTTACCGAATAAGGAAATCATACATCCACTCTTTTTCCTGATTCCGTAAGCTTTGAAACGCCGAATTCCTTCATAGTTTGAAGTTCCTGAAGCATGAACACAGGCCCGTCCCTGCAAAGTTGAAAACCGTCGATTGAACAGGAGTCACAAATGCCTATGCCGCACTTCATGATTCGCTCCAGGGAAAACTCCGCCTTTACGCGCCTTCCTTTGAAGTGATCCATCACCGATTTTAGCATTCTTTCAGGTCCGCATACGTATACCATGTTGAATTTTTCCAGGTCCATTGTTTTCAACTGGTCTACCGGAGTCCCTTTGACACCGGCGGATCCGTCATCAGTGACACGATAAACCTTGCCTTCCCCAAACTCGGAGGCGAACAGGAGCTCTTTTTCGTTTCTTGCAGCCACTACAGCGTGTGCTCCCTTCCTTATCAGGGGGCGAAGTGATGCCATTCCGGAGCCACCTCCCACAAGAAGTATGTCGCCATCAACGATTGTGAAGGAGTTGCCGTATGGTCCCCTGAAGAATATCCTGTCTCCGGCTTTCAAACGCCGCAGGGCTTGTGTTGTGGGTCCGTATTCTTTGACCGTGATGGCTTTCGTCCCATCGGTTGATGAAACTGACATCGGTACCTCGCCGACTCCAGGGACCCACACCATTATGAATTGTCCCGGCCTGACCTCACAGTCCCAATCAAACGTGATCGTAGAAACAGTGGGCGTCTCATCCTTCTTTTCAGCCACGGTTGAGTTAATCATCATGGGAGTGCCACCCCTACAATTTCAGAGATATGCCCGAACTTTTCCCTTTCCATGAAATCACTGATCTGGGCATTCACAGTATTGAAGATGCCCCTTCCATGCTTGTAAAGTGCAGTACCTATCTGGACGGCCGAGGCCCCCGCCATTATATATTCAAGGGCATCAAATCCGTCCTCTATGCCACCTACGCCAATTATGGCCTTTCCCGTCTCTTTCTTCAGTTCGTAGACGTACTTCACGCCAACTGCTTTGATTGCCTTTCCGGAGAGCCCACCTGCCCCATGGCTCAAGACGGGTTTCCTCGCATGGATGTCAATTGCCATACCCTTTACGGTGTTGATGACCACATAGGCATCAGCCTTCTCTGCTGCCATGGCTATTTCAATCATGCTGCTGACATTCGGGCTGAGCTTTGCAAACAAGGGAATCTGTATTTTCCTCTTAATTTCGTTTACAATCTCCTCAACAAGGGCCGCATCGCTGCCGACTTCTGTCCCGAAGCCTTCCACATGGGGGCAGGAAAGATTGAGTTCTACTGCAGATGCTCCGTATTCCTCCATCTTTCTGGCTAGATTGGCAAAGTCCTGAACGCTCGAGGCAAAAATGCTGCCGATGACCGGTTTTCCTTCGCTGAGCGCTATCTTCATTTCCTCGCCGAAATTGGCAATCCCCGGATTTGGGAGCCCTACCGCATTGAGAAGTCCCCCGTCAACTTCGGCAATTACCGGAGGGCGGTACCCCTTCCGTTCCTCCATGCCGATAGATTTCGTCACCACTCCGGCTGCACCTTCTTTAAGAATTCTCTTCATGGTGTAGCCATTTTCATCGAGTATGCCGGATGCCAAAAGCAAAGGGTTCTCAAGTTTCAATCCTGCAACTTCAGTAGAAATGTCCGGCATCTGAATGCTACCTCAACTCGATCATTCCAGTTCATATAAAACCAATTGTTAGCGGTCACAAAAACAGCAGCATTTAGTGGACAAAAACAACAGTTTCAGGGCTCTGAGGTGATTAAGTCTGGGAAGCCGTCGAGCCACACGTATCCTTCGATGTCAACCTTTCCGCCATAGAGATATACTTTGTCGAAGGGGAGGTCTACTACACGGTTGCTCAAAAAGTATTTTCCGCCATTTTCAGAGAAAATTCTGCATCCTCCCATATTTGCATAATTCATCACAAGGTCCTCTGTTACCGACAAAAAATCCAGGATAGACCTTTGAGGAAGTTTGCTGCTGATGACTGTCCGGGACGCACCGGAAACAATGCTGTCGACCAGGTCAGCAGTCCTCTCAGGAAAATTCATGACTGTTATCTCGAAGAACTTTGAAAGCTGGTTGTACAGCTTCAGGTTGTATGCCCCCCTATTCAGCCCATCCAGATCTATCACAAAAAGCTCCTCTATGTCGCCAATTTCCAGGATGTCCTTTGCTTCGGCAAACCCAGTAATGCTCTTGTTATCCAAAATAATGCATTTTACTGATTCCAATGGCAAATTATGATACTGAATGATATAACTTTATTCCTGCGCTGTGATAAGTGTGACATTGAGTATCAGTGATGGACTAAACAGGGATTGCGAATTGTCATTCCATAAGAGCCATTTTGCGGCATCTTACCCATCATGCCTAAAATTTATTCATCGCACTTTATAACTGTGACCCATGAGAAATATTATATTCTGTTATGTTCATATATAGAAAGTGTTAGCAGACTCCAGAACTTACCGCTTGAAGTTCAACAAGGTACTTATTCCAATGGCAAGGGGAGGCAGGTCCAGAAGGGCCCTGGAAATCGCCTTCGGAATGTCATCACTTCATGAATCTGAAATTACGGCACTTACGATTAAAGATGAGTTCCACGATATGTCGTGGAGCGAGAAAGTCTCCCTCGTTACGGATGCTTACAGGGAGGGAAAAGAAATAGGGATAAAAGTTGTGCCAAAGATCAGGACAAGGGGTTCTGTCAGGGAATGCATCACAGACGAGGCGAACACCCATGGCTACAATGTCCTCATGATTGCGGCCGGAAAAAGGTCTCCGCTGTCAGCATCAATATTCGGCGGTATAGGGGATTACGTCCTCAAAAATTCGAAAATTCCTGTAATAGCAGCCAGTGTATCGGAAAGGAATTACCCTTACAGGAACATACTGCTCCCAATATCTGAAAATGTCAACACCAGGACTGCAGTTTCATTTGCACTCAACCTGGCAATGGCAATAGGGGCCAAGGTGCATCTGGCAGACTTAAGGGGGTATGACGTTAAAATAAGGCACGGCTTCCGTCTCCTTTTCGAGCAGTATGCTGAGATATCGAAGTCTTTTCCAGGAAAGATAGAACTTATAAAATGCGGTGATTCCGATACCCTGAAGGAGGAGCTGAGGTTGCTCTCGGAAAGAATATCCCCGGATGCGATCGTGCTCGGTGTGAGGACTGACAATTCGGGAAGGATAAGGATGAGCTCCAACGTCAAGGCAACAATAAAGGACAGCGAGTCGGACACGCTGCTGGTCAAGAAATAAAGGCAGAAGTGGAAAACAATTGTGCCTGATACTATTCTGAGAGTAACTTGCCCATGTATGGGCCAACCCTTTCGTAGCCTAGTTTTCTGAAGTACTCCCTGACACCTATTCCGCTTATTACAAGTATTCTGTCAAGGCCGAATTCCTCCAGAGTGATCCTTTCTGCCTCCGACATCAGCTTCGATCCGTAGCCCTTGTGCTGCCACCTGTTGCCTGCTTTCTCGCCAACCGGGACAACATCGCCAAAGACTTTTATCTCCCTGATAATGGAGGAGCCTGACATCTCCTTTCTATGGGCATCCCTTGAGGGGATCCTGAGCCGCACAAATCCGACAAGCATTCCGTTGGCGGTTTCATAGGACAGGAAAACCTCCTTTCCGCCGCTTGCATCGTAATCCCTCCTGACGAGCAAAGGAACCTCATTTCTGTCGGCAATCCTCCCTATCTCTCTGGATCTCATTTCCATGGTGCGGATACCAAGCTCGCTCAGTTTTTCATCAACCAGATTGCGTATGTCGCTGCGCTTGACGCCAGCCTCAATAAACTTTACAGGTATGTCCCTCTGCATTCTCTGCACCCTGATCCATGGGGGCATATTCTTCATGAAATGGACAATGAGTTCCACAGCACTGTCAGTGTCCAGGGGAGTGTATTTCCCCTGTTTCCACATCCTGTAGATTGTGGTGCCTTTCACTACGAGGGTCGGGTAGATCTTGAGCATATCCGGCCTGTAGGCAGGATCCGATACCATCAGGTCAAAGCTCTTCTTGTCGTCTTCAATCGAAGAGCCTGGCATTCCGGGCATAAGATGATACACCATCTTCAAGCCGGCATCTCTCGAGAGCTGCGTTGACTTGATTATCTCCTCAATTCCATGGCCCCTGCCATTAAGCCTCAGAATTTCTTCAGAAATGTTCTGCACTCCAAGTTCAACCTTGGTCGCTCCATAGCTGAGCGACAGATCGATCTCTTTCTCAAAGAACCAGTCAGGTTTTGTCTCGACCGTCAGGCCGATACACCTTCTCTCCGCAGTTTCATTGTTGAGTATGGATTCCTCGAGAGTTCCGGAAATGCTACGGTTCATCCCGTCAAGACATCCCTTTATGAAGGATTCCTGATATTCTACCGGCCTTGCTGTAAAGGTTCCGCCCATTATGATGAGGTCGACCTTGCTGGTGTCGTGCCCTATGGTATCAAGCTGCTTGAGCCTGTTGAACACCTGGTTGTAACCGTCGTAAGCATTGTTCCTGCCTCTCAGGGCAGCAGGCTCGTATCCGGTATACGCCTGGGGTGAGTTGTTGTCGACCCCTCCGGGGCAGTATATGCATTTTCCATGCGGGCATCTTTCCGGGGAGGTCATGGCTGCAACTACGGCAACACCTGAAATTGTTCTGGTGGGCTTTATCCGCAGTAGATCAAGATATTCTTCTTCAAATTCCGTGGAGTTCAGGATCTCAGAATCTCCGGGTATGTAATCCAGGCTATGGCGCTTTGCCAGCTGCATCTTCCTAGACTGGAGCTGCTCCTTGCTCCTGACCCTGCCAGTCCTGATTTCCTGGACTATCTCCTCGTAAAAGCCCATCCAGTTTGGAATGCTTGGGCTTATTAAACACTTTTGAATTGGTACTCGAACGCGAAGACTGTCTGCACAAACCTTCTGGTGCAATATTTTTAACCGTTCCAGAATATCATGTTTCCATGGGTCTCGAGATTGTGGAAATTGAACTGAAGAAGCCTGATGACACCAATATAATTCTTGGATACTCCCACTTCATCAAGACTGTGGAAGACCTCACTGAGATCATCAAAACAGTTGCACCGCAGGCAAAGTTCTCTGTGGCCTTCTCAGAAGCGTCCGGACCAAGGCTGGTCAGGTATGAGGGAAATGACAAGGAACTTGTTGATTGTGGAATTGAAAACATCAAGAATATAGCATCAGGCCATACATTTCTTATAATTCTGAGAAATGCGTTCCCAATCAGTGTCCTAAATGCGATCAAGGCATGCCAGGAAGTCGGCGGAATTTATGCGGCAACCGCAAACCCCCTTAAGGTCATAGTCGCAAAGGGAACCGACGGAAATGGCGTTATAGGGGTAATAGATGGTGGTTCCCCTCTGGGTGTCGAGACCGAGCAAGACAAGCAAGCCAGGAAGAAGTTTCTGAGGGACATAGGATACAAAAGCTAAAGGACCCGTAGTGTAATGGATATCATTCAGGCCTCCGGAGCCTGCGATCCGGGTTCGAATCCCGGCGGGCCCGTTTTGATTTCATGTTTTCAGATGCAATTGCTGGATAATTGTGGTCATAGGATGATGACCTTTCCAGGAATCCTCAAATTCCTGCCTCTGCAAGATGAAGGTATGTCAATTGACGAAATGCTGATACTATCATAATATAAATTTTTAATAGATTTGTATATAAAGGTAATAAAGTTATATTAGTCCAAATTGTACCATAATTCTAATAACGTAAATAGGAATGATTGATCATGGCCCAGGAAGACCAAGACCTGCTGTGTGTTGGTAAGGCAAAGAAGATACAATCATCGCTTCGGGTGACAATTCCCAAGGGAGTGGTTCACGAACTTGGTCTCGGAGACGGTGATTACATTGGATATTACAAATCCGGCTCCGGAATCGTAATAAGAAAGATCAGATGAACCACTTGGCGCTGTGGCAGCTAAGTGCAAAATCTCTCCTAATCGCGGATTTGTTCCAATAAACAGATCATGCATTGACTTCCGTCAATCTTATTTATCGCGTTCCAATGGATGCCTATGCCTGAAATAAAGACAGTAAACCCTTATAATGATGAGGTTCTGGAGACCTACAGTAGCGAGTCTCTTGAAGACATAAAGAGCAAGGTAGCCCTCATCAGGAAAGAGCAGGTTGACTGGAAAAAAGATATAGATGAAAGGCTCAATTACTTCAAGAAAACGCTAAAACCAAATTTTGAAAGGAATGCCGATGAACTTTCCAGGCTTATGACGCTGGAAATGGGAAAGCCAATATCTCAGAGCACGGCGGAAGTGAAGAAATCGATATGGCTGATTGACTATCTTCTCGAAAATTCCAAGAAATTCCTTGAAACCGAAACAATAAAGACAGAGGCCATGGACAGCCACGTGAGATTTGATCCGCTAGGGGTGATAATGTCCATAGAACCTTGGAATTTTCCCACATGGCAGGTAGTAAGGGCGGTTATGCCGGCGTTAATGTCCGGAAACGGTGTGGTTCTGAAGCATGCATCCCAGGTTTCCGGCACAAGCCTGAAGCTGAAGGAAATTTTTGACTCTCCCCTGTTTGACTCTGTCATCGCCAAGGGTGAGACTGCCACAGAGGCAATCAAATATGTCGACGGCGTTGCCTTCACTGGATCAACCCAAGTCGGCCAGAAAATAGCATCTGAAGCAGGCAAAGAGCTGAAAAAGGTGGTAATGGAGCTTGGGGGGTCGGATCCGTTTATCGTCATGAAGTCTGCGGACCTAGAAAACGCAGCTAAAAACGCTGCTTTCGGAAGACTTCAGAACAATGGCCAGAGCTGCATAGCCTCTAAGCGCTTCATAGTTCACGAGGATGTGTACGATGAATTCTATGGCAAATTGAAGGACCAGTTCTCAAGGGTAAGGATAGGCGACCCATCTGATTCGGAAACCTTCCTGGGACCACTGTCCTCTTCCACCCAGGCCAATACTGTGCTGAAGCAAATAGATGGACTTTCAGGAAGCTCAAAAATCGAATACATTGGGGAAAAATCAGGAAATATAGTTCCCCCGACACTGATAAGGACAGACGTCGATTACCAGGATGAAATATTCGGCCCGGTTGCTCTGATAAAGAAATTCAGGACGGACGGTGAGGCAGTATCGATGGCAAACGAAACTCCATTCGGCCTTGGATCATCGGTATGGGGGGATCCGGAGGAAGCAAGGAAGATCATCCCTGAGATTAATGCAGGCATGGTTTTTGTGAACAAGGTCGTATCTTCTGATCCGAGGCTGCCTTTCGGGGGAGTCAAGAAAAGTGGCCTGGGCCGTGAACTGTCAAGGTATGGCCTGCTTGAGTTCACCAACATCAAGTCCGTATGGATAGACGGGAAGTCATGAACCAGTTAAGCAAGCCATCCAGCAAACATCTTCCAACTAATCTAAAAAAATTTGACAAAAAGTCAAATCAAAGGTTACAATTGATATCTGTGATTCATGATGGACAATAATGAGGTAGCAGTACTCGGCGGCGGATGTTTCTGGTGCACTGAAGCAGTTTTTCAGGACATAGAAGGTGTTATTGGAGTCGATTCCGGATATTCCGGGGGGCACAAGGAGAACCCAACCTATGAAGAAGTGTGCACGGGAAGGACAGGGCACGCCGAAGTTGTCAAGGTCACTTTTGACCCTTCCATAATATCCTACGAGAACATACTGGAAGTGTTTTTCTCGATGCACGATCCAACCTCTCTCAACAGGCAGGGGAATGATATCGGGACTCAGTACAGGTCTGTGATTTTTTACACAAGCAGGAGCCAGAAGGATGCGGCAGAAAAAGTGATTTCAGACCTGCAAATGTCAGGCGCTCACAGAAAACCGATTGTAACTGAGGTAGAGGAGTTCAAGGAGTTCTACTCATCTGAGGGCTACCACAAGAATTACTTCAAGAACAATAGTGATGCGGCCTATTGCAGGCTTGTGATATCTCCAAAGGTGGAGAAGTTCAGAAAGACGCACAAAGCCATTATCAGGCGATGAAAGTAGGGATTGTCTTAGGCGGTTCAACCAATTTTTCTATTATTCTATCAAAAAGGTAAGCTTCCCGGGAAGCCGGGCCAATTCATTTTGAAGTTTTCAGAACTCCCTGCATTGGATCAGGTCACCGACAACCAGCGCAGCGGGATACAAGATTTCCTCTTCCAGTTCTATGACCCTTTTTAGTTCATGAACCAGCCTGGACACATCGTCTTCTTCCAGGGCCGGATAATCTTCTATTTCACCAATCAGTCTCTTCATCTGGCCATGCTCGCTTATCATGGATTCATACTCGTCCTGGAACTCTTTCCAGGCTTTCTGAAGCTTGAACAGGTCATGCAGCCTGTATTCGTTTCTGTGCCACATGTATTCGAGCAAAGGAACCATGGTCTCAATCTCCCTGCCGTGGTGATATGAAAAAATCTTGAGAACGTTTTCAAAGAGCCTGCCAAAATGGTCCGGTCTCTGAGATAAATAGGACAGTCTCTCCATAAGACTAGAATGTTCCTTCTCAAGCAGGAATTTGCCGCTTGTCATCGTCTATTCTATTGAATCCGCTTTTAGAAGTTTATCCCCTATATTTGCGGGTTCGGTTCCAACATTGGCAATTTTCTTGCCACAAATATGGATTTATTGTTAAGAAAATCACAAAAGTTCATTAATGTATGCAGACTTAACAGCATTATGGTAAAGGTCACTGATGCCATTGATTCCATAGTAAGGGGAAACCTTCTGTACTCACTCATGCTTAACAGCGGCCTGGCAAATTATACAAGCCTTGCAAGGAAGATACGGAGCCAGGTTGAATTCCTGGCCGGCAAAGAAGTCAAGATTAACACTATTGTCAAGTTTCTGACCGGATTCAGGGTAGTGGAGTCGGAAACACGGGCCATTGACATACTCAGAAGGTCAAATCTCACAGTAGAATACAAATACACCGAAGCTTACCTCGACAGCGTCAAGGAGGCAGGGGACAATGCCATGCTGATAGTGAAGGAGGGCATCAGGTACAAGTGCATTATGAAATCAGGCGACACAAACGACCTTGCAATGATAAGGATCACCCTTCCCGGGGAAGCGTCCGGTGAGCCTGGAATAACCCTTCTGCTTACTGAATACCTGGCCATATTCGGATTTGCGGTGAAGAATATATATCGCCTGGACACGGAGATATGGATGACCGTTGGTGTTGGACAGGCAGGAGAGATCACGGACAGGTTGAGCAAATTGCTTTATAATTCATAAATATGAGAATAAATCATATTTGTGAAACTATTATTAACAATCATGGGATTTCGAACTAGAGTCAAATGATTATCACCCTGCTACAATTTGCACTTTCTGTCATATCAGGAGTTGCGGTTGGCTTCACCCTTGGACTGATAGGCGGCGGAGGCTCGATCCTGGCAATTCCTCTGCTGATCTATTTCGTTGGAATCCATAATACACATTTTGCCATAGGAACTACCGCCCTTGCGGTGGGAGTTAACGCATACATTAACTTCTTCGCACACAGGAGGAAAGTCAAGGTAAATCCGAGGGCGGGGATAATTTTCTCTGTAATCGGATCTGCAGGTGTGCTGATTGGAAGCACTCTCGGGCTTATTACCAACAGCGGGCATCTATTGCTGCTATTCTCGTTCCTGATGGTTGGAGTCGGGGCATTCATGTTCGCAGGGCGCCAGAGAATTATCAGGAAAGGTCCTGAAGCCAATGAAGGTGATGAGAATGTGCATAACTACGGCAAGTTGAGCCTGTCTTCCGTGCTCACTGGTTTCGCTTCGGGATTTTTTGGAATAGGCGGAGGCTTCCTCATCGTTCCTGCCCTCATGTATTCAACCAGGATAAAGATCAACGAAGCGATAGGAACTTCTCTGCTCGTAGTCGGAACCTTCGGGATTCTTACGGCCATCAGGTACGGAATTTCCGGGAACCTCATCTATTCCGTCTCATTCTTCTACATTATAGGGGGAATACTGGGCGGCATTCTGGGAACCAGGATTTCAACGGGCATGGACACTGGCCGGCTTAAGAAGCTATTCTCTGTCATAATCATATTAGTCGGCGTGTACGTGATGCTGAAGACGCTTTCAGCTATATGAGAACGAAAATAATGAAGGCTGGCAGGATTTACTCTTCCTGCTCACCGTCATCAAGCAGTTTGCCGTATACGCTTACAATCTCCCTGTAGCCGATCCCTTTGTAGAACCCAAGGGCTATCAGGTTAAGTGACGGGAATTCGGCAGTAATCAGCTTGATCTTCCTTTCACGAAGGATTCTGTAGAGTTCGTCCATGAGAAGCTTTCCCGTGTTTTTTCTCCGATACTCGGGCATCACATAGAATTCCACTATCCTGGCTTCAAGCTTAGGCTTGTAGTATAGCCTGCTGTGTATGTCTACCTTCACGAGGCCCACAACTTTTGAACCTGATTCAGCAACCAGAACGATATATTTCTCATGGTCGCCAAGTGCTTCCTTCAGGTGATCCCTGAACTCATCCCTGGATTCCTCGGCCACGTTGAAAGTACTGTCAAATTCGGCGTTGAGTCTCTTGAGCCTGATCACCTGATCAAGGGCGGCGTCAAGATCCTCATTTTTCATCTTCCTAATCTCTATATCTTCACTCATTTTTCTTAACCCCCGGTAGCGGTTTGACAAGTTCCCTGTCCAGCAACTCCATGTATATGCTTCTGTTTTCCTGAATTATTTCCGATGCAATATTGAAGAATTTTTCCTTGGATCCAGTTTTCCTGGCAAGCTCCATTTCAACTGTCTTCGATGCAACAGCCGACGCCACTCTGGGATAAAGCTCCCAGTCCTCCATTGTAGGGACAATATTGTCTGGGGTCGGATCCTCGATGAAGTTGGCTATCTCATTGGAGGCAGCAACCATGACCTGGAAGTTCACTCCCTTTGCCCTTGCATCAAGGACTCCCCTGAACACTCCGGGGAAAACAAGGCTGTTGTTAATCTGGTTGGGGTAATCGCTCCTTCCCGTGGCTACAATCTTGGCACCCGCTTCCTTCGCGGAGTCCGGCCAGATCTCGGGCACCGGGTTTGCGAGTGCAAACACAATTCCGTCCTTGTCCATTCCCCTGATCCAGTCTTTCTTTATGGTATCCGGGCCCTGTTTGGCGGCTGAAACGACAACATCGGCACCTTTGATGGCCTCAGGGATGCCGCCTTTCCGCCTCTCACTGTTTGTCTTGATCGCTAGCTGGTATTTGAGCGGGTTGTTGAGCATGAGCACATCCATGTCCTCTCTTTCAGGCTCAAGAATGCCCTTGGAATCGACCATCGTCATGTTTCCAAAGTCGAATCCTGCTGCGTCAAGCAAATATGCAGCGGCAATATTCGCAGCACCGGCACCTATAAAGGTCACCTTCGCATCCTTCATCTTCTTTCCTACAAGGCGGAGCGAATTGATAAGCCCGGCCAGTATGATGGAAGCAGTGCCCAGCTGGTCATCATGCCACACAGGAATGTTCATGGCTTTCTGAAGAGTCTCGAGTATGGTGAAGCACTTAGGCGACTCAATATCTTCCAGGTTATACCCGCCAAACGAGGGCTCAAGCGCCTTGGCAACTGAGATAAACTCTTCCTGAGTCCCTACTCTTATTGGAATTGGCACTGCGTTTACGCCGCCGAAGAAATTGAATATGAGTGCTTTGCCCTCCATGACAGGCATGGCAGCTTCCGGGCCTACGTGCCCAAGACCAAGAACACGGGTTCCGTCAGTAAGTATGGCAACGGAATTCCATCTGCCAGTTAGTTCGAATGACAGCTCCTTGTCAGAGGCTATCTTAGTGGAAACAGCTGCGATTCCTGGCGTATACCAGTATGAAAAGTCATTGAGATGCCTTACCGGCACCTTCGGGACAACTCTCACTTTGCCCTTGTAATATTCCGAATACTCTATTGCGAGCTTATTGTATTTTTCTGTCCTCTCGAGGTCCTCCATAAAGCTCACAGAGGTATCTGTTCAATTCTAATAACATTTCCCAGCAACGCCAGTTTTATGGGCATTATTGGTAGTTAAAGGAAACCTTTACGGTATCGCAGCCCTGTCCTGCAATGCTTCAAACAGGACGAAAAAAATTGATATGTTCAGGAGGAATAAACGGCAAATGGATATAGAAAACGTCAAGGTGGACTGGTCTCCAGTTCTTGAAAGCCAGATTTCTTCTCTGGAAAATAAATTTCCCGGAAGGGGGATAAGGGAAAATTTCGCCAAAATAATCGAAGATCTCAATGAAAACAGGATTAAGTCAAGGTTGATTCTTTCAAACAGGGACCCAGCGGGTTATGCATATTACATAGTGCCCGAGGGCATGTCCGACCGTATTCTCGGAAACGTGGGGTTTGTGGACCAGAAGTATGCAACCGGGGACAGGACTGAGAACCTCATGAACTGGCTTACGGCAGAGGCCAAGTCGGCAAACAGGTTTCCAATGATAAATGATGTTTTTAACGGGAGCGAACAGTCGCATGAAGTTCTTGCCAGACTCGGCTTCACACGCATGGAAAGGGCAATGATGGAGATTTCCCTGAGGCAGGTGTCCGAGAAGGAGCCAATTATACCGCCGGGCTACCGGATCGAAGGCCTGGCCAATATGAACATAGAAGAATATTCTGCTGCTGAGGTGTCAGCCTACCAAGGGTCTGAGGATGAAATCCTCTTCTCTTCGAGGAAGGAAGAGCAGGCTGCATTGACCAGATCAATTTTTGAAGGGAATTATGGCCCGGTCGTCACGGAAGTTTCCAGAATTGCACGCTTCAACGGACAGCTTGTAGGTGGCTGCATAGTCACATCCGGGAAGTCAGGCCCCGGGACGCCGGGATACCCTCTAATAATCGACGTGTTCGTGGCCCGTGAGCATCGTGGAAAGGGGATTGCGAAATCACTTCTTCTGGAGACTATGAGGAGGGCAAAAGTTGCTAACCTGGATCGGCTGTATCTATGGGTAAATTTGGGGAATGAAGCCATCAACGTTTACAAGTCAGTAGGTTTTTCAGAAAGCAGTTACCCGAGGGAAATAATCTACTATGCCAGGCCATAGTGTTGTTTTAAACTGCTATCGAAAGGGCAGTCAGCGCAAGCGGTATGATGTAGTTGTCATCCAGCGGGTACTGCGTAGCACTTTCTACTATTGCCCCAACCAGGGCAAAGAGGATTCCTACATACCCTAATACAAAATACCCAAAAATGGCTGAAAGAATGAAGAGGGCGAGAAAACCGCCAAGAGACTTTCTCTTGTTGAAGAATAGGGGAATAGTCTTGACGTTCACGCCAACAATTGTAGCGGCCGAATCACCTATTACCAGGACAAAGAGGACAATATAGAGGACGTTTAGAGAATTAATGATGGCAAAAGCGAGCAGAATCCCCGCCGCAAACCATATTGACCCTATTCCAAGCGGTGTGTCTTCCCTCTCAAATGACCAGAGGAAGTCTCCTATTATGTTCTTGCGGTGAAGATAGAAGTAGTTTCCTGCGGCATAAAGCACGAGCACGCACACTGTGATTACAATCCTCGAATTTTCCACACCCTGCAAAAACAAAAGTGCGAGAATCAGTATGCCGACAACGGACTGAAGGTAATCCCTGTAGATTTCCTTCTTCTTTACCTTGCCCCTTCCCGAGTCATTGTCATGGGTATATGACTTGAGCCTCTTGTCGAACATCATGGTCAGGATTATTGCGCTGGAAATTGAAACATCGATGGAAATCCAGATGAGGTCTGACTGGAACTCATATCCTGCAAAAAGGACAATTGCAACTTCTGCAAGGTAAGCACTGAAGAAGGTTTGGGTGTACATGTAAGCTGCAGAAACCAGGGACAAGAGATATACTGGGAAAATAACCAGGTTGTGGGTAAAAATGTAGATGATAAGCAGGATTGGGATTGAATATAGGTAGAGCCTGATGAACTTGACCCGATCTTCAACCAGCGTGATGGCAACGGTTAGAACAGAAACAGCAATCCAGAGAATTTGTAGATAATCCAGCAATATATCTGTAAATCCTTACGTTTCTTGATATAAAAATCTATTGTGCTTTGCTTTACTTCTTGAGCCGCAGAAAAGTGGGGTATTTTTACCTCACGTAATCTACGATCGCTATCAGGCCTGCTATCAGCACAATTATGCTGGAAATCACATACAGTCCGTCTATGAAGTAGAACCCCAGCACTGCCGACACAATAAGCAGGATGCCTCCTAGGGCTGCGTCTCTCCGTGCCACCCCTGCCGATATTATGGAAAATAGCCCAAACACTACTCCAAGTACTCCGGATACAAAGGACCCCACGGGAATGTGATGAAACAGCTGAACAAGTGTAGATATGCTGGCAAAAAGGAAATAGAGGATCCCTATGATTATTCCAATTACCCCTCCTATGTAGCCTATTCTCTCTCCGCTTTGTGATCTTCTTGAATGAGTTGATGCCATTGGATTCTAAATAAGGGCATGTATATAAAACACATTTGGTACAAATTATTGCACTTTCTCGAGATCGCTGCAACCTAAACATGCCTATCGATTACTCCCGGGAAGGGTGGGGCTGAACGCAAGTTTTGCATAAATTAACCTTTTATGAAAGGGAAATTTGCCATCAATGACTGCAGAAGGTACAACTATATTTAGTGAGACCCTATCTGGATAAGAGGTGCGTGAACCCTTGAATATTATTTCCTTTATCGGCGCAGGTCATCAGAAGGTCAGCGGTTACAGCACAGCCGATCTGGTCCGTGAAATAAAGCACTTCCGCCCAAAGAGGGTGATAGTGACCATCGATCCGGAATTAGGCAAAAGTCAAGAAAGTTACCGGAACGCCCTTCAATCAATACTGTCAGACCCCGAGATTTCAGCACTTGCAATTTTTGCCAATGCAGACGAATCCAGATACCAGAAATTGAGAGACGAATACTTCGAGAAATACTCCGGGAATGCAGATACCCTGGTAAAGAAGAACATCATGGAAATGATCGAGACCACGATAAAATCTTACCTGGAAGGATACTGGAAGGATTTTGACTCTGTGAATTCTGAAGTAACCGATTCCCTTTACCGTGCCATGCACAAACTCATCTCCACAATGTTCTGGGAAGTGGAGAGGGATACCTGGAACGCCATGATGGAGGAAACGACTGCAAGAGTCGCCAAACTGTCTCCGGATGATGGCGACGTCATTCTGGTTGACGCGGAAAAAAGGTATTGGCTCGCGGATAAACTAATCGCGACGGAGGAGTGAAGTTCCATAAAGTTATTTATGGGGAATTGCAATTACAGTTAAACTAACTGTTTCAACACTATTGGAAGGTATCACAAAATGACAATATTTCAGGGCAAAGGAAGGAAGAAATCAACCGGCGGAAAATTAACCCAGTCCCGATCCAAGAGAAGATATGAGCTTGGGAGGGAACCTACGATGACAAGGATAGGGGGAACCTCAAGGAAAGTCCAGAGGGGATTGGGGGGCAACACAAAGGCTATTCTCATGCTCGCTTCCGAAGCTAACGTCTATGACCCCAAGGCAAAAACAACCGCAAAGTCCAAAATAGTCACTGTGAAGGCTAATCCGGCCAACCCGCACTACGTCCAGAGAAACATACTGAACAAGGGGACAGTGATACAGACTGAAGCCGGTGAGGCAAGGATCACATCCCGCCCCGGGCAGGATGGAGTAATTAACGCAGTTCTTCTATGAGCTTCACGTTATACACCCAGTATTTTAACCCAAAAAATTCAAGGTCGAAAGGCAGAAAAATCAAAAGGTCTGCCGCTGAACATTTTAGTGAGCAGAAACTCCACGAAATACTCAGGTCGATAAACGCCAAATACGAAGTCAGGGAAGCAAAATACCCGAGAGTCCCGTGGGAAGAGGGGAAGATGTTCGTTGTTGAGTCGGACCTGAAAAAATCCACAGTAATTAGGATGATTGAGAGAAAACTCTCTTAATTTGTCTTTCTTTTCTTTACTTCGTAATACCAAAGGGGATGCCTGAGCCATTCCTGGTTGCACAGCGTGTCGTCTCCCTTATAGCATATGTGGTTAGCCTGCAGTGTGGAGCATTTGGGAGGGGAATATTCCACGCCTGAAATCTCCCCGGTTATGTGTTTGACCTGATATTCAGTGGTTCTCGGATCATAATCAGGTGCGTTCTTGAACTGCTCTGCTATGTTCTCGCTTTTCATTCCCACCTTATTGAGGAAGCTTGCAAGGGTCAGCCTTGCAATATGCGGCAGATTTACCCCGTCATGCAGCTCCTTGAGGTATTCCTTAATGCAAGGGGGAAAGAGCTTGAAGTCAATTTCGCCAAGCTCCATGGTTTTCTTAGCGTGATTCTCCCTGTACAGTTTCTTCATATTTTCCGCGAATTCAAGCCTCTCGCCCAGGACTTCCTTGGCTATCCTGACGTCGATCGTGTCCACAATCTCGAACGTTCTGGCCACAAAATGCTCCCTTATCAACTTCGCCATGGTATCCTGCCCTGCATAGACAAGCCCACCACGTATTGCCTGGTAAACAAGCCTGTACCTTGTGCCGCTGAGCCTCCTGGCGTTTCGCAGGAATTCTTCAAAGGGAATGGAGAAGATGCCTTCAGTGACACTGTAGGAGATCCCTATTCCGGCTTTGGACGCATAATCCTCAAGGTCTTCCGGGTTTTCCTTTCTCAGCGCATTTTCGATATAGTCTCTCTGCTGGTTTACGACCCTGGCTGTAAGGACACTCTCATCTATGGCAGACAAGAACCAGAGCGCCAGCTTGAAGGAGTCTGTGGCTATGCCGGGGGAATTCACCTTTTCTTCAACACTCCTGGAGATGAATTCCTCTGCCTCTTTCCTCAACCGGGAAGCCACGGAGTCATTGGACCTCAGCAGCCTCTCTACTTCTGAACGGTCTGTGAAAGCTTTCTCATCCAGGATTATCAGGGAGGGTGCCATCAGGATACTTCTATCAGTTCGTACGTGGGTGCGCTGGTGATCTTCTCAAACCCGTTCTTTTTCACTATGACATCATCTTCTATCCGCACTCCGCCCACCTTTGGAATGTAGACTCCTGGTTCAACAGTAACGACCATGTTTTCCCTGAGTATGAAGTCAAGGCTCCTGCTGAGGGCCGGGTGGTCGTGCACGTCCATGCCCAGTCCGTGGCCGAGGCTGTGTATGAACCTTCCCTTGTACTTTGAACTGTCAATGATGTCCGCTGCAATTCCGTCAATGTCTTTGCCGTTTGCCCCGTCCTTTATGGCCTTCATGCTCTCCTCCTGGGCATTCTTCACAACTTCATACATGTCCTTCTGTTCCTGGCTTGCCCTTCCGAAAACAACAGTCCTGGTGATGTCTGAGCAGTACCTCCTGTACAGGGCCCCGTAGTCCATCAGAACAAAGTCCCCTTTTTTCAACTTGACGTCGTGTGGACTGTAGTGCGGCATTGAACTGTTGGCCCCAAAGGCCACTATGGTGCTGAAAGAAGGTTCTGATGCACCGGATTTCATCATCTCATATGCCATTTCTGCTGCGACCTGTGACTCGGTAATGCCTTCTCTCATCCTGTCCAGTATGGACGGGAGAATTTCACTGCCAATTTTAGCGGCTTCCCTCAGCTTCTTCAACTCATCCTCGGATTTTATCTTCCTGGCCTCTGTAATGGAACTTGAGACATCGACAAATTCCTTGTCAGGTATTATCTTGAGCAGTTCCCTGTAGAGCTCCATCGTCAGGGATGAGTAATTGAGCCCAACGGTGTTGACATCCTTGAATTGCTCCTTGAGCACCTCTTTCATTCCATTCCTGGAATTGTAGATGATCACCTCATGGCCCGTGCTTTTTGCAACCTCCTCCTCCAGTGAAGAGGTGATGATCTTCAAATTGTCCTTGGTGGCTATGATTGCGGATCCCTCGAAGGAACCCCCTTCGGCTCCTGTAAGGTAGAAGAAGTTCTTGTCTATCGAATTTCCTCCTCCATTAAGAATCAGTATTGTCTCTGCCTCTCTTGCATAGGTGAATAAATTCTCATAGCCCATGAACCATGAATCTAGGACAAAATATAATCATTCGCCAATTCCGTGTTGCATTGCACATCTAACTATATCTTTGCCCTCAAGTCCCTCACCCTGATCGCGCGCCTTATCCTGTCAATCCTAGTGGGAAGTGGGGGATGAGTCACTCCGCCAGATGCCACCATTGGGGTGAGATTAAGGTAATTTGTTTTGAGCAGCGCATTTACGGATATTTCTTCGGACTTGAAGCCTGAAGCAAACATGTCAGCCTGGAGTTCGTATCCCCTCTTCACGCTGGGCACTATGATCGGTATTCCGATTATGAAAAGCAGAACTCCACCCTGTGTCAGCAATACTGAGTACAGGGGGTCGGTAATATAGAGGTATGAGAAAAACAGAACCGCGGATGCAAAGAGCAGTAAGAAAGTGAGCGCGAGAGTCTTAAGATTGTGCCTGAAATAAACATGCCCCATCTCGTGGGCAAGAATGACAATTGATTCATCCTCGGTAAGATTCTCAAGAAGGTAGTCTGTGACGTATATCCTGTTTCTAATAAATCCAGTGCAGTAGGCGTTTGCAACTTTCATCTTCTTTTCCGGGACCACTTTTATGGAGAAATTCCGGATCATTCCGGAGGCAGCTATCCTTTCAATCTCTGACTGTATCGAGGGCGATTGTATCTCTGTCGCCATCCTCTCATACCTCAGGAACCTGGGGCTGAACACGTTCAGAAGGAAAGAGGCCGCGATGAATGCCAGTATTACATAGAAGAACTCCTGCTGGTTGAAGCCGTGGTAGGTCTCGATAAGAACGAAAATCAGCACTGCAAGCACCAGGGATGCAACACGAATTGTGTATACAGAGAAATCAGAATGTATGAGGTAATAGCCGAAGTTTACCGTCAGCTCCCTGTATTTTTTTTCTGCACGGTATCTGGAATAGACGGCAAAAAATGCCAGCAATACGTAGGCGGATACAGATAGGGCAAGAGCCACGGGGCTTTCAATGAAGAAAAGCCAGATGAATATCAGAGCAATTGGCATCAGGAAGAGAAGGAAGGTGAACGGCCTGGTGACCTTCCTCAGAGCCAGGATGTAGTCTACAGACCTTCTTTCCAGCTCATCATAATCGGGAGGGTTTGAACGTATCAAGCTCTCAATCATGATTGTATTACGGGCAGGCGGCTTAAAACTGTATAACCCTTATTTTTAAGGTTAGTCTGTGACTACCGGGCGACCTCCTTTTGCCTTGCCGTAAATAACAACTGCTAAATTCTCGACCTTCATTAAGAAGATGTGCTCTTGACAGAGATGTTTGACAGCATCCAGGGAGAAGGTCCGTTGATTGGCATCCCAATGATGTTTGTTAGAACCAATAGGTGCAATCTGAGATGCAAATGGTGCGATTCTGCGTACACATTCCAGGGCGGAAATGAATACATGCTGGAGCATGTGCTTGCGGAGGTTTCAAAGTCCAAAATGGATTGGATATGCTTTACGGGAGGTGAACCCCTCCTTCAGAGGGACGCACTTGAGTTTGTAAAGGGGGCCGTAAAGCTAGGAAAGAAAGTACTCATTGAGACAAGCGGCTCACTGCCCATAGATGAGTATGTCAAAATTGAAAACACCGTGATTGACATGGACATAAAAACACCCTCTTCACAGGAGGAAGACTCGCTCGAGGAGAAGAACCTGTCACTCCTGAGGGATTCGGATTATGCAAAATTCGTTATTGCTGACCAGCGGGATTTCGATTACTCAGTGGATTTCCTGAAGAAGCTGGGCAATAATATACAGGTGGTTTTTCAGCCTGCATGGGGGAGCAGCCTCAAAGATCTCACAGAAAGAGTGCTCAAATTAAATCTCAAGGTCAGGGTCCTGCCCCAGCTCCACAAGCTCATATGGGGTGAAATACCCGGAGTCTAGCCAATAGCGGCGGATTCCAAGGTGGCACCATGACAGATGTGGCAATATCCGGGAAGTTCTACTACGGCGGCAAATTTACAGAACTTACCGTCGGGGTGACAGGCGGAATAATCACAGAAATAAAGAAGAATCTGAAAGCACAGTTGCATTACACTGTCGAAGGCGGGATATTCCCCGGGGCGACAGATACACATGTGCATTTCAGGGATCCGGGCGAGACCCAGAAGGAGGATTTTCGCACAGGGTCTGCAGCCGCAGTATATGGCGGCACGACCACAGTTCTCGATATGCCAAACAACACAAGGCCGATTGCCGACTATGGCGCATTCCATGACAAGAAGGCGGCAATAAAGGGGAGATCATACTGCGACTATGGGTTTTACTCCCTCTTTACAGGAAATAACGCCGATGTCCTGTCGAAGGAGAGCATTGGGCTGAAGATCTTCCTTGGAGGGAGCACAAATTCCACCGGCCTTAACGGCATTCCAAAGGATCAGATTGACAAGATCAGGGCAGGCAAGTTTCCGCTGGTATTCCATGCAGAGTCCGAGGAATGCCTTGGCCGGAACAGGCGTGATGTTTTCTCCCTCCTCGACCATGATCTGGCAAGGCCAGCCGAATGTGAGAGGCAGGCGGTTGATTACGTGGCTTCCCTGGATTATCCGGACAGGACAGTAACCCATCTCAGTGATTTTTCATCCCTTTCAGGGCATAATTCGAGGAAATTCAAGGTTGAGGTTACTCCGCACCATCTGCTTCTCAATGAAAGCATGGACCTTGGGGCAAAGGGAAAAGTAAATCCGCCCCTGAGGTCGAAGGATACCCAGCTGAAACTGCTTCAAGCATACGTAGACGGGGCATTTGACGTCGTTTCATCCGACCACGCCCCTCACACGGAAGCAGACAAGGAGGAGTTCCAGTTCGCCAAGTCAGGCATTATAGGTGTCGAGACGAGAGTGCCGCTCCTTCTTGCACTCGTGAGAAAAGGTGCCCTTCCAATGAATGTTTTTTGCCGCACCGCCATAGAAAACCCTGCTTCCAATTTCGGAATAAGGAAGGGAAAGGTTGAGCTGGGATATGCGGCCGACTTCTTTTCCGTCAGGCTTTCCGACATGGGGAAAGTGAACGAGAACAGGCTGCACTCAAAAAACAGCTTCAGCCCTTTTGACGGTTTTGATGCCATATTCCCCGAGAGTGTCTTCATCAGGGGCTCCCCGGTGCTGGAGCAGGGGGAGATAATCTCGGACAGGCAGGGGAGTTACCTCCAAGATGTCAAAGCAGCCCGAAGTGCCTGAAAATATCCATTACCCCCTTTCCATGGCCATATTCTGATACATATTCGCTCTCATCCTTTATCCTTTCAGTGGAGTTGGCCAGGGCAGCCTTCACCGCCCGGACCTCATACATTGCAAAGTCATTGTCTGAATCTCCGCAAACAAGTACCTCGCCATCTCCAAGATTGTAGAGCTCCTTAAGCCTGTTTATTGCAAAGGCCTTGCTCTGGCCTCTGTTCATTATGTGCCAGGCGTACCGGCTGTCCACCACTTCAACCTTATTTTTCCATACTATGGGCAATCTCTCCAGCTCTGCGAGCACAGTCTCCCTGTCTGCAGAGAAAGCAATGGATGTCTCCCGCCACCTGTTGGTGAGTATCTCGCTTATGTTGATCCTCTGTTCAAGGTAACTGTAAAACTTAACTGTAATCTCCTTACTGAAGAAGGCTTCAATACGGTTTTCATGGAGCATTATTCCACCATTCTCCCCAAACACGGGCCCATTGGTTCCCATGTACGTCTTAATGGCATACATGACCGGGATGACGTTCCCGCTAACCAGGCTTACAATTGTGCCTTTGGACTGAATTTCGGGAATTGCATCCAGGAGACCGGGTGAAATCCTGCGGTCGGATTCTGTCATGGTTCCGTCCACATCTAGGACTGCAAGTCTAATCACGGCTGGTCAAATCTATATAGAATTAATAACTGTTCCTAGGGAACCGCTTGACTAAGAATGAAATGCTTGGAATAGCAAGGGAGAGGATCAGAACCCTCCATGAGATCTCAATGCACGAGAAAGACTCCCAGCCGGATTTTGCAAAGAGGCATATTGAGATAATGGAGAGTATCGCGATGAGGACCGACATAACCCTGCCCCGTCCCATAAAGCGGTCTTACTGCAAAAAGTGCAAGATCCCTTACGGAGCAAGCACCAGGATGAGGCTCAAAAGGGGGAAGGTCGTGCTCATAACCTGTGGAAATTGCGGTGAAGGGCGTAGGTTTGGCTATGCCAGGAAATGATTCACCTCAATTCTGAGAGGCGTGCGAACCTCACAGGATTCCAAATATTATTCCTGCAACAAGAAACACGAGGGCAAGCAAGAGGTAATACTTCCTGTCTTTCGCAAAAGAAACGAGTGCATTGAAAACAGTTGTGTCAGCCTTTACTCTGCGCTTGAAGTAAAATTCCATGTCCAGCCATATTATAATTGCAATTCCCAGAGCAAGGAACAGAACGAATCCGACCAGGATCACCGATAATATTTACGCGCCGGACAGCTATAAGAAAATATCCTCAATAATTGCACATTTGCGCGCCATACCATGGCTGGAATGAAAGAATATTGCAGGCGGCCCAAAGGACTATTCTGAAAGCGTCTCAATCTGAAAGAGCACCTTGAAGCCTTCCAGCGTGGTCTGAATCTTGTCGGCAAACCAGATCGAATCCTCGGTGGTTGCATTGTCTCCCCATTCGTAAACGAGATCCTGTTCGCCAATGACAGGCTTGAATCCCAGCGATCTGAGTCTGTTTATTACCTCACTTGGTTTTGCCCCTTCACTTGAAAAAGTTACTTTCAGATAGGTTTTCATAGGATTCACTGGTAGATTGTCCATTGATATATATGCTTTTTCTAAAACTGTTAACCTTCAAAATAGGGAAAAATAAAGAGAAATAACGATTAATTAATTGTTGTTATCTTTTGTCTTCATCTTTGACGGCCACCAGTTCCATTTCTTCAGGAACATCATTATGGTGGGAACGAAGAACGGCCAGCTCACGAAGGTGTCGACCAGCACGCCGAGGGCAAGCCCGAGTCCAATCTCCTGCATGATGCCTATTCCACTTGTATACAGCGCGCCAAAGGTAACGAAGAGCAGGAGGCCAAGTGTCACAATTACACCGCCGTTCTCCTTTATGCTGAGCAATGTGGCATCTTCGTCGCTCATTCCTCTCAGTACTTCCTCCCTGACCCTGGTCACCATGAATATGTCATAGTCCAGCCCGACGGCCAGCAATGTTATGAAAGTGAATAATGGGAGGAAGATGAGTATCGGCTCGTTCCTCCAGAAGTAGATGATCAGGAACACTGCTGAGAGAGCTACCAGAACGGAAGATACTACCATGGCAATGAGCCGTATGGGCGTGAAAAGAGAGCTTAACTGTATGAGCAGGACTGCGAATATTGCAATGAGGAGAATCGGCACTATCTTGGTGAAAGTGGATTGCGTGTACGAGTGAGCATCATTCAGTGACTGCGTTAGCCCTCCGATGTAATATGCCTGAACCGTTCCCTGTGAAATGGCACCCGAGGAATCCAGTGAGCTGTTGATTATGGCCGGAAGCTGAGTTATGAAGTCACTGGCCTGGTTTCTCCAGCTAACAGTTGAAAGCTGGAAATCTATGGTGACATAGTGTGAATCATTGCCTATGAACGTGTTAGTCTGATTCTTGTAAGTTGATGTGTAGCTCGAGGGGACAGATGAGAAATCCGGAGGCACATAGAAGCCATATGGGAAAGTTGGCCCATACACCTGTGAGACTTCGGACCGGTTGAGCAGTGACTGTTCCAGGGAACTGATCTGCTTCATTTCGGTTAAGTTGTATGTCCCGTTAACCAGGACCGGTGACTTCAGGTCCATCACTATGTATGCCCTGTCGAAGAAATCGCCGTTAAATGAATTGTTAACAACTTCCAGTGCTTTTATGCCGCTGCTTGATGGCACAAGGTCAAAGACGTTCATGCTGGTAGGAGTGATGAAGTAAACGTAGGACGCGAGGAATGTTACCACAAGGAACACCACGAGTGTCTTCTTCTTGTTGTTCTTTACCACTCCTGCTATCCTGGTCATTGACTTCTCAAGCGGGAACTTCTCTGCGTGCGTTATGTTGGAAGGCCAGTAGAGCCTGGTGCCGGTCTTTTCCAATATTGCGATGAGGAAAGTGTTTGCCAGCATTATGGAAATAACTACGCCAATTGCATTGGTCAGGCCGGAATCGCTGAATATGGGGATGTTCGAGATCCAGAGGACTATATATGAAAGAGCCACTGTGATTCCGGAAGTGAAAACTGCGTGTCCGGCCCATTGGCCTGCATCAAACAGGGCAGTGGGGTTGCCCTTCCTCCTCTCCTGGCGGTACCTCGACATTATGTACACGACATAGTCGCTGGTGAGCCCCAGTATCAGTATGAGCAGCAACGTAGGAGTGATAAATGAAATAGTCGTGTGGAAGACATACTTGTAGAGCAGCCCGTTGAGCCCCATTGAAAGGACGGTTGAGAAGCCGAAAACTGCCAGTGGAATGAAGGCTGCAATTGGTGACCTGAAGAATAGCCCTACGATTATAATGGACAGTACAATCCCTATGAGCAGGGCACGGACCATGCCGTTCAGTATCTCATTGTTCAGCTGCTGGTCCAGGGCGCTCGTTCCCGCAACGTAGTAGCTGCTGTTTGGAAGTTTGCCCCCGGTCTTTGAGTAATTGTTGGAAATATCGGTGACAGTGTTCACTACATTCAGGCTGTAATTCTGCGAAAAGCTTGCAATGATTATCGTAGTGCTGTTGTCATACCCGACAAACTGGTGGAATACATACGGTGCGGGGATGATTGGATACGTGGAAAACGAGCCCTGCTGAAGCTCTTGGCTGACCAGGACAGACATGTTGTCCGAAGAATTGACTGCATTCAGGAAGCCAGTCAGTGTTGCCGGGTTGAAGCTGATCAGCGGGCTTCCCTTGAGGGTGTATTCGGTTCCATTGTATATCATGGGTATAAGTGCCTGCATTATCTGTGGCCCGGTTGCAGGCTGGCCCAGTGCATAGATCCTGTTCAGGAAGCTGTCAACCGAAAGGTTCAGGCTGTCATTAAGGAATGAAGAGAGTGTTGAATTGGAAGAGAGTTGTGTTGAAAAGGTGCTTATTGTGTAATTCTTTACAAAAGAGTTATAGTTGGTATTATTGTAATAATAGGGGAGTTCATTGCTGTAATTCAGGAAAGAGTAGTTTGCGTTGATTCCATACATTAGAGACTTAGTTTGAGGGCTATTATCTAGAACTGCGTTCAGGAAGGGGGAGGCAGGATTGTGCAGCGCATAATCCACTGAGTCGTTCATGACGATGGTCGGGTAAGGGGAAGTGGTGTATGAGCTGTTCCAGTACTGGGTGAAGCTGTTTACGTAGAGAACAGAAGTCAAGTTGTAGCCGGTAAGCAGCAGGGTCTGGTTATAAGCGTACGAAAGGTTGCCGTTTGAATTGCTGAAGGCATTCAGGTAATAGATAGGCAGGCCATAAATGAGGCCAATGGTCTGGTTGATGCTACCATTGAGAAGGGTTATCTGTGAGTTGAGGGTGCTTATGAGGCCATAGGTGGAATTCAGCTCGATCTTGACTCCCTTCGCGAAATTGTAAAGTGTGGTGTTCTCCAGTGTGAAGGCGCTGGTGATATTCTCGAAACCGTTAATGTTGCTAAGGTAGTTTGAAATATCATGCTCAAGGCTCATCATCCCCTGGGCACCTTTCTGTGTCGTTACGCTGGTGTTATTGGTGACAATGAGCAGAGCCTGTCCGCTTGAGCCCGGCCCGCCTGTGGAAGAAAAATACTGGGACTGAAGGTTGCTTGCCTCCTGTGCCATGGAGTCTGCAGGCACTATGCTCCCGCTCAGGTCGTAAGAAGTATTGCTCAGGAACAATGTTGAGGAAGGTGCAACTAGAATTAGCGCAATAACCCAGAATATGATTATTCCAGTACTGTGCCTGGCTGAGAACTTGGCGATATTGCGGAAGGAGGACTCAAACATGTAGATCAGGACGGGAATTGTGAGTTTAAATTAAAGGTTTTTAATCAGGCTAAAATTGAGGCATAAAGTTCTTTTCGGTGAACCAGTTTTAAACATTGGGTGAACTGTGTGCTGATCAACAGTCCGTTCGAAGAGTTTGATCTTTATTCGTATTTCATAAATTTGGTGAAGCAGATACCGGAGGGAAAGGTAACTTCGTACAGGGAAATGGCAACCGCATTAGGGGACAGGGTGTCCGCCGTAGCCTGTGCTTATATGCAGTCAGCACTCAGGGGGCAGGACGATATCCCGCTTCACAGGCTTGTCAGGGCTTCAGGAGAACTTGGAGGCTATAACAGCCCGGACGAGATAAGGGAGAATTCAAGAATACTTAGGGGCGAAGGCATCACAGTCACATCAGGGCGTGTCAAGTTCATGGAATCGCACCTCTTCAGCGATTTCGACACGGATTACCCACTGGAGAAGATGAGAGAAGAACAGGAAAGAATGTCAGAAAGGCTTTCACTGGAAGACGACTACGACGAGGATATACTCGGTGCAGTCGATGTTTCATACGATGCACTGAAAGGCTATGCCCACTTTGTATACGAGGAAGACGGGGAATATATTGGCAGTGATGCCGTGATGGATGCAAATTTCCCGTACATCCCGGGATATCTCTTCTACCGTGAATACAGGTTTGTAAAAAGCCTTGCCCGGAATTTCCCAGGAACCTTGCTGATTGACGGCAATGGCATAATCCATCCGCGGTTTTTTGGCCTTGCATCAGAAACCGGCGTCTGCCTGAACAAGGCCACTGTCGGGATAGCCAAATCTCTTTTGCTCGGCAATATAAAGCAGAACCTGATTGTCTACAGGGGCAGAGAAATAGGTTACATGCTCAACAGTGGCACAATAATCAGCCCGGGGCACAGGATTTCACTCGAATCAAGCATAGGGCTCATCAAAGAAAAGTACAACCATGCCTACCCTGATCTCATGAAAGTGGCACACAACAACACAGTAAGGCTTAGGAGGAATGAGGCCCAGCTCAAGGAAGCAGTATAATAAAGCACCGGCACCTGTTGCCCAACTGTAAATCTGGATCATCAATAAACAGGGATGCAGGTTGAACCTCAAAAAAATGCCTGATTGCAGGGGCATTAACCTATGAAGTCTTGTCCGGGAGCAGCGGAAGCATTATAGTTTCAGCCGGCAATAAAGTGCAAGAAAATTTCACATCCGCATGTTCCATGATTGCTGGGAGAGTTTCCCTACGAATCTTCTCCTTGCGTATCCGGCCGATAATTTTCCAACCCAACTCGCCCACATCCATTGTCGAAACTCCTTGTAATGCTCGAAAAGCCCTATTATGAAATAATGGAGCATTGTGGTGAAGCCCAGCCTATGGGCAGGATCATCGGAAATTAGCGAAAGGGCTATCCTGCTGTATATTTTTTCTGCTCTGGGAATGTCAAGTGCCCTTTGCTGTTTCAAAGTGCGCTCGAGGGTCTCCATGTCTTCTATTCTGCTTAAATGGAAAGACTTCTCCTGCTCCAGCAATTTTCTCAAACGATCTTCCCCTTCAAAAGTATTGATTCTGCACATAGTCCGGGCAGAACTGTCAAACATTGACCTCCCGCCATACTGGAGGCATACTGCCAGGAGTGCTATATCTGCAGACTGGTGAACGTTGAAAATAAGATTGAGGTACTTCTCTATGGCACTCTTCCTGCAGGTTACCGCACTGACATGCCGCGCTGCATTTGACCTCATTACCTGTGGAAAAGCAAATGGAACGTCATCCTGGCTTGTATAGAGGTCGTAGCCAATATTGTTGAAATGCAGGCCGTTTATGGTCTGCCCCTCATCATCTATCGGGATAATGGAACTGTGGTGGTACATGTTCCTCTCATCCTCATTGATGAGGTCAGCAGACTGTGCGACCCTGTCCGGCGAATAAAGGTCCCCGCCCTCGAGAAAAGTGACAACAGGGGCGCTTGACTTTTCAACACCAACCGCCACCTTAGAGCCCACACTTTCGGCGCGCTCATATACAGAAAATATATTGTTATTTTTCAGGTATTCTGCCATTTGTTCATCGGGATTATTCGTGACCGCAATGATTTCCATTCTTTCACGGTCAATATCCTGTTTCAATACGGACTCTACTGACCTTTTTTCACTTTCCCCCCACCCAAAAAGGAGAATTATGACGGAAATATCCGGGCTCATTGCTTCTTATATGGGCCATATGATAAGACATTTGCTGCGGAAATAGAGACGGTGGCTCGATTCCCAAGGTTGGCTTCAGTGAGAAGAAGGCATGTCAACTGTCAATGTATGGGATTATTTGGCAGAAATAAGCTCAGGGCAGTTTCTCCAACAAGAACTCAATTTGTTTGCCGATCATTTCCTCAAAGCCTTCAGGATACTCATGGCCCAGACCTGGTATGATGTCTATCCTGCAGTCGATCCCATTGCTTGTAAGCATATCATACAGGCTCTTTGTCTCATCTATGCACTCTGCGTCGTCTTCCCCCACTACCAAGTATCCTTTACCCTTTACTGAACTGAAAATCTTCACCATCTCTCCCAGGTCAGTTGTTTTTTTCAGGTAAGGGCCCATAAGAATAAATCTCCTGCAAGGGACTGATTGTCTAAGGCACAGTCTTGCTGCAAGTGCACCTCCCATGGAGAAGCCTGCTATCACTGTTTTGTCAGCATCGATCCTGTACTTGCTTTTCAATTCGTCATAATGCGCTCTTACCTCAGGAATCGCCACAGACGCCTCATTCCATACATATGCACCGGGCATGGAAGTCTGGCTCGATTGGGGTAGCGCAACGAGCCATCCCTTTTCAGCCATGAATTTCCATATCTCCATGGAATCTTCGGCTGATTCATTGTTTCCATGGAGCGCTATTAACAATGGCATGGGATCTGAAGGGTCAGCTGAGTTTTTCTTCGGTTCTATGACCTTCAGTAAAGGCTTCTGGCTCTTCTTGCTTTCAGCGGCTAAGGA
>JBJKST010000045.1:0-87388 GCA_046703705.1 Thermoplasmataceae archaeon
TCAATTAGAGGAACAGATGAAACTGGACACAATTATGAAAGATTTCTTACAGAGATGAAAGGAGAAATTGCATTGGAAGATTTTCCTGGATTAATGCAGAAAAACCCAAAGGTGATCTTTCAGGACATAATACACGAGGGGTTGATTGGACACGACTTCCTGAAGAGATACATTGTTTCGTACAACATTGATGAGGCGCAAATGATTTTTTACAACTCAAAAAATGAGAGTGGCCGCGTACAATCTGATTAGACACTTTGTTACCAAATGTCAGTAATTGCCACTTCAGACTGTCCCATGCAATTGGTTCACCTTAATTGTGGATCTACAAATTAAAAAATGAATTCATTAGTAGAATTCAATCGAAATGAATTGAATTGCCATGCCTGTGAAATCCGCAAAATTAGGACTCCATGCAGCTCCCGCCAAATGATCCACTCTATCATAGTATGCGGCTACCACCATTCCAAAGAATGTTGCGAACGTGATTTGTATCAATGTTGTTCCGAACGGCTGCCCCAGAACAGTTTGGATATAATGAACTCCGCCAAGAATCACCGATGGTATGATTGTTCCTTGCCTGACTTTTATTACGGTCATGGAAGTAAATCGCATGTTTAAGGCAGTTTGCATGGCACCACGGAATAGAAATTCTTCAGCCTAGCCGACAAAAAGGCCTTCAAAAATGAAGCTGAGCGTTACAGGTATTAACGCAAATCTTGACACTTACGAGTAAATCGCAACAGATGAATTGTCAATTATGAAATCTGACCGCACGTAGAGGTTTGGCTGCTAAAATTCTTCTATTCGGTATGTTTCAGCGCTATTCCAAAGATTATTCGACCCCCTCTGAACTACCTTGATTGCTTCAGATTATATCGAATGCAGTCCAGTTTTTTGCACCGATAAAAAAATAAGTGGATCAAAAAGGCGCGTCGATGTCAGATCGCCATTTTCTTTTTTGCGTCAAGCAAATCTATGATTTGGTCAAAGTTTGTAGAATCGACCACCTGATACTTCAGTTTTTTTCCTCCCTCTGGAATAAATCCCAGTGCACCTGCCGAAATGTACTTAAAAGGACCGGCTCCCTTGAGATATTGAACTTGAGCCAGTGATTCCCTGGCTATCCAGAAGTCATTTGGGAAATGATCTATTGATTTGCCGGACTTTAGCTGCAAAAGCTCGTTTGCCACCATTTCTTTTATGCTGTTTCTTTTTAGTTCAGAATTCAGCATATCCTGAGATGCTCCTCCAATAAGCATTCCCTGGCCAGGGAGTGCAACCGTGAAGAAAAGAACTCTCCTGTTTGTGACAGCTATAACGTTTTCAGTGAAGCGTTCCGCTGACACCTGGCTTATGCCCGTGAAGTTATTCTGAAGTCTGTAGATTGGGGTCAGATAAGTGATCAGTGATTCCCCCTGGCCAAGACTTATTTTTTCATCTCCGAAAACATTTGTACCTGGTTTTCCAGCGGTTACGCCCTTATAAATGGACTGATCCATCTGCCTCTCATAATTGCGTTCAGGGTCCTTGAAATCTATCTGGCTTATCTTCTTGTTGGACCGCAGAGTCATTGCAAATCCAAATATGGTAATAGAGAGGAATACGAGCGGGATGTAAAATGGAAGGCCATGCTGCATTGAAAAGGTAAACACCACTATTTCAATTACCAGCAATATGGAGAGGAATGATAGCACAATTTTATTGGATTTTTTCTGGAACCCCGCGTATATTGGTGCAACTCCACCTTCTCCGATGGCATTGTCAACCTTTTTTGATATTCTGCTTGAGAAAGTCTCTTTTAGAGAATTTCCACAGCTCGGACAGGAATCTTCCAATCCAGAAAGTTCAATATTACAATTAGGGCAATTCACTGTAGTTGAACCAATAATCTATATTAAAAGATTTGCATGATTAAATAGAAAGCGATAAATTTTGTCAACCTATTCCAAATCTGTTTATCTGCAGATCAGTTTTCATTTTGTACCTCCAAAAAACAGTTATTAAAATTACGGACAGCTTTTCGCATAGTGTTATTAAATTTCCAAGCTTAAATTGAGGCCTTCTTCGTTCTCTCTCTTAAAGCGTAACAAGTTGGAAGATGGCCAGGACTTAATGGCAGAGTCTGCTAATGCTGCGAGACAATAGAATGGTGAAAAAAATGCTGCATGCGTCCCAAGCAATACCAACCCAACCGTATCACCTTAAACAATCATGCCAGCCCTGTTGCCTTTAGCGATGTGTCCCAAAGAGTCTTTGCGTTTTGAGGGTCTTCAGCCTGCTTATTGGGACGCTTGATGTGCCTGTTGCTATAGTATTCCCCTGGAGTCCAGTCTTTTCCAGGTATGCCTGTCGCGAGCCAGATTAGTGTATCTGCCCCTTTTTCAGGCGTTTTCAAAACGTATTTTATGGGGCCGGAATAAAGAAGCTTGGTACTTCCGCCAAACTCCTCACCGAAATTTGTCCTTACAACCCCCGGATGAAAAGCAGCAGCAGAAATTCCTTGAGTGTGGAAACGCCTATGAAGCTCCTTAGTAAAGAGAACGTTCATGAGCTTGCTCTTGCCATAGGAACCCATTCGGCTATACCCCTTTTCCAGCGTTAGGTCTGTTGTGTCCACGACACCTGAAAATTGCTGTGCAGCACTGGAAGTATTTATTATCGTTGCCCTTGACGAGCAAAGAGTGTCCATAAGAATATTTGTGAGTAAAAAACCAGCAAGATGATTCACCTGGATTGTTCGGTCATAACCGTCTTCGGTTATGCTTCTCTCAGAACCCATAATCCCTCCGGCATTGTTAGCAAGAACATCTATGGTAGTGAAGTCTCTTATTAGGTCTGCGCCGAGTTTCCTCACTTCGGCCAGCTTTGAAAAATCCGCAACATAATAGGGCACCTTGAGCTCTTCCGCCACGGCTTTAGTCTTTTCTTTCGATCTTCCGGTTATTACAACATTAGCGCCGCTGGATTTCAGATTTGTTGCGGCGGCGCGCCCTATGCCGTCACTTGCACCAGTTATGACAATAGTTTTTTCTTTCACCCGACCACCAACGGATAATGCTATTATATGATAATATAGGCTTGGTAGTTTATCCGTTTAAGTCCATTATACCTGCAAGCGCCACATAATATGCCAATACGGTTTAATACCCTAACCTCAGTTTTCTGCAGCAGCTTGATCTCCATATTGCAACTTTCGACTCGCCTGTCCCTATAGCATTGCTGGAGGATTGGACTTTCAAAGCACGGTTATTGTCATAGGTGTGAAATGCATTGAATTTCAGTCTGACTGCCTTAATACAAATTACAATTGAAAGTATAATTTTAATAACCATATGATGCTTAATAGCTCTAGCAGGAGCAGAACAAAAATGGTTTTTTATCATTTCAAGCATCCACTGATCCCGCAAGAGATTTATTTAAACCGTGACTGTCGACCGAAAACTTTCCGACCGGGTCTGGTAGCCAGATGCGCTGCCAATTCATTTTCTGTTGAAATTCAGGAAAGCAAAGGGATGTTGGGCTGTGATGTAATTGAGTGTATGAGTATGGTGACAATGTTGCCGTTTAACCCTGCCCTCGTAAAGAACGTTTGTAATGGAAGTGGCAAACTTGGATAGACTTCTGCTGGGACTTTACCTGAAGCGCTATATGAAAGAAGGAAGAGCATACTTCCTAATGGGAATAGTACTCCCGCTTTTCTTCCTGATAATCTTCACAGCTGTGGGTGGAAGGAGCAGTGGAGGTTCCGGGGCTGAAGCCCTAAAAGTGTTTGCCCAGTCCCTGGGGCTAAAGGACGTTTCGCTCTACCTGGTGGCAATAATACTTCCCTTCATTGCACCAGTATTCACCGTTGTTGGCACCATGATGGCTCCTGCCCTTTACAGCGAGGACAGGGATAATGGATTTTTTGAATTCATACTTTCCTCCACAAGGTTTGAGACTGGCGATATATTCTGGGCCATAATGCTCACAGCAGTAATAGTTGCTGCAGTTACAATCACCATAGCAATTGTTGAGATAATTATTGTTTTTGTCGTCCTTAATGGGAGTGTGCCCCCACTCTTTTTGAAGGAACTTTTAATCTATACTGCTCCAATTTCGATTATAGCCGTATTGATCGGGACATCCATTGCGTTTGCGTCCCAGGCCTTGACTAAAAAGATGACATTTGTTAACTCTCCAGCAGGACTAGCACCAGTTTTCGGAGTTATAGTGGCCGTCCTTCCGCTCTTTTTTTCAGTGTTCTCGGCGAGGGGCCTGTTCGGGTCAATAGATTTCAATCAGCTATACGTCATCCTTGGAGCTTACGTTGCAGGGGCATTCGTAGTTTTCCTGGCCGTTTTCTTTTTCACGACTGTGAGGATGGTGCGGGAGAGGTTTCTTTCATAGGTGGATAAATGACTAATATTGAAGCTGTTGGACTTTCAACCGGTTATTATGGGAAACAGGTACTCCATGATATAAGCATATCAATCGACAAGCCGGGGATCTATGTTGTGCTGGGGAAGAACGGGGCCGGCAAGACCACATTTTTCCGTACAGTAACTGGCATTCTGAAACTCTATAAAGGTACGCTCACAATTGATGGCCTTGATCCATATAATCATCCAGAAGCAAGGCAGAAGTGCGTATACCTGTCACACCAGTCCGGTGTTCCAGTTAGCATGTCAGTTGGAGAAATAATAGAGCTCTTTGCAATGCTTATGGAAGCGGGTGAAGATGAGATGGAGCGCACAGTGAAGATGCTAGGGCTTGAAAGCCTGATTGATAAATCCTACGTTTCACTGAGCCAAGGACAGAAGAAACGGGTATCTCTTGCGAAATGTCTTCTGCGGGACCGCAGCATATACCTGTTTGATGAGCCCACAACAAACCTCGATCCTACTGTCGCAAGTGAAGTAAGGAAAGACATTGTAGGAATTTCCAAGGATAAGATTGTGCTTTATTCATCACACAACCTGTATGAAGCTAGGGAGATTGGGAAGCAGGCCATCATTATTGACGACGGGAACATCGCTTACAGCGGGGACATAGATAAGATACCTCTTGGAAAGTATGTGATCGGCGTGAGGGCGGATAACATTAAAGGTGTTTTTCCGGAGGCGAAACTCCAGGGAAGGTACTACATCATAGAACTTGATTCGCCGGACGATGTATCGATGGTGGTACAGAAATTGGCCGCAGCAAACGTAAAAGTGCAGGAAATAAGGGAAATGAGCAATCCACTTGAAGACTTGCTTAAATGAACCGGAGTCGGATGTCCTTAAAAGGCGATGCTTCGTATTCAACTCTTTCAATGAGCATTTCTGAAATACCGGCAATGACTGGCCCTATACATCTTTAATGGCACATGGGCAGATTAATTACAGTGAAGTCGATGCAATACAGGTCAGTATGGCAAAGTATCTTGAATGCCCGGATTGCGGTTTCGTCTTTAAAGCTCCAATCGCAGACATTAAGCTAACGCATCTCGGTTTTACATTTCCGGGACTGGGGCTCGTTAGGTGCCCAGAGTGCAAGGAAGAAAAAAGAAGGAGGGAGTACAGGATAGTGCAGGAATCCGATTCGACTATGGAGCCAGCCCCTATTTCCGACAATGTTGAGATTCAGAAAATGACTGCGGAAAATGACTCTGTAGACGACCCTAATTTAGGCAACAGATGAACACCAATGACTGTAATCTGAGTTTCTCACATTGATTTAAGAATCTTATTTTTCCGACTTGCCGCATTACACTTGATAACGAATTTATTACACTAGTGTGGACCGCGATATGAAATATTTACAGCGGAAACGGACATCCTTTAGGCTGGATTAAGGAAATAAGAGAAAGGAGGTGTACCACTCACCTCTTTTTCAGCCTAAATACGATGCCGGCTCCAATAACAATAACAGCTATCGCCGCTACATATGGAAGCAGGGACCCATTGTCTAATGGCGCTCCGCCCGGCTTGATGGTATTGGGTGTGATGACTGCTGGGTCAAAAGATAAGCTGGAACTGTTGCCGTAAGTGAAACCGCCAAATACAACATAGACTGAAGAAACGTTGCCAAACTGGTCGTGTGTCGAGTCACTGACATAAATCCTGGTTGTATTGAGCAAGTTGGTTCCATTGTCGATAGAATAGCTGGTCGTGAAGAGTTCCTTGCATAGCGTATTATTGTTCATGCTGTAGATGGCAGTATCATTCCCTGAATCTGTGGTAAATTTCTTTACTTCGCCGTTAGTGCCGCCAACATAGAACATGAGCAGGTCATTCGCAACCAGACTGTAGTGATCTCCTTTCTTCATTGGAACGCTGGTTGGGAAATACTTTGATGAACTCCAGTCGACATTTGCACCATATTTGTACTCGGTAGCGGTAAGATTGTGAGTAACTGTGAATGAAAACATTGCTGAAACTGGTTCCTGGGTCAAGTTGGGCTGATACCCGGAGGATGTGCCGTCATTTATGGTGGCGTTAACCAGCACATTGAATTTAGCTATTGATTCATTGCCTGGGCCGATAGAGAGCACCACATTTCCAATTTTTGCATAGTTGGCCCAGTAGCTGATGCTGCCGATTGTATTGTTGACTGCATAGAAGTATGAACCGTTACCTTCATTGATTTTAGAAAGCGATACATCGCTAGCATTACCCTTGACGATATCAAAACCCTGAAAACTGTACATGGTGCCAACTGTTCTGTTGAGTTCCCAGGATTCGCTGTGAAGGATCAGCTCGATATTGTATAGCTTGCTCCAATTGACCACTTTCTGGTCGGTGATATTAATTCCTCCGGGGTAAAAAACGCAGTGAAGCTCAAAGCCCACCCTTGCTCCAGTGCTGTCATTGTACTGCAGCCACATAAACCGTTGCAGCAAATCCATCTGTGTCATTGTATTGTTTATGGGCTGGCTGACCGTTGAATAGTTTTCAGAGTATGTAACAGTCAATAGTGCTGTGCTTTGGTTTGTCCCATCATGCCAGTCGGTCAATGATTGCGTCGAAATGGATGGCTGCAAAATCTGAGATTCGGATGATGCAGCCTGAGGCGGTGAGACAAAGATTAACCCGCTCATAACAAATAGAACCGTCAATACAGTGCCCATCAATACGTAAGGCCCATTCCCCTTTCTTTTTGCCATTTATAATCACTTCCAATTGATACAAATTATGAATATTATTCTTATTTAATTATAAAAAGTGTTGATATTAACTAGCATCTGTTTAGCATGAATAATTTCCCGGTGTGTTATTCCAAGAAACACTCTGAAGCCTCATTTTTACACCGGGTGCGCAGCCGGATTTAAGAAGCACTTGATTGCAGTATGACAGAAATAGCAGACTTCTTATGGAATTTAGTTTACATGCCTTATGGATCCAAAGGTTGGCATTAAGGAGGTGTCAACTGGTTTATGGGTATGGCTCGCAAGGCACCCATTCTGGAACAAAGATGAAGACTATCCGGAAGTGGTTGCTTCGACTTACGTAGAGTCAGGTGGTGAGAGGATATTGATTGATCCGCTCTCCCCTTCCATGGATTGCATTGGCCTTTGGGAACGGCTGGACTCGAGACCACCAACTATGGCGATTGTCACTATGCCGGATCATGTGCGTGACATAGACATGTTTGTCAGAAGATACGGAGCAAGAGCTTATGGCCCAATGTTCTTTTTCCGGGATCAGGTACCAAACACTGATCTCACCCCTGTTATCGCTGGAGACGAGCTTCCCGGAGGTCTCCTTCCGTTGTATGATGCCAGGGGCCGAGCTGAGACACCCATATTCCTTCCAGAGCACCACACCTTAGTCTTTGGGGATGCCCTCACAGAACACGAAGGGGAACTCAGAGTCTGGGATTCGCCGTGGCACTTGAGCAAAGAGGTGCCTGCCCTGCAGGCGATGCTTGAGTTTCCATTCAAGTGGGTAATAGTGTCTCATTTCGACGAGAAACCGGTACATTCCAGGGCAGATTTCGAGAGAGCCCTTGAATTGCCTCCGTTCAGATGGCTTTAGGATCATAGGGCAGATAAAGAGGCCTTCAACGACCGTGCCTCTTCAACTGGATAAGGCAACTCCCCGGAAAAAAGGACAAAATATCAATCATTCGCTGAATTAACGGCATAACAGCAGGGTTTGACCTGTAAAAAATGATGGTATAGTAGTAGATTTAGTCCGGTGTAAATGCAAGGTTTACGTACCCGTTTGACGAGGAGCTCGCGTCCATTACGAATGAGAGGTAGAGTGGCTGCCCTGCTGTCACACTGATTGCGTTTGAAACCGATAGACTTCCTGTGCCTGCAAATGCGGTTCCGGAAAGAGTGAGCGTAACTATTAGCACACTAATCAACACGGAATTAAGATACATTGTCACGCCTTGCGGCAGATTGTATTCCAGGTACATGCTACCGGTTACGTTCGGCGTTATGGTTATTATGTTTGTAAGATCTATGATTGATGCAACCGCAGACAGGCTAAGACTCGCATCCGCTGTCCCCAAACCTGAAAAGGATATGTATCCGGACGCGGTCGAAAAATCCGGCCCCTGGGTTTGCGGAACAGCCTGTGGCATAGTAGAAGTAGTAGTAACAGCAGCATTGGTATGAACGTCCAGTTCCGCAACGGATACCGAAGTTACGGCCAATAGCAGTAAGAGCATCATGGAAAATGCTGCGAATACCTTTGATTGCATGTTCTCCCCTCAACTAAATTATTTAGATAAAGTAAAAAAATGAAGGAGGTGGCCTCCTTATCCAGAGTTGTAGCTAACTACAATCGAGCCCGTGTTTGCCCCGATGTTGTTGTTAAGGACAAAACCGATCATTACGGGAACACCTGCAGTGACCGTAAAGCTGGATGTGGTTGTCAGCGTCCCGGAGCCCGCTATGTGTAGTGCGCCGCTAAGAACTCCCGCAGTTATGGATCCAGTTGTCAAGCCTGTTGAAGTGCCAACGGTGACGCCTGAACTCGTGGTAACTATCGCCTGAGTGGAGGGCGAAATTACCATTGTAACGCCTGCAGGAAGCGTGACGCCGAGGGTCACATTTCCGCTCTGAGACGGCATTAGTTCAAGGACGTTTGCCATGGCAATCGTTCCGGAGCCTGCCAGCCCGTTAAGAGCTATGGAAGTTGCTCCGCTTGTCGTAGTTCCCAATGTCAAATATCCAGCTGCGTTTGCCTGTGGATAGTTGGAAGCGGTCTGAATTGTAACAACACTCGTTGCTGTTGAAGTAGTGCTTACTGAGGTTGTAGTACTCACGGCTACTTCAGCATATGCAACGGAGGGTATTACAATGGCCGCTGCCACTACCATAAACAACATTAGTTTCTTGTTCATGTTTTACCTCCGGCCGTCAATCTATTGGAAATAATATAACGGGTCGCCTGTGCAAAGTTGAACTGGCAAAAATTTAAATACCATAGTAAGACGAACCGAATGGCCCTGGAAAACAATTTGTTTGTACCTTGCCCGCCGGCAGTAGCATGTTCAGGTTATGTCGATGGCCAGACGTTCCCATATATAATCAAACATTGAAGCCATCCTGGTGGCAAATGGGATGGAGCTGCACCAGAACCCAAGGGTCACCTTTGTGGTTTCAGTGTCAGAATTCCTGCTCCCTGTATCCATCACCACAATGAGCTCTGACTTGTCAGATACGAGAAATACAGGGTAGAAATTATAGTGAAAGAATCTTACGATCTCGTCTCCCTGGTATTTTTTAACCGATTCCCTGATGTACTGATCATCCTCGCTGACCATGCTTACTGAGACCCCCCTGTCTATGCATTCAACTATTGCAGGCAGGAGGTCTGATCTGTGAAATTTGAGGAAGGTGAACTTGTCTACTGCAATTTTTAACTCATTCTTTGTGTTGCGGATAATCTTTAAGGCTTCAGACAGAAGCAGGGGATCTCCCTCAATGAATCTGAAGCGGAACCCGACTTGTGTGTAGTCGCTGTCATCATTTATTGAAATATTGCTCTTGAAAGACTCGATGGCCTTTGACATGTTGTCTTTCATATTGTTGAGTTCATGTTCCTTGCTTGAAACAATCCTGGAAAGCAACTCGTCAAGTGGGGCAGATTTATAGTAGATTGGATGGCCCCTGACTATTTCCACTGCAGCGAATTTCTCGAGATTCTTAAGCAAACGGTATACCTTTGTCCTGTCCATTTCCAATACGTTACTCAAGTCCGATACCTTCATCTGACCCTTTGTCACCAGTGTGATATAGGCAAAAAATTCTTCAGTGGAAAGCCCCACCTTAGAAAAATATTCAAAAGTCGTGGGAAATTTTTCCTCCAGGTATTTCTTTCGTATCATAGTTCTATTCCCCTCCTCTTACGATCATAATAGCTGGTTGCGCAGAACTCATCCTGAAACTGCAAAATGGATGGGGGAATGACACGATTTGGACCTGTTTCCCTTGCCTAATATCTTGTTGACCTTTTCTACTTTCGCCGTTAATATTATTTTATCATAATGCCCGCTTCCGCGGTTTTCTGCTGAATACATGTTCCATCTCCGTAATACCTGGCCACTTCGAAGTACCTTTACGGCTAGATTCCATTGCCCAGTTGGGTTTTTCTGGGAAACCATTTAAATACGTATTTCTTGATTAAATAGCCCGAATGTTGCCTTTGTCTCAAGGGTTCTACTCCGCGATAATATTAAAATTTTTGTTAAATAAAGTTTAGATAATAACACACGTTGGTAAATTCAGCAGTCTCTCCTCAAAACCATAGCAAATTTGCAAAAACTGGGCTTTCATGGAGATGGAACTTTGAAATTGAAATGCAATTTTGAATCCCTACCAAGTAAGTATATATGGAAGTAGATTATGGATCGGTCAGCTTCCTATGGATACTGATGTACTAACGATAACTCCCCAAAATGCCAGGCGACTTTTCATCACCAAACAGCACCTGGTGGGAAATAACATCGGCGGAAATTTCAGGGAGAAGATTACCAACTTGGTCAGGGACATAGCATATGTTCAATGGGACCCCGTAACAGTTGTGGCCCCGTCCCATCTCATATCCATATGGAGCAGGTTGGGAAATTTCAATTGGGCCGAACTCGACCGGGTAATGTGGGAGGATAAAGACGCGTTCCTTCATTGGACCCCCATAGCAGTTCTTGTCCTTACAGAGGATTACCCTATTTTCAATGCACTCATGAAAGGATACCCCGAATCGCTGGGAAGGTGGTGGCGGTCTCACATCAGCACAGCGACGAATTTTATTGATAGTCATAAAGAACTAAAGGAACAGGTGATTGGCAAGCTCAGGGAAGGGCCGGCTGAAATTAAGCAGTTCAGAAGTTTTGGAAAAAGGGGAAAAAGCGAAGACGGCTGGTCTTCCGGAAACGAAGTAACCACTTTACTGCATCACCTTCATATGATGGGCAAAGTCATGGTCTCAGGGCATGCCGGTAATCAAAACCTATGGTCTCTAACTGAAGATTTCCTTCCTGATTGGGCAGATAGGGATGAGTTGGAGCCTGAAAAACTTGAGCGCCTTATGGCACAAAGAGCGCTCAAGCCATTGGGGATTGCTCCTGCATTCGACATAGTGAGGTACTTTGTTAGGGGACGCTACTGGAACCTTGAAGCCACGCTCGAGGATCTGGAGAATGAGGGTAAGATTTCCAGGATCTGCATAGAGGGCGAAAAGAGATGGAAAAAGTCCTTCATACACTCTGACGATATCCGGTTGCTTGATAAAATTGAGGCCGACAAATGGGAACCCTCTCTCAAGCTCATTTCACCGTTCGATAACCTGATAACAATCAGGGAGAGAACCAGAAGGCTGTTCAATTTTGACTATATTCTTGAGCAGTTTGTGCCTAAGGAGAAGAGAAAGTTTGGCACCTATGTCCTTCCAATACTTTGGGGCGACAGCCTAGTGGGCCGGGTCGATGCCAAACTGGACAAGGAAAGGAATGTACTCAAGATAAATTCCGTATATGCAGAGGATGGTTTTCGGACAGACTTGGAGATCCCTGAATTGCTTCTGGAAACATTAGAGGGATTTTCCAGTTTCCTTGGCTCTGAAAAGGTCGAGTTTGGGAAGCAGAAGCCGGAAGGATGGGCGAAATTTCTGAACTGATTCCTCTTGTCGCCTGGATAAATGATTCTTCTTCCTGATCATGATTATATGAGCAGGCGTATTACAAATGGGTTGAGCGGAAACCGGGAACTAGTTTTTGTCATACAGAAGCACAAAGCCACTTCGCTTCATTACGACTTCAGGCTTGAAATTGGAGGGGTCATGCCCTCATGGTCCATTCCAAAGGGACCAACCCTGGACAATAAGTTGAAACGTCTGGCAATGGTAACCGGCGACCATGATCTTGATTACCGCCATTTTGAGGGCGTAATCCCGGACCAGAAATATGGTGCCGGAACCGTCATGATTTGGGACGAAGGCACTTATCGCCCGGAAATAGAAATAAGCAAAGGGGTTAGGAAAGAAATTGCCGATGTTTCGGAGGCCGAGGAAGTGGCGTCGAAAAGCCTGGAGGAGGGAAACCTCAAGTTCCGGCTCTATGGAAAGAAGCTTCGTGGATCCTTTGCACTCGTCAGAACCAAGGGGATTGGAGGAAAAGAGGCTTGGCTGCTGATAAAACACAGGGACGAGTTCTGTGAGGATGGGTATGACGCAAAGAATTATGATTATTCGGCAGTAAGTGGCCTTTCAATGGAAGAAATAACCTGAACGTGTGCAGGTAAACTATCCTCCAAATCCACCGGAACGCCCCTGCATGCAATTGGCTTTTGGAAATTTACCGGTCAAACGATGGCAATAAACCATAGATGCGCCAAATTAAAAATAAATACTGCCCTTTACCCCTTATGGAATTCCAGAGGAAGGTTCCCATCGAAAAGATAGTCGAGCCGTCTAAGGCTGTGATCCTGTTCCTCAACTTCAGCGAGGATAACTTTGAGAAGTGTTTCAGCAAGATGGAGTTTACAATGGGAATGGATTACCTTTCCTGGGCCATAAAGAAGTTCAATATGCCTACAATATTTACGAATCTGGTTGGCTATCAGGGCACACCGGATGACCTGCTTGACTACAGGGAGAACAAGGTTTTTAACAGAAGTGCCCACTCTGCTCCCAAATCGACCCTGGATGCAAAATTTATGCAAGAATTCAGGAAATACCTGCCTGACGACCAATCCACTTTTATGTCTGTAAAAAGAGAGGATGCCTTTTTTGGCTCAGGCCTTGCGGAGCGCATCAGACAGATGGGAAGAACCACGGTGATGGTTGCCGGGTTCTATACGGAGATCGATGTTTTCATAACCGCTGCTGAAGCATTAATGCACGATTTCTACAGCGTTGTTGTATCGGATGCAACTTCCACTTTTTCTGAAAGGGTCTTTTTCCAGTCCCTTGACGTGATATCACAGGTAGTGGAAGTAATAGACACGAGGGACCTCGAGAAAATATGGGGGGTTGAGTAGATTGGGCGGCAGGACAGCAGCCATTTTAGTGGGCGGAATCCCGGGGGTTGGAAAAAGCAGCATTTCCGGATATGTTGCTAAGGAGCTTGGCATTGACCTTGTGCTGTCAGGAGACTATCTGAGGGAGTTTATTAGGCCGTTCTCGGAATACGATGAATTCAAGCCCCTCCAAAGCAGTGTTTACGATTCATGGTCCATATTCGGGGAGAAGAGCAGGGAGAATATAGAGCAGGGGTTCCTGCTGCAGGCGAGAATAATTAACCGCGGCGTGTCTGCTGTCCTGCGGAGGAGCATCAGTAACGGCGAACCGCTGATCGTGGAGTCGCTTTACTTTGTTCCAAGCCAGCTTGACCCAGATCTGCTAGAAAAGATTCTGCCTGTGTACATTTACATTTCGGACAAGGACCTCCATACCAAAAGGCTGAATGAGCGCCAGGAGTATACGCACTTCAATTCC
Organism: Thermoplasmataceae archaeon; assembly: GCA_046703705.1. Classification (GTDB taxonomy): domain Archaea; phylum Thermoplasmatota; class Thermoplasmata; order Thermoplasmatales; family Thermoplasmataceae. The sequence goes on from JBJKST010000045.1 coordinate 13,917, forward strand.
CCTGGCCAGCGGCTTTCAAAACAGCTGGACACTTATCGTGTGATGATGGATTACTCGCTCAAGGAATGCAGTGAATTCGGAGTTCCGACATTTGACAACAAGGATTACTTAAATACCCGCGAGTTGATACTAAATCATATAAGGAAAAAGCTGAGTTGATATCCCATGGTTGAGTTGAAGGAGAGAGGCGAGGAAATCCATGACCGGCTCACTGATCTTGGCCTCTTCAAGGAAGCAGAGAAGTACGAACCCGAACTTGAGGACGGAAAGATAACGTTTGGGGAAGGTTACCCGATAACAGCGGTTGAAAAATTTCTTGGCTACTTTGACAAGCAGCTCAACATAGCAAATTTTCCCTCCATTTCGTTCAACACCGACTTTTCTAAAGCTTTAACGGCGTGCCAGTACATAAAGGAGCCTGGAAACGACAGCGTTGTGCTTGATGGGGAAGAGAGTGAGAAATACGTTGACAGGGCCGGAAAGGCAGTCAACTACTTCAAGGGGGTTTTCGGCATCAAAGGCTCATTCAGGTTTTATATAAAGAGGGAAAAACGCTACGATGAGGCAAAGGGCCTTGGTGAGTCCGCCGCCATAGCCTCCTCCACCGCAAGATCTGTTGTGCGCAACGTATATGGAGACAGGGCCCTTGGCGACGCACCTTTTGTCTCAAGGCTTGCAAGGCTTGTTTCGGGGTCGGGGACAAGATCGGCAATGGGCGGGTTCTCATTATGGATCTCCTATCCGTGGATCAGGGAGGAGCAGAGCCATGGCGTCAAGCTCCCTGTGGACTTCGGAAATTTCCATTTCATGACATTTCCTGCTGTGCACGAGATTCGAACCGAAGGTGCGCATGACATAGCGCTTTCATCACCATACTATCCTAGATGGATGATAAACAAATTCCAGAGAATAATGGACCTGATAGATGGCGGATTCGCCATAGATGAACTAATGAGGCACTCAGAGGATGACATGTATTTCATGCATGCCCTGCTTATGTCCAGGGGAACAATTATACACACCCCGGAGAGCCTTGAACTGATTAACAGGCTGAAGAAATTCAAGGAAAAAAACGAGGGCATTTACTACACTGCAGATACTGGGCCCTCACTGGTGCTTATGTCCCGGGACAGGAAGATCATGGAGGAATTTGCCGAGACTGTAGCTGCAAAGCCTTTGTGGGGAAATGTCGTTGACACTTTTTCATCGAGGCCTGACCTTAAGTTCAGGAAGGAAGCGGAAGAATATTTGTCCGAATAAGCATTCGAGTTGTGTTTACCTTGGACAATTACCTTGAAAATCTCATCGCCTACAACCCTTACAAGGACGTGCCAAAGCTTACTGACACACGGCTTGAAGAAATTTCTGAAATTTCCAGAATTACCAACGTGTCGGATTTCGATCCGGAAGGAGATTCGGTGGGCAAGTCACTGAGATGGACAACAGTCTCCAAGGCTGTCCTGATAAGGGACAACTATTCCTGCAGGGTTTGCGGGCACAGTGAGCTCTCCAATTTTTCAACTGCTGACCAGTACAACAAAATCCACCTTGCTGTCCAGGTTCACCACATAGTCCCGAAGAAGAACGGCGGAAAAGATACCTTCAGCAACCTTATTACACTCTGCGAGGAATGCCATAGAAAGACTTTTTCAAATGACTATGCTGGCCTTCCGGTGTCCGGGCAGATGACGATATACGGATTTGAAGTCAAGGTGAAACTCTGCGTCAGGAAGGAGTGGATAAGAAACGCATCCCGGGTGATCATTGGCGGAAAACTGAAGGATTACACAAGGGCATTCGATACATCACTGAACAGCTACAGGGTCGCACCAAGAAAAGGAGAGTCTATTCCGATATTCGTAGCCGAACTATCTATTTCGGACTATAAAGTGGTTTGCGAGATTGCACATTCGGAATCCGGTGCAGCCGATTACCTCACCCTGCTCGCCGATACAGAAACCGGCAGGGAGAAGGTCAGGTTTTTCCAGAATGTTGAGGGTGAGTTGATACTCTGAGAAAATTGTTACAGTGAGCTGTCAATGTCGCTGATTATATCTTCATAGTGTTCGAGACCGACCGAAAGCCTCAACATGCTCTCGCCGACCCCCGCCATCTTGCGTTCTTCGTCCGAAAGTCCACGGTGGGACATTGTTTTTGGATGCGATATCGTCGAATTGACACCACCAAGGGTATTTGCAGGCATTACCAGTTTCAGCTTTGAGATGAATTCAAGAGCTGCAGAAGCGTCTCCCTTTACTTCAAAGGAGACTACGCCCCCAAATCCCTCAAGTATCTGCTGAGCCAGGTCATGGTCCGGATGGTTTTTCAGCCCGGGATAATACACCTCATCTACCCTTGGATGTCCCTCAAGGTGTTTCGCAATCTCCATTGCCGCCTTATTTATTGCCTCCATCCTTACCCGGAGTGTTTTCAAACCCCTGAGGACCAGGAATGCTGCATGCGGATCCAGTGAGGCCCCCATAGTCCTCCTCATCGAATCTGACTTTGACACAAGGTCTTCCCTGCCTGAAACTACTCCCGCGATAACATCGTTGTGGCCGGCCAGGAATTTTGATGCGCTGTGCAAAACAAGATCGGCGCCCAGCGTGTATGGCTTCTGGTTAATGGGCGTAGCGAATGTCGAATCTACAATAAGAGTTGAACCGTTTTCCTTCGCTACCCTTGATATCTCCCTGATGTCGTTTACCCTCAGGGTCGGATTTGAAAGCCCCTCTATGAAGATCAGGTCAGTCTTGTTTGTGATTGCTGAAACAACGCCCTCTGTTCCAGGTTCAGCCGCAGATACATTTACCCCCCACCTGGAAAGAAATTCCTTGGCGAACCTTAAGCTCCTTGCAAATATGTCACTGCCCACAAGCAGGTTAGATCCCGGTTCCAGCAGCGACAGGAAAGTGCTTGTTATTGCACCCATGCCAGAGGAAAAGGATGATCCGGACGGGCATTCTTCGATAAGTGCTATCTTTCTTGACAGTTCCTCCACAGTAGGATTGCTTTCCCTTGAGTACCTGTATCTTTCACCCATGGGGAGCTTGTAGGCCGTAGTCTGGTAGAGCGGGTAGGTTAGTGCACCTGTTTCGGGATCAAAATTTTCGTTAACTATATGCGTCGACGTTTTCATTTATAACACCACCACAGACGTTAGAGCGGACTGATGACCATTTGCAGCCGTACTTTTCTAAGACCATGGATGCCATTTTCTCAATCTCATCGGTCCTGGTAAGTTCATCGCAAACTACGAGTATTGAAGGACCCGCCCCGCTTATTGAAACACCGGCAGCGCCCTTCTCCAGTGCCATTGACTTGATATTTTCGTAGAAGGGAAAGAGAGGCGATCTTGCCTGCTCGACTATGGAGTCATTCATTCCTTCCCTGACAAGTTCCCTATCACCTGTGACAAGGCCGGCAATCAATGATGACAGGTATCTGGTGTTCTGCACAACCTTTGTCATCTCGACCTTGCCTGGGACCATTTCTCTTGCCATTTTTGTCTTGTTTTGTATGAAGACGTGAGGCATGATGGCCAGAAAGGAGAACTTTTCAGAAACCTTGAGTTTTCTTACCTTGAGCGGATTTACAGAATTTACGAGCACAAGATCACCAAATATGGACGCAGAGACATTGTCTGCGTGCGGGCTGCCTGACGCTGCAACCTCCCCTTTCATTGCGAAGTATGTAAGTTCTTCGAGGGAAAGCCCAAGGTTCAGTAGCACATTGGCAGAGTATACTGCTGCCGCAGATGATGCCCCGCTGCTCCCAAGCCCGAGTCCGAATGGTATTCCCTTCTCTATCTTTATTGTAATTCTGTTTTTCAGACCCTTTTCGTTCAGCAGATTCAAGAGTGCCAGACCGGCAGTGTTATTCTCGGCCCTGTGTGGGGTATTATCAGAGACTATTCTGACCTGATCACCGCCGGCCCTTTCGTCGTCTGCAACAGTAACCCGGTCATAGAATGCATTATGCGCTATTGCGAGAACGTCATAACCGGGCCCAAGGTTGGCCGATGAGCTGTAGGCTACTGATGTGATGGCCTTCATTGAAATGCGGAGAAATAACCTGAATAATATAATTTTCTAATAGGATATTATCTTCAGTAATATATTGGGCGAATAGAATTACAGAACAAATTTTTCCCTGTCAACATTTCTTTCATCAAGACCAAGGTCTGAAGTTCTTAATTTCCTGTTGCCAAGAAGGTCCACATATTCTTGACGGTTATAGAGCGCTGCAACCGTCCTGCCAACAGAGTCGCCCTTGAGGATGCCGCTCCCGCTGGTGCCTGTGGCCACTATTAAATTCAGGGTTTCAAAAATATATGGGTTCATGTCGATGGTGTTGTATGAATAGTATCCCGCCCACATTCCAGTTACCCGTGAGTTTGAAAAAGCAGGAATATATGACTGGATTATCTGTATGATATTGTAGTCGTAATACCTCCGCTCTGCCACGGGGTCCTCCTGAAATGAGAAATCCCTTCCTATCTCGTCTGCTACCCCCACCCAGAATGACTTCTCCCTTGGTGCCGGCCTCATATAGACAGTGTTGGCAGGGAGCACTGTGAAGGGAAAAATTTCAGATTCCCCAAATCTGGATGAGAACAGCATCTTTTCGATGCCGTCTCCGGATACTTGGAACACCTGCCTCTTCTTGGGCCTCATGTGGCAGTCGATACCTATTGGGTCCAGCAGCTCATTGCTCCATACATCGGTCGCAATCACGTATTTTTCAGCAGATACCTCGCCACGGGAAGTTTGGAGTGAGCCAATGGTCTTCCTTTGCCAAAGAAAGGGTTCACCGGGATAATCAAGTTTGTCAACGGCATCCAGCGAGATGCTTTCCACATTGGTGTTAAACATGAATTCGACACCCATAGCAATCAATTCCTCATAGTAATATTTGGAAAGGAGGTCCGGCTCGATTATTCCGCAGTTCAGACCTATGAAACCGCCGACAATTGGCTTGAGCCCCATTATTTCTGCAACGTCCTTTTCTGGAGAAAGCCTGATGTTTCCGTTTGCTTCAAGCTCGTCCTTGCCTATCATCCTGGTTCTGGTTTTCTTGCCGAGTTCGTCGAATATCGGGAGGTTGCCGCTTCCTTCCCTCAGGAGAAACATGTATCCTGTGAATTTCATCCCTATGTCATAACCCAGTTCATACTGTATATGCCGGTATTGATCAATGCTTGAAGCCGCCAGGTTGAAGTTTGTGTCAGAAGAAAACAGATCCCGGAAAGCTGCCGCGCTTCTCCCGGTCTGGCCCTGAGCATATGTATGCTGCTTGTCTATGACGACCATCTTAAGGTCGGGGTTGGACTTCTTTATGTAATAAGCAGAAGTCAGACCCACTATGCCAGACCCTACAACCGCAACATCATATCTGTTTTCTGACATGATTCCCTGATCGTCAAACTAGCTTAAAATGCTCTTTATTCGACAGATTCCAGCAGGCCTGAACAGAATATTCTTTTGAAATGGAAACATAAAATTCCTGTTATATTCCTCAGATGCAATATTTTCTCCAAAATGGATTTAAATGTTGTGGTACAGCCGAATATAAAGGGACTTCGCAACATGTAAGAAAATAAAATTTTTAATACCCATCACGAAATAGGGGAATCATGCAACATAATGACGGAATTATCCTCAGGGTTTCTGAGGCTAATTCAACTGACCCCGGAATGTCAAGAGTGCGTCTCGATGAAGATTCCAGACTTGCAATTGGCGCAGAAATAGGGGACGTTGTAGAAATTGAAAAAACCAAAAAAACTGTCGGCCGAGTCTACAGGGCCAGGCCAGAAGACGAGAACAAGGGAATCGTGAGAATAGACAGTGTTCTCAGAAACAACTGCGGTTGTTCAATTGGAGATAAAGTCAAGGTAAGAAAAGTCAGGGCAGAGGAGGCGAAGAAAGTCATACTCGCCCCAATCATCAGAAAAGACCAGAGGCTGAAGTTCGGGGAAGGCATAGATGAGTTCGTGCAGAAGGCGCTGATCAGAAGGCCAATGCTCGAAGCAGACAACATAAGCGTACCGGGCCTCACACTTGCAGGCCATTCAGGGCTGCTTTTCAAAGTTATAAAGTCAACACCAAGCAAAGTTCCGGTTGAAGTAGGCGAAGAGACAAAGATAGAGATTCGGGAAGAGCCAGCATCCGAAGTGCTTGAAGAAGTATCAAGGATCAGCTATGAAGATATAGGAGGCCTTTCCGACCAGCTTAGCAAGGTTAGGGAAATTATTGAGCTTCCCCTGAAGCACCCGGAACTTTTTGAGAGGCTCGGCATAAGGCCCCCTAAGGGAGTTTTGCTTCACGGCCCTCCGGGAACGGGAAAAACCCTCATAGCCAGGGCAGTGGCCAACGAGTCCGGAGCCAACTTCTTTTCGATAAACGGCCCTGAAATCATGAGCAAATACTATGGGCAGAGTGAGCAGAAACTAAGGGAAATTTTCATGAAGGCAGAAGATTCTGAGCCTTCGATCATCTTCATAGATGAGATTGACTCCATTGCTCCCAAGAGGGAAGAAGTTCAGGGAGAAGTGGAGAGAAGGGTGGTCGCCCAGTTGCTCACGCTGATGGATGGCCTTAAGGAAAGAGGCCATGTGATTGTCATCGGCGCTTCCAACAGAATTGATGCTGTAGATCCTGCTCTGAGAAGGCCAGGCAGGTTTGACCGGGAAATCAACATCGGTGTTCCGGACAGAAACGGCAGAAAGGAGATTCTTGCAATACACGCAAGAGGAATGCCCCTTGGCATGGAAGAAGAGGAGAAAAACGAGTTCCTCGAAGATATTGCCAATTACACCTATGGTTTTGTAGGCGCAGACCTAGCTGCCCTTGCAAGGGAGAGTGCAATGAATGCGCTGAGGAGATACCTGCCTGAAATTGACCTCGACAAGCCAATTCCAACTGATGTGCTTGAGAAAATGCAGGTTACAGCGGATGATTTCAGGGAAGCTTTGAAGACAATTGAGCCCAGCAGCCTCCGGGAAGTTACTATTGAGGTGCCCAGTATAACCTGGTCAGACGTTGGTGGTCTTGAGGACGTGAAGAGGGAGCTAAGGGAAACCGTGGAACTTCCCCTGGTAAAGCCTGACGTATTCAAGCGGCTGGGGATAAGGGCATCAAAAGGATTCCTGCTTTACGGTCCGCCCGGAGTGGGGAAGACACTGCTCGCCAAGGCAGTAGCCAATGAGAGCAAAGCCAACTTCATATCCGTAAAGGGCCCGGAAGTGCTCAGCAAATGGGTAGGCGAGAGTGAGAAGGCCATCAGGGAGATATTCAAGAAGGCAAAGCAGGTGGCTCCCACCATTGTTTTCCTTGACGAGATTGATTCTATTGCCCCGAGAAGGGGGAGCTACGGAGATTCCGGCGTGACGGAAAGGATGGTCAACCAGCTGCTCACTTCACTCGACGGCATGGAAGTCCTTCAGGGAGTGGTGGTAATAGCTGCCACAAACCGTCCGGACATAATGGACCCTGCACTCACCAGGGCAGGACGTTTCGATAAGCTCATATACATACCGTCGCCCGACAAGGAGAGCAGGACGCAGATCCTGAAGGTGCACACCAAGAATATGCCTCTAGCTGAGGACGTAAACCTTGAGGCTATTGCAGACAGAACAGAAGGGTATGTTGGAGCAGACCTTGAAAACCTGTGCCGTGAGGCGGGAATGACCGCCTACCGCGAAGACCCTGAAGCTACGCTTGTCTTCGAGAGGCACTTCGTGGAGGCAATGAAATCCATCAGGGCTTCTGTAGACCAGGAGGTTCTTAAGTTCTACAAGAACATAGCAGACACCCTTGGAAAGAGCCCCAAGGAAAGAAAGAAGACTGTGGAGGAGCTGGGACTTTACCAGTAACCCCCACCAACACTAATTTTTTACAGCGCGGAACCGCCATTATGTCTAAAGATTTATATCTGGAGAAGTAGTTTTAGCATCAGTCAGGTAGTATCCAATGAAGAAATTTGTTTCTGATCTTGTCAAGAAAGAAGTAATGACCTCAGACGGGGAGCTCATCGGAACTGTCGACAATTTTGTAATAGACACCGACACGGGTGAGATCAGAACAGTCCTGGTAAAAGCCACAGGTGGAGTCTCAATTCAGGGATTCCAGAGAGACGCAAAGGGAAGATACATGATCCCCCTCCCGTCCATGAAATCGTTCAAGGACGTTTTCGTGGTTGACAACAGCAGGAGCAGCACATCAATACAGTAGGATTAAGCCACTTTCTGCGGGATCTGTGAATTGCTGGGCACGTATCTGAGAATTCCTGCAATTCCGCCGAATGCCTTCTTTAGAAGTTTGCCTTCCTCACTGTCCTCTGAAATCATTTCTACCCTGGCTGCAGATTCTTCGGACAGTTTGTAGTAAACCTCCACGAGATCAAGCTCCTCAGTAAGGTTCATGCTGGCCCTGCATTTCTCGCATGACGGAGATTCCTCGAATTCCTTTAGGGATTCCTGAATGTTGCCGCAGCTCGGGCACTCGTATATGTATTTGGATTTGCTTAGCCCCTCGGAAATGAGAAGCGTGTCTATGGCTTTCTGCTTCAGTGCCTGCTCCACTGCCATGCTCCCGTATATGCCAAGACCCCCGTCAGGCTTTTTGATTTCTGACATGAACTTGTTCATCAGGTCCCTCTCCCTGGTTATCTGCATGTCCTTGATTGAATCGGAAGCTTTTTCCACGAGTTCCCTCAAGCCGGTTTCATCCGTGTAACCAAGATCAAAGAGGTCCTTGACCTTGTCCTTTATCTCGTTCCTCAGATAGCCCCTCTCATAGAAATATTCCTTAGTAGCCCCGGGCCCACCGACGAAGACTGCCCTCAGGTCCTTGATTACGGGCATGAAAGCGTTGTTGGCTATTTCTCCGGCTTTCTTGAAGAATTCATGGGCAGCGCTCTCTATGAGCCTCTCATACCTTCGTGAGGACTGTCCCCCCTGGTGGTGTTTGCTGGGCACAAGCGACTGCTCATTTGCAACAAGCTGTATGTTTGTGCCGCTCAGAAATCCAATAGTGGCTTCCTTCCTGTCTATGACGACAAGCCCGTACAGCTCCTTGACTTTCAGCTGCTCTGAAAGCTGCTCAAGGTGGAATATCGAGTCACATTTGTACATGAAGGTCTGAATGGGCTCAGGCGGCTCAATTATCTTCGTGTACATTTCTGTCTGGTCCCCCCTTGTGGAGACGTGGCCCACGAAGAACACGAGTCCTGTTTCCGGGGGAAATTTGTAGACCCTCAGCCTTGACATAATAGATTCTATCGCAGACAGAACGTTTTTCCTGGTTGATTTTGACTTTATATTAGATGATGTGGAAAACTCCTCCCTCAGATATTGTACTACGTCAGAAATCATCTTGTCCGGAGGTATGTACAGTGATATGAGCTCGGTACCCCTTCCCTTAAGGTTTTCGAGTTCCTGTAATGCTTTTTTAAATTCGTATTTTCTTAACTGGGGATCGTCTGACGCCACGGTTAAGAAAATTTATAATGGTATTTAATCTTAATCGATAGAATTCAATGAAACCTATCGTAATTTCGCTGGGTGGGTCAATCATCTCCAGGGAGACCCTTCAGCTAGAGTTCATAGAAAAGTTCAGCAGGATGCTCGCGAAGTCTGAGAAATTTGACAAGTTCGGCATAGTTGTTGGCGGAGGCAGGCTTGCAAGAACCTATATTTCAGCCTTGAAAAAATACAGAATCAACGACAATGTTCTCGATGAAATAGGAATAAATGCCACCAGGATGAATGCACTCACAGTTTCCACATTCCTGGATAATGTCAATTCCAAGATACCGACAACTGTGAATGAAGCATCCGAGTTGATGGCCATATACAGAAATGTCGTAATGGGAGGCACGGAGCCCGGACATACTACAGACACGGTCGCGACCCTTCTGGCAGAGAGAATTGGAGCCGGCATGCTTATTAATGCCACTTCTGTGGATGGAGTCTACAGCGATGACCCGAGGAAGGACAGCAATGCGAAGAAGTTTGACCGCCTGTCCTATGATGAGGCAATCAGGCTGGCTGTGGACAAGTCCATAGGCGCAGGCCCCAATGTTTTCATGGACATAACAGCACTCAACATTGCCAAGAGGTCCTCCCTGAGGGTTTTTGTCATAGACGGGACGAACCTTGATGAATATTCAAAAATAATGAAAGGGGAAAGTGTCAATGGGACCGTGATAGGTTAAATGCCCAAAGATTCCACTCAAGGTCGATAGTCAATAAACACCCTCCCTGATATCGTACCTGGATATCTGGGTCCTGAGTTCCATTCTGTTTGAGGCTTGAAACTCCTCTTTTATCTTCTTTTCAAGGGCGTCTGCCTGCCTCTGCTTACCATCGTCGTCCATTGCATCAAATGTTCCGTTCTTTACCAGTTCCGAATATCTCGGATCATCTGTCTCGTCCATTGGCGATATGTAAATTATGTCACCCTCGTCAAGGTCCATTTGAGAAATGATGGATGCAGTCTCGTTAACATGATCGTCGGAGTTCCTCGCTCCGCCATAGCCTGCAAGAAGTATTAGGCCCACGCTTATTCCAGAATTCTTGAGGTTGTTGACAAGATTCAGGATCTCGGAGACATTTTTCAGTTTCTCAAAATGCCTCAGAAGGCTTACACTGCCTGACTGCATGCCGACATATACCCTTGAAAGGCCGTGCCTTTTCATGTCCTGGTAATGTATCATGTTCTTCTTCTTTGGAACTGAGAAAGCCTCAACAAATGTATAGAGCGGAAGTCCTGTCTCTTCCCTTATCAAGTCCATTGCCCTCAGAAGTGGCTTCTGTTCCGAGTTTAGGGTAGCCACGTCACCTATGAATGCCCCCCTCCTGAGTTCCAGGCCCTTCCTGAAAACTCCTTTGACCTTACGGATGTGCTCCAGGAACTCCTCCTCGCTTCTCTGGACAAGGATATCTCCTGGCGATGCAAAAGTGCTGTTGTTCCAGGTGTATCCTGACGTTAGCTGGAAATATATGGAGAATCTCTGGTCTTGTGGCACAATTGGGAACTTGCTGTCGTAGAGTTCTGTAAATCTGGCGGAATCTTCCTGCAGCCATACCGGATCCTTTTCAAGAATTGAAGATACAGCCTCCTTCAATTCAGGGCCCTCCACTTCGCCGGATACTTCCTCCAGGAACTTTAGCGCCCTTGAAGATATTTCTTCACCTTCTTTCGGAGGCAGCTTCTCAATTATCCTCCTGGTGCCATCCCAGCCAATCCTGGTAAATTCACCGTTGAGAGATCGCTTCCAGGTTTCGTTTCCACTGCTGAAATACAGTATCCTTCCTTCAAGGTCAAGAGCTATGACGTCCCGGCCTGAACGCTCTAAGCTGACTATGCCGTTTACAGACTTTCCCTGTACCTCACCCATGATTATCCCTATTTTCCATACGTGATAAATGTTGGCAAGCTAATCACTTGCCCCTGTTGTTTTCCTCGTCCGCACCTTGGATTACCCTGGAAATCTGGTCGTTCCCGGCAGTCTGCTTATGGGGGAGCTGCTTGTATTCTTCCCTGTTTTCCCTGCTCCTGAGCTTCTCCGTTTCCCTCTTGAGCTTCCTGCCTCTGCCGGCAAGAGCGACCAATCCAATTATCAGTGCAATAATAAGTACCAGCACTGCTATGTTCAACGGGGTAAAGGTGAACATCCCCTGTATATTCTGAATGCCTGTCGGGGTGACCTTTTCATTGAAGTTGTAGGTCTGGTAGAACGGATTCACAGAATTGTTCAGCCTCCAGCTTATGGCCAGCTGGGCAGGGTAAGTTGCAAATGCAGCTGAACTGCTGGTATCCACCAGGAAGGTGGCAGTTACAGTCTGGCCCGGCTTGATCTCGGAGAATGTCACGTTTGTTTCTGTAAGTGCAGCAAGCGGGTTAGATGATGGTATATGGAGCGATACCACGCTTGGAGACAGAAGGTGAAGGGTGAAATCGTAGAGTGTCTGCTCCCCTGTATTCGTAATGTTGAATGAAAGCAGTTGCTTGTCAACTCCGGTGTGCAGGTCAGGAACATTGGCCGATATTCCGAAGCTTCCATATGAGTGTAGCGTAAGTGTAAGGTTCTGGACGTACTTTCCCAGGGTCACCTGAATATTTGCAGTTCCTGTATAGTTTTTGGCGTTCAAGAGAAAAGTGAAATTCTCAACTGCACCTGACGGGAAATATGAAAGGTTGTAGGGGTTCGACATTACATCAAATCTGCTTGATGAAACAGATACCCCCACATTCTTTGCAAATGAGCTGCCGCTGTTTTCTGTTACAACTGTAAGTGTCACAAATTTTTCGCCCTGATATATAACGGGTGGGTTTGTGAAGTAATTGATTATTGAGATGTTTGAAGAGCCTGTTTTTGGCAGGTTGAACGGTACCCTGTGTGCAGCGCCGTAATAGGAAACCGACAGGTTCTGCCCGTAAACCTGGGATATGGAGGCATTATCAGCCACAGAAACCATGAAAGTTACTGGAACTGCCCCGTATGCAGGTATGGCAGATAGCACTGTGTTCTGGGTCGACCCCGATAAGCTCCCGGTTGGTGTGTATGATACAGAAACGTTCGTAGCGGCAGAATTCCCGGTATTCTCAAGCATTACAGTAATCGGCACGTTCGTCATTCCGGGAGTGCCTGCCAGTGGTGTCGACTGTGTACCGAAGAAGGCTGAAGGGGACACGACATTCACATCACCGGCAAGGGGAAGGTTGAAGGAGACATTGCCGTAATACATTGCTGTTGAGTTTCCATATGAAAATGTGAGGTTCTCCACATATATTCCGTTTGGAGCGCTGCTGGATATGTTTACAGTCTGCTCTATGGTCGTTGACGTGCCGGCCGGTAGTGCAGGTATGGTGTACACCTCGTTGACTGGCTTGTTCGGGCCTATGATGTAGCTATAGCTGAAAGCGCCGGGAGCACTGGCAGTAAGGTTGACGCTTACACTGAGGTTAGTCATTGGAATTGAATTCTCAAACGTCAGGAATAATGGGACCTCGTTCATCCCTGGTACAGCCAGCTGTGTAGAATTGTCTGAGAACCATGACACTCCTGTAACTGCCATAACTCCTGAAGGGGCCGGACTGGCCGATGCTTGTCCGGATAAACCCATCAGCACTGTTGCCATCAAGATCACTGCTACAATTGAAACCATTGTTTTTTTCATTTTTTTCCTCCTTTTCCTACAATTATATTTTGCATCATGAGCGTGAAAATTATCCCAAGGATCAGAAATACGATCCCGACCAGGTAAATAGAGTCATAGGCATGGCTTGAGGGGAAAGAAGCCATAATCGGAACTACAGGAAGTATGCCTATCTTGTCTGGAAAGTATCCAACTATAACATTGGTTGTGTACGCAGTTTCGAGCACACCTCCAATTGCCGGCGCAATGGACATGCCTATATTACGGAAAACAACGTTCATTCCGGTTGCCTCGCCCGATCTCGAGACGGGGATTGAAATTAGGAGAATGTTTATCACGCCGACAAAAATGAATGACATTCCAATACCAAGGATTGCGGAATCCTCGGAAATTGAGACCACGGATGCACGGTTAAACAGAAGGCCCAGATATGCCAGGAACAGTATCACGCTTCCTATGAGTATTGATACCTTCGGCCCCCTGTTTGTTGTTATTTTTGCTGCTACCGAGGCGAAAACCATAACGAGTATCGAGGCCGGCAGAAGAACCACTCCGGAATTGAATATTGATTCCCCGAACCCTGCAGGGGTGGGATCCTGCAATAGCGGCGGAATTGAGTAGAACAGGAAGAACAGGGCAGCCAGGGCAAAGAGCCCTGTGAAGTTCGCCAGGAAAACATTCCTGATCTTGAGGAGGTTGATATCTATGAAGGGTTTTTTAACGTGAGACTCGGTCCAGGCGAAGATGAAGAAAGATGTCAGCGATCCCACAAAGACGGCAATTATTTCCGGCGAAGCCCATCCTTTGTACTGGCCTTCTGAAAGGCCAAAAATAAGCGTTGTCAGGCCAACGGCAAGAGATCCGATTCCGATGGCGTCTATTTTTTCCTTCCTCGGTGTTGAGTAATCCTTGAGAAAAATGCCTGCAAAAATAACCAGACCCACTGCCAGTGGAATTGCAGAATGGTAAGACCATTCCCATCCGAAGTTCTGCGTGATCCATGCTCCACCAACGAGTCCCACTGCTGACCCTCCGGCGAATGTGGAGCTTATTATCCCCTGCGCAAGGGCCAGCCTCTCTCTTGGCACCTGGTCATTAAGAACTGCAAATGCAATTGGAAACATTCCGAAGCCAAGGCCCTGAACAGCCCTTACAGCAATGAGCTGCCCTATAGTGTTGACGAACCCTCCGAAGCTGACCGCAATTGTGTATACAATTGCAAGCGAGATGAATATCTTCTTTTTTCCAAGTATGTCGGCCAACTTTCCAAAAAGTGCGGCGGCGGTTGTCCCGGTGATTATATAAGCAGTAAGGACCCAGGAGAGAGTATCATAATTGGTGTTGAACACATTTATGAAAACGGGCAGTGCAGGAGTTATCATTGTTTCTACATATGTTATAAGAATTCCCATGAAGGCGAGTATGCCGATGGTTATGCCTTCCCTGTTCTCATGCTGGCGGATGCCGGGTGCCGCGTATGCTTCTGTCAATTGTGTTTCGCCTCCAGTATTTCCTTGATCCTTGATTCTATTGCGTCAAGCTCTTCTGAAGAGCCCTTCTTCTCCAATTTGAAACCAACTTTTATGATTTCAAGAAGCAGGTCTCCGAATCTGTCAAGAACCCGCTTAATCGCTTCCACATCTTCGAAATTTGTAAGAATGTCATAATAGAGAAGGCTCTGGTCCATGCTTTCCACCAGCATCTTCTTCTTGAGTTCATCTCTGATTTCCCTCAATGAGCGCGTGTATTGCTCTCCCTTCTCCGTTAGGGCGTAAATCTTTCTTTTACCGCTTTTGTGGTAACGTATCAGGTTGGCCGCCTCGAGATTCCTTAAGATAGGAACCAGGGTGCCGCTCGATATCTGGCCGCCATGATGGTAAATATTCTTTGATAGCTGATATCCCGACATCTGCTTGAACGAAAGCATGAAAAGCACCCTGTTTGCATAATCTCTGTTGATCATAGGTGTCACTGAATGCAATCTATGGTTCCCAGGCTGCCCTCATTCCCTGATCTCTGCCTCCGAAAGGAAATAAGTTATGAGGATCAGTCCCAGGGCAAGGGCTGCAAGGCCCGCAAGGTTAAGCATCACTGTGTGCATTTGAGCAGCGGTGAGTGATCCGTTCAGGATAACTGTCCTTATGGAGACTGCTGACCATGAAACAGGGTTCCATTTTGCAATATCGGAAAGCCAGCCAGCCATAAGAGCAGGAGGGAAGAGAGTGTAACTGGCAAACATCAGGGGAAGGTTTACCATGTTAACTATTCCGAATATTGTCTCCATCCGGGTCATCCGTATGGCAATAATGCTGAATATGGAAGAGAATGAAAAGGCCACCAGTGTTACCGCGACAACAATTACAAGGGCGTCAAACAGGGTGAAACCGTTCTGGAAAACAAGCCCGTTTGGAATGGCGAGCGCAGCCACTATGAGAATGAAGACCTGCACGAGAATCCTCACCGTCGCTGAAAGTATTTTGGAAAAGACTATTGAGCTCCTTCTGATGGGCGAAGACAGAAACCTGCTCAGTGGCCCCAATCTCCTGTCCCAGATTATGTTGGTCCCTGCAAACATGGCGGTGAAGAGGCTTGTAATGGTCAACACTCCGCCGAGTATGAATGTGATGTAGTTTGGCGACCCCTGAAGGAATAGCTGTCCCGGGTCAAAACCTGGAAGGGCGAATTTTGTTATGTCAAAGGCACTGCCGAAAAGTGCTATCCAGAAGAAGGGCTGAATGAGGCCGACTATGAAGAACACAGGATTCCTGTACCACTTCTTCAGTTCCCTTACCGTAAGTGGGCCGAGTCCGCTCATGCTCTCCTCAGCCTCCTTAGGTTCATCATTCCCTTCCTGGCATCTTCTCCGCCTTCTGCATCCCTTATGCTTCTGCCCGTATATTCCATGAAGACCGAGTGCAGTGAAGGTTTCTGCACCGTGAGGGAAGTGGGTGAAATATTGTTCTTTACCATGTGCTGAATTAGCCTCGGAAGTGAGATGTCAGAATTTGAAACCTTTATGCGTATCCTGTTTCCAGGAAGATCTGTTGAATCCAGGATGTCTTCGAACTCCTTGATGCTCTTCAACTCTTCATCCGATTTCATGGCTATCGTAATGAGGTCACCCTCCATGTTTGCCTTCAGCTCTTCAGGCGTTCCGGTAACGATGACTTTGCCATGGTCAACAATGGATATCCTGTTTGCCAGGGCATCCACTTCTTCTAGGTAGTGGCTTGTGAGAATTATTGTGACGTTGAACTTGTTCTGTATCTCAGTTATGTACTCCCACATCTGGGATCTGGTCTGCACATCAAGGCCTAGGGTCGGTTCGTCGAGGAACAGTACCTTTGGTGAGTGGATAAGCCCGACAATGAGTTCCAGCCTCTTCCTCATGCCGCCAGAATACTGGCTAACATACCTTCCTGCAGCATCCTGGAGATCAACGAGCCTGAGCAGCCTCTGTGCCGATTCCCTCGCCTCGCTGTCGGGAACATCGTAAAACCTGGCAACCATCATCAGGTTCTCAATCCCTTTAAGATCTTCATCGGTGGTGAGGTCCTGCGGTACAACCCCGATTATTTTCCTGACATCCATTGAATTCTTTACGATGTCGTAACCCCCCACCACAGCGGTTCCGGAGGTTGGCTTGAGGTTGGTTGTCAGCATCTTTATGGTAGTTGTCTTTCCTGCACCGTTCGGACCCAGAAGGCCATAAACCTCACCTTCTTCAATCTCTATGTTAAGCGAGTCAACGGCCTTAATACCGCCTTTGTAGATTTTGGTCAGATCCCTGGTTTCTATGATGTTTTTAGACAAATCTATCGAATTCGATAGTTTATCCAATTATATATAAGTTCTCTGCGTTATTGAATAAAAATTGGGATTATATTGGTTCCATATTTTCAATCTTGTCTGCAATATCATTTAGCTTGGAAACAATCTTTCTCTCGTATTCCTGCATGAAGTCTCGGTCTGTCTGGTAAATGACACGCGACAGCCTCTTAAGAGCTTCATGATATTGCTTGAGAAACTGCTTTTCCTCATAGAAGTCCTCTATTCTCGAAAGAAAGTCTTCATACTGTTCGTTGAAGACCCTCCTACCGGACTCTGTGATGTGGTAGAATCTCTTGTTCTTGACTATGTATCCCTTTTCCTGCATCCTGTAAAGTGAAGGGTAAACAACACCAGTGCTCGGCTTATAATTGGAACCGAACTTGGAGGTAATCCCCTGAATGATTTGGTAAGGGTACTTATCGCCGTTCTTTAACTGTTCCAGGATCAGCAGGTGACTGAGAGCCTCCTTTGAAACAGCTTCCTGTTTGGTTGCCAGTTTACTCGCCTCTCGCTCCATAGCAAATAAATTAGTACTATTAATTGTTTGTAATGATTTCTCTGGAGAAACTGTATTTCTAAACCCCTATGGACTTGAGTTTTCTTGATACTGAGTTGTCAACATCGACACGGTGGTCAATCTTTATGGCTGTTTCAAGCCTTTCTACACCGTTCCTGATAATCTCTCCCTCTGCTTTCTTTATGACTTCCAGGATTCTGTCAATGCTGCCGTCCTCCAGCACTGTCCCCATGCTATTGGGATAGTATCTTATGCCCTCCTCCTTAAAGACTTCAAGTGCCATCTTGACAAACCTAGAGCCTGAAGTTCCAAGCCCAACCGGAATAAAGGTGACTTCTGCCAGTATCATGATCTGATATCTTGTCTTAATTGATTACCTTATCATCTGAAAATTCGCGATAAACGGATATTGTTCCTGATAGGAAAACCATCACTGACCGTGAATAAAGGAAAATTGTGTTCCGTGTAAAAGATATCAGAAATTATAGCTCACTGCTGTTATCCTGTCGATTATGGTCATGAGGTCCTTTATGTTCTCTATGTAGTAGTCTGCGTATCTGCTCTGGACATTCCTCCCATGGAGAACCATTACCGCAATGGCCCCTAGCCTCTTTGCAGGCACCAGATCTGATTCCGAGTCACCAACAACTACGAGTTCTGACGGCTCGATCTTCATATGTGCAAGCGCTTTGAGATAGGGCTCGGTATCAGGTTTCCCGTTTGTGACATCATCTATGGTGACGATCCTGTTTACAGGCAGATCAAGTTTTTTTGTTAGTTCCTTTCGCGAGGAGGTCACGATCACAGATCCAATGCTCCTTTCTGCCAGTGCAGTAAAAGTTTCCTCGACATCTGAATAAAATGATGTTTCTGAAAGATGGCTCTTGAAGAATTTCTCTTCCATCTTCTCGACTTCGCCGGGGTCCCTGTAAAACCTTCCAGCCAGGTTCTCTCCGGGAAGCCCGATAAGAGGCCTAATCTGGTCGTCACCGACGCTTATGTCCACCATCTGAAATGCGTATCTCCAGGCCTTTACACGAAGGTCAACAGAATCAAGAATGGTTCCGTCAAGATCAAATATTACTCCCTTAATCATTGGACTCCCACGACATAGTGAGGTTGTTAAAAAATTTGTTCCGAGGCAATGATTCTCTAGACCAGCGGCCTGATGCCCAGGGACCTGTATTTCTCCCCAAGGAACTCAAAGTTGCGGGTGGAGCAAACATTGCAGTTGATGTTGCGCTTTATGGAAAGGGACTGTGCATCTCCATTCCATGGATCGAAGAAGTAGAGATTCCCATTTTCCTCACGGCCCAGCAGGATACGTATTGCCCTGGTAAAACCGAAGGAAGAAACCATGCTTGGAACTGAAGGGAACACTCCAACGTCTGAGCAGGCTGGCTGCCTCCGATCGGGCATTGCCATATAGCAGGAGAGGCAGGATGTTACTCCCGGTATGACTGCCTTTACTTCACCGTAAGTTTCTATGGCGGAAGTGTAAATCCATGGTTTTCCGAACTTTACGCACGCATCGTTGAGGATTAGTCTTGTGGTAAAATTGTCCGTTCCGTCGTATACAAGATCCGCCACTTTTACAATTTCCTCCGCATTGGATGCGTCAAGGGTAGTTTCCAGGGCCTCTATATCTACATCCGGATTCATTCGCTGAAGCTTTGCCCTTGCAACCTGAACCTTCGGTTCCCCAATGTCATCGTCATCGAAAAGTATCTGCCTGTGAAGGTTTGAAATGGAAACGTAGTCACGGTCCACAATCACCAGTTTCTTGATTCCGGCCCTTACAAAGAGTTCCGCAGCAAGCGACCCTGTGCCACCTACCCCTATTACAGCAACTGTAGAGTTCCTGATTTTCTTGTAATCACCCGGCTCGAATATGGTCAGTATTTCCTGCCTTGAGTACCTGGGGTCAGCCATCGGGTCACTATCACTTAATCAAGAAAAAACTATTCCATTTCCCTGATGCATAGGAATTGTACAGGTTTAGCTATAAAGAACGCCAAATCTGTTCGCATCAAAGATGGCTTATATCTGTAAAATATTTCTTACTATGAAGGCCGCTGTTCTCAACAGGATCAAAGAGCCTGTAAAATTGGTTGAAAAAGATATTCCTCCTGTTTCAGGAAATGAAGTACTGATAAAGCAGGAGCTGACTGGAATCTGCTTCAGGGACATTCTGACAAGAGACGGGTTCTTCCCTAGGGTGAAAACGCCGATTGTTCCCGGCCATGAGATTTCCGGCGTCATAGAGGAGACAGGGCCGGAAGTCAAGAGTTTTAAAGTAGGAGACAGAGTTTCAAGCTTAATCTATGATCCCTGCGGAAAGTGCGAGTTCTGCATCTCAGGAAATGAAAACCTGTGCGTCAATAAGAGGACTTACGGGGAAATGCTTGATGGCGGCTATGCCCAGTACATAAAGGTAACAGAAAGGAGCATAGTGAAAGTCCCGCCCAATGTCTCACCGGAGGGTGCTGCCATTTCAGCCTGCGTGACGGGCATGATCTACCATGCACTTTACAAGGTTGGTGGCCTGAGAAGCGGCATGAAGGTTCTCATCACAGGGGCAGGTGG
The DNA here is from genome assembly GCA_046703705.1 of Thermoplasmataceae archaeon. Taxonomy (GTDB): domain Archaea; phylum Thermoplasmatota; class Thermoplasmata; order Thermoplasmatales; family Thermoplasmataceae. Next base: position 34,013 of record JBJKST010000045.1, read on the forward strand.
AGGTGTCGGAGCACATGCCATCCAGGTGGCAAAGGCAATCGGTGCCTCAGTGGTAGCGGAGACCAGCTCACCATGGAAGGAAGAAAAAATATTGAAGCTTGGGGCAGACCACGTGGTGCACTCTGGTGAACGGTTCGACAAGGAAGTGAAGAAACTTTTTGGGGACGGCGTTCACGTGGCACTCGAGAATGTCGGTATACATACCTTCGAGAGTTCCCTAAGGAGCTTGAGAACAGGGGGAAGAATGGTTGTCATAGGAAACGTAACTCCTGAACCAGTCAATCTGCCACTTGGCCTTATAATTCTTAAGGGAAACAGTATCGCCGGAAGCATCAGCTCAACCAGGGATGACATGAAAAAAGCGCTTGAACTTACTTCAGAGGGAAAGATAAAGCCGGTTGTTGACAGGAAAGTCAGCCTGGACAGAATAAATGAAGCATATGATGATATGGTGGCAAAAAAGGTGTTCGGCAGGGTCTACCTTGACTTGACGAAATGATTTCCTGATGAAACTTAAACAGCCTAGAAACATTTATAATACTAAATAAATAAGGCGACAGGAGTTGACTACTAGATGCAGGAACTTATTTGCAATATTGAATTCGACCTTGACGATGACGGCACATACTTGGCAAAACTAAGAACCGAGATTGGGGGCCTGAGAGAGTATTCCGGCAGGACTTTTGAGGAGGTTCTCAATCAGGTCATGATGGAATTAGAAGAAGAATTCGTATAATATTCCGGACTTTTCCATCCCTTCATTAGTACCGGCGAAACTCTTATTTTCATTTGTGCCATTAACGGCGAGACATGATTCTAACCTACAATATGTAGAATTATGGCCCGCAAAGTGCTTAAGACTGGACGGGGGAATCTGTATGAGCGATGTTGAAATCTCGAAGGAACTGGATGAATATTATACAAACAAAATAGTCACTGCTCTTATCGGCATAGAAGCCGACGTCAGCAGGGTTGAAGCCATTGGGAGTGAGCTAGCAAAGGAGAATTTCACAGAAGACGTTTTCATTGTCACCGGAGATTACGACATTATTCTCAAGGTCAGGTTCCCTAACTATGAAGAGCTTCAGTCTTTCCTTGTCAGCAAAATGAGCCAGATAACCGGGATAAGGGGTTCGAAAACAATGATGGTTCTGACTATCAAGAAGGATATGGGCCAGAAACTTGGGGAGTGAAAAATATGGATGAAAAAATGCTTGAAGAAGTGGTTTATATGCTGGATGAGCTGTCACAGGATACTTCTGTTCCGAAGAATGTCAGGAAGACTGCAGCAGACTCAAAATCTGCTTTGTCAAAGGAGCAGGACAGCCTTGACCTGAGATGCGCGACTGCAGTTTCGCTTCTTGATGAGATAGCGAATGATCCAAACGTGCCTGCGCATGGGAGGGCCTCGCTTTATACCATAATCAGCAGACTGGAAGCACTGGCAAAGACTTAGTCTTTTGACGACTTTTTGGAAATACTCAAGAGTCAAGAATTAAATTCTTAATCTAGGAAACTGCGATTTTAGTATTTTTTGGTAACCATTACATATTTATAGAATTATAATATTAATGGACTACATGACCCTATCTGAGGAGAATGAGCGCTTAGCCAAATATCTGATAATTTCGGACATACCGAGAAGCGTTGCATATACTCTAGTATACATAAGAAACAAAGGGGAAATAACCAGCGTTGAAATAGAGCGCGAAACCGGGTTAAGGCAGCCTGAAGTATCCATAGCCATGCAGTGGCTCAGAAGAAAGGGGTGGATAAACAAGAGAAATATGAAGAAAGAAGGCAAGGGCAGGCCTATTCACGGTTACAAGCTTTCCAAGGACTTTAACGAAATTCTCGAGGAGATAATTCAGGACCTTGAAAGCAAGATAAGTGAAATAAACTCCAACATCAAGCAGCTCAAAGCCTTCAAGCAATAGTTATTCCCTTATGTCGTGCACTACACAATCCCCTGATCTCCCTTCGAAGATCTTGTTTGCATAGTTGCAGAAAAGTCCCACTTCTACTACCCCCGGTATAGCAGAGATCCTGGATTCGAGCTCACCGGGGTTTGCAATTTTCCCGAACCTGCAGTCAAGAATGTAGTTTCCGTTATCAGTGACAAAATTCTTTTCTGATCTGAAAGAGCATTTTCCGCCAAGGGATTCAACTTTGTTTCGCGTCATATCTTCAAGATATGGCACCACCTCTATGGGAAGTGGAAAGTCACCAAGCCCACCTATGGGTTTCATTTTTGAGCTGTCTACCATCACGTACATTTTCCTGCTGTTGTACGCAGTTATTTTCTCACGAAGCAGGGCTCCCCCACCGCCTTTTATCAAGTTTCCATCTTGATCAGACTCATCAGCTCCGTCAAAAGTGATGTCAATTTCCCTTTCAGGTGAAGAAGTTGTTGCAATACCCAGTTTCCTTGAATCTGATTCCGTCTTCTTGGAGGTCGGAACACCTACTACGTTGAGCCCGTTTGAGACCAGCTTCCCTAGCTCCTCTATGAAGTATGAGACTGTTGATCCCGTACCGATGCCTATGAGCATTCCATTCCTGACATGCTTGATCGCCTCCAGTGCCGCTGCCCTCTTCTCTGATTCCGGGTCTGCCATGTGGAAAGTATGTGCGTACCGTATAAGACATGTGCGCAAGCCGGAATTCCAACTGGAAGGGTCTTTGTAACACAAAATGGTTTAACTTCTGCGGGTATACGATAGCCATGAAGGAGAAAGCCCCCAAAGAATCAATGACGGAAATAGAAAGGCTTGTACTGCCTGCTGATACTAACATATTCAACGCACTTTACGGCGGAAGGCTGATGGAATGGATAGACAACGTTGCATCCATTGTAGCAATAAAGCACGGAAGGAGGAGGGCGGTGACTGGCAGCATAGACAGTCTGTTCTTCCTTTCACCCATACATCTTGGAGACATTGTCCGCCTTGAGGGCAGGATAAACCATTGCACAAAGTCCACTATGGAAATCGAGGTAGACGTATATTCACAGGAAGGCCTTACAGGGACAACCAGCTTCACAACCAAGGCATTTCTGACATATGTTGCAGTGGACCAGAGTGGGCGCCCGACTGAGGTTCCTCAGCTCCTTCTTGAGACGGAGGAAGAAAAAGAGCGGTTCAGGAACGGGGAAGAGAGGAGCAAGGAGAGGCTCAAACTTCTTGAAAAGATCAAGAAAGAGGCCAGGAGGGCATCCTGAACCCTTTCCACTCAATTAGAACAAGAACCTATTAATACATCATTAATATCATTCAAAAATGGTATTAAGTGCCATCTTGTTACACAGTATCATCAATACCCCATTGGTTATAAACACCCAGCTATCAACTGTGGTAAACAGAATATATGAAGTGGTAGCGTCCATATCTGCATTGGTGATCGGGCTGCTATGGATACCCATCGCAATAGCATTCTTCAGCGGTGATGAGGACAGGAGGTTCGATGCAAAAGTCAGGGCCAGGAACGCACTTATTGGGACCCTGATATACGTACTGGCAATGAGCGGGACACTTTACGCGGTTTTCAATTTTGTTGTGTCCGGAACTTAGCTTATGTCCCTTATTACAAACATACCCGGCACGGCAAGCTTCATCATTACGCTGATTGACCAGGCATACCTGTCAATTATAGCTGCGATATGGTATTACGTCGTTTACTACGGCCTTGCGCCAAAATATGCCTTTCCGGTTGGAATAGGGTCCAACAATTCCTTTGCTTCCTTCTACGGCTTTCTCATGAATAGCGTGTACGTCACGATCGCAGGGCTGCTCATTCTGGGGGGCGCCTTCGCCATAGTTGCCTCCAATTCACTTGGAAGAATTCAGTTTCCATCTTCGTTCATCTACAGGGCCGTATTTTCCGTGACACTTTCATTTTTCTCGCTCCAGATTTCCTTTCTTGTCATGAAATTGTTCCTGGCACTGTTTCTTAAGGTGTGGAATTATGGTGACATGAACTGGTACTCCCTTTTTTCAGTATCAGGATCCGTGGCACAGATCAAAACGAGTTTTGCCCAGAGTCCCTTCCTGAAAGTGATTGAATTTCTGGTTCTATCAGTTCTTTTCACCGGCACAGGTGCACTTTTGGCAGTTCTGGAGATAAGGCAGGCGATCCTTATTTTCCTTGTTCTGACACTTCCGCTGTTTTCCCTTTTCTTTATAATGAGAGGGTTGGACAGTGTAGCAATTAAATTCTGGAAATTGTTCGTTGAAGTCAACGCCCTTCCGTTCTTTATTGTCATAATACTGTTCAACGTCCACATTTTCCCCAACGATTTTCCCCTGCAGGCAGGATTCATTACATTAGCTGCAACGAGCCCCTATCTTCTTGTAACGGCCAGCTCGGCACTCACGTCAAGGGCATCGACTATCCTCAGCCCGGGCGACATAACGGGAAGAGCCGTTCAGAACCCGGCACAAACTGCACATAATCTCCTCAAAGGCCAGATGGGTGGAGCTGGATTCAACAGAACCAGAATCGATGCAGCAGCAGGAAGTGGATCCAGGGGAAAGCCTATTTCAGATATTGCCCAATTGAGGGATTTTGAATTCAGAAAATTTGGAGGTGGCGGAAACGAAGAATAATCCTGATGACAGAATTCCTGTAAACATCACCCTCTTTTCACCGAAAATACTTGGCATGGAAGCCAGGAAGGCGGTTCTCCTGATGCTGGTGATTTCAACCGCTGGCCTGATTTCCAGATTTTCAATTTCATATGCAGGAGCAATTATTGCAGCCGGAGTACTATTTCTTTTTCCGGTTAGAAACGGAACCTCTCCCGGCGGCCTTTTATTTAAGGCAGTTAGCTGGAAAATTTCTGCGCTGTTTAACCTTCCCGCAGAAACCGGTGCCAAAATTGCCGACCATAACGGGATTCCGGTTATTGTGGAAGGCAGAAAAAGGGGATTTTGCATTGAAGTGTCCGCAGGAAGCCACCACACACTATCCAGGAATGACAGAACCGATTACTTGAACACTGTATCAAGTGCAATAACATCATCTAGATGCAACCTGACATTTATTGCACTGCCATACACGATTGCAGCCCGAGACTATTATACAGAAACGGAGAGTGAATATGGTGAGAATTACAATCTCCTCATGGACTATATGCTGGCCGGCCAGTATTATTACAGATCTTACGTAATAGTCTGGGACAATATAGGCAGAAATCTGGAAAGGACTGAAGAAAACATACTGGACGATGCAGAATCCTTGGCAGCGTCCCTCTCATCTTTGTCCGTTCCATGCAGGGTGATCAGCAGAAGGGAAAGAGTTTCTGAAATCCTGGAGGCCCTTGTATAATGGCACATGTTAGGAAAAATAAGCCCAAGGGCAAAAAAGAAGTCGCAATAGGCAGGACTTATTACAGAACCGGCCAGAACCACCAGGTATTTTCACTTTCGGATTCAAACTATAGCGGAAAGGGTGAACATCTTGGCCTGCTTGAATCAATGAGCTACCCGGTCACCATTAAGATGATAGCGAAAGGAATAGATCCGGAGATTACCTCCAGGATCATTGGGAAGTACCTGGCGGACAGGAAGTCTGAGATTAGGTACAGCAGAAGCATGGGTGATTCGGAAAAAGAGCGCCTGCATCGCCAGGTAGAAGATCTCGAGGCAATGTCAGGCAGGATAGCCTCAAAGAGATCGAGGCTGGTTGACAGCTACACATCTTTCAGGGTTTCATCCGGCCACCCGGTCAAGTTGAGGGAAAGCAGCAGATCATTTGGTTCGATCATGAAACTTATCGGCCTTTATCTGGCCCCAATAAAGTACATCTCGCCAAAGAAAGCGAAGAAGATGTTCTCACCTTTCGAAAGTGTTTCAGAAAAGTATCCGGTTGATACAAAGCTTCTCGCACCGCTTATACCGCTTGCGTTCACAGAATCACCACCGAAAGGCGGAATAGCACTCGGAGTGGACGATACAACAGAAAAGCCGGTTTTCCTGGACCTCTTTGGAAAGAGTTCCCACAATGTGCTTATCTTTGGTGAGACTGGATCTGGGAAGTCTTTCTTTGCCAAGCTCATGCTCATGAGACTTGCTGTGACTAAGTCTGCGGAGTCCATTATCATAGTTGACCCCCTGGATGAATATGACTGCTCCATGTTCCCCGGATATTGCAGGGAAACAAGGGTCACTGAGGATCTTAAATTCACCTCAAGGCCACTGATTGGAGACACAGGAGTAACTGATGACAATGGAAATGTGACAATATTCAAGATATCTGACTTGTTGAGTTTTGGCGGCGAGGCTAAGGTTGAGTCACTTCTCGCACACATCTATGATTTAATGACTTTTGACAGCAGCACGAGGAAAATTGTATTAATCGATGAAGCACACCTTGTCATTGGGAACCGGAAGTCCATTGAGGTGCTTTCAAGAATGGTAAGGCACTCAAGACATTACCGGGCCTCAATAATCAATGTCACCCAGAATGTGGACGATCTTTCAAGGAATCATTTTTCCAGTGTAATAGCTGACAACAGCTCAACAATTTTCATATTCAGAACAAGGTCCCTTAACAGTGCAGCGAGACAGAGGTTCGGGCTGGCAAATTTCAATGACTCCAACCCCGAAGATCTTATGGGTGGAAAAAGTGCACCATACTCAGAGTGCCTAGCCGTTGAAGGCAACAGAATGGCAAAGGTGAGAGTACTTGGAACCGACTATGAATTCAAAATCATTGGCAGAAAGAAAGATTAACTGGCCTTTCTGGCAAGCTTGTCCTTTTCTGAAGCCAGCAAGAGGGTCAAGATTCCGAAAACAACAAGTATGACTGTCACGGAGTAGAGGCCCGGGTCAATCCAGGTGTTGTACAGTATAGACCAGCCAACGTAAAATGACAGGCCGAGTATAATCAGGGCAAGGCCGAATATTCTGTAGGCTGCATTGAAGGACAGCCATGAAACAAGTGCCCTTTTCCAATTTATGCTGTTGTTACCGAGTCTTGCCATTAATTTCCCCTGATTAGTTCTCATCTGGTTAAGGAATTACCCGTATTTCATTGTATCGATTCATTCCGGGATGTCGAACATCATCTCTCTTGCCACTGTTCACTCCGCACCTTGATGCGCCAGGATCACCTAATGAGTGGCGTAATTTTTGAGCCGCAAAATAAATTTAAAAACTTTTATTTAATTTTGTGCGATATAGGTAATTAATGAAAGACCCTGCCAGCAATTACTTTTCATGTACCGATAGGGAGAGGGCTATTTTTGAGGCTGGCATAAAACTGGGCACGATCTACCACCAATACGTAGGAGTCCCCATAAACCTGAGCAACCTGACCTCCCTCGAAAACGCAATCCGGGAAAGCGTTAAGGTTCAACCTTTTGTCGAGGACGCTGAAGTGAGGATAGATAAGGAAATAGTCAAGAAGAGGCAGGGCGTTTACAAGTACATCACCCTCTCCGGTGAAATGCTCGATGTCAAGTTGAGAATAAGGTACAATGATGAGCAAGTCACTGCAAAGCTGGAGTACATTGAAGAAATGGATTACCCCCTAATGCACTTGGAGGATTAGTTATATATGGCTGTTAAAATAGGAATAACAGGGCCGGTGGGCTCGATCAAGGCCGATGCCCTGAGAAAAATAATCGAAATGCTCGAACACGACGGGTCAAATGTGCAGGGAGTTCTCGTCAGCGAGCTCTCTGAACATGGGAAGCTGAACGGATACTCCATCTATGACATATACACGAAAAAGAGGGCAGTTTTTGCAGACAAGGGAATAATATCCAGGGCAAAAATAGACAAGATTGGGGTGGACACCAGGCTGCTGGAGGACATTCTGATCCCGAGCCTTCAAAGAGCTCGCGAAACTGCTGATGTAATTGTAATTGACGAGGTCGGCAAGCTCGAGAATGTGACAAAGACCATTCAGAAGGAGATTGAAGAGACCTTGAAATTCGAAAAGCCAATAATTGTCACACTGCACAAGAAATCAAGAAATCCTGTTCTGCAGGAGATCAGAAGCCTTGAGGGCATCAGGGTATTCGACATAACACCAATCAACCGAAGCTTGCTGCCCTTCAAAGTTCTGAGGGTGATACGCGGGGAAGAAGGTTCATAGTGCAGATCGAAGAAGGCTTGGCAACCATAGAGATTCCGTCGGAGCCTGTCCATAAAGGTCCGGGAACAAGGGGGCCGGGTTTTTACAACCCTTCACAGAGAATCAACAGGGACCTGACTATATCCTTCATATCTGCAAAGAAGCCACTCCGATTTCTTGATGCCTTTGGCGGCTCAGGGATAAGGGGAATAAGGGTAGCAAAGGAGGCGGGCATCTCCACAAGTATTTCAGAGATAAACCCGGCATCGTACCAAATAGCCCTCAGCAACATAAAGAGAAATAATGTTGACGTAGAGATCCATAATGAGAGTTTTGAAAGGACATTGGAGCGGAACCTCTTCGACTTCATTGACATCGATCCGTACGGGTCGGTTATCCCGTATGTCGACAAAGCAATAACCAGCGTCCGGAACAGAGGCTACATTGGGGCAACTGCTACAGATCTGTCCGTCCTTACAGGGTCTGTGCCATCGAAGACTTTCAGGAGATATGGCGCATACGTCAAAACTGATGCGTTCAAGCATGAAATGGGAATAAGGCTGCTTATAGCCTACATCGTGAGGAGGGCGGCAGCCCATGACATAGGAGCCTTACCAGAGTTTTCCTTCTGGCACTCCCACTTTTACAGAGTTGTTTTAAAGATAGAGCACGGAGCCGGGAAGGCTGACGAAGCGCTTGAGTGCATTGGAACTATCAACAAGGGCAGATCTCTCTCACCCATATATGAGGATATTGCCGAGGGCCCGGTATGGCTGGGCAAACTGGCGAGCAGGGATACCGTCCTCTCAATGGAGAATTCCAATATTCCTTCAATTTCAGAGGCGTCCATGAAACTCCTGAAATCCCTTGGGGATGAGGACAAGTCACTGCTCTTCCTTGAAACGACAGACATTGCAAGGAGTGTCCATTCGAACATGCCGCCTCTTGAGGCAGTCAGAAGTAAGCTTCAAGGTGATGGGATGGATTCCTGCAGAACCGGATTCTCATATACCGGACTTAAGGTAAGCGGCCCACTGGCGGCTGCATATGAAACAGCAGCCCAATTTATGGGAGACCATTATAGATAAAATATTAAAAAAGTGAGAGTTACGGACGTTAATTAATGAAACAGTGGATTGTAATAATCAGGCCGATCAATGGCCTGATGGGTTTAATTGCTACCTGGATCTCAGGCCTTATCGGCGTAGGCCTTGCTATAGGGAGCCATTTAATTGCAGTCCTGTTTGCTTCACTTACAGTATTTCTAGTTACTTCTGCCGGGAACATAATCAACGACATTGTGGATGTGGATTCCGACAGGGTGAACCATCCAAGAAGGCCTCTGGTGCAGGGGTCAATTACAATGGGACAGGCCAGGGCCGGGGCCGTCATTCTCTTTTCTCTGGCCCTCATACTGTCTGTTGCCTTCATCTCACTGTATGCATTCCTGATAGTCATCCTGGCAGAGGTTCTTCTGGTCAGCTATGAGTTTTCCCTCAAGAAAAGGGGATTTGTAGGGAACATCTCCATAAGCGTGCTCGTTGGGCTCATCTTCATATTCGGCGGTGTGGCAGTTGAATCCACCTACAAGATGCTCATACTCTTTGTAATGGCCTCCCTCGCAAATCTTTCACGTGAAATTATCAAGGACATAGAGGACATGAAGGGAGACGTTGACCGGGTTACGCTTCCAAAGAAGTATGGCGTCAAAGTTGCATCGGCTGCAGCAATTGCCTCGGTGCTGGTGGCTGTCGGCATGTCTGCGCTACCGTATTACCTGAATATTTTTTCACTATACTATTTGGTGGCCGTCGCCTTTTCGGATATTTTGTTCTTGGCGTCGGCCTTCAGGATCAATAATCCGCACTTAAGCCAGAACCTGTCAAAATTTGCCATGATAGTTGGCCTGGTTTCCTTTACAATAGGTGGTTTGTTTTGAAGATTTATGATGAGATAATTGAAACGCTGAAGCAAAGAAAAATACACATGACCTTAATTGACCCGGCTGCCCAGAGTTCTGACAGGGCTGCAAAAATTGCCGACGAAGCTGTCAAGGCTGGAACTGATTACATCATGATCGGCGGCTCCACGAAGGTTGACCCGGCAAAATTAAGGGAGACGATATCAAAGATAAAAGAGAGGACAAAGAAGAAGATCATCATTTTTCCAGGGTCCGCTTCAATGGTCAGTGACAACGCGGACGCAATATACTTCATGTCCCTCCTCAATTCTTCCACGCCTGAATTCATAATCTCACACCAGGTTATTGCAGCCCCTGTTCTGAAGAAGATGGGAATAGAAACAATATCCATGGGCTACGTGGTTTTTGAGCCCGGAATGACGGTAGGAAGAGTTGGGAATGCAAGGCTTGTGCCGAGGACAGATGCGGAACTGGCAGTTGGGTATTCACTTGCGGCGGAGATGCTTGGAATGAAGCTTGTCTACCTGGAATCCGGAAGCGGTTCCCCGACATATGTTTCCGAGGAAGTGATCAAGGCAGTCAGCAAATCGCTCACCATTCCCCTGATTGTTGGGGGAGGCATAAGAGATGCCAAAGTTGCCTCAAGAGTGGCAGAAGCCGGGGCAAACATAATTGTGACCGGAACAGTCGCTGAGAAAGCGGAGAATATCTTTGGCGTTCTGGAGCCCATAATTAAGGCTGTAAAAGGATATCCCGCCTGAAAATCGGGAAAGGTTTAATTTGCCTTTTCAATTGCCCTTACATGGCCCGAGTCAGGATAGAGATACGGTATCTCAAAGGTGTTGAAGACCCTGAGGCTCTCACTATCAAGAAGAATCTCAAGATTTTGGGATTCAAGTCATTGGAGTCCATAAACACAGTCCGCTCATATGAAGTTGAATTTTCCGAAGAAACAGATGACCCAATCGAGGAAGCCAGGAAAATGGCTGAAAAGCTTCTGGTGAACCCCGTAATCCATGAATACAGGATTGTCGAAGTTGGTGAATGATTTGCAGGATTCTGGTGAACGGCCTACTGAGAGGATCCCGCTGGCGGAAACCGATGATTCCCTGCTTCCTGAAATCAGTGACAGAATGGGGCTTTCACTAAGCAGGGATGAAATGCTTATGCTGAAGCATTATTTCCACGACCTGGGCAGAAACCCAACGGACGTGGAATTGCAGGCTATGGCACAGGCGTGGAGCGAGCACTGCTGCTATAAGTCCTCGAAATTTTACCTTAAGAAATACTTTTCAAATCTGAATACCCCGGATACCATACTTGCCATGGAAGATGATGCCGGTGTCGTTTCATTCGATGATGAGTATGCATACGTTGTGAAGATGGAGAGCCACAACCACCCTAGCGCCATCGAGCCCTATGGCGGTGCTGCAACCGGTGTTGGCGGCATTCTCAGGGACATACTCTGCATGGGTGCACAACCGCTTGCCCTCCTGGATTCGCTGTACTTCGGAGATCTAAAGGAAACTGAAGGAAATAAATCAGACCTGTCCAACAGGTTCCTCCTGAACGGCGTTGTATCAGGCATAAGGGACTACGGAAACAGGGTAGGCATTCCGACAGTATCAGGCTCTGTGGATTTTGACCCAAGCTACGATGGCATGCCTCTGGTGAATGTCGGGTGCATTGGAATAGTCAGAAAGGACAAGATATCCAGGAGCAGGGTTACCAAGGCTGGTGCAAACCTTATTCTTGCAGGCGGGAGGACCGGAAGAGACGGAATTCATGGCGTGACCTTTGCGTCTCGAGTCCTTTCAGAGAGGGACGAAGAGAGCCAAAGAGCAGTCCAGCTCGGCAACCCTATCATCAAGGAACCACTGATTCATGCAGTTCTTGAGGCTAACGACGCAGGTTTGATAGAGGGCATGAAGGACCTTGGAGGAGGCGGCCTCTCAAGTTCGGTGGGGGAAATTTGCCATGCCGGAGGACTGTCTGCAGAGGTTGAGCTTGACAAGGTACTGCTGAAGGCGGACGATATGAAACCCTGGGAAATATGGGTCAGCGAGAGCCAGGAAAGAATGCTTCTGGCGGTATCGGACTCCAACCTGGAACCTATAAGGGAAATATTCTCCAAATGGGATATTGAGTATTCCACCATTGGAAAAGTCATAGATTCACCCAATCTGAAGATTAAGTTCAATGGCGAAGAGGTCCTGGACCTGAGTCTTGAATTCCTGACCACTGGACCGCTCTATGCCAGAAACTACAGATTAAAGGAAAAGGAGCTGAAAAGCTATCCCGTGCCCAGGGAGCTGAAAAATTACGGCCCATTTCTCAAGGAGTTCCTTTCGGCTCCGAGAAACTGCTCAAGATTCAACATAGTGAGGCAGTATGACCACACAGTTAGGGGAAACACCATAATCAAACCCTTTACTGGATTCCCAAACAGTGAAACCCATTCGGACGCAACCGTTGTCAAGCCTTTGGAGCACTCTTACAAGGGGCTTGCTGTGACTTCAGGTTCAAGGCCGGGCATGGTGTCGATTGACCCTTATCTCGGGACCAAGGCTACCCTTGCAGAAGCTTTCAGGAATATTCTCGTTACAGGTTCTACGCCACATTCACTCGTCGACTCGCTCAATTTCGGAAATCCCGAAGAGCCTGAAGTTATGGGGCAGCTAGTGGAGGCATCTAGGGCCATTTCGGAATTCTGCAGATATTTTGGAATACCAGTAGTAGCCGGAAATGTAAGCCTTTACAACCAGTCCGGAGGAATGAATATCAAACCGACGCCGACCGTGATGATAACTGGAATACATGAAGATGTCAGAAAAACCATAACCTCTGAATTCAAGGAGGATGGCAGCCTGGTCTTTGTCGTAGGGGAAACGAGCGGAAACCTCTCAGGAAGTACATACCTTGATTATATGGGAATTCCGTCTGATAGCCTTGACGATGTTGATTATGAAGAGCTGAAGCAGATGCAGGAGGCGTTCTTGGATGCAGCCTCAAAATCACTTATTGCCTCAGCGCATGATGTTTCATCAGGTGGCCTGATCCAAGCTGTTCTTGAGATGTCCTTTGGAAGGTCATTGGGATTCAGCCTGGATCTCACTGAAATATCGGACAACAGAACAGCGTGCAAGCTCTTTTCCGAGGACGGGAACAGGATAGTTGTTGAAGTAAGGGAAGAAGACAGGGAAGAGTTCCTCAAGTGTTTCGCGAACGTAAAAGTTACAGAGATAGGCAAGACAGGCGGCAAAAGCGCCAAAGTGATGGATCTTGAGATGAATTATTTGGATGAGTCCCTCTCAGCCCTCAGGGAACATTGGGAGAAAGGTCTTGACAACTATGTTTAGCACCTGGGCAACATACTTATAGTGAATCAATATCTTCCACGGAATGCCTGACCACCTGAAGAAATACGAGTACCTGCCGGAATTCGACGTGTCCCTAGAGCTTGACTACCGCCTGAATTTTGAAGTTGGAAGATCATGCGGCTGTGTGAGAGTTTACAAAGGGGATATCCAGAAAGCTGAACTCGATGAGGGTGAGGAAGCGTATGAGATCTATATGGAACTCTTTGAATGCGGCCTCAACGAAGAGCAGGTGTACAAGAATTATCAAAAAGTGGTTGACGAGATAAAAGCTGGAGAGATAGAAATTTAGGCATAACTCCCAAGATCATGCCTCTCCGGTTTCAGATTGGCTAAGGTCTACAGTTACGTTGACTTCGTCTCCGTCCTTAAGCCCGAATTCCCCGCGAAGATAATCCTCGGAAATTAGCTCAACAACATCAGTATATACTGTCCTTTCCGGGAATATTACTGCGCATTTCTTTCCGTTTACTGTCGCGTTGAAGACTTTTACCGGACCGAAGGTCCGGTCCTCTGTCTCAAAACCGTCAATATGTATGCCAGGGCTGCTCCTTAGCCTTCTCAGCGGGCTTTCATAAGCTGGAAGGATCTTGAGGTTGAGAGTTCCAAGGTATGGTATAAAGCCGAGTTTTTCCTGGAACTGTATTATGTAGAATTTCCTGGAAATATAGTACCTTCCTTCGCCAAGGCCACTCTGAACAATGCCCGAAAGCGATATTGTGCTGTCAAGGTAAAGGATTTTTGAAAGGCTTCCCAATTCCTTGTAAAGTACATCCAATCCAGAATCGGTCAGGACTATCCTCTGCTTCCTGTTCTGAAAAGTTCTGTTCACATATCCGTCTTCGACCAGCTTGATCAAAACCCTTGATGCAGACTGCTGGCTGAGCCCCATTCCCTCTGCAAGCTCGTTTGAGGAAATTGTAACGTGGTTCTTTTGTCCTGCCTTTGTTTTTATGACTTTTAGTGCATAGTAAATGTTTGAGTCAAAGTCCTTCATTGAAACACCTTCAACCTAATTGCCGATTCAGGGGTTATGTCTGGGTGATACGCATATTATACAAAATCTATTGTTTTTCCAGACCTGATTGAAATGACCCTGATTCCTTTATTCTTAAGCCTTTCTATAAGCTCTCTGTCGTTTGTAAGCACAATTGCACCTAGCTTTTGGGCCATGAGCATTATGCAGTCGTCGCCGCTCCCTTCAGAACCAGCTCCCTCGAAGGTATCGGCCAACGCCAGCGCCGTCTTGGCGTCTGCAATTGTGTTTGATAGCCCCCTTAACTCGTCCATAACGCAATCAAGAACCAGTATCCTGCCAACCTCACTCTTGCGAAGAACAGCCCGCTTGAGGTCTATTTTCTGCTTAATGGAATAAATTATAGAGTTTGTGTCAGGTATCAATGGCGCAGGGCCTGATTTCTCTATAATTATCGCCTATTCCTTGTCCACAATTTCCGCTATTGCCATGCCCCTCTTGATTCTCTTGATGAGGACTTTTACAGTTTCACCCTTCTTTGCGCCGGGAACAAACAGGCTGTAACCCCTGAACATTGCTCTGCCTTCTCCTGAACTTCCCTTTTCAGTTATTTCAACGACATACTGCTTCCCCTCTTCCAGCTGTGTTTCCTCGAATTTCGATTCACGTGCCAGCCTGATCGGGTGCTGAGCCCCGCATGCTTTGCAGGATAGGAGGTTTGTTCTTCCCACTTTGAGGAACTCAGTGTCTGGAGATCCACATTCATAGCACTTGACGTACGAGTCAAGGTATTGAGCGATCTTACTGGATATCTGCTCAAAAGTGACTTTTCTGTTGATTATAAGACGCCTTCCCGATATAGTTACGCCAATACCAAATTCCTTCATCAGGAATTTGGAAATATGCTTGGGGTCCCTGTTTATCATGTCAGCGATATCCTCAAAATTTCTTACTATCGTGGACTTTCCCTCTCGAATAATATCTGGTTCCGGTATCTTCAGCCTTGCCTCACTCTGGGTTGACTTGGAGAAAATGCCACTCGCACGGTCAAGCAGCTCATTATATTCATTTTGCGCCATGCAAGTAAATTCTGGGCGCCTTTAAGAACCTTACCCATAGGAAGAACAGGAATCTCTTTTTTCAACTTCGATTTGCTCTATTATTATTTTGTATGTATTAATTATATCCCAATGTATGGCGAAATTTTGTAACATAAAGATCAAAGGTAATACGCGATTGTGATTAGACATAATAATAAACAGGCTTTTATTGAAATTTTTGATATTTTATTTAAATGTATAGATTTTTAATTTGTCATACATGGTGAAAAGCTTTATATATATACCATAAGATTAAACGTAGAGGTCAAAGCTCACTTGAGTCAAAGAGACAATAAGATCACACTGAGAATTTCGGATGAGGATCTAAAGGAGATTGATTCATTCCTGGATAAGAACCCGAGATTCGGCAGCCGTTCAGAATTCCTGAGGCATGCAGCTGTGGAGTTTATGTCCCAACTGAGAATTGGGATCGTTGACACTTCAGGGGTTAACCTGAAAATCGATAAAGTGCTCCTTAAAACTCTACAGTCCGCGAAGGAAAAGGGATTCTTCTATTCAATTGAGGATGCTATTGTCGATATTGCAAACCAAGCAATGATAAACGGCCTCGTTACAAAGATAATCAAGGAAAAAGTCGAACAGTACAAGAACATCCAGAAGGAGATGTCCGACCTGGAAAACTTTGACCTTGAAAAAGAGAGTGAGATTTAACCCTGGTGATTTAAAATGTTGGTTGGATTGAGTGAGACGTTTAGAGAGGACTGCCTTAATGCAGTCAATGAGTACTATTCAGAAAGAAGGGACAATTCCATCATTGCCTTCGGAAAAGCCGGCAAGAATGTCATTTCGAAACTTTCCTCTAGGATTGTGATGGGGACAGAACTTATCTCCGTGGAGAGCGATGACACAAGCCCAAAGACCGGAATAATGTCAATTGTCGGGAAGAAGCTGATCGGCAACATAAGAGATGAGATGGAGCACATGGAGTATGTCAGAAACTTGGTTTCATCTGCACTCGGTGGCAAAATTTCCCTTGATTTCGTAACCGGTAACCACAGAATCGGAAAGCTCAATGTAAATGAGTCTGAGTTTAACAACAACCCAGACAGCACTTCCGCAAGAATTCTTTCCTCAATCAGCAACACCTCTTCATTCATACTCCTCAGCAATTTTGGAGAAATGATTTCCCAGAGAATGCACATTTCACTCTCCGCGATGCTTTCCAAAAAAGGAATACCGCATCTGAATGTGGTGACAATTCCAAAAGACTTGGGAAAGACCAACTTTGAAATGGCAAACTCAGGCCTGGACGAACTCCGCGAGAGTGGAGCCAGAGTTGTAACTTTCGAGGAGGATTCTTATTCCACATCTATGGATTATTTCCCAGGAGAATTCTACCAGATGGTGGCTAAAAAAGTGGGCGAATTTTCCAAAAGGCTCGCAGCCAAGGCCAACTTGCTGAAAATGCAGATGATGACCTCCTGATATCTATCTAAATCCCATAATTTTAAATCATTTAAAAAATGAAATAAATCACAGGCTTGCCTGGATTTCTTTGTAGTTCATCTCTCTTTCACAGTATTTGCACCGAACGTTTACCGGGTCCTTTGATATTGTTTCAAACTCACTCTTTACCGGCTCATTCTTATTTGTTATGCAATTCTGGTTGGCGCAGTTAATCAGGCCAAGGAGAGTATTTGGAAGCTCCACACTGAATTTCTCCTTGATTGAGTAGTCGGTCACAATACTGATGGACGCCTGTGGTGCAATAAGGGATATCATATCAAGTTCGATTTTTTCCAGGAACCTGTTTTCTATCTTTATCACGTCCTTGGAGCCAAATTTTCCACTGGGAACGTGTATCCCTATGCTCACAGAGGAAGTGACATCCTCGCTTATGTTCAGAATGTTCAGGACCTTGAGTGCCTTTCCAGACGGTATGTGATCTATAACTGTCCCTTCCTTGATTTTTGATATTTTCAGAGTCTTGTCCACCATTACTCTCCCCCCAGGATCATTGATAGCAAAGCCATCCTCACAGGAATCCCGTTTGATGCCTGCTTGAAATATCTCGCTTGCTGCATATAGTCCACTTCGGGTGCTATTTCATCTATTCTTGGAAGCGGATGCATTATGATTGCTGATTTCTTCATTTTTTCCACGATCTCACCGTCGATTGAATAAGACCCTATTACGCTCCTGTACTCATTCTGGTCCGTAAACCTCTCCTTCTGTATTCTGGTAACGTAGAAGACGTCTGAATCGGATATTGCGTCCTCGATGTTCTCTGAAATCTTGATCCCTGATCTGTCCGGAAGCCTCGACATAATGTGGGCCGGTATTTGCAGAACTGATGGTGAAATCAGGTTAATCTCAACGTCGAACCTCTTGAGGGCCCTTATGAGCGAATGCACTGTCCTTCCGTACTTTAAGTCTCCCACCATAGAGATCTTAAGGCCGTCCAGCTTGCCGAATTCCTGTTTCATTGTGTAAAGGTCCAGAAGTGTTTGGGTCGGATGCTGTCCTGCTCCATCTCCGGCATTGACCACCGGTTTCGAGGAAAATTTGGATGCAAGCCTCGCTGAGCCTTCCAGGGGATGCCTTATCACAATGACGTCGGAGTAGGCATCCGCCATCCTTATGGTATCTGCCAGTGTCTCACCCTTTGCCACTGAAGATGATGATGCTTCCGAGACACTGATTACCGAGCCGCCAAGTCGGTGCATGGAGCTTTCGAAGGAAAGTCGTGTTCGAGTGCTTGGTTCATAAAAAAAAGTGGCCATTATCTTGGAAGCCAGCATATCTGATTTCTTTCCCTCCGATATCAGTTTTGACATCTGGTCGCTGACCCTGAAAACCTCCATAATATCTTCGTCTGAAACGTCGTCTATCGAGACGACGCTTTTGTTCTTCAACATTGAGTTGTCTAATATCTGTGCATTTTAAATATGTTTCCAGATATTTATTCACATTACTAAATAATTCAGTACTTTTATTGTACACGTGACGGTACAAACGCCATTCGGCTGCTGTACAAAAGAAGTACATCATTCATGTCGACATTTCAGGCACAATTTATTAATTGGTTTTAAATACGCGTCTCAATGGAAGGAAGATTAAGCTCCCAGTTTTCGGGCTTTTATAAACTGAAGGTTGACGAAAGGCTTGATTTTGTCAGAAAATTCTGCGGGCTTTCAGAACAGGATATGAGCATTCTGAGGGAGACAGGCACTCTTCCCATTGAGATTGCCGATCACCTTATCGAGAATACTATCTCCACCATTGAGATCCCACTGGGAATTGCAACCAATTTCAAGATAAATGGAAAAGACTACCTAATACCGATGGCAATCGAAGAGCCTTCAGTGGTAGCCGCCTGCTCAAACTCTGCAAAGGTGGCAAGGGAAACGGGCGGTTTCTTTTGTGAATCGACTGAACCAATAATGATAGGACAGATTCAGCTGGAAGGCTATGATTCTTCAGAAGAAGCTGCCAGGAAAATAATTGACAACAAGTCCCGCATACTCGAAACCGCAAACACTAGAAGCAAGACACTCAAGGATCTCAAAGCCGGTGCGAAGGATCTAGAAGTGAGGGTTTTTGAATCCCCCTACAGGATGATTGTAGTCCACCTTCTGGTTGACGTGCAAGATGCAATGGGCGCAAACGTTGTAAACAGCATGTGCGAGTTTGTAGCGCCTGTCATTGAGGAAATTACAGGTGCAAAGGTCAATCTCCGAATTCTGAGCAACCTCAGTATCCACAGGCTTTCCAAGGCACGGGCGAAGTTCAGGAAGGAAGACCTAGGGGGGGAGGAAGTAGTTGATTCAATAATCAGTGCCTACAAGTTTGCCGCCCAGGATCCTTTCCGGGCTGCAACGCACAACAAAGGGATAATGAATGGCATTGATGCGGTCGTCCTTGCCACACTCAATGACTGGCGAGCAATAGAAGCCGGTGCCCATGCCTACGCCGCCCTTTCATCTTATACATCACTTACCAAATACGAAAAGGATGAGAATGGCGATATTGAAGCGTCGATAGAAATACCACTGGCTGTAGGCACGGTCGGTGGGGCTACTGCAAATGTACCGAAAGCCAAGATAGCGAAGAAAATTCTCGGTATAAAGGACTCGAAGGAGTTTGCAAACATTCTGGCTGCAGTAGGGCTTTCACAGAATTTTTCAGCTGTAAGGGCACTGGCAACCGAAGGGATACAGAGAGGCCACATGGAACTGCATGCAAGGCAGCTTGCCCTCACAGCTGGCGCATCAGGCGCCCTCATTGATCAGGTGGCACAGGCAATGATAGATGAAAAGGACATAACGATGTCCCGAGCAAAGGAGATTCTGAAAGATTTATCAGATAACAAATAAATATTAATGGAATATTAGAGGTCAGAATCAAATGGATGACATTGGAGATCTCATAAAGTCAGGTGACAAGAGCCTTCAGAAAGAGAAGTACATAGATGCCATAAGAGACTACACAAAGGCGCTTGAATCGGTTACAGACAAGAACAGTCCGGATGCTGGTGAACTATACTACAAGATTTCCCAGGCTTACTATGCATTTCAGCCGAAGAACACAGATAATTCCCTGGACTATGGGAAGAAAGCTTTGGAAGTCCACGAAAAAGCAGAAGAGCTGGATCTCCAGATCATGGACCTCCTTAACCTTGGCTATATTGAAATGGATGGCGGCTCAAGGGAAAAAAGCATTGAATATTTTGATGAGGCGGCAAAAAGGGCATCTTCCGCAGAAGATGACGTTCTGATAAACATAAGCCTGCTCGCAAAGGCGGAACTCCTGGCAAAGGATAAGAAGGGCGTTAAGGAAGCGCTCGAAATATATGAGAAGGTCCTTCAGAGCTCGGGAGAGGCCGGCGACTGGGACAATTACTTTGAGGCGCTCCACGGAAAACTTTCCCTCATGAGAAAGGGCGGTGACGAGCAGGGTGCATTCAAGATGGCGCTTGATTCTTTGGATCTAATTGAAAAGATTTCGACCCAGATAAAAAACAAGAAAGAGAAGAAGGCATTCAAGCAGTCATTTGACTACATGTATGATATGGCTTCAGACATTGCCATGGAAATGGAAGATGTGGAACAGGCCATAAAAATAGCGCAAAGGCTTGAAGACGAGTAAACCTATTTTTCCATCTCTTTCAGGAAATGGTCAGACTCAATCCCTTCATCAATGAGGACCGAAAGCAGGGCTATTTCGAAATTTATGTAGTGCATATTTTTCAGTAAATCCTTGGCCCTTGCCATCGCCTCCTTTTTCGTCAGTTTCCCGGAGGCTGAAGCTGCATCCAGAAGCCTGTCGACAAGGGGCCTCTCTACAGAATCTGAAAACAGGTCCTCACTGCTCACTGAAAAGTCCAACGGAACAACGATTCCGGACGTGCTGAAATTAGGGGACAGAAACTTGTCTTTTTCCATGAGAATTCCCGTTTCGACGCACTTATCGAGAAACTGGGCAACAACTTCAGGCTCCAGCAGTGAACGTTTGTAAGAAAGTACCGTGACAAAGTCCTGCCTGGAATACTTGTTGGCATTCTTCTTTTCGCTTGCGACTATTGCTATCAACTTTCTTGCAATGTCCTTATTCATTCAGATCATAATCAGAGTTGGATATTACTTATTTTCCTTGCACTGCAAAAATCATGAAAAATGCGGTTGAGTAGATTTCACTCAACCTTTGAAAGCTCTTCTTCTATCTTCTTATAGTCTGGCTCTACTCCTGGGTCCTCTGATACCCAGGCGTATGTAACTTTTCCGTTCTTGTCGATAACAAAAACTGATCTCTTTGAAGCAACCAGGCCAGGTATGTTCACAAAATTCTGGTGCAAACCGCCGTACTTATTGCTCATTTCCCTTGTGAGATCACTCAGGAGGTCAAAGTTGAGGTTATTGTCCTTGGCAAACTTGGCATTGGAAAAAGGCTGGTCAACGCTTACCCCGAGTACCGTGGCGTTGAGTTTGTTGAGGTTAGCCATGGAATCCCTGAATGTGCACATTTCCTTAGTGCATACTGACGTGAATGCTCCTGGAAAGAAAGCCAAAACCAATTTGTTGCCTTTGAAATCTGAAAGCTTTCTCATCTTGAGGTTCTGATCTGGCGCTTCAAAATCCGGTGCTTTGTCTCCTACGTTCAATGCCATTTTTATCAACCTGGTTATTCATTAAATATATAAAACGATAACGCGTTTCAGGGATTGTTATGAAAGCTGTTTCCCTGTTTTCCGGAGGAAAGGACTCATTTTTCTCTGCCCTCATTGCAATGGAGCAAGGATTTGATGTGGAGTATGCAATCACAATAGATCCTGAGGAGTATTCGATGATGTTCCATTTCCCAAATACGTCCGCCGCAGATCTGTCAGCATCCCTGCTTGGGATTGAAGTCAGGCACGTCGGGGAATCGGATTTTGTTTCATCACTCCGGGAAGCAAAGGAAGAAGGAATAGAAGCTGTAATTTCGGGCGCCATAGCCTCGGAGTACCAGAAGACAAGGATAGAAGGAATATGCACAGACCTTGGACTGGTTTCCTACACCCCCATTTGGAGAAAGGACCAGTATCTTCTGCTTTCGGAAATGGTGAATTCAGGCATAGGTGCAATCATAGTGTCAGTGTCGGCCGAAGGCCTATCGGAAGAGGATCTCGGCGCAGCAATAGATAAGAAATTCATAGAGAAGATAAGAAGAATAGACGAGAAAATAGGAATAAACGCGGCCGGTGAAGGTGGAGAGTACGAGTCGTTTGTAAGAAAGCTCGAGGGTTCCGGCGAAATAGTGTTCGATAAGACCCGGGTGGTATGGAAAGGATCCGGAGGATACCTGCTCATTGAAGGTGGATCAAAAACAGTTCAAAACAGATAAGATCAGGTCAGTCAAGAGTCTTCTGGGTACTTTCTTCGGGAATGGTGTATTTCTTCAGGTCAAATACTGTTATAATGATGTCCTTGAGAAAATTTGCTATCTGGGGCACGTCCCTGTGGGTCGGCTCTATCATCATATTATTCTGTGGAATTTTAATGCCTGACTCCTCAAGCTTCTTTATGTATTCCATCCTTCGCTGGCTCGTCACTTTCCTGTAGCCCCTGGGGAGATCAACATTGCACCTCTCTATTTCCCTCATGAAAATTGGCCTGGAGAATAGTGTGTGCAGAACCATCAGAACATTGTCACCGGATGTGTCTTCGTCGTACAATCTTGAAATTTTTCCTGTAAAATCATAGATATCCTTGGATTCCTTGTATAGTGGAGAATATATTCTGGCTGGTTTTATCTCCTTTTCCTTGAGCAGCCCTAGGTCTACCAGTGCTTTCAAATAGCCTGTCAAATAGAGGCGGTGATGGTTAATGCCCTTGCTTTCCAGTGACTTCTGGAGGCCGGAGATTGATTTCTCCTCCTGGGTCAGGTCCGCCAGAATCTTTTCCTTCAAGCTCTGCTCTTTTTCAAAATCTCCCGCCATCAGGTATACCTCTCACTGTCCTTTCTCAGCTTTTCAGATGCAGTCACGACTGAATTGCATATCTCCGCAGAGACGCCAAGAAAATTTGAAGGCTCAAGGGCACCGTTAAGGGTGTCCGAGTCCATGAACTTCATGACACCAAGCTCAATTAAAGATTTCTGTAAGTCCTGGTTCTTCTCATATGATCTCATCGAAGCGTTTCTCACAAGTTCGTGGGCTTCCTGCCTTGGAACACCATGCATGGTCAGTGCCGAGACGACGCTTTCCGACATCACTGTCTGGTCCCTGTTTAGGTTCTCCTTCATTTTTTCCGTGTTCACGTAGAGATTCCTGAAGACAGAGTCCATTCTTCTAATTGTATAGTCTATCAGTATTGATGAATAAGGGATCGTGAACCTCTCAAGGGCGCTGTTGGTCAGGTCCCTCTCATGCCATGTCACTGCAGCTTCATATTCCGGTATTATCATGCTGCGCACAAGCCTCGAAAGGCTGCAGACGTTCTCTGATGATATTGGGTTTCTCTTGCTGGGCATTGCGCTTGATCCCACCTGCTTGGAGGAGTCGAAAAATTCAGAAACCTCTCCTATTTCCGGCCTCTGCAGATTCCTTACT
The DNA here is from genome assembly GCA_046703705.1 of Thermoplasmataceae archaeon. Lineage (GTDB taxonomy): Archaea > Thermoplasmatota > Thermoplasmata > Thermoplasmatales > Thermoplasmataceae. The sequence goes on from JBJKST010000045.1 coordinate 57,516, forward strand.
TCAGTTCCGAACTTCTCAAGTGAAGTTGCTATGCCGTTTATGATGGACAGGTATTCCACATACCGGTCCCTGTTTACAATCTGGGTCGCGCCGTCCTCTGGATAAAGCCCGAGTATTTCCATTGCCCTGGCCTGGACTTCTAGAGCTTTTTTCCCTATAGAAGCGCCTGTGCCTACCGGCCCAAGGATTTTGCCAACCAGAATTCTGGGCCTTGCCTCTATGAGCCTTTCAATATGGCGGTTTACCTCTGTCAGGAATACGGCCATTTTAAGGCCAAATGTTATTGGGCTTCCCCACTGGCCATGCGTCCTGCCAAGCATCTCGGCAGTTTTGTATTTTGACGCGAGGCCCGAAAGTGTCTGCTGCATATCAAGCAGGTCCTTGACCAGAATTCCGTAGAAGTTTTTTATCTGCAGCGCGGTGGATGTGTCAACTATATCGCTGGATGTGACTCCGAAGTGAACATAAGCTCCGCCGTTTTGGCATTTTTCCGTGAGAGCCCTGACAACTGCCATTGTGTCGTGTTTAATTTCCTCCTCGATCTCCTTTACCCTGGAAAGGCTCACCTCACCGGAGTCCACCGCCATGGATATTTCTTTGTAACCCTGCTCCGGTATTATCCCCAATTCGCTCTCGGACTGGGCTATGGCCCTTTCCACCAGAAGCATATAACTCAGCTTCATCTCTTCGGAGAAAATGTTCTTGACTTCGTCCCTTCCATAGCGGTAGTCGAGTGGAGATATACCCATGACCATTGATTGTGGGTGGGCTTAAAGTTTTTTTCGGAACACCTCCATGATTGCGGCGATGATCTAGCGGACAAACTTTAATTTACACCATGCAGTTGAAGATTCAGGTAAATCGTGGTGAAACCCTGCACTCCTAAGAGCAAGCAAAGGCGCTTTACGAAAGGTGACAGTGCCGTAGCAGAGATTATTGGCACAGTGCTGATTTTCGCCATTGCGATATCGCTTTTCACTACGTTCGTGCTGTGGTATGTGCCCGCTACAGGTACAGCAAATGAACAACACTATGAACAGCAGACTCAGAACGCGTTCTACAAGTTTTCAAATGACTTGTCCGATTCCAATGCGGCCCAGGGACAGACTGTTTCCTACAGTTTCCCAACAGGGATAAACGGTGTTCCGCCGTTCTCCCCGTCAACACCAACCTCGGTATCCTTTTCCAGAAATTTTGACAATTTTTCCGTTTCACTTTCCTACACTATTACGGTTACATACACGAACTCCACCGGGTCGCTGCACTTCTACAATTCAACACAGCAGTATTACGGCAAAGGGGTTTTCAAAAGTGATGCACAGACCCAGTTCACCACGCCAACATCATACGACATACAGGACGGGTTCCTGATACAATTTCAGGGAAGGTCAAATCCTGCCACGGCCGTCGGCCCACTCCCAATCTCACTGGACAATTCGTCTGTATCAGGGATTACAATGGGATCGTCGATTTACAATATTTCTGGAGATTCAACTACAGCTTCTTCGGTGGGATCCACAATGGTCACGCTCTACTACGGCAGTGTAAACAGGACAGCTTTTGCAGGCGGACAGCTTGCTTCCATCAATGGTACCCTGGGAAAGATCGGGTCAATAACGCTGGACAGCTTCCATTACAATGTGACAAGCTCATCGGTGGCCCAGTGGAATTATGCCCTTTACAGCCAGTTCAACAATACTGGGGCCACTTTCCAGCAGTCAACAGCTTTGAGTTCCTGGAACTTTTCAGCGTTCCCCTTCAGTGTTTCTATCTCTGGAGAGTCGCTCTCTGTCTCGGGAAAAACTGCCCTAACCCTGTCCTCTGTGGATTTTTCATCGTATGGAATAAATGTGACGTCAATTTGAGTTGAGTCCAAACAAAATTAAAGGGTTCCACAAAAAAATATATTTACACTTTGTTGTTCTATTTTATGAGGCAATATGGATACAAAGGAATATCAACTGACAATTGACAAGATCATTTCTTCCGCCGCCTTGAGGACGCCGGATCAGATTATAACGTATCAGGGAAAGGTCAGCTACTCCTACAGGGAGTTTTATGAAAGGGTAAAGAAACTTGCTTCCTCGCTTGTGAGGATTGGCGTCAAAAAGGGTGACGTGGTTGCCGTAATTGACTGGGATACCAACAGGTACCTGGAATCATACTACGCAGTACCAATGGCCGGGGCAGTAATACATACCGTAAACATACGATACCCCCCGGAGCTTATCTTCTATACGATGCAGCACGCAGGTGATTCCTATGTGATAATCAGGGACGAGTTTGTTCCAATTATTGAGAAGAATAAGGCTGCATTCAGTTTCATCAAGGGCTGGATAGTCTATTCCGAAACCGGCGAGGTCAAGGACAAGCTTTCACCCCTGCATAACTATGACGACCTCGTCTCGGCCGATTTTGAGGACAACCTCCCGGTGTTGAGTGAAGACGATCGCGCAACCACCTTCTACACATCAGGCACAACAGGAATGCCTAAGGGGGTCTCGTTCACCCACCGGCAGATAGTCCTCCATACCCTGGGAACTGCAGTGTCGTTCAATGAATTTCCGCTGTCAGTCACCAGCAAGGATGTCCTAATGCCCCTTGTCCCAATGTTCCATGTGCATTCCTGGGGTTTTCCCTATTCTGGCATCATGAAGGGGATGAAGTATGTGCTTCCCGGAAAATATGACTATCCGAACCTTGCAAAGATAATAAAAGAACAGAAGGTGACGGTCTCTGCCATGGTGCCTTCCATTTTGTACCTCATTATGACCGTCCCGAATATACAGGAATACATTGAAAAAGACAAGTTCAGGGTAATCATAGGAGGGTCTGCACTTCCTAGGGGCCTGGCCATGAAGGCCGGGGAGATCGGGATGGAAGTAAGCGCAGGATACGGACTATCAGAGACTGCCCCGGTGCTGACCCTTGCCACCTATAACAAGGATGTATTGGGCATGAGTGAGGATGAGAAGTTTGAGTACAGGCTCAAAACAGGACTGCCCATTGCACTTGTCCAGCTGAAGGTTATTGACAGTGACGGGAAAGAAGTCCCCCACGACGGAAAGGGAATTGGGGAGATAGTAGTCCAGGCACCATGGCTGACAAGAGAGTATACGAAAGACCCTGCAGGCACTGAGAAACTCTGGAAAGAAGGGTGGATGCATACGGGTGACCTGGCAGTTGTGGACAATCAGGGATACATCTCAATAGTGGACAGGGAAAAGGACGCGGTTAAATCTGGCGGAGAATTCATTCCGTCACTCGTGCTGGAAGATGTCATAAGTGCATGCGACGGGGTAAAGGAGGTTGCAGTGGTCGCCAAACCAAATGAGAAATGGGGCGAGCGGCCGGTCGCGTTCTATTCCGCAGATGCCGGAGTGGACGAGAAGAAAATCCGGGAACACCTGGACGACTATGTAGAGTTCGGGAGAATAGCAAGATTCTGGGTTCCGGACGAATTCAGGAGGGTCGAGGAGTTCCAGAAGACCAGCACGGGAAAAATTGACAAGAAAGTGCTAAAGGAGATCGTGAAGGGCTAAAATAAAGCGCAATACGTGCAAATGCACCATCAAGATTTAATACTACATAACAATTTTGATGTGTGCAGTATCTTTATCTGTACCTAATATTACTGCTTTTCACAGCAATTTCGTTTACATATTATGTGCTGAATTCCTACTCTTCAGTCTATTACAAGGACGAACAGGGCAGATTCGGCAAGGTAGACAAAAGCAAAGTAACGATAGGAATTCCTGTCTACAACGAAAACGTTGAAACGTTTAGGGATGTCATAAAGGCTGCTTCTCGGCAGGGTGTCAGATTTATTGTTTTAGGGGACTCCAGCAACGAACCGTACAGGACCATAACTGAGGAAAATGGAGGAAAGTTTGTCCTTTCCGAGAAGAGAGGAGGCAAGAGGCGTGCGCTCTCAAGTCTCCTTGACCACATTGACACAGAATATGTCATGTTTGTTGACAGCGACACTGTTGTTCCGGCAGGTGCAGTGGAAAGCATGCTTTCCCTCATGGACGACAACGTCGGAGGTGTCGGCACTAACATTGCGATAAAGAACAACAGGACAGGAGTTTCATACAGCGCCGAGTTCCTGGAGCGCGCAAGGGAAGTCGTTTTCAGGGCAATGTCCCACCATGGTAATGTGATGGTGCTTGACGGAAGATGCGCCCTTTACAGGACATCATTAGTAAGGCCCCTTATCCAGTCCAGCTCCTTTGTTTACAACAAAGTGCTCGGAAAAAAGAGCGTTATGGGGGATGACAGGCAAATTACAAGTTTCATAACCAAGAGCGGCTACAAAGCAATCAAGGACTACAAGGTGACGGTTTTCACCGATCCGCCAGAAGACTACTCCAAATTTGTCAAGCAGCAGATAAGATGGTCAAGGGTGGGGTGGACTCACTTCTTCAAGGAGATTTTCAACGGCACAGCCAAGAAAGCCGGTGCTTTTTACACCTTTGAGATGGTCTACATGTACCTGCTCCCGGTGCTTGTGGTGTTGCTGGCAATCTTCAGGCTGTACCTTGAGTTTTCAGTACACAGGAGAGTTGCACTGGATGCACTGAGCCAGATAGAAGACCTTCTTCTTCTGAGGGCTACACACGATGCGTACATTTCATTCGCCAGAATAATGCTCATTGTGCTAAATGCCATCGGAAACGTGATTTTCCTTGGAGCAATAGCTGCCAAGATTAACAGGGAGAGGATTAAGACAATCGCCTTCGGTTCCGTTGCACTTGGCATAATGTTCGCGACAACACTCTATGGGCTCATAACTTTCTGGAAACAGAAGACCTGGCTTACCAGGTAAGCCCCCAACCCATTTTTGACAAGCCCTATTCACACTTTATTCTTTAAATGGAAAAGCGCAAAAAGAATTAATAATGTGGCTTCCATTATTAACCTGCGTTCAAATGGATAACGGCCCCGATTACGGATTTCAGTTTCACGAACAGAATGATGGTGTGCGCACTTCCGATGAAGAACTCCGTAACATCATTGAAAGGCTTAAGGTTCACATAAAGATTTTTGGAGCCGGCGGCGCGGGGTCAAACAGCATAGGAAGGCTTATGAAAGAAGGAATAAAGGGCGCAAACCTCATAGCCTGCAATACAGATGCGCCCCATCTTCTCAGGATTAAAGCCCATAACAAAATACTCCTAGGGAAGAATCTCACAAGGGGCCTAGGGTCCGGGGCAGACCCGAATGTAGGAGAGGAAGCTGCCAGGGAGTCCGAACAGGACATCCTGAAGTATGTAAGCGGAAGCGACATACTCTTTGTGACGGCGGGCCTCGGAGGAGGGACCGGAACCGGGTCAGCACATTACATTGCAAGAGTAGGCCGAAATATGGGCGCCCTTACAATTGGAGTCGTGACCCTGCCGTTCAAGTCAGAGGGAGTTGTGAGGATGCAGAATGCCCAATGGGGGCTCAATAAGCTCATCAAGTCTTCAGATACCGTCATCATAATTCCGAATGACAAGCTGCTTGAACTCGTCCCTGACCTGCCTCTTGAAAAAGCATTCAAATATGCAGACGAGATAATTGTGAAGGCAATAGTTGGAATCACGGACCTTGTTACAAATCCTGGCCTGATAAACCTGGATTTCAACGACCTCAGGACTATAATGGAAAATTCAGGGGTTGCAATGATTGGGATCGGTGTCTCCAAGGAGGGTGAAGACACCAGAATCATAGATGCAGTGGACAAGGCCATAAACTCGCCGTTCCTGCAGATGGACATGGAAACTGCCACCGGAGTCATCGTAAACGTAAAGGGTGGAAGAGACTTGCAACTTCAGGAAGCTAACAACGCTGCCGAGGAAGTTCAGAAGAGAGTCGGGAAGAACACAAAGATCATCTGGGGGGCGAACCTCGACCCGGAATATGATGGCCAGGTGGAAATTCTCATAGTCGCCACGGGCCTTTCGTCTGAGTTTTACAAAGGAAGGTCGGCACCAAACTCAAAGCCTGAAGACGATATTGATTTTGTCACGTAGGCCATTTCCTGAGATCAGAATCTTAATAATTTTTAACTGGAATTATTAAAAAAAGTTTTTTAATAAAGGGTTTAATCTGGAGAGGTGAACTTATTCGGGCAGATCAAGCGCAAATGCTGTCTGACCATATCAGGTTATAATTTTAGCTGGAGATTTGTATGATGCAGAATTACTCAGTTTCGGATCTTGAAAAGGTTGCAGCCACGATAAGAATGAAGGCAGTGGAAATGGTATATAATGCCAAGAGCGGGCATCCTGGAGGGTCCCTGAGCCTCGCAGACATACTCTCCGTTCTTTACTTCAGGGAACTTAACATAGATCCCCAGAAGCCCAGCGACCCTGACAGGGACAGGGTGGTGCTGAGCAAGGGGCATGCATCCCCGGGATTCTATGCGACACTGTCGCTTAGGGGCTATTTCCCGGAGAGCCTTTTGTCGGGATTCAGAAAACTGAATTCCAAGCTTGAGGGGCATGTTCACAGGGGCGTGCCCGGAGTGGAAGCTTCCACCGGTTCCCTTGGGCAGGGGTTTGGAATTGGAGTTGGCATGGCGTTGGCCGCAAGGCTTGACGGCAGGTCGTATAGAACATATGTAATACTAGGTGACGGAGAAATAGAAGAGGGAAGCGTCTGGGAATCACTGATGTCCGGGCACAAATTCAAGCTCTCCAACCTCACAGTTATCATAGACAGGAACAGGGTGCAGCAGACCGGCAAAACCGATGACATCATGCCGATCCACGATCTGGCTGCCGCGCTGAGGGGATTCGGATGGAATACCATTGAGATAGACGGGCACAACATACCCCAGATAATCAAGGCAATCAAGGAAGCCAAGGACTATACAGATGGCCCCACAATAATAGTTGCAAATACAATAAAAGGAAAAGGTGTCAGCTTTATGGAAAACAACCCAAAATATCACGGTTCCCCGCCAAAGGACGAGGAAGAGTACAGAAAAGCGCTTGCTGAGCTTTCAGGGGGCGCTCAATAATGGCAGCAGAGAGCCTCAGGGATGCCTACGGTGAAGAACTGGCCGAAATAGGGGGAAAATACAAGGATTTAATCGTGATGGATTGCGACACCTCCACCTCTACAAAGACTGTCCTTTTCTCAAAGAAATACCCCGAAAGGTTTTTCGAGATGGGAATCGCAGAACAGTCCATGGTCGCAACAGCTGCAGGACTGGCCCTGTCCGGAAAGAAAATCTTTGCCTCCACCTTCGCAATATTCCTGACGCGTGCATACGAGCAGCTCAGGCAGTCAATTTGCTACAACAACCTTGACGTGAAGCTTGTTGTCTCACACGCGGGCCTCACGGTAGGGGAAGACGGTGCGACCCACCAGATAGTTGAGGATGTTGGAATAATGTCCGGTCTCCCCAACATGAAAGTCATAGTCCCTGTGGACTCGATAGAGACCCGGAGGGTGATAGATTTCCTGGCGGAAGAGACAACTACGCCGTATTATGTCCGCCTCTCCAGGGAGAAATTCCCCGTGGTCAATGAGCCGGATTATGAATTCAAGCTTGGAAAAGCAACCACTGTAAAAGACGGGAGCGATATCACCATAATTGCAAACGGCGCCATGGTCGGACTCTCACTTGAAGCAGCAAAGGGGCTCAAGGACAAGGGGATTGATGCAAGAGTCGTCAACATGTCTTCGATGAAGCCAATAGACAGGGATGCCATACTGAGAGCCGCAAGGGATACCGGAAAAATAGTCACTGCTGAAGAACATTCAATATACAACGGACTAGGTAGCAGGGTTTCCGAAATCACGTCCGAAGAGTACCCGGTGCTCGTGAGAAGGGTCGGAATGAAAGACACCTTTGGAAAATCCGGGAAGGCCTGGGAGCTGTTTGACTACTTCCACATGGGAGTGGAAGACATAATAAGGGAAACTGAAGGGTGCTTCAGGGAGGAGAAAAAATATGAAAATATTTCTTGATACCGCAAACATAGATGAGATAAGGACAGGAGTAGAGTGGGGCCTGGTTGACGGAGTCACGACAAACCCGACACTTGCATCAAAAGTTGCAGGCAAGGGGAAGGACCTGGCAGACATAATCAGGGAAATTGTAAAGGTTACACCCGGTCCGGTAAGTGTAGAGGTTGTGGCTACAGATTATGAAAACATGGTAAAGCAGGCCCACAAGATCGTTGAGCTCGGGGACAATGCGGTTGTGAAGATACCTATGACGCTTGACGGGCTGAAGGCCATAAAGACTCTGAAGAGCGAAAAGACTGCGGTTAACTGTACGCTCATATTCAACCCAGTGCAGGCACTGCTTGCTGCAAAAGCCGGAGCTGAGTATGTATCCCCATTTGTTGGAAGGCTGGACGATATAGGGCAGGACGGCATGAGCATAATTGACCAGATCAAGACAATGTTCACGAATTATGGCATGAGCACAAACATACTTGTGGCTTCTATCAGGAACCCTGTCCATGTATTGAGGGCTGGGATCATAGGCGCTGATGTCGTTACGCTTCCCTTTGATGTCTTGAAAAAGCTCCCTGAGCATCCGAAGACTGATGAAGGGCTGAAGCGCTTTCTTGATGATTGGGAAAAGGTTTCGCCAAACGGCAAATTCCCCTTTTAAGCGAAACCAGGATTCCCCTTTTTTTCTAAAATTTCTTTAAAAAATAGCTGTGGCTAAAAAATAGAGTAAAAAGTATGGGGTGGGAAAGGATTACGGCTTCCTTCCCCTGCCCCTTCTCACCAAAGCAAAGGCCACAATTCCCGCAGCCGCCACGACTACGACAGTTATCACAATGTAGATCCAGAGGTTTCCGATTCCCCCGGCTGAGGTTGCGTTAATCTCCAGTGTGTGGGTGGTGAAATGCGGGACGTTTACAACTACAAGGGTACCGCCGGTTACCTGTACCATGTAATATGTAGCAGCGTTCTGGTTAGTAGAGTTAAGGACGCTGTTCATATTTGAAACCATTGTCATTTCCTGGTTGTCATACCTCAGAGTAAACTGTGAGTTGTTCTTTATCACCTCATTGGGTATGAAAACCGCAAAGTTTGTTCCGTGCTGCATCCTCGATTCCAACTGGATCTGGATCCTGTTAGTTTCTACGTTCTGCACCATGAGTTGCATGGAGCTGTTATAGAAAGTGGTCATGTTCGCACCGGTAGGACCGTTTGGCCCAACAGACACCATTGCACCGAGCATGCCATGCTGTATGGCATACTGCAGCTGGTTCCTGACCTGCAGCTGTGCCTGGAGGAACCAGACCTGTGCCACAAAGGTTATGTGAGACATGCTTGAGCTTGTGATGCTTATTGTCTTGCCGTTTACCGCCACTACCCCTTCATGGACAAAAAGCTCCCCCCTGAAGTTGCTGTTTGAGATCATTATGATCGTGGGTGCTGCCTGTACCATGAACTGGTTTCCAAGATTCAGGTTGCTGAAATTGGAGTAGTTGTACCCATACATGTACTTAGGGCCCAATGCGTTCTGGCTTGGATTGAATGTGCTGATGTTCAGGTTTGAATCCACCTTGAAGTTGACAGTTCCATTGTCTACGTAGAAGTTGCCGACTGTTGCGATATTGTTATGCACCTGGTATACAGCAGTGTTGTTGGCGTAATAGAAGACGCTCCCGATCATGAGCGGATTTACACCCGGGAAGAGTGGGCTTATGAAGCCGCCGCCTATGCTGCCGTTGCCCTTTGCGTAGATTGTGTCAAACACCTTTGTGTTTGTGTATTTGTTTGTGTAATCGCTAATTATTCCGGTTGCCGAGTTGAAATTGAGCGAAAGGTAAGTACCGGTTACATCTCCCGTGGAAGAGTCATAGGTCAGCGGGTCCAGGCTCAGGTTGTAGCTGGTCTTCTGCTTGTCCAGCGAGTATTTTATTGTCCCGCTGGGTGTCATCCCAACTGTAAGCGATGTGCCCGGTATGAAGCTGCTGTTCTGGAAAACTATTGTCTTCGCACCGTTTGTAAGCGTAGACGGGGCATTTGAGAAATAATAGACATAGCCGTCTGTAACGCTTATCCTGTATATTGTGTTCTGAATGAACGAAGCAAGGAGGAGGTTGCAGTTCTCAAGAATTGCTGCCTTCTGTGCTGATGTCAAGGAAAGTATCGATGCTACCCCGGGCAGATTAACAGTTATTGAAGGGTTCTGCGTGGGAGTTGAGTTTGTCGTGGACATCAGAAGCATGTCATTGTCCTCAGTGGAGAGAACCGTAACATTGTCGAGCTGAAGTGTATTTGTTGTTATGGCCTGGCCAAACTGTGGGGCCGGAGCATGCATTCCGCTTGTTGCAACTGAATCCGCAATATTTACCGTATAATTTGTGTTTGTATAATTCACGTTATACAGGGTGCTTGTGACATTATCATATGAAAAGGAGAAGTTACCCAACTGTGCGTTAAGTGTGGCTGCAGAGGCTGTTCCGGTAAATACCGAGACAGATGACAGTGCTAGAACCAGAGTTACCGCTGTAACGAATAACTTTCCCTTAGATGATGCATCCATTTTTTCACCTGTATTATTTTTATTTAAATTCTGCTCATTAGTATGATACCTTATATGTTGGGAGAAAATTGAGCCTCTGAAAGGCTATTTCAGCATACATGCAAAACAATCGAAAGGTTGGATCCTAAGATGTGTCAATGAAATTGAGATTCAAAAAAAATGAAATAAATGGAAAAAAGGTTTGTTTATTGAGTCAGATTTATTTCTTTCTTCTTACCAGGGCCACTCCAGCTACCGCAGCTATTACCACAACTATCCCAAGCGCAATGTAAAGGACACTGCCATTAGGAAGCGTAGGTGAAGGGCTGCCCGTGCTGACCGCACTGTTCACGATCTCTATGTTGTGTGTCGAGAAGTGCGGGACGTGTATTACCACCATTGTTCCACCGTTGGTCTTGAGGAAGTAGAACGATGCCTGTGTTGAACTCGTTGCATTTATGACCGAATTTACTCCGCTTGTCAGTGTTATTGTCTGATTGTCGAATTTTACCGTTATCTTTGAGTTGTTCTGTATGACGTTGTTCGGAACATATATTGCAAAGTTAGTTCCCTCGTGGTACTTGGAGCTGACTTTCAGGAAAACCTTGTTGGAGGTGACGTTCTGAACAGATATCTGCATTGAACCGTTGTAGTTCACGCTGAGATTGCTGCCAGTCTGGCCTGGAGCGCCAAGGACCACTACAGCGGCCAGTTTTCCATGGTCGATTGCATACCTAAGGTCATTGCTTACATTCCCTCTGATGTTCCTAAGCCCTGGAGGAGCCACGAAAGTCACGTGAGCTGTCTGGTTTGTGGCAATCGTCACTGTGTTCCCATTTACTGTCACGTTTGCACCGTGAACAAACAGTGAAGCTGCAAATGAGCTGTTCTGTATCATCACTATTGTAGATGAGGACTGGACATCAAACTGGTCGCCAAGATCCACATTCGTGAATTTGGAGAAGTTTGCAGTTGAGTTCAGGTTCTCATGGGACACGTCCTCCCTTGGAGGATTGTAAGTGCTGACATTAAGGCCATTTGCCACTGTCATTGTCATAGTTCCGTTGCTGATGAAGTAGTTCGAAACCATTGACGGATTGTCATGGATCTGGTAAACTACAGTGTTGTTCACATAGTAGAATACGTTTCCAACCACGATTGGCTGAATTGTCGGGAACATGGGTGCCGGTATGCCGTTTCCAATTGTTCCGTTGCCTGATGTGCTTATCTGAGTGAATACTGTAAAGTTGGATGGGCTTGTCTCATAGTTGCTGATAACGCCACTGTTAGAATTGTAGTTCAATGACACATATCTTCCCTGAAGCTGTCCGGTTGTGTTGTTGTAACTGAATGGTGCATCCGATTTGTGGTGCAGTTCACTCTCAACCTGGTCCTTGAGCCCGTTGGCGGAACTTATGGCCACAATGATCTTTGAGCCGATCAAGGCAAGATTGTTGTGGTATGTGACCGAGTTTCCTGAAACGGTTGAGTTGGAATTGGAGAACAGGTAAAAGGCTCCCGAATTAACCTGGACCTTGTAGATCGCGTGTGATGCGAAGTTCGCCAGTGCACCCGCAGAATGGTTCTGTAGGTAGCTCTCCTGGCTCGATGTCAGGTTGACCTTCGTAACGCTCGCATTGAGGTTGAAGATCATAGTCGGGTTCTTCAGCAGGTTGTTTCCAACCGTAGAAAAGAGCAAAACATTCTCGCTTCCAGCCGATGTTACTGTCACGTTGTTGAGTACAATGCTGTTTGAGTCAGATCCTGACCCAAGCAAAAGTGAAGTGTTGCTTCCCATGGTGACAATGGAGTTTGCCACAATGGAGTTGCCGTTATCGTTTTGATAGGTCAGGTTGTAGACAGTGCTAGTCGATGTATTGTCACTGAAGGAGTAGTTTCCCAGCTGCAAAGGCTGGTTCCCATCTCCAGTATCTGCGGCAGCCACCACTGAAACAGCGGAGACCACCAGTATTAGTGCTATAGCAACCATTGCTAATCTGCTTGCCATACTCCGTCGAGTCTGAATGGCATATATTCATTTATTGGTACAATTAACCAAAATTTAATATTTACCTTATGGTAGAGCTTTGCCCAAACCAGTATTTTTAAAGGTTCTGGGGATCATGACATAATCGCACATACCCCCTTGGCAACTCCTCAATACAGCCTAGTTGTCTCCAGATTCCTCATTGCAACGGCGTCTATGCCAAACCTGGATCGTACAAGACGCGCAAATTCAGCTGCTTTTTCTCCATCCCCATGGTTGACAAGAATCTTGTGCGGCTTTGGCTGCATTGTAGCGATGTATGCAAGCAGCTGCCTCTTGTCGGAATGCCCTGAGAACCCTTCTGCTGTCTCTATAGCCATGTTAACGGGATACTTGTTCGGCTTCCCTCCATCGGACAGAGTCACTTCGGGCGAGCCACGCTGGATCCTCCTTCCAAGGGTCCCATCGGCCTGGTAACCCACAAAAACAAGGGAATGCTTTGAATCATCCACCCAGTTCTTGAAGTATTCCATTACTGGGCCCCCGTTCATCATACCGGATGTTGCGAGAACGATCTGGTTCTCATTTGAATCGCAAATTGACATCCTCTGGTCTCTGGATTCAACCTTCTTGAAAATTGGATTTAGGAATGGGTTTTCTCTTTTCAGCATGATGGATTCCCTCAGTTCCCTGTTCAGGTATTCAGGGTATGCGGCATGAATGGCAGTGGCTTCCCATATCATTCCATCAAGGTAGACGGGAACATCCTTTATCCTTCCATTCCTGATTGCATCTTCCAGAACGAGCATTACTTCCTGGGACCTTCCCACGGCAAACACAGGCACAAGAACGGACCCTCCTCGATCGAATGTTCTGTTTACTATGTCCACCAGGGTTCTTGAAGCTTCAGGCCTAGAATTTGTGTAGTCGTCTCTTCCGGCGTACGTTGATTCCGTCATGAATGCTTCTACTCTTGGAAACTTGTTGTTTGCAGGGTTGAACAGCCATGATTTCTCGAATTTGACGTCCCCACTCAATACAACGTTATACATACCTTCACCGAAATGAAGGTGGACAGAGGCGGACCCAAGTATGTGGCCTGCGTTGTAAAAGGTGAGCCTGACATCCCTTGTTATGTCGGTGGTTTCGTTGTACCTCAGCACGATAGAGTGCTTTATCTCGTCACGTATGTGCTTTGATTCATATGGGGCCTTCTTTCCCTCTGCGTGGGCCACCTTGATGTAGTCGTTCTGCAGAAGAGCCGCAAGATCCCTGGTTGGGGGAGTCATGTATACCGGTCCTTCATAACCGTATTTGTAAAGTATTGGAAGAAGCCCTGAGTGGTCAAGGTGCGCGTGGGTCAGTATAATGGCATCAAGATTTGAGAATGGCTGTATTTCAGGGAGGTAAAGGTAAGGAGCCTCTGACCACGGCTGATCGTCTTCAGTTACATTTAGCATCCCACAGTCCACGAGTATTTTTGAGTTGTTGGTTGAGATCAGTGTAGCACTCCTTCCGACTTCCCTGTGCCCTCCAAGGGCTGTTGCCCTGATCCAGGTCTCGCCCGGCATTGGAGGAGCATTCAGCTTCTCGCCGAGCTGGTGAAGGAAAGACTTCCTGTCCACCTTGAACTCGCGGAGTAGTTCCCTCATCTCCTTGACGGTCCTAGAATATATCGGTGGAGCTCTCACTACTCTCGGAGACCATTTTGTTTCCGATTTTATTTCTGATATGTAGTTTGAATTCTTTGATGTGACAATTGAGGGCTCATCGACTTCGATCACAACCTCCCCTGTGTCGGATTCAAAATATATGTCATGAAGGCCGGCGTCCTTGGGCACTATCGCCTCGATCTGCTTCTGGGCCTCTCCCTCCTCTCCGAGGATGGAAGGATCTGGCCTGATGTTGACCCTCCTGCGTATTTCCTGGGCAACCTGGCGGGCGAGATCATCCCTTTTTGAAAAAAGATCCAGGTTTGTCGTGTACAGTACTATCGTTGGTCCCTCGTAATCGACCTCAGTGATCTGATTGTCAGGATAAAGCTTGTCGAATAAGCTCCTTGCTTCTGATAAATAGTCTCGAAAAGACATTGCGTAAAACGCTCCGTTTCATTAATTAATTAAATGTAATAATTTGGTAAATGATTAAAGTTTTAGGTTGAATTTTTGAATCCTGTTCAGGACGTCATCTGTTGGAAGCTGTACAAAGCCGTTCTTCTTGTCTATGACAGCAACATCGATAACTCCTCCGGATGCAGAATCCCTCTGTTTTGCAGCACTAATTCCCCTTATGACAAGTTCGATTCCCTCGTCCTTGGTCATGTCCTTGCTGTAGCCGTTCTCAAGCACACCGTAAACAAACGGAGAACCTGATCCTGTGCTTGCATATACATCCTCAACAGAGCCTCCTGCTGCGTCTACAGAGAAAACATGCGGCTCCTTGTCGACTCCCCCGATGAGAATCTGCACCATGTAAGGGTAAAACTTCGACTGGTTGAGTATGTTTGAAAGTAAAGTGGCAGCTGCCGATATGGGCATGTTAACCTTTTTCTGCAACCTGTAAAGCTCAAGTTCCGCAGACATGTATCTAACAAGAACCTGGGCATCTCCAACAAGTCCGGCAATCGTCATGGCTGCGTGGGTATCAATCTGGTGAAGTTTCTTGCCATCTTTGTGCATGATGAAGTGATCCATTGTCACTCTTCTCTCGGTTGCCATGACAACCGCATCTTTGACTGTAATTCCGACAGTGGTCGTTCCGGTTTGTAGCCTTTGGTCCATAATGTCCACCATAATAACATCCCTCTATTTTAACAACCTATTAAATTGTTTCTGGCTCTTGGCAGGGTCCAAATGCATGCCTACCACTTTATTAGGCAGACAGTCCCAATAGTTCCGGAATTGCAGCCATGTATTATTTTCAAGACGTGAGATGCCCAATAAACTCTGATACATCTGACTTAAATATTTCTAATAAATTACCTGATATGGTTCTGTATGCCCAGGATATCATGCAAAAGGCTCACAGCACTTTGTCATCCACAATTAAAGCATCAAATGCTGCAAAGATAATGGCAAACGACCATCAGGGCTTCATAGTAGTTGACATAAACGGCGTCCCGGCAGGAATAGTAACTGAGTGGGATTTTATCTCAAAGGTTATCTCAAAGGGACTTGATCCCGATTCAGTGACCCTGGGCGAAATAATGCAGAAGGAACTGTTCTGGGTTGATCCCGATACTCCCACTGAGAAAGTTGTCTCGGTGATGAACGAGAGAGGGATAAGAAGAATACCGGTCATGAGGAACGGCCGGCTCCTTGGCGTCATTACCTCGAAGGACATACTGAGGATTTTCAGGGATTACATGGACAACCTTACTGAACTGATCAGCAGGTTTGGTGACATCTGACCAAGATAAGATGCACCAAGAACTATTGAAATATTGAGTAGAATATCCTCAGTATGTCGTGGGTGTCACCCTGGCAGTATTTCAGGAAATTATTCCTGTCCTCTGTCCAAAGCTTCTTTATGGCCGCGCCGACATTCATGTACGGATCAATAACAAGCTCCTTTGCTCTCAAAAGAGGGAGGTCCCTGTATTTTTCATGGTTCACTGCCTCTCGAAGCTTCCTTATTCTGAATTTTTCACCCTGAGTGTGCAGGTCATGGGCAATGACATACATCATGTCCATGGTGTAAGCTGTCCCAAGGTAATATTTGAGATTCCAGAATTGGTCGCCGTATGGCCTGTTCCTCATCTTCAGCTGCAGCAGCGGGATGTCGTAGCCTGTGTGGTTGTAACCTATCAGTATATCCGGATCAGCGCTGTCAATAATGTTGTCAAATTCCCTCAATATCCTGTCTTCTTCTCTCTTTGTATCGTCCTCCGCAACAAGAACCTCGGTTTTTATTTCCGGATATCCCAGGCTGATTGAAATTGCTATTATCCTTTCCCCGGTTAGGAAGCCATTTCTCTGGTCAACAAGGGTTTCAAGGTCTATGGCCATCACCTTGTTCAAATCTGTGCCTGAAATTCGATTCCTGCTCAATATTCCGGAGTCTTCGGATACCATGGGTTTCCAACATGTCCCATAAGTGCTTTAATTTTTACAGTGAAAATATGGAGAGAAAAAAATTGGGGAAAAAATACCATCCCGAACTTGCAGGCATAGGCCTAAGATTTCTTTTGGATTATGTTATCAACAAACCTTGCTCTAAGTAGAATCTTAGATTTCTTGAGCTTTGATGATATTGTCAGGTTCTTTACGCCTGTTATGTGGTGTATGTATCTGTCAAAGGTTTCATCATCGACGTCCCCAAAATCAAGATCATCAATGTTTCTGATATCGATTCTGTGGCCTATCTCTTCAAGGTCATTCTTGCTCAGTGAAAGATTACGGATATTCTCAATGGACGTGATTTTTGAAGCCTTAGTTCCTTCAACAAAGCTCTGTGAAACGTTTTTTGCCCCGTCGAGTGTCCCTATGAAGGTCCTGTAGGCATCGTTCGTGAGTTCGCCGAGAGTCCTTCCGCTATCCCTGGCAAGCTGGATCATTCGATTGTATACGTCCTTCTTGACCCCCTTGATTGAAACGCTCCTTCTTTCATTTTCAGTTTTTTCTTCTTCTGTATATTCCTCTTCTCTGGTCTCTTCAGACATATGTATCAATCAACAATCTCAATCCAGTATATTAGTTTTCTGGAAATCCAGAAATCTGGTTTTCAAGTATGAAATGAAATTACGATCATCTTTAGTAATGAATTGCCATAACCCACTATGAAGAGTGCAATCAGGGAATTTCAGGCGAAAGACGTAAACTTAGAAACCCTGTCAGAACTTATTGTTGATTTTTTCAAGGAAGAAGGTTTCAGGACCCAGAGTTCTGATCATCCGCACGGAATTCTATTACAGGCAAGAAAAGGAGGGGTGATGAGAACACTCCTTGCAATGGACCGGGCCCTGACAGTTGTCATACAGGGTGACAAGAACGACTTCAAAATCAGGATTGGAGTTGCAAAATGGCTTAAAAACCTTGGTGCAACATCAATAAATGCCTTCTTCATGAGCCCAATGGTTGCATTCATCGATGTGCCGGAAGCCCTATGGTCTTATGAGATAGAGCATCACCTGTGGCACTACATAGAAACCCAGATAGACCTTGGGATACAATAAAGATCATTAGTGGCGAATTACCACTTCTGCCCTGTTATCCTTTCAAACATGGATACATAGAGGTCTGAAGTTTTCTTTACCATATCATCAGGAAGTGGCGGTATGTCAGGCTCCGGCTTGCCTGTCTCCCTGGCATCATACAGCCTTTTGTGATAGCCTATATCCCTGTAATACTGCCTGACAAATTCCTTGCTCAATTCTTGTATATTGCCGTTTTCGTACTCATTGAGATCCCAGAACCTGTCTTCATCGGCAGTTCCGAAAGTGTCTATGACAACCGGGACCCTCTTTATCCCGAATGCGAGTTCCTTTTTTCCGTCCACATGAATGAGGCCCCTGGTTCTTACCTGTTTATTCATGCGCCTGTCGATCTTGTAGATGACTTCCTTTATTTCCACCAGCTCGGAGTTGCTCATTCCGCCAAGTTCCATGGCCTCGCCTACGGTTAGGGGACGGTCGAATTTTTCGTATTTGGTTGTCATTTCAAAAAATGGATCGTCAAGTTCCTGTCCGTATTCCGGCATGGAGTTCAACCCAACATCTATGGGCTTAAGTTCACCGCTCTTGAGCCTGTCATAGAGTGAGCCCGCCACATAATACCTTGTTATAAACTCAATCGGTATGACGTATTCCACTTCAAAGGGGTTTCCCTTGTGATCCGGCACGAAATACTTGGTAACCCTCATCTCATTGTTGCTGGCTAACTCCCTGAAATGTGTCTGAACGTGTGCAGATTCTTCAGCCACCTTGAACCAGTATGCCGCAGATCTGCACAGCGATTCGCCCTTATGGGGTATGAGTGACGGTATTATCTTGTCGAAAACTGAAATCTTGTCCGTGAATTTGAAAAGAAGGGTTTCCCCCTCGTCGAATATTTCCTTTACTTTGCCTATTTTGACAGGGTCCACGGTGCCAAAACATTACGTAGATTAATTAATTTTTCCTTGGTATTAATTTTCGATTATATTCTCCAATGAATGCTACAATTTTAAGGCACAAAGCAATCTGCCCACATTGAAAAACGAGGACAGGTTTTCAAGGCAACTTCAGGAACTGCTCAAGGACGGGGAAAAGCTTGACAAAGCCAACGAGTACCTTGATCTGCTGATCGGTTCTTTAAGAAGCGGCCACGACGATCAGAAGATAAGGAAGCTCCACGGGAAGGGGCCCCTGATGTTCGAGGGTGCCCTGGAAGTCGCAAAGTCCAGAATAAGCGTCTCCGGCAAATTCTCCATGTGGAACAGGCTCTGGCTTGATACCTATTCGGCAAGCTATTCGACGCCCCAAAACGTTGCTGAGTACAGGGCCGGCAGGCTAGCTTCCTCTGAACTGGTTGATGTTGGCTGCGGGGCAGGAATGCAGACGGTCTTCTTCTCCCGAACCTGTTCTGTGACAGGAATAGAAGTGTCGCCTTTGCGGGCACTGATGGCCAGGTTGAACTCCAATGCATATGGCTTTCATCCAAAAAAGATAATAAATTCAGATTATGCAAATGTAATTGAAAATCTTGACATAGACAGCGAAACAGTTATTTTTTCAGATCCTCTTCGGCCGAGAACCGAGGCGGAGAGAACGCTGAACACACTCATACCCTCACCAAACGTCCTGATAAAGCTTCTTTCCAAGAAAACAGGGAAATTTGTATTTGACCTGCCGCCTCAGATCTCCTGGGATAACCTGCCGCTTGAGGGGGAGAAGGAGTATATCTCCATAGACGGGCTGCTTAACAGGCTCACACTTTACCAGGGGAAGCTTAAAAATTTCGAGGCTTCGGCAGTAATTATGCCGAACAGCATCAGGATCAGCGGCAATCCGTCTGATGCCGGCTTTGAACAGTCTGAAACCCCCAAGAGGTACCTTTATGTTCCTGACATAGCACTGATTTATTCAAAACTCCTGTACAGGATAAAGAGAGCAGGAAGCTTTTACCTTCTCTCCAAGGACCGGAGAAGAACCGTCCTTACAGGGGATGGAGAACCTGATTACTATTTCCCCGGCGAGGTCTTCAATGTGCTGGGGACTGCGGACAGCGTGGACCTGCTGGAAAAACTGAAGGAATTGGATTGCGGAAAAGTTGTCCTGAGATATTCCCTTGATCCTGACAAATACTACAAGACAAGGAAGGAAATTGAAGCAAACCTTTCCGGGGATGTTGAATTGTACATTTTCCAGAAGGACGGCCGCTACATCCTATGCAGCAAGGAAAGGAGCAATGCCGACAAGCCTTTGGACAAGGAGATCATGGAGTCAATCAGTTGAGCGCAATCGCTGCAATGATCTGGAGACTGTGTCTAATACAGAGTATCAAATAATTTGTGACAATAGGTTTTATACTCCAAAATATTAACTGATGGGAAAGATGTTTGAATACTACTCCAGCGCGAAACTACCGACAATGGCGGGAGAATTCAGAATATACACCTTCAAGACGGATGATGAATCTGAACACGCAGTCCTTGTCAAGGGAGACATTAAGGGCAAGGAAGAAGTGCCACTCAGAATTCACTCCGAGTGCGTCACGGGAGACGTTTTCGGTTCCAAGAGATGCGATTGCAGGGACCAGCTTATAAAATCACTTGTTTTCGTTGGAAAACAGGACTATGGAATGCTGATTTACCTACGGCAGGAGGGGAGGGGCATAGGGCTCCTCAACAAGATAAAGGCGTACAGCCTCCAGGATGAGGGATATGACACTGTGGATGCAAATCTGAGGCTTGGGCTCCCGGCAGACAACAGGGAATATGACTTTGTGATAAATGTCGTGAATTATTTTGAAATCAAATCCATAAGGCTTATAACAAACAACCCTGCGAAGATCAAGTACCTTGAGGACAGGGGCGTAAAGATCGAGGGAATAATACCAATAAAGAGCTCACCCACTGAGTTTGATGAATTTTATCTGGAAACCAAGAAGAAAAGGATGGGGCACCTCCTTTAACCCGAGTGAACATTATTTATATATCCATATCAGATCGGAATAGCATGAGTTCTATCATGGCACTCACTACACGTGCGCCAGATGGCGGCGTTAGCTATGAGCGCATAAACATTGATGATCCGGAAAATTATGAAGTTAAGCTTGAACCCGTTTTCACTGGAATCTGCGGAACAGACAGGGGGATAGTCAGAGGCGCGCTTCCCTTTGCCTACAACCCGGAAGGATATGACAGGCTTGTCCTGGGGCATGAGTCACTCTGCAGAGTCCTCGACATTGCGGAAAATGAACATGGAATAAAATCAGGCGATTATGTGGTCCCACTGGTAAGAAGGCCGGGAGGTTGCGTTAACTGCGCAATAGGCAGGCCCGACAATTGCTCCGACGGAGACAAGCACGAGGCCGGGATAACTGGCCTGCATGGATTCATGAGGGAATACTTCTATGACAGCATCAATAATCTTGTCAAGGTTTCAGACCCCAATATTGCCGACATAGCAGTCCTTACCGAACCTCTGAAGAATGTTGCCAAAGGATTCGAAGTGTTTGATGCAGTAAGCAAAAGGGCCATATTTGGAAGCAGTGATTCCACCCTTGACGGAAAAAGATCAGTGGTGATAGGGACAGGAACTCAGGCATACCTCTATTCTTTCATGGCGAGGGAGTATGGTTTTGACACAAAGGCCATAAACAGGCACCCGCTTGAAGAAGCAAATGTGGAAATGCTGAACAGCTTCGGAGTGGACTTTGTCGACTACACGAGGAATGAAAATGAAGCTGTAGGCGGGGGTATAGACCTTCTGATAGATACTAGTGGCGATCCGGGGACCATCCTCAGGTTCATGAGGAAACTGAACTACAATTCTGTGGTGATACTCTTTGGCACAAACGGCAGAGCACCTGCGTCCACCATTGACGGGAGCTTCATAGATTACCTTGTCGAGCGCAACATCACGGTGGCGGGAGTTGTGGACGCTGCAAAGACCCACTATGAAACTGCAATAAGATATCTGAGGAAATGGAAGTATATTCACGGAAATGCACTGAGCAGGATGATAACCGGGAAATTTGCACCTGATGAAACCGGGGTCTTCACAAAGAAGCCAGAAGGTGAGATAAAGTCAGTCATTAAATGGAATTAACCGCTACACATGTGGGTATAGATATGCTTATTGACGGCAAGGCGGTTGCAAATGAAAAAAAGGAGATGCTAAAAGAGCGTATCTCCGGCATAATATCTCAATACGGTTCTGTACCATCCCTGAGGCTGATATCTGTTGGCGAGGACCCGTCATCTGCGTCGTACATACGCTCGAAGATCAAGTACGGTGAAAAGCTGGGAGCTAAAGTGGAGCTGACAACGCTGCCAGAAAATTCAACCCGAAAAGAAGTTATTGAAGCGGCCCTTAAATTTTCCCGTGACAAAGCAACCCATGGAATCCTCATTGAAGCGCCTCTTCCGGGAGGCCTTGACCATACTGGAATAGCCCAGTTCATTGCTCCGGAGAAGGACGTGGACTGCATAACTGCCGTCAACCAGGGAAAAATTGCACTCAACATGGAATCCGTCCTTCCGGCTACTGCAGCATCCATAAGGACGCTAATTGAGCTGCAAAACCTTGAAAAGGGCTCCACGGTGACAATAATCAACAGGTCACCGGTCATAGGAAGGCCACTTTCGCTGATGCTCCTCAACAGGGATTACACAGTGAACGTTTGCCACAGCAAGACAAAGGACATCGCCTCCATATCAAGAAGGAGCGACATAGTGGTCGTTGGTGTGGGAAAGGCGAAGTTCCTCACCAGCGAATTTGTAGATGAGCATTCCATAGTTATAGATGCCGGGATAAATTATTCCGATGGATCTTTAGTAGGGGACGCCGATTTTGAAAATATAAAGGACAAAGTCAGGGCGATAACTCCCGTCCCAGGCGGGGTTGGACCGGTAACAACTGCATGCATATTTGAAAATCTCCTGGTGGCAGCAGAGTCTCAGCTGAAAAATTTCGGGTCTGATGAACCGAGGTAAAAATATTTCTCATTATATTTATATGTAATTGGGGGATGTTCAAAGGTCTGTAAATTAATTGGCTCAGTAATATTTATTTGACCAGTAAATATATTGAAACGTGTCAATACAGCACAAATCAAAGAATCTTGAGGAGATCACGAGTTTCCTGTCCGCCAGCCTTGCTGGAAAAAAGGCTGTGGTGGGGATCAGTGGCGGAATAGACAGCGCCACCGTGCTAATGCTTCTTTCAAAGATTCTCGACAGTGATTCCATAATCGCTGTATTCATGCCCGATGAAGGCACGCCTGAAGCTGACTACTCTGACATCAAAGAGCTTTCCAGGGTTTCGGGCGTAAGAATTGACACCGTAAGCATTCAACCCATGGTTGAAGCATTCACAGCCACATTGAAAGCCTCGGATCCCAAGCCCATTGGCAATATAAAGTCAAGAGTGAGGATGATCACACTCTACTACCATTCCAACGTGAACAATGCCCTTGTAGTTGGAACCACAAACAAAAGTGAAAATCTCATAGGGTATTTTACCAAGTATGGTGACGGGGGCTGTGACATTGAGCCAATAATTGATCTCTACAAATGGGAGGTCAGAGAGCTGGCCAAGGAGCTCAATGTACCAATAGCAATAAGAGAGAAGAAACCGTCTGCGGGTCTGTGGGCAGGCCAGTACGACGAAAATGAGATGGGAATGTCTTACGAGGAGCTGGACAGCATACTGGCGGATCTCTTTGAATATGGAAAGGGGCAAATCTCGGAAAAACACACCAGGGTGTACCGGATGTATTTGAACTCAGAACATAAGAGGAGGATGCCACTAAAGATGGACAATTGAGGATGAGCAGCATTCATGGCGGTAATAGATATAACAACGGAATACTACCAGATAAGCCTAATTTTAATTCTGGCAGCGTTCGCTATACCCATTGCCCGTAAGGTATCTGTTGCCGAAATTCCAATTCTGATCGTCCTGGGAATTTTCTTCGGCCCTGTTCTTGGAATAGTGCAGACACAGTTTGCCGTAAATTTCATGAATAACTTCGGCGGAGTCGGTTTTGGACTGCTGGCCCTGGTTTTCATCCTTTACTACGAGAGCCACAACATCAACTTCAGGGTTCTCAGAAGGCATTTCTGGAGAATCATCTCACTCGACACAATAGGCATTATAATAACCGCCATAGTCGCCGGCCTCTTCTTCTCGCTCATAACTGGGGCACCGTTAACGGTAGGCTTTCTGTTCGGGGCAATAGTATCGCCAACAGATCCTGTAACACTAATCCCTCTGTTCAGGAGGATGAGGATCAAGGAGGACGTGTCCGGCACCCTAGTAGGCGAGAGCCTTTTCAACGACCCACTGGGAATTATACTTGTCACAATAGCCATAGTGCTTGTGGCCCCCAGTTCAAATTATGTTGCACTCTTCAACGTTTTTGCCCAATATGTGGGCTTCGCCGGAGGGATAGCCACCTTCTTTCTACTCCAGGTGACCCTGCCCTCCATTGTTGGGATAGCTATAGGGTTCACGGTAATTTACGTCAACAAGCTCCTGAATTTTGAGAATTTTGTAGTTGGCCTGCTGCTCGGCATAGTGATACTAGAATTTACCTTCCTGGAAGCTGCCGGAATAACTCCTTTCCCGGCAGTGATAGCAACGGGCGCAATAGTCGGAAATTTCTCAGATAAGAGCATATTCTGGAACAGGGAATCGAACTTCCAGCAGAGCCTTGCATTCCTGCTGACTACTGTCATATTCCTTCTGCTTGGAAGCCAGATAACAAGGGCCGACCTTTTTGAGTATGCGCTCATAGGGTTCGTCCTTTCGCTTGTTGTCATATTCATCACAAGGCCTGCGGCTGTATTCGCTTCACTTGGCATATCGGGAAGAAAGGGGAGGGGACCGCCCATAAACAACAGGATAAGGGCATTTTTCTCACTGACGGGGCCAAGAGGCGTTGTCACTGTAGTGCTTTCAACTCTGCCCTATGCCGTGGGACTTAACACTAACAATGCTGCGCTGATCGAGTGGGGGCCTCTCATCTCGGTTTCAACATCCTTCGTAGTTCTCTTCTCTATCGTACTGCAGACAATTTACCTTCCAATACTTTCAAACAGGCTCTTTGGGGCCAATGAGCATGAAACTGAAGAGAAGAAGTCCTAGGTCAACGAATGGAAAAAGCGTCGAGAACTGTTTTCGGGTCCCGGTGGTATTTTCTTACAACTGCTGC
The DNA here is from genome assembly GCA_046703705.1 of Thermoplasmataceae archaeon. Taxonomy (GTDB): domain Archaea; phylum Thermoplasmatota; class Thermoplasmata; order Thermoplasmatales; family Thermoplasmataceae. Next base: position 82,354 of record JBJKST010000045.1, read on the forward strand.
TACTTCATCGAATCTGGAGATACCGTTTTCCATAAGTTTCTGGAGAATTAATGACCTGGTGCTGTGCTCCCTCTCGAGGTCAGCGAGATTCTGGCCGGTGCGTGAAGCTATTCTCTCGAGCACGTAGCTGAAGAGGGAGGACTCGTAGGAATTTGCCTGGCTGTCCCACCCGTAAAGGCGATTGGTAACAATGTCACCTGTTTCCTGGTCCAGCCCAGTGATTTCAGACACGATGGAGGCTAGCCTCTGCTGCTTGCCGTCATTTTCGCGGACTGACAGCACAACGACAGTATCAAGTGATGATATGAGGTTCCTTGGTATATTTATGGGCCTGGACTCGAGCCTGTGAATCAGTGTGTCAACCCCCTCTGCATGGAAGGTGCAGTATGAATACCTGCCAACGGACATTGCCTGGAACACTGTAAAAGTCTCCCTTCCCCTGACCTCTCCAATGACCACGTAATCGGGCCTGTGCCTCAGCGAAGATACGAGGAGGTCGAACATGTCTATCTCCCCTGAGTTGCCCTCCCCGCCTGACTGCATGAATCCAGCCCTTGTAACAGTCGAAAGCCAGTTCTCGTGATAGAGATTTATCTCCCTTGTGTCCTCTATGCTAACTATCTTCTTTTCCGGAGGGGCAAAAAGGAGGATTGAATTAAGGAAAGTCGTCTTCCCTGTGGCTGTACCGCCAGTTATTATTATGTTTGCGCCGTACTCTGTGAGTATCCAGAGGTAGGCAAATATGTCAGGGGTTGCAGTGCCATTGGAAATAAGGTCTACCGGGCTCAACGGAATTTCCTTGAATTTCCTGATTGTGAAGCTTGGGCCGTTTGTGGTAACATACCTTCCGATGGATGCCTGGATCCTGGATCCGTCCGGCAGTATGGCGTCCACGAGAGGCGAGGAAATGGAGATGTTCTTGCCCGTCTTCTGGACCAGTTTCCTTATGAAGGAATCCAGCTCATCGTCGCCGGAAAACTTCACATTTGTAGGTATGAACCCGTAGGAACTGTGGAAGACAAAAACCGGGACGTGGGACCCGTCACATGAAATGTCCTCTATATTGGGATCCTTGAGGAGGCCCTCTATCTTCCCGTCACCCATGAAGTCCCTGTGAAGATAATAATATACCAGCTGTTTCCCCTTTTTCTCCAGGGTAGTTGACACAACCGCCTCCTTGATAAGCCGCTCTGTATCGAGCCTCTCTTCTGATTTTTCAGAACTGTCTGAAACCAGCCTGACTATTTTTTCCCTTAGACCCAGGTATATTCTCTCCATTACCTCATTCAGGTATGGCTCCTGTAGATCATACCCGATGTTCCCGTTTTCATCAATGAATACCCTGGAGTATGCCCTTCCTGGCTCTATTTCATACCTGAAGAGGTCGCCTGGTTCTTCCCTCTGGACTGCCAGTTCCTCGGAAAAGAGAGAATCCGTCGCGTCGTTGGAGTTCTGTTTTCGCCTTAGCGTCAGAACACCCCCGCTACTGTGAAAATCAGCGTGGTAACTGCAATAAGGATGCCGGAGAGCAGGAATCCAGAAGTGAGCCTGACATCCCTCAGGACGCCGGATATCGTTCCAATTGCAATTGCCTGAACGATTACGCCAAGGCTGAATGCGGTTTCAATAAGCTTGCTGGACAGGTTTCCGGCTATGAAGGAGCCGGTTGTGAGGCTATGCGCAAACATTACCTGAAGGAACCTTACGTCGAGGAAGAGAATCACAAAGAGGAAAACTGCGAATGATATGACCATAACAAGGTTATAGTTCTTCATGTCCCCCATTCTGGAGCCCCTGAGCAACTCAGACCTCGTGGAAAATTCGGAAAGGATCCATATGACATCCGAAGTGTTGCTACCAGACTCGTTTGCCTTCTGAAGTATCTTGGACACCATGGCTATCTTTGATGATTTCAGCCCCAGCCCCAAATCGTTTATGGCCTTTTCAAAATTGACTCCGGCCGAGACAAGGGATGCCACCCTCCTGACCCCTCCGGTGAGATTTCCGTAGCTGTTGCCGCCTATCCTCTGAAATGCTTCGGATAGTGGAACACCGAAGGACGTATAATTGGAGAGGTCCCTCAGCAGGTCCGGAAGTTTCCTTTCCGCGTTATAAACTCTCTGGAGACTTATAAAGTCAAAGGTACCGTATGTTACCATTGGCACAGAAAGTGCTATGGACACCACAAATACCGGGTCAGATTTGAGCCCGTACCTGGAGGCTGTTTCCAGAGAACTGAAAAGTATGAACATAATGGAGAAAAGAACAGCTACCATTCCCCAGAATATCTTTTTCTCTATGTTTCCACCTCCCTCAGTGTTGACCGCAGGAGATATGTGAACAGGGCCCCAAGTGCCGGTATCATCAGGAACCCGATGAGAAAAAGGAAAATGATAATGGATCTTGGAGAAACAGGGGACAGTGCGCCCACAACGCCGAGAATTATCATTAGAATCAGGGGGAATGCAACCCCGACGGTTATGTAACTTTCACTCATGATGCCTACAGACTCTGAGTTCTTCTTTATCTGGTTTTCCTGCTCTCCATAGTACTCTTTTGACTTGGTGGTAAAGTACAGCTTCAGGTTTCCGCCTGTCGTGACAGTGGTAGTTATCCCCTGGAAAAAGTCAGCAAGGCGTGGAGACGGCGACAAAGCTGCAGCCTCCCTAATTGCCGTGACGATATCCTTTCCGAACATCCTGCTTGAAACTGATATCGATTTTGCTTCCCTGGAAATTTCACCGAATTCGCTTGCCTGGCTCAATTCCATCATTATCTCGTCTATTGAGACATCGGCTGATGCAAGGGTCGCAACAAATGCAATTGCAACTGGCAGTTTCGCGTTTATGTCCCTCATTCTGGCCCTTGCGGTGACATTGGGATATTCCAGCAGCAATGCTATGAAACCAATGATGAAAAGGAACGAGAAGGAATAAAGAAGGAATGCAAAATGTTGGTTCATAAATGCAAAATAGGAAATCAGGGAAACTGTCATGATGCTGAATATTATCGATGAGAGAGTAACTGTAGACAAGAATTCTCTTGCTGTCATTGGCATTTTCGCTATGGAAAGCTCTTTGACCGTGCGCGCGAATCTTGTCTCGTCCTTAAAGAGGCTTCCAAACGCTTGAGTGGAGGCATTCACGAATGCGTTTGGCTTCTTGATGGGGTCCAGTATTTTTTTCTGTCCAATTTCATTAGACTGCCCTTTCCTACTTCCCATTGGAGCCTCCCTTGGCAAGGCTTTTTCCCCTTATTCTGTCAGTGTAGTACGAATTGAATGTCTCAAAAACTTTCCCGTATGCCTGATCCCCAGACCTGGAAAGTTCCTCTATCAAGATGGCACGGTCCCGGAACTCTTTCAGGAGTTCGTCTTCATCGATTCCCCTCTTTGATGCGATACTCCTGAAAAGAAGGCTGTATCCTGAAAAAATATGACGGTCTGACTTTGAATCATAGGTGAACACCTTGTTGAAAACCACTTCCCCGGTAGTGTTGTCCACCCCGAGAATCTCGTTGACTTCTGTCAGTCTTCTGATGGTCTCGCTTCCTCTTCGAATAAAATGCCCTATTATTACTGTTTTCAAGTACGATACCAGAATTCTTGGGACGTTTAGCGGCTCGCTTTCAAGCCTGTTCATAAGTGTTGACATGGATTCGGCGTGCATTGTCGAATACGTAGTATGCCCCGTAGACATAGCCTGAAAGAGAGTGTATGCTTCTTTTCCTCTCACTTCCCCTACCGCAAGATAAGTGGGTCTCTGCCTCATTGCCATTTTCACGAGTTCGAAGAGATCAATCTTGGTCCAGGATACGTTAGTGCTCGCAGAAGTGCTGCTTGTTTCGCGGGTGGATGCTGCTACCCAGTTTGGATGGAGTATGTTGATCTCCCTTGTCTCCTCAATACTGAAAATTTTTGTATTAGGAGGGGCCATCATAAGTATCGCGTTAAGGGTTGATGTCTTCCCCACAGCTGGGGGTCCCACGATCAGCGCCGAATTCAGGTATTCCACCATGTACCAGAGATAAGCGACCAGTTCCGCGGATGCTGCCCCAGACCTGACAAGGTCGACAGGGGTAAATGGCTTTTCCCTGAACAGCCTGATGGTAAACGCCGACCCCCTCGGAGAAATCTCTGTCCCATATATTCCCTGGACTCTGTGCCCGGAAGAGGTTATTCCATCCAGGATAGGACTGCTAATGGAAACCTCTTTTCCGCAAAGCTGTGCCAGCTTAATGATATACGAAGAGAGCTCGGATTCCTTGGTGTAGAAAACGTTAGTCTTGAGCGAGCCATATTTTTTGTGATAGATGAATACAGGCATTCCCGGACCGTTGCAGGAAATATCTTCAACATTCGGGTCCTGAACGAGGACATACAGTTTGCCCAGGCCGAGATACCTCTTCTGGACCGTATAGCTGAGCTTTTTCCTTAATTCTTCGCTCAGTTCCCTATGCCTGCTGGACAGGTATTCCCAGATAACCTCATCAAGATCAAAGAATGATTTCACCCGACTTCCGTCAATTAGCAGCGGAACCATCTTTTCAATTTCCTCAATAATTCCATCTATGATCCGTTTTTCCAAAAGGGTGGCTTCAGGCTCCTTTACGATGTAGATATACTCCATTTCTTCCCGGTTCAGAAGAATCTGGACCCTTGCTATGCCTTCGATTATGCCGTAATCATCGACATTCTGAATGCTCTGCCCCTTGCTGCCATCCCATGATCCTAGGTTTAAAACACGAGAATGTTCATTGTCGGCAGGCATCCGGTGATAAGATAGTTTTGACGATATAAATTTTTATGCGCTAAATCCGAAGCGGTGAAATCAGTTCGCGAGGAGGGAGCTTTAATTCCAGTGTCTGACAGGAAGCAAACCTGTTTGTTCTGCACAACATTTATGAATTACGTTAGTATCTTCGCAAGCGCACTTGATGCATTATCTCAAGTTTGCAAGAAAAGGGCCGGTAGATCAGAGGTAGATCGCTTCCTTGGCATGGAAGAGGTCCGGGGTTCAAATCCCCGCCGGTCCAT
>JBJKST010000046.1:0-12651 GCA_046703705.1 Thermoplasmataceae archaeon
GAAAAATTCGGCAGAATTGACATACTGTTCAATAATGCCGGGATTTACGAATGGTACTCCATAGATGACATTTCAACCGAGACCTGGAACAGGATACTGAACACCAATCTTGGAGGTGCCTTCCACTGCACGAAGAATGCCATACCCCACCTTATCAAGACAAAGGGCGTAATTGTAAACACTTCCTCAGCCCTTGGCCTCGTGGGTTCTACCGAATCTGTGGCCTACTGCGCATCAAAAAGTGCCATAATTGGATTGACAAAGGCGTCTGCCCTTGACCTTGCAAAGTATGGGATAAGGGTCAACTGCATCGCACCAGGATCGGTTGAAACCTCGATGATAGAGAGGGATTTTGCCCACTTTGGAGATGCCGAAAGGGCCCGGAAAGCTTACAATGAGCTTTACCCAATGGGCAGGATAGGAAAACCTGAAGAAATCGCAAAGCTCGTGGTTTTCCTGGCTTCAGATGCAGCCTCTTTCATAACCGGGGCTACCCATGTAATAGACGGAGGGATATCCTCACTGTGGGCAGAAGCTCTTGCACCAAAAATAAAAGTGTGAGCCCGGGTATGCGCTATGCATACTCAAAGCACGGTCAGTTCCTTGGAAAATGAGTTCACCGGGGTGGCTCCATTTTCCTCCAGAAGAACCACGTCCTCAATCCTCACACCGTATTTGCCCTGGATGTATATTCCGGGCTCTACGGTGAAGGTGACGGGCGGCTTCAACGGCAGGCGGTTGCCTTCGTTTATGTAGGGCGCCTCGTGGGTCTCAAGGCCGATTCCATGTCCAGTCCTGTGGGGGAAATACTCTCCGAAGCCGGCTTTTTCTATTACCTTTCTAACCTCAATGTCAATGTCGCCCGCAGGGATTCCGGACTTTGCGAAGTCTATGCCTCTTTGCTGTGCCTTCCTGACAGTCTCGTAAACCTCTGAGTACCCTTCCGGGATGTGATCTATGACAAAGGTCCTGGTTGTGTCAGCAGAATAATTTCCATATGTTGCCCCAAAGTCTATAACCAGGGAGTCTCCCTTTTCCACTTTCTTCTCTGAGGTTATGTGATGCGGGTTTGCACTGTTTTTTCCGGATGCGATCGTGGTGGAAAATGCATTCCCGTCGGATCCCGACTTCCTCATGTTGTACTCAAGGACTCCTGCAATCTCCTTTTCGGACATTCCCGGCCTTATCTCTCCCTTTGTCAGTTCCAGCGCCCTTTCGCTTATTTCTACAGCTTTTCGGATTGAGTCTATTTCCTCCTTCCTCTTGCGCTGCCTCATCATTTCGAGCATGGGGTCGGCGTATACGGGAGTGTCCCCGAAAGAGTCCCTGAAATTGAAGTACAATGATATGGGCGTCCTGCCTTCAAGGGCCATTTTTCCCGGTTCAACATCGCCCATTATGGATCTGGCAATTCCGTAAGGGTCATCCCTGTCATCCCAAGTGAAAGTCTTGTCTACCCCCACCCCTTCGAGCTGTCCCTGGCTCAGTTTCGGGACAACCAGCGAAGAGCCATTCTCCTTGACAATCAGCGCAGTAAGCCGTTCATAGCTTCCAACACAGAAGCCTGTCAGGTAGCAAATATTCTCCCTTGAGAGCACAACCGCACCCTTTAGCCCGTTCCTGTCAAGCTCTTTCCTGAATTCATCGATTCTTTGAGAATAACCAGTCATAAATGTACCTCCCGGATCAATTGCTGTTGGTATATTTGCAGGGCATTAAATGGTGTTGATTGATTTCTGATACATCATAAATGAGCCATATGGGCGTGATCACTTAATGTTACCAAAAACAATTTAAATATGCCAAAAATGATTAGATAATCACAGGTAGATTCACTTGGTAGATTCTGCAATGATGTTGCTGGAGATAATTGTCACATCTTTTTCGTGGAGCATGAATTAGCATGGACGGAAGTAGAGTGGCCATTTCTGTTGAAAACCTGCATAAGAGCTATGGCCAGATACATGCGGTAGACGGGCTTTCTTTCAAGGTTTATGAGGGTGAGGTCTACAGCCTTCTCGGGCCCAACGGGGCAGGAAAGACCACCACCGTGGAAATAGTGGAGGGCATCAGAAAGGCTGACAGCGGAAGTGTCAAGGTGCTCGGAAAGGACCCATGGCACTCACAGGGCGAGATGAGGCAGTCTGTCGGGATAATGCCCCAGGACTTCAGGTTTGTTGAGAGGATTAACCCGGAGGAGGCCATCAGGTTCTACTGCACCCTCTTTGGTGTCCACGACAGGAGTGGTGAGCTGCTCAAGCTGGTTGAGCTTGAGGATGTAAAGCACGTTTATTTCCAGAACCTCTCCGGCGGACAGAAGCAGAAGCTGGGCATATGCCTGGCACTGGTAAACGATCCCAGGGTTGTTTTTCTTGACGAGCCCACGACCGGGCTTGATCCCAGGGCCCGAAGGAGGATCTGGAAACTGATAAGGCAGCTCAAGGCCGAAGGAAGGACCATAATCCTGACCACACACTACCTTGAAGAGGCGGAAATGCTCGCAGACAGGGTCGGGATAGTGTCAGGCGGAAAAATGGTGGTGGAAGGCACTCCGAAGGAAATTATAGAAAAAATGGGAAAGGGCAAACGCCTTCTGTTGAGTTTCAATGAGCAGCTGGCCGAGTACATAGGGAAGGACTTGGGCTTGGAATACGTGGAAGAAGACGGGCTTCTTTCAACACGCATCAAGAGCAACCACGATGTGTCAAATATCATGTCCTATGTTGACCGGGAAGGGATATCACTCAGCGCCCTGCAGCTAAAGGAGGATACCCTCGAGGATATTTTTGTCGACCTTGTCGGAAGGGAGGAGGACTGAATGAAATTCAAGAATATCATTGCTGAACTTGTTGTCTACGGAAAGAACTACATGAGAAGCAAGACGGCCATGTTCTTCGTTTTTATTTTCCCCATCCTTTTCATGCTCATATTTGGCTCCATATTCTCAGGCGGAAACTCATCGCCCACTCCGCTATATGTCCAGAACCTTGATGGAAACAGCACGGTGACTGAACAATTCATAACAGCGCTGAATGATACCCATATCGTAAGCGTTAAAATTATTCCGAGTTCTGACAACATCACCGAATACATTTCACACCATTCAATCAGTTCGGCCCTTCTTATACCCAGCGGTTTCTCGCTGGACTTTGTGCAGGGAAAGCAGGTCAACCTTACTTATTACTACAATCCATCTCAATCAACCGGTGCCATAGCGCAGCAGGCCATACAGTATGTGGTACAGGCGTTCAACAACCAGGGTACAAATGGAGGGGGGAACATTTCTGTGAATACTGCCAGCGTTTCATTCAAGGCAACCAAAACCACGGACTACCTGATCCCCGGGCTTATCGGGCTTGTAATACTCACATCCCCCATGTTCTCCATGACCTTTGTGGTCAGTTCCTACAAGAAGGACAAGATATTCAGGCAGCTTTCCCTTACCCCGCTCACGAAGGGAGAATGGTTCATTTCGAAGTTCTTCTGGTACATCATAATATCAGCGCTATCAGCAGTTGAAATTGTTGCAGTGGGGTACTTCCTCTTCAACACTTCAATCACACTTTCCATCCTCGTGGTTCCGTTCATTCTCCTGGGCGTCTTTCTTTTCACCAGCCTGGGCGTTCTCGCAGGATCGGTTTCAAAATCAGAAGAGAGCGCCTCCGTGATTGGGAATATAATAACATTCCCCATGATGTTCCTTTCCGGTACTTTCTTCCCGGTTGCAATCATGCCCGGGTGGCTCCAGACCGTTGCACACGCACTGCCTTTGTATTACATCATAGACGGACTCAATTCGGTTATGGTCTACTCGAATATGGGCGCAGCGCTTGTGGACATAATAGTCAGCTCAGCGGTTGCGGTTGTCATATTCATTGCCACTATTCTGGCCTTCAGCTGGAAGGAGGACTGAACACTCGTAACGGGATGCCGCACTGGTAATGGGAAAGCGTTTAACGGTTGTTGACCATGGAAATTGGATTGCTATGAAAATATCGGTCAGAGGCTTCGAAAGCGGCAGCGAAATCCCAATCAAATTCACTTGCGACGGTCCTGATGTTTCCCCGGAGGTGTACTGGGAAGGCTTGCCCGAAGGGACAAGATCGATCGCCATCATCATGGATGATCCTGACGCACCATCAGGGCTCTTCACACACTGGATAGCCTACAACATCCCTGCAGGGGAGAGTGGACTCCACGAAAATTTTCCGAAGGTTGGGAAGACAGAATCTGGCATCATACAGGGAAAGAATGATTTTGGAAGGGCTGGCTACGGGGGGCCGTGCCCGCCGAGAGGAAAGCCCCACAGGTATTTCTTCAGGATATATGCGCTCAACTCAGTTGGACCTGCGGAGCCTGACCTTGGAAGAAAGCAGATTGACGCTGCCCTTGAGGGGAAAATAATAGGAGAGGCACATTACCTGGGAACGTACAAGAGAGGTTGACGTGTGGAGATACCCCCTGCTCAGATGTGGGCCCCTTCCTTCTTTTTTGAGGGTGCGGAGAACGTCATCCTGAGCCTGCTCATCAGCCTTGAATTTTCCAGATCGTAGTAATTCTTGTAGAGGAAGATCATGAATGACGAAAATGTCAGGTGGTGCTTCCTGGACCATTCAATCTCCTTGCTCATATATGTCAGGTGATGGTCCGTGCGCCTCCTGTATTCCACTGGCCTCCCTTCCACGTAATCCTGAATGCTCCCGACAATCCTCGAGTGTTCGGCCTTGCTGATGTAACCTCCTTTGAACCTCATGTCGGCCATCATTTTCGCAGCGATGTATGTTGTCTCCTCGATGGTCCTCCTGTTCATCCTGTCCGTTTCGTAATTGAGAAAGTCTTCCCAGCCCGTTCCAAAATCAAGGAGGTCATAATAATCCTGAATGCTGCTTGCCCTTACCCTGTACCCGTAGCTTTCCGGGAATTCATAGATGAGGGATCCGGGGTCCAGAAATGGCGTCAGCGGCGAAGTGAATGTTGAGACCTGAATTTTGTGCCCTTTGAATTCATTAAGAAGATTCTCTGAATAACGCACATCCGAAAAAACGTCTTCGGGCTCCTGACCAGGCACGCCTATGGAGAAATACACATCAAATTTCTTGCAGCCGTTCTCGCTGGAGTACCTGATGCTCTTCTCGAGGTCGCTGTTTGTATATGCTTTGCCGACCCTGTACCTCAGCCGTTCTACAGACGACTCCGGAGATATTTCCGAAGTGTATTCGGGAAACGCCTTTTGGAGTTCCTGATAATAGATTAGGCCGGGAGGGACGAAATACTCGGTCAGGAGCGGTATATCAATGCCCCTTGCCTTTATTTCCCTGAAGAATTCGGAATAGAACTTTTCCCCTGAAAGATTAATGTCCCCGGCTATGAATATCGGTGCGCCCAGCTTGTTGTGGACAAGTTCAACTTCGTCGACAACCCTGCCAATGTCCCTTATTATGGGCGAGCGGGGGAAGAAGTTCTTCTTGTAGGAATAATAGGAACCGCCGCAAAATGCGCAGTTCATGTTGCACCCATGCTGTATCAGGGTCATTGCCATTGGGTTGTTTATCCAGGAAAGGAATGGCAGATGCCCCTTTATGTCATGGTACTTCAGTGCATTTTTCAGGAGGAGCTCATAGTTGAGGAAAACATCATTCATCCTTTCAATATTGTCGGATCTTTTGTTGGACCGGATTCTTCCATTGCTCCTGTAGATAAGGTTCTCAATGTCTTCTATTGAACCCTTTCCTTGTGTGTACTCGACCAGCTGCAGCATCGACTTCTCCTGCAGGTCACCCTTGAGGACATAGTCCACCTCTGGATAGGTGTGCATGATCTCTTCAGCGAAATATGATGCCGAATATCCGCCAAGAACTATCTTTGATTCCGGATGGAGACGCTTTAGTGTTTTTACAACATTTACTGCCCCGTGGACATGGGGAAGCCAGTGCAGGTCCACGCCGAAAATGTCGGATTCCAGATTCTTGAGGTAATTCTCCTCGTCAAACCTGTCGGAAGAAAGCATAAGAACTGCCATATTGCTGATCCTTGCGTTGTATCCATTGCTGGTGAGGTAGTTGAGCATGCTTATCAGTCCGATTGGATACATCTCAAATACAGGCGTGGATGGTACAACATCGCTTATTGGACCGGGCCTCAGATTCCTGGACCTGAAGTTATAGATGCTCGGCGGATGCACAAAAGTAACGTCAGTCTTCACATTTTTCACCTGCCCCTAGAATTCAGCCTTTCCAAAGGTGGTGCGGATCTTCTTCCTTGCAAGTTGCCCTTTGGAGATTTCCACTGTATCAATCCTTTCCACCGCTTTCTTTCCCCCGATAAAGTAGAGGGGATGTTCCGACAAGCCTGGAGGCAGGGAAAATGTCATGTCTTTTTATTCCTGTCCGGCTAATAATCAGGTATCCTAACAAATAAGGAGGTTATCGATCAATACCTGATCCTTGGGTCGATGTATGCATATATTACGTCGGCCACAAGAGTGCCCACAACAACGAATGCCCCAAACATTAGTGACGAGTATACAATTGAATATATTTCACCGTGGAGGACAGACTGGGCCATAAGCCATCCAAGCCCCTGGTATGAAAAAAGAGATTCAACTACGATGAGTCCCGTCATGAGATAGCTGATGACTACCCCCATCAAGGTTATTGTCGGTATGAGTGCGTTTCTCCTGGTGTGTTTCTTAATTATGATTTTAAGCGGAACACCCTTTGCCTTCGCAGTCCGGATATATTCCTGCGTGGAGGCGTCTATCATTCCGCCCCTCATGGTCCTGACAATCATAGCGAGTATGGCATATGTAAGTGTGATGACTGGGAGTGCCATATGCTTCAGGGCACTCAAAGCAATAGCGGGGCTTCTGTTTATAAGCGAGTCAAAGAATACCATGTGGGTTGGCGAAGAAACGATGTATCCCAGGTTCGGGTTATAAAGCCATGATGGAGGCGGTATGGGTATGTTGACCATTCCGTATAATGGGAAGATGGAGCCTGGCCAGTTGATAATGCCTTTCCCGAAAACTACAAGGAGGAGAAGACCGAAAAAGAACTGCGGCATAGCGTATCCAACAAGGGCAAATATCCTGCCTGCCTGGTCACCAGTGGTATTGGGCCTGGCTCCAAGTGATGTCCCGAGTGGTATCCCAATGGCAGTTGAGAGGATCAGCGTGAAGATGAGGAGTTGTGCAGTGTTTGGCCAGAGCAGTGACACTATTGTGTAGACGGGGCCTGTCAGCGGTGCTGTGGTGTAGCCCCAGTTGCCCTTGAGCAGGTTCAGCATGAAGTAGAAATACTGCACAGGGACCGGATAGTCGAAACCCATCTCGATCCTGGCTTGAGCCAGTTGAACATCGTATGGCGTACTGCCGGATTGCTGGGCAAGTGGATTAAGGAAATCCTTGAGAAGAACAGCGTCCGGGAATAATCTGAGGAAAACGAAAGCGAGAACTGTGATGCCCACAAGAGTGGGTATGAGCAGCATTGTTCTTCTCAGAATAAAAAACCTGAGCTCCATGGGCTGCGTTCATATCACGATGCAAGTATTTACTTTTTGCCGGAAAAGCTGCAGCTCATTTTGCAGAGAGATGCAAAATTATAATAATGAACAATTGCTTTGATTTCCTGTCAAACAGGGCAAACGCAAACTTTTGAGTCAGTTGAGTACCGTCAGTGACCGGTTTGTTTCCCCGGAGGGATTGCCATTATGGCCAAGAGGCGATAAGATTTGTCTGGATCATATAGTTCGCGTTTAAGCAGTTTCAGGCCTTTACTCACTTTCTTGAAGCACAGACCCTCTGCACTTATTGGCATTATTATCACCCTTGCCTTCATTATAATAGCGATCCTTGATGTTGTCCACCCCCAGTACCTGGGAGTCAGCAATGCGGGTTCCATCAAATCCTTCTCGAACATTGTCGTCGACTACAGGAAAGAGCCACAGCCCCCGGTTTTTAACCAGGGATGGGAGTATTATTTTGGAACTACCTTCTATGGGCTCCCTATCTTCCCCGTGATTCTGGCTTCATTCGCAACCGATATAGAATATTCCTTCCTAGTTGTGGCCGTTTCTTCGGTGATTGGGGTGATAATTGGGGTCTTTTCCGCCTTTGTTGGGAGAAGATCAGACCTGCTCGTAATGAGGGGGACTGACATTTTTCTCAGCTTTCCTGCAATAGTTGTGGTCATGCTCTATGATTCTTCCCAGGGGTGGAACTACCTAAACATTTCCCTGGGGCTCATAATAATATGGTGGACTACCTATGCCAGACTGGCAAGGGGTGCGACACTTCCACTGAGGTCATACAATTTTGTAGAGGCAGGCATTGCCTCAGGTTGCACGAAGGTGAGGGCAATATTTACACACATAATACCGAACATAATGCCAAGCATACTTGTGCAGATGACCCTTGACGTTGGCATGGTGATATCCATTTTTGCCACTGTGAACTTCCTTTTCTCCCCACTAAGTTATGCAGATGCGTTTGTTCCTGAATTGGGGAACATGATGGTTGGCTTCCCCAAGGCTGGCGTGATCATAGCCCCATTTTACTGGGGAAGTGGCCCTCCTTCCGCTTCGATACTTCTGGCAGCGGGTTCCTGGTGGCCAATAGTGATGCCAGGAATTTTCCTCGTGCTATTTATAGTGTCCATAAACCTTGCAGGAGACGGACTGAGGGATTACCTGAATCCCCTGACGAGGAACGGGCTGTAAATCAAAACCACTACATGAAATTCAGGATTCTTCAACCTTCATTCCGGCAATTGATGCCAGAACCGTTATTGAGATAATAGACATTGCCAATCCTGAGATTGCGTAAGCCGGGTCAAAGCTCAGTGTCGTGTTGTAGTATGCGTAGGATACAATAGTCACGTTATAGCTGCCGCCAGTGAGCGAGTTCAGCATAACCTGGCTCTGCAGGGAGAATGGGATATTTTGTGGCATTAGCTGTATAACTGTACCGTCCTGGGCAGTTCCGTTCGCAACGTTCTTCCAGACAAGTTTGATGCCGCCGGGGTTTGCGAGGCTGTCTGTAACATGTTCTTCGGTGAGGGTAAGAAGAGAGTAGTTGAGGATCTGTTTCTGCGGCATCTGGAACTTGACATATGTTATTTTGTTTGAAAACAGAGTAAAGGCAGGGCCGCTGGTGAGGTTAGACGTCACCGGATACTGGTTCTTCTGGGACAGAATGCTTGATGCCACAGGATGCATCGTTCCGGAGATGCCAAGAAGAAAGATGCCAACTATGAGTGCGGCCAGCAAAGCGTCGTTCATGGGGCTCTTGAAGAACCTTTTCAGGAGATTCCTCATCCTGGGTTTTGAAGTAACGACCCTCACAATGGAACTTTGCATGACACAAATTAATTACAATTAGAATAAAAAGAATTTACTTCATGCACAGTTTGCCGGAAGATGAAACGGCATCACAGGCTGAACTTTCCAATCACCTTGGGAAACAGGGTAGCATCTTCAATGCTATTCAGCCCGAGTATGTATCTTACAAGCCGCTCTATGCCTATACCGAAACCGGCTGATTTTGGGAGTCCGAGCTTGGCTACTTCAAGGTAGTACTTGAATTGCTCGAATGTCTGCCCTTTCTTCCTTATCCTTTCCATGATCTTCTCAAGGGTGTATTCCCGTTCCCCGCCCGAAAGTGCTTCCCCAAACCCTTCCGGATAAACCATGTCCATGTCGCTGAGTATTCCGGGCCTTTCATCCATTTCCCGGTCATAAAACTCCCTGTCCTGTAAAGCTATGTTTTCGATGAAAAACGGTTCTTTGTGGTTCTGAGAAAGGCTTGACTCAAACTCCTCGCCGTATCTTGATTTTGCAAGGCTGTAATCATACCTCCTGAACGGCCTCTGAGGAACGGCGAGTGCCCTTCCGAAAAATTCCAGGTCATCGGAACAGGATTTTGTGACGTTCTCTATGACAAAACAATACATCCTCTCCGCAAGTGCAATTGCATCGTCCTTGGAGAAATCCTTCACCTCAACGTCCAGCTGGGAGAATTCTGCTAGATGCCTCCCTGTGCCTTGCCTTTCAATAGGTTCCAGCCTCACATTTGGGGAGAAAATGAAAAGCTTCTCATATGAAAGAAGAGCGATCTGCTTGTGGAAAATCATGCTTTGGGTAAGGCCGTATTTGTGCCCATAATAGTTTATGCTGGCATCTGAGACCGGATGGTTCAGCGGGTCTGTAACAGGGCCAAGTATCACGGGAGAAAGCTCGTAAAAGCCATCTCCTATGAAGAAGTCCCTCAGGCTTCTTCTTACTTCGGAATTTACGTGCAGTATCCTTCTTGACCTTTCACTTGAGATCTTGCTGTAAAGGCTCGAAAGCCCTTCCCGTTCCTCTGGCGATATCTGGTTCACAAATGCCATGAAGCCAGTAGCTGTTGGTACTATAGAACTATTGGTCAAGGATTCTTGTCAGATTGACGCGAAGTGATTAATATATAGAAGTAATGTTGGCGTATTGACATCATATAAAGTAAAGCTTGACAGTCTGGACCGGGACATACTTGCCCATCTTGAGGATGATTCAAGGCTCACTCCCACTTTGCTTTCAAGGATTCTCAACATTCCAAGAACCACTATAAAATCCAGAATAGACAGGATGGTGGACCTTGGCTTGATCAAGGGCTTCCAGATCAGGAAGGACTATGCCAAGCTCGGGCTTCCGACTACCGCTTTCATCCTCATTTCCTTTGACTCCTCGCGCGGCGTGACCGAGAATGAGGTTGCAAAGTCACTTTCCAAGATATCGAACGTTGACGAGGTTCACATAATTTCTGGAGAATATGACATTCTTGTCAAAATAAGGGGGAAATCAATAGAAGACGTTGGTGAGTCCGTGGTGGACAAAATGCACCTCATACCTGGCGTAGCAAGAACACTTACCCTGTCGTCATTCCGTGAGATTCAATGAAGGCAAGAGACGGTACCTGCAGAATATTCAGTGTGCAGACCTATTAAATTAGTGGCTGGAATAATAACAGTCATAATAATTCTGGCCTCTGTCCCTCTTGTGCAGATTGTTTACACTAGTTTACCAAGGTACGAAGCAGTTACCCCCTAAAAGATTCTTTGTGCACAATCTCTTATTCATCTTTAGGACAATTTAATGGCAATATATCAGGAAGCTGCAAGTTATGCGTTTGTGATGCTTCAGGCATTTACGCCGAAAAGATGTCTGCAAAATTCTCAGCTACCCAGATTACGAAAATACATTACACACTTTAATGGCTGAAAAGCACCTCTCCTGTGGGTTCAGAAATGACATCTTGAAGCTCCGTCCTTAACTCCACGGAGAATTTTTTCATCCCCTATAGCTTCGAGATGGTCTGAGGTGTGGAAATCATGGTGATCGCAGTGGTACACTATGACACCTCTACTTTTGTCGTGTTCTTTCCTCCAGAATGACATATCTTAGATTGCAAAACTCAGACTGATTATCGTTTCGGAACATTAGGAAAAGGGCCCAATTGGCCCATAGCCTGAAAATTCGCTTCTGTTCAAGACCGGAGTCGGATGTAGAAAAAACAGCTAGGCATCATGCCAGCCTTCTTGCACTGGAAATTACGGTTAATCGGGTTCCTGTCCTTCTAACTCCTCATTTGTGTAGAACTGCTGGTATTCCAGTGCCACACCGTTCGAATATAACGAGCAGTTGCTGTTCGTCTCGTTTGTGAAGCAAGTCCTCTCACATATAGTGAACCTGCTTGATGACATGTTTCTTCCTGTTTCCTTCTCATATGCCAGCCTCCTTGGAGCACCGAAAATGTCATCAAACTCTATCTTGTTGAAGACTGTGATGGCATTTGAAATCTTAGGATGCAATAGATTGTACGGGTGTACCTTAGATCTTAATGTTGCGTAGTGTATGACAACGTCCTCTGCGCGTATGCCCGCCCCTTCAAAACTTATGTCCGCATTTCTGATGGCCAGTGTCAGCCATGTCTTGAATTTCTGCATTGTGTTACACAGGTCGACTGTCTGCCTGAATAGTCTTTTTCTGGGTTTTCCACCGAAATTAGTAACCTCGTTTACTGTCTTGGTGTAATAATCTTCTATTAGTTTTATAAACGCATTTGGGTACATGAATACTTCGTGTGCAAGGGGCACGATTTATTAATTCTAATTCCTAATATGTTAGGTATATTGTTCGAAACTATCTGTAGCTTCCAGTAAAATAGTGCCGCTGGATGAGAGCAAATAATATTTTTATCTATACTTAAACCTTATTATCTTCTTTTGCAAAATAAGGCAATAACTTCAATTTAATTAGTACATACTTGCTTATTGTTTATATAACTGGATCAGAGCTGCATCTTGTGTATGTCTTGATTTTTAGGTATTACCCTGGAAATAGTTTGCTACAAACTAGTCAACTGCGTCAATAAAATCTTCATGCCCGTTTTCTCTCTGCCTTGTACATGTTTGTATGAGTCTTTAGAAATATGCTTGGGCCGAAAGGTTGATCCCGACCTTCATATGGATTGGTGCCTGAAAATTCTTGGGAATGCAGGGGATGGGATTTGAACCCACGTACCCCTACGGGACTAGACCCTCAATCTAGCGCCTTTGACCAATCTCGACAACCCCTGCTTTGTTCATTGGGATTGATAGATACAATATTTAATTTACT
>JBJKST010000047.1:0-24543 GCA_046703705.1 Thermoplasmataceae archaeon
CCGTATTCATACTCTACGCCGTGGCCAAATTTCTTTCCTCTCACATCATACCCTTTACTTCTGAGATATGAATTGAAACCGTTATGAGCGACAGTTCCGAGTGTAAGTACAACCCTGAGATTTGACATGGAATCAACTTCATACTCGAGGTAATCAAAACAGTTTTCAATCTCTTCTTTGAGCGGCTTGTCATTTGGAGGCACACACTTCAAGACTGCAGTTATGTAAGAATCAAGATATTCAAGCCCGTCATCCCTTGAGGTTGAAGTCGGTATGTTTGTTATGCCAACTTCGTGGAGGCACGAAACCAGAAAATCAGAACTCTTGTCCCCGGTAAAGACTCTCCCGGTTCTGTTTCCTCCAGTAGCTGCAGGTGCAAGCCCGAGTATCAGGATCCTTCCCTTAATGTCTCCAAATCCCGGGACCGGCTTGGACCAGAATTTTTCTCCATTGAACCTTGAGTTCCTATTTGCAACGTCCACCCTGAATTGTGCCAGCCTCTGGCATTTTTTGCATTCGATCAGCGTGCTGTTCAGTTCCCTTAAGCTTTTGAATGGCAAGATAACCAGACATGATCAGACCGCTTACTTAACTTGTTTCATAATTAACTGAAAAAAACAGAATACATACACAAAATCATACCGTCAAAGATGCAAATTAACCTTAAATATTCAATCTTGACTATCTCTAATCAATCATTATGGACGGACAAACTAAGGAAGACTATGTACGCAACAAAATCAACATCCTGATGAAGCTGGGGAGAGAGGATCAGGTTCTTAAGGCGTACGATGAAATCCTTAAACTGTCCGGAGAAAATGATGAGGTGCACTTCAAGAAAGCAGTGCTTCTCTTCAGGATGAAGAGAATGAAAGATGCCGCTGAAGAATGTGACAGGGCGATCTCAATAAATTCCTCCGTACCAATATACCATTATGGGAAAGCCCTGGCCCTCAATGTTTTGGAAGACTACCCCGGGAGCCTGAAGGAGATAAACGAAGTGCTGAGGCTCGTCTCTTCACCCCAGAAACACAGTGTCAATGAGGCTCCAAGCAGGAACATAAACAGGGAAATAGAACGTCTTCTAAAACATTTTGAGGAAATAGAGTCCCATGAATCATTCGACCACCAGCTTGAAGATCCTGCTCAAGGAAGGCAAAATCAGGATGATTTTGAATTTAAAGTGAATGAAGGCTTTGATGAAGAGAAGGAATCAGAGGTTAAAAGTGTTACAAGAATACTGGTTAAGGAACAGAACCTTCTTGATCCCGACTTTACTGAATCCATAGATGATCTTAAGAAATTTGACAAAGCCCTGAAAGACATAGATTACCACTTCAATAAAATGGGTGGCCTCGACAGCAGCATCAACCTGGCAATCGACGAGAAGGAAGAAAAGCTGAAAAGGCTCCTGATGAACTGCGACGATCCACAGATCGAGGAGATACTGAGGAGGTATTCCGAGGTGGTTAGAATAGATTTCAACAATGAGGACATTAGGAGCCTGAAGAGAATGGAGCGTGTCCTGGATTCCAACCCCAAGAACGGTGAACTGCACTATGGAAAAGGCCTCTTCCTTTATACCAAGGGTGAGCTTGAGGGGGCACTGAGGGAGATGGAAATTGCAAAAAACCTCGATCCGGTCAGCAGTGCTTACACCTTTGGCCTGACGCTTATAGAAAATAAGTCTCTGGATTACGAGCACTCCATAAAACATCTGACAAATATAGTTCTTGAAAATCCGGAAAATCCGTCCAACCACTACAAAAGAGGAATAATGCTTTATTTGCTCAAGAGGTTCGGCGAGGCTGCGGATGAGTTCAAGAATGCCATAGACCTCTATCAGTACGACCCGAGATATTATTATGGGAGAGTTCTTGCAAAGTACATGCTCGATACCCAGGCTTAATGGCACTAGTATTTATACTTGAAACTGATATAAAAATCAAGTGTAACAATGGCGCTATCGGCACTGTTTGTAGTAATTGGTCTTATTGTAGCCTGGATTGTTATTTCCATCCCGCTTTATCTTGCCGCTAAAGTAGTGGCCGGCAGAAGGGCAACCTTCGGGAGAGCGCTTCTGGGATCCCTTGCAGGCCCAATTGTGGAATACCTGTTCCTCTTTGTATTCATTCTGTTTCTGACTCCATTCATTGGAGTTATAGCTATTCCAGTGTCTCTCATCCTTTCAATTATCATTCTGGTCTACGTATATGCTTCAATATTTCATACTTCATGGCTTGGGGGTCTTGGGATTGCTATCATATCGTTCATTATCAGCTTCATAATCATTGCAATCTTTTCAGCATTCTTCGCTGTCCTTCCATTTGGAACGTCAATATTCCACGGAGGGCCGCGCCCCGGAATGACACTTCCCTGATTTCATGGGTTCTTCTGGAACACACGTCAATACCAATTTAACTTACTCTTTTAGCTTACTTGTTTAGAGGAAACTGTGACTTAGCCGTTTAATTACCGAAAGAAGGGAAAATTTTGGAACGAAAAGATTAAATAATGAATTTTTGTTATATTTATGGTGAGTTAATGGAAGCCTACAACGATGGTGATTTTTATTCATACGCCTACAAATTTGTCAAGAAACATAATGCAACCAACAACAATTTCATAGACAGATTTTCAAGAGGAGATGTAACAGAAGAGGAATTCAAGCGATTCTCCATTGAATTCTATCATTTTACAAGAGAGTGGCCCTCGATTTTGTCAACTTTGCTGGTTAATACTCCAGACGAGAATGACGCTGCTAACCTGACTACCATATTAGTATCAGAACTCGGCGATGATGACCCCGGGCAGCGACATGAACTTCTTTACAGGAAGTACTTGAGGAGCTTGGGGATGGATCCGGGCGATATAGTGGGAATGAAACAGCTGGATTCCACTAAAGCGTGGTTGGATGGCATGAGAAAATATTTTGCCGGTGACCACTTTGAAGCTCTGGGAGCGGAATTCGGCCTTGAGAATATGGCAATCCCCATGTGGGACAAACTGCTTGCTGGATTCGAGAAGCTGAAGGAATCCAATCCCGGTTACTCAAACATGGATCTGGAGTACTTCACCTTTCACAGGGCGCTTGAAGAAAAGCACGAAGAGGCAATGGAAGACGTACTGGGAACACATAAGAATGACCCCGTAGCGAGAGAAAAGTTTCTGACCGGGGCTAAGGGCATACTTGATCTTGAAGAAGCTTTCTGGTTGGGCCTCGGTGTCAATTGATAAATAAGCAACTTCCGTTGCCAAATCAATTTTTTTGCGTTTGTAAAAATGTGCAGCCTCTAGATTTTCTTAGATTTCCTTTTATTTGAAGCGTAGGGAAAAGTTGTATGAAGCCCATAATGAAGGGATATCCCTTGCGTCTACGGCAGTTGTGTCACTCTTACGACGATAAAGGTATGTAAGTCAAAGTGTGCGAAACATACTATGCACTCATAAAATTCAAGTGTTCATAAGGGAAAATTTGGAAAAAAGGCCCCACCACTACTCTGCAGTTGTGGGGTCAATTATTGTGGAGACTTCAGTAACACGGTTTGCAGGAAAGTTTCCCTGCCGTGCGTGTTCGTATATGCTCTCCTTGTCAGGTGCTATGTAAACACAGTATATTTTGTCTCCAGCAACGTAGCTGTGCTGCCACTGGATTTCCGGCCCCATTCCCCTCAGAACATTGCACGAAGTCAGGGAAATTCCTTTGAGTTCCTCCGGTGTAAGGGCAGAAGCACCCGGTACTTCACGTTCTATTATGTATTTCGGCATAACCTACATTATATACACTTTATGCCGGTACTTAAACTTTCATTCGCACAAGCAATCACAGATACACTATCAGCAACAATCTGAACTCATTTCCGTGGCCCTTTTTCTATTTTCCAAAACCACAATTCGAAGAATATAATGAAAAAAATGAAGACGGAGTCTTTAGTCTATTTCAGGGAGAATCTCCTCACCCTTATTGAAGCTCAGTTCTTCGAGAATGATTTCAGTATCCTTCAGTATATGGCCGGTAAGAACGCAGGCAACAACATCGTTTTTATCGATTACGCCTTCTTCGCGGAGTTTCTTTATCCCTGCTACTGAGGCAGCTGAAGCAGGTTCACAACCGATGCCGGAGAGATCGATCATCCTCTTGGCGTTGTATATCTGTTCATCAGTTACCGACACAGCAATTCCCTTGGTGTATTCCAAGGCTCTTTTTGCCTTCTGCCAGTTCACCGGATTTCCAATGCGTATTGCAGATGCCAATGTTTCCGGGTTCTTTTCTGGAACAAGCGTTTCTGAACCCTCGGCAATCATCTTGTAGAAAGGGCTGGCACCTTCCGCTTGTACAGATACTAGTTTTGGGATATCATAAAGAACGCCAAGTTCTTTCATCTCCCTTATCGCTTTTCCGAAAGCGCTTATATTTCCGAGGTTCCCGGAAGGCACTGCAATGAAGTCAATGGTGGTCAGTTCCTCAATCAACTCATATATTATCGTTTTCTGGCCCTCAAGCCTCCAGGGATTTATTGAATTTACAGGGTATGGTCTATCATTCTTTCCTAAGGAATCCCTGACCCTGCTCATGGCATTATCAAAAGTGCCTTCAACAGTCTCTATGTTGGCACCGTACGCTACTGCCTGTGCAAGCTTCGATTTTGTAATTTTGCCCGATGGAATTATCACAGTAAGCCCCATATTTCCAAAGGAAGTGTAGGCTGCCGCAGACGAAGAAGTGTTGCCGGTAGAGGCGCATATGGCATGGCTCATTCCAAGTCTCCTGGCCTCGGAAATAGCCACCGTCATTCCCCTGTCCTTGAAGCTTCCGGTTGGATTCCTCCCCTCATGCTTAAGATGAAGGTTCGATACACCGGTGAACCTTGAAAGCTTGTCACTTTCATACATTGAAGTGGCCCCTTCGCCGAGCGAGACGATAAATTCATCGGGAAGGGTTGGGTGAATCATCTCCTTGTATCTCCAGACACCCTGGGTAGGATATACCTGCCATTCAATTCCCTGATGGTTCACCTCGAGCAGGCCGTTGCATTTCTCACATCTGTAATCAGTTCTGTTGATGTGATAGTATTCCCCACAGACGATGCATTTAAGATTCGTTATCATTCAACCACCAAAGCGCCGATATTGGAAGTCTCAGTCAATATGGCTGTGGATTCCATCGCATTTTGCAGGAATGCATCGGCCATTGCATCAGAAACGTCCTTGAGCTTTTCCTTTGGGGCGATGGCAAATACAGACGGCCCTGAACCGCTAATTGCCACGCCGTATGCACCATTTTTAAGTGCAGATTTCTTGACGTCCGAATATCCTGTAATGAGACTTGCCCTTCGTTTTTCCACTACGTTCTCTGAGTTTACATATTTTCCGATCGACTCGAGATCGCCTTTCATGAAAGAGTGCAAAAGCAGGCTTGAAGAAGAGATATGTGCCTTGAGGTCGGAAATAGGGACACACTCTCCCAGCACTTTTCTGGACTCTGAAGTCTTGAGTTCCATCGATGGGGTGACAACTGCTAAAGGAATTTCTGCAACCTCGATCTTGAGAAAGCAGTTCCCGTCATTTATGACGAGGCCTCCCAGAACCGATGCAGAAACGTTGTCGTGGTGGACTGTGCCTGAAGAGACCGTCTCACCCATTGACGCATACTTAATGAGAGATTGGGTGTCCATTTTCTTGAACATCTCATTTATGGCATATATTGCACCTGATGCTGATGCTGCAGAGCTGCCGAGACCACCTCCCGGGCGTATTTCCTTGTTCAGCTCTATGGTAAAATTTCCAGTGATCCCCATATCGCGCAGGTACTGTATTGCCGATATGCCAGCAGTGTTTCTGTCAGTTTCTACTGGCACCCTGTACTTCCCCTTTGAGACTATCTTGAGAGAAAGCGTGTCTGAAGGTGTTGTAGTGACTGTGACAGTTTCCTGGGGATATTTGATCGCAATGGCGAAAGAATCGAATCCAGGGCCTAGATTGGCTATGGTTGCTGGCACCTTGACACACAGTTTCATGGTATTTGAGAATTAAACGCAAACAAAACGTTTTACAGTCCACCTTCGGAAATATGTACGGTAAGGGACGCGATATGGACAAAAATATCCGGAAATGTCATGGAGAATATGGTCCTGTGTATTAAAATGAATAAAAGTGAATGTATCTACGGGTTAATTTCCCCTGATACACTTTCGAGTATTCCGCTGTCAAAGGATGCACTGGATGGTACTTCTCCGACCTCTATTGACAGGCCTGATCCTATGGACGAGAAATAGGAATTCAGGAAGGCTGCTATCTTTTCTGCGTCAACAACTCCAAGAAGGCCCACCCGAATCATCTTGTCAGCAAGGGAATGCATGCCCTTTGATACCTGTATTCCTGAAGCCTTAAGATCACTGTGGAGCTTCTTGACTTCAACAGGAGGCTTAAAAGCCAGTACAGTGTTTGAATAGCTCTTTTCGTTCCCGTACATCTCTGAGCCTGTCCTGATCAAATAGTCCCTGACAAATGTGCCAGCCGCCTTATGTCTTGCCCACCTGTTTTCTATTCCCTCTTTCTCGAGAATCTTGAGGGCTGCATAAAGTGCATTAAAGCTGCCTGTGGATGGAGTGTAGGGAGTTTCATCCTTCTCCAGGAATTTGAGTGACACAGAGAGATCCATGTATTTTGGAACTTCGCTGTTCTTGAGAACATGCCCCAGACCCTCTTCGCTTATGGAAACCATGCCGAGGCCAGGAACTGAAGCAAGCCCTTTCTGGCTGCAGGATGCAATTGCATCAATGCCCCAGCTGTTTGCCTTTATCTCAAGGCCGCCAAAGCCCGAAACCGAATCAACAAGAACCTTCATGCCCTGGTCCTTTGCTTCCTTGGCTGCTGCCTTTAAGTTGTATACTGTCGTCCCATTGCCGGTCTCGTTGTGGATCAGGCATACTGTTTTTATCTCCTTGTTCTTTGAAATGAAGTCAGCAATCTCTCCGGGTTCAATATTCTGCGAGTGTTCCTTCTCAATTACGCTGACGTTGCACCCGTGCCTGTTCAGGCTCTCCACCAGCCTTCCGCCAAATTCACCGAAAATAACAGCCAGGACACCTTCATTTCTTTCTGTCATCGAGTAAAGCATTGACTCGACAGCAGTTGTGCCTGAACCGGTGGTAATAATGCTTGCGGCTGAATCAGCAAATTTATTCATCAAATCTGAGCTTGACCTCACAATTTCCCTGAACTCATCAGACCTGTGATTCTGCACATAAGCAGAAGCCTTAAGCACTTCATCTGGGACATCTACAGGACCCGGCAGGAGAAGCATTAGATCTCGCCCCTTACAGCCTTCCCTATGTTTTCAACCGTTACAATTGCTACACGCCTCTGTCCTTCTGCAGTTTGTGCTCCTATATGGGGAGTTATAATGACATTTTCCATCTTTATCAATTCCTTTTCGAATTCCTCGCTCGGGGGTTCGTTCCACATTACATCCGCTGCGTAGCCCCCCAGATTACCATCCTTCAATGCTTTCAACAGTTCCTTTCCGTCAAATGCTTCCGCTCTGCTCGTGTTTATGATGAATGCGCCCTTCTTGATTTTGGATATTTCCGGCGCGCCGATCAGGCCCTTTGAACTCCCGTTGAGTGTCACGCATGTGAATATGAAGTCGGACGATTCAAGAAGTTCCTCCAATTCGAGGTATTTTCCTCCCACATCCGCGATCAGCTTTTCATTCCTGACTATGTCATAAGCCAATATATCTGCCCCAAGGAATGAGAGGGCCCTGGCAGTTTCGTAACCGATTCTTCCAAATCCTACGATGCCGCATATTGAGCCCGAGAGCTCCTTCCCTTTCTGTTTCTTGTATTCCCCGGCCCTTACATTTCGGTTCAGGTAGGATGTTTTTCTTGCCAGGTCCAGGGCCAGGAGAAGATTGAGCTCTACAACTGACTGTGTAGAAGAACCGGCCGCAGTAACTATTCTGACCCCTTTGGAGTTTGCAGCTTCGGAGTCTATGTTGTCAATGCCAATGCCTGCACGCGCTATTATTTTCAGGTTGCTTGCCGCTTCCATCACCTCAGAATCCACCTTAGTCCTGCTTCTCACAACAATTACGTGATACTTGTGGATCTCTTCCAGGAGTTGAGGTTTAGTGATTTCTGGCTTATACTCAACGGCATATCCTTCATTAGTTAACCCATCCAGCAGTTCCTGTGCAACGCTGTCGCAGACAAGAACCCTGATATGAGTATCATTAACTAGCTCGGTCACGCGTCCGAATTGTGTCTATTTTATTTAAGCCATGCGGCATGGATCTGTACATTCTTGAACCGTGAAGGACTTGGCTTTTTCTTTTGCCAGCGTGCTAAAAAGTGTCAAACATGCCTGGAAACGGGCTGAAATAAGGAAGAAGCAGAGAGTAGACGAGCTTATCGGGTTGACAAAATGCCAGAAATTTCACACAAACGATTAAGTCATGACCCCCAATCACCATCGAGACAGCTAAAAGAGGCACATTGGTCGAGCAAATGAATTTGACTGTTTTGGAGATCGGGAATGGTTCATTGAAATGTTGTTTCTATAAGGCTGTACAGACACTTGGATTGTGTAGATCATGATTGAATGCTACTTGAGATCGATAGAGAAAAGCAGGAAGTGCATGTAATATGAGTCCGGAAATAAGGCCCTTCAAACCGCTCAGGTTCAAGGACAAAAGGAGTGAGTCGTTTTCACCGCCCTTTGATACAATCTCACGAGAGCTCGAAGAAAGGCTCAAGTCATGCCGGCATAACATTACCCACCTCACGCTGCCTGACTCCGGTGGCCCTGAAGAGGCCAGAAGCAAGCTTGACGCTTGGCTCAATGAGCAGATTCTGGTCACAGAAGATGAGGATTCGATAATTGTACTGGAGCAGAAATTCAACTTCGAGGGAAAGGAAAGAACTAGGATAGGCACCATCTCGCTTGTCAGGATCAATCCGGACGACGGGTCTATCAAGCCTCATGAAAAGACGTTTGAGAGTTCAGTCATGGGAAGGGTGTCCATAATGTCCAAGCTACAGTCACAGCTGGAACCAATTTTCCTTACAGTGGATTCTGATTCGCTGGAGGCCCTGCTGGCGGAAGCAGTCTCTGGCCTTGAGCCCGACCTTACATATACAGACCATGAGGGAACTGTCCATAACGCATACACCATAAAGGAGGAGGCCAAAATTGACAGCGTCCAAAAGTCCCTTGACAGCAGGCCTCTTCTCGTTGCTGATGGTCACCACAGGCTAGAGGCAACCAGAAGGCTCTCAAGGGAAAACAACGGGGAGAAGGGTGACTTCTGGAACTACGTTATGGCGTACATAACACCCTTAAAGGACGATGGACTTGTAATAGCTGGTATTCACAGGCTCTTGAAGAAAAACCTGAAACTTGACCAGGTCAGGCCGGTGGCGGAAGAGTTTTTTGAGCTGATAGAAACAGATCAGGCCGGAAACTCGCAGAATATTGTGATATACGACGGCAAATACACAGAGCTCATTCCCAGGGAGGAAGAAATCAGCAAATTCTTCGGATCTGAATCCAAGGGAAGAAAAGTTCATGCAGAGATACTGAACGACATATTCTTTCGGGCTGTACTGAAGCTGGAGGACAAGGATCTGGAATACGGAGTATCGTATATGCATGATGCACAGGAAGCAAAGAAAATTGTAGATTCAGGCGAGGCGGGCCTGGTGGCCATAATGCCAAAGTGGAAAAAAGACGATTTCCTATCAGCCATTGCCAACGGAAAATTCCTTCCGCAGAAATCCACTTTCTTCTTCCCGAAGGTTCCGTCCGGAATAGCCATAAATGCATATCTTGAAGGGCAGTAACTCGGGTTTGGCATGCTGTCCTACATTATTTTTATTAATATAATTGTTAAATAATTTGGCCGGATACCTGGTGGATTTGTATGGGCAATGGCACAATTTTGGGAATTGGCGGCAGCTTCAGAAAGGGGTCATACAACAGATATCTCCTTGAATCCTCGGCAAGCCTTTTGCCTTCGGGATATGAGCTCGTAGTGGCAGACATATCGGGCCTTCCAATGTTCAATGAGGACGATGAGGCCAACCCACCGACGGCTGTAAAGGAGTTCAAGAGCCAGATAGAAGATGCAGACGCAGTGATTATAGCGACTCCTGAATATAATTTTTCTGTGCCGGGTTACCTCAAGAATGCAATTGACCTTGCTTCAAGGTTTGGCAGCAATTCCTTCAGGAAAAAACCAGTGGCAATCATGAGTGCTTCAAGGAGCATGCTTGGAGGATCACGAGCCCAGTACCATTTGAGGCAGGTATTTGTCGGTCTTGACGCGAGAGTTATCAACAAGCCTGAAGTGTTTGTGGGATTAGCCCATGAAAAATTTGACAATAATGGCAAACTGATAGACGAGTCAGCCTTGAAGTTCATTGCTGACCTGCTGGTTAACCTGGTCAAAGAGGCCGAATCTGTCACGGCATAATTTTGGGCAAATTTGCACCCTTATATACCGAGGACACATTATCACGAAGAAAATGGATACCGAGATACTTGTTGCCAGGCATGGAGAAACCGACTGGAACCTGACAGGAAGATGGCAGGGGCACACCGACAGGCCCCTCAACGACAACGGGTTTATGCAGGCAAGGGAGCTGGCGTCAAGGCTGTCGGGGTCGAATATAGACTCCATCTATTCCAGCGACCTGACCAGGGCGAAGACCACCGCCGATATTGTAGCCTCGGCAACCGGAATCAATAATGTGACTGTGGATGCCCGTTTAAGAGAACGTAACCTTGGGACATTTGAAGGCCTTTCAAGTGAGGAGATCTGCAACATACTGGGCATATCCAAGCGCAAACTCACCATCAAGGAGATTGGGGTAAATGAGACAATAGAAAGATGGGAGAGTTTCTCGGAGAGGATCAGCAGCGCAATTGAGGATATAAGGCATGCAAACCAGGGAAAGAAAATACTCGTCGTAGCCCACGGCGGAGTAATGAGCGCCCTTGCAATGATCATACTCAACGATTACGAGACCCCGCGGAGATTTACCAATGGCGATTTTCTGAGACTTACATACCGGGAAAAATGGAGCGTAGAATTGCCGGAAGAGATGCCATAGGCATTTTTCCCTACCAGAACAGTTTATTACTCACTTCACAGATTCCATGCTATGAAGTGGAAGATAGAAGGCCAAGATTTGCTCATCAAACTGGAAAAGGGGGATCCTGTGAAGGAGAGCATCCTTTCTGTTGCGAAATCCAATGGTATTGGCGCAGGGTCAATCTTGTGGGCCGTTGGAATGATGAGAGACCTGGAAATAGGTTACTTCAATGGAAGGGAATATGAGAAGGAAAAGTACGGAGGCCCGCTTGAAGTTGTTTCATTTCATGGCTCCATTGCTGAAAATGATCCGGAGCTGCACATACATACATCAGTGGCAGGCAAAGACCACAGGGTCATAGGAGGGCACCTGTTCGAAGGGACTGCAGATCCCCTGCTCGAAATTCACATACAGAAATTTGACACCATAAGAGTGATGAGAAAATACAGTGAGAGTTCGACACTCAAGGAGATGGAACTCGATCAATAATCCGTGAAAATTGGAGATATTATACGGTCTACAACGTTTTTCTCCAGGGGAAGCTTGCTTAATACTTCCCTTATCTGTGCGGCTCCAAAGCCAAACTCTGCAAGTGTGTCGCCTACGCCAAGCTTTCTTATAAGCCCCTGAACCAGCTCTAGAGACTTGTTGGAAAGCTCTGTCGTATCATCTCCCCTGAATCCCAACCTGCTGGCAATACTGGCAAGACTTTCTGGCTTTTCCTTCATGCACCTGTAAACGGAAAGAGGCAGTACAATTGCCGATATCAGGTCTTCCGGAAGATCTGTGGCAGATTTCATGCTTCTCCTGATACTGTTCATTGGGTCTTCCTCAATGCTGTAGCCGTCCTCCTTTGAGTACCACGATGAGAGAAAACATTCCATCCGGGACTCCATACTCTTACCCGGAAGGTTTACTATAAGGCTCTCCAGAGATGAGGAGAGAAGGTCCTCAGATTCGGCTGAAATGTCTGGCCTCATGAGGTTTGAAAAAGTGTAGTCCATGATTCCCAGTCCGGAGGAGTACCAGGTTCGAGGCTCGGTTTCAAGGCTTGCGACAGGGTCAAGAATTACGGTATCAGGGACTATTGATGCATCCGAGACCTGGAATGCTTCGTCCCCCAGTCTGTACTCTGCCCAGTCTGAAAATGAGGATACGGTGAGTGTAGTGGGAATCACAGTATGCTTTGCCTCGTGCGCATAATAATACTTGAGAAGTTTTGAAGCCCATATTACGCTGGAGTCCCCAACCGAAACTATGTGGTCGCATCCCTTGTTCCTGTAGGCTTCAGCAAGGTGTTCCACTTCTGGAAGGGGCGGACCGCCGGTGACTTCCCTGAACTCGGAATGGCCTTCGCCAAGCCTGTCCTTGAGTTTCATGTAGAAGGAAGTTAAAGAATAATGGGCCGAGGAAACGAGCATTGGATTCGTACTGCCGGATTCCCGTATGACATCCGCAAGTGAGCCTGCGGTGTCTACCCCGTAGATTAGCTTTCTTGCTTCCGATTGTGCCGGCATGCTTCTACTGATACCAGGAAGACATATACTTCTTGTCCTCGATCGCAGTCCCTTCCTTTGTGACAATCAGGGGCTTGTATGCTTCCACCATCACCGCGACCTCGTCTGTCCATTCTTTTCCCAATGATGCTTCCACCGCTCCGGGCTGCGGGCCGTGAATCAGTCCCCTGACATGCAGTGTTATTGAACCTGCATGGATGCCTTTCCTGCTCATGAAATTCCCTGACGAATAGAAGAGGACTTCGTCCGTATCTATGTTGCTGTGGTAGTATGAGATTGGGATCGAGTGTGGATGAAAATCGAACTTTCTCGGAAGGAAAGTGCCAACCATGAATGACTTTCCGCTGAAAGTTTCATGAACAGGCGGTGGCTGATGCAATTTCCCAACTATGGGAGCCATGGAATCTATGTTGACAGCGAACGGATACAGGTATCCGTCCCACCCGGCCAGATCAAAAGGATCCATGTCGCGCTCTTCCTCTATGTAATAATCGTCATAATCTACGAATACCCTGAAATCCCCTTTTTCAAGAGATGGTTTCCTGAATGCGGGCGTCCTTATGTCCCTGGTATAGTATGGGGTGCCCTCCTTCAGCTGCCCGTACTGGTTAAGGTACCTAGGAGGGACAGATATCCTCTCCTTGGATTCTACGAAAAAGAATTCCGAGCCGGATTCATAGGTTGCACCATAGGTTGTTCCCTTTGGCACATAAATGTAGTCACCGGTCCGGAAATCCAAGTCTCCCTGCAAGCTTGAGATTTTACCGCCCCCCTTGTGCACGAAAAAAAGCTGGTCCCTTATTGCGTGCCTGAATAAGCTCAGCATCTGGGTGTCTGGCCGTATGGTGCCAATCCGCACATCATCATTGTACAGGACGGTCTTCCTTCCAGAAACAAGATCTCCCCCTGGGGTGAATGATGTAGTGTCAAAATGCCTGTGAAGCAACTGGCCATCGGAGCCTTCAGAAACGTCATCCTTCATTACTTTCTTGACAGATTTTACTCGAGTCGGTTCCCCTAAATGGTAAAGGAGCGAGTATGGGCCCTCAAATCCTTCCTCCCCGAATAGCTCCTCTTTGTACAGCCTCTCCCTGTCAATATACGTATGCCTGCTCTGGGGTATTTCCCCCTGTCTGACATAATACACCATATTATCACCTAAATTATTCTGCTTGTTAATTTTCCCAATGCCTGCGAGACGAAAACGACTTCATCACCCTTCTTGAGCCACCCATATTTTTCAGGGCCGAGTTCGAGTATGCACCCGGTTCCCACAGTTCCGGACATAATTACGTCCCCTTTTTTGAGCCGTACTTCCCTTGATGCCCTCTCAATCATGTCTCCATAGCTCCAATACATTGTCTTCAGGTTTGCATGGCTATAGAGCCTGCCATTGACATAGCCCCGCACCTCGACATCAAATCTTCCTTCTTCCACTTCCAGCTCCCAGAGCTCTTTTCCTGTTAACATAAAGGGTCCAAAGGAGGTCCCAAAATCCTTGCTCTTTGCCGGACCCAGGTTGAGCTTCATCTCGAGTTTCTGCTCATCCCTTGCACTCCAGTCGTTCATGAGAAACAGCCCGCTAATGTATTGGCGTGCTTCGCTGTTCTTGATGTCCTTCCCCTCTTTTCCAATGACTATTGCAGATTCCAGCTCAAAATCCAGTTCGTTCGTGTAAGAGGGGTAATGTAGCCCCTGCCCGGCTGAATAGAGATTAGTGGTTCCGGAATAGTAAAAGACCGGTATCCTGTACCACTCAGGGATCATGTCCAGCCCCCTGCTTTCCCTTCCAGCCTTCACATGTTCTTCAAATGCATAGAAATCCCTGATCTGGTTTATGCGTGGAACGGGAAGATCGTACTCCCAGTTCCCCGTTATTCCCTTTCCTTTGCTTGTGGAATATTCAATTAGCTCATCTTCCCTGTCCCGTATTATTTCATAGAAATTACGCGAAACATGGCTCTCGGTGAATCCAAGCGCTTCTGCAATGGATACCGGCCCGTCTTCGGCGAATAT
Source organism: Thermoplasmataceae archaeon (assembly GCA_046703705.1). GTDB lineage: Archaea > Thermoplasmatota > Thermoplasmata > Thermoplasmatales > Thermoplasmataceae. Next base: position 14,633 of record JBJKST010000047.1, read on the forward strand.
AACAGAAAACGTGTTTCCGGAGGCCCTGACTCTTCCGACTTTCAATCAGAGATTACCCCTTTTGGCCTGCTCGGACTCTATGGACTCAAAGAGGGCTTTGAAATTGCCTTTGCCGAATGACTTGGCACCCTTCCTCTGGATTACCTCATAGAAGAAAGTGGGGCGATCGCCGGTAGGCTTGGTGAATATCTGGAGGAGATAACCGCTTTCATCCCGGTCCACCAGAATCTTTAGCTCTTTGAGTTTTTCAATGCTTTCATCTATCTCGCCCACCCTCTGTTTGAGCGTATCGTAATAGATATCCGGCGTGTCAAGAAATTCGATGCCTCTCTTCTTCAGATCAGTGACTGTCCTGATTATGTCATCCGTCTCCAGGGCTATGTGCTGGACTCCCGGAGAATTGTAGTAGTCAAGGTACTCTTGAATCTGCGACTTCTTGAGCCCAAGTGCCGGCTCATTTATTGGAAATACTATTTTCCTGTCGTTGTAGTGAACAACCTTGGATCTCAGGGCCGAATACTTTGTCGAAATGTCCTTGTCGTCGAAGCTCATCAGCTGGTCAAATCCCAGTCCCTTGACATAGTATTTTACCCAGTCGTCCATAAGGTGGTCCTCGACATTTCCTACAGCATGGTCTATCCTGTTGAGGCCGGACGGTTCTATCGAGTTTTCGTATACCTCCTCGAAACCTGGAGGTATCACTCCCTCATATTCCGAAAAGTCCGTGAGCGTGTGAACGGTCTCACCGAAGGTTGGCAGCAGTGCTCTCTTGATTTTGCCGTATTCAGACTTGTATTCCTTGACTTTACCTGGCTTTACGAGCCCCCTGTTTTCGACATATTTTACGGTGTTGGAAATATCCGGGACGGTTAATTCAATGTCCTTGACCCCGTCTCCGTGAATCCTCATATGGTCTGCTATTGGGGAGGAAGGCCCAAGAAAGGATGTGAATATCATCCTTATTGTTCCCTGCTCCATCAAATATGAAACGCGGTCCCTGAGTCCTGTTTCGGGTCCGGCATAGGCTCTGAGCTTGAAACCGAGGCCATGCTGATGCATAAAAGCCCACTGCTTGGCGGACCCTACGTAAAATTCTATTGTATTGACAGATTCAAAGGCAACCTCATCGGCCATGTATGTCTATAAGAGTTCTTTGATATAACTATTTTCTTTCAGAGCCCCTAAAATAGTATGTGGATAGATAACATGTACCCATCTCAAATGGTGAATTTCATGGCAGAGTCTGATTATCATCAGGACCCGGCATTACACATGTTGATTCCTAACTTTCAGGAATGAACACGAAACAGATATTTACATTCAATGAATGTCACCTCGATAGTCTTGTCCGAAGTAATTTACATGATGGTTCTTTCGTACAGGTTCACGGATGATTTCTGGGTTCAGGATTCATACAGGCAGAACAACATTCTGAAAGCTGTGAACAGGGTGGCAAATGATGAGACAAACGGCCTTATCCATCTCAAGACCTACAAGGGAATCAGGCACGACTGTGACGTTATATTCTGGATGTCATCATCAAAGCCGGAGGCACTCACCGAGTTGAGATTCAAGATTAACCGCTATTTTGGGGGATACGCGAACTCAAATTACGGCATGCTTTCCCTCTATGAGCACTCCCCTTACCTGAAAAATGGAGGTGAACTTTCCGATACACTCAAACAAGAGCCCCTGCAGTACTTTGTAGCCTATCCGATGAGCAAACTGCCTGAATGGTACCTGATGGACTACGAAGAGAGAAAGAAAATACTTGCCGAACATATAGGAATGGCATCCTCCAGCCCGGAAAGCAGAGGTATTAGATCCTATACCACTTACTCCCACGGGCTTGACGATCAGGAATTTGTCGTTCTTTACGAGGTGGAGTCATTGAGCGACTGGTCTCACGTGACTGCCAAGCTTCGTGAGGCAAGGGCGAGAAAGTGGATAATCAAAGAAACCCCTATCCTGACAGGAGTAATTACCGACCTGGACAACTTCTGAAGCTCCCTGTAAGGTGGAGCGGATGTGCTTTTGCGTGTTCGTGACCCCAATCCAAACATTTTATATCTCCAATTCCAAAATCTTTAAATTTCGGGTATAATGGGCAGAACAGTGTTCATAGTCCGTTATTCTGAAATCGGCCTCAAGGGTACCAAGGCCAGAGACCGAATGGAACAGCTCCTTATAAGAAACATAAGGAAAGGTCTTCGTTCAGCTGGAATAGAGGCAAACGTAAAAAGAGGCTTCGGAAGAATATACATAACGGACGAAACAGACGAAAAAGGCGTTTCTGAAACTCTTCCCCATATCATGGGGGTCAAAAATTACTCCATGGCAGTTTCGTTCAGGTTTGAGACCCTTGATGACATTGCCGACAAGTCTCTTCATCTATGGTCCGGAAAGCTTGAGGGAAAAAGTTTCGCGGTCCGCGCAAGAAGAAACGGCGAGCACGACTTCAAAAGTGCAGATGTCATGAAAGTAGTCGGTGCGATACTGAAGCCCTACGCCCTTAAAGTAGACCTTGTGAATCCTGACGTGGTTGTGTACATTGAAATCAGGGACAAAACTGCCTATTTCTTTAGCGAATTGTTTCCCGGACCTGGCGGCCTCCCCCTTGGCAGTGAAGGGAAACTAGTGGCTTTGGTTTCAGGTGGAATCGACTCTCCGGTGGCTGCATGGAGCGTAATGAAGAGGGGTTCCCCCACAGATTTGATTTTCTGTTCGCTGGCGCCCCCAATAGACACAACTGACTTCCTCAGGGCAGCACTTCAACTGGTGGGAAGATGGAGCTTCGGTTATGACCCGAGGGTCCACATAATAGATGGTAGAAAACTGGTGGATGCCCTGACCGACAACTCAAGGTTCAGGATGCCCAACATTACCTTCAAGAGGATACTCTATCTCATAGCCCAGGAGATAGCCAGGAGAGCCAAGGCACATGGGATAGTCACGGGCGAATCCCTTGGCCAGGTATCTTCACAGACACCCGAAAGCCTTCATGCCACCAGCCATAATCTTGAAATTCCCGTTATGAGGCCCCTGCTTGCATACGACAAAGATGATATTGTATCCCTCGCGAGGAAAATAGGAACTTTTCCTGAGACATCACGCGGAGAGTTCTGTTCCCTTTTTGCTGCACATCCTGTAACCAACCCTTCCATTGAAGAATTAGAAGAAGACATGGTGAATTTTGACTTTATTGATGAGCTTCTTTCGACGGACAGGGTAATCAGGGGTTCGGAAATAGAGCAGCTAATCTCCGAGATAAGCCAATCTGATCCGGAGGTAAAGGATTTGCCGGATAATTCTATTGTAATTGATCTCAGGGACAGGGATAAATTCGAAAAGTGGCATTATCCCGGAGCCGTGAACATGGATCTCCGCTCCGTCGAAACGATAATTGGCGAAAAAGATGACAGGACTTATGTTTTCTACTGCATGAGAGGGCTTCAGAGTGCATATGCTGCAAGCATGGCCAGGAAGGAAGGGGTAAATGCGTTCTATATCAGCGAGGCCAGGCTCCGTAAGAGTGTAGAAGCGTGAGCTTCTCCTGCAACACTAAATTAATCAGAACCACATGTTGAAGCATGAAAGCATCCGAGGCTGGCAAAACGCGAAAAGCCCTCGTTGTGCTATATGACGGTTACTGCCCTGTCTGCAGAAGGTCGGCAGAAGTAATACGCCGAATGGATTTACTTGGGATCATTGGGTTGAGAAAGTACCAGGATTTTCCATTGGCAGATCTTCCGGTTCCGTTGGAAAAACTGGGCAAAAGAATCCATGCCTGCGATACAGAAATGAAAAACTGCCATGAGGGCATTTACGCGTTCGCCGCAATACTGATAAGAATTCCCCCGATGTTTATCCCTGCACTATTTTGCTATGGATTGGGAATAGCAGGAATTGGGCAGAAAATCTATGACTTCATTTCCAACAACAGGTACAACCTTCCCTTTTCCGGAATTTCCAGGCTGTTTTTAAGTAAGTTGGAAGAATGAAGAGCAGCAAGTCCAATGGCAAAATAATTAGGCAGGGCACAATGGCAGATAATATGAATAGGCAGAGTTCTGTAATGGGCGGGCTCATGGTTGCTTCAGCCGTGTCCGTATCGGCAGGCGCCACAATACTGCGCATTTATTCACTGGTGCCCCTCCCCCTTACGTATGCGACAATTGCTGCTCTGTTGATCCTTGCTGTAACTGCATATTATGTGTTCAAAGGCAGCGGGAAGGCCATGAATTTTGCTTTGGTTCTTTCTGTTCTTGCCATCATCAGCTCCCTGTCATCACCGTCGCACCTGTCGGCTATGGCAGATATTTACAAAGGGGGCATAATTGCCTTACTTGACGTTCTTGAGATATTGGGGTTCTACCTATTTCCGGCAATATACATAATTATGTGGGCAAAGGATCGGCGAAAACCCGTAACAGGAACAGCGGATTGATGCGCCCGTCCTCAGTCAAATTCGTCCAGGTATGATTTTCTCGCCCTTTCCATTGTGCGTTGTGTTTCAGCTTCCCTAAGGGCAATTTCGACCGCTTCCTTCGGCGTTCCGGCCCTTATCAGCTTGCCATCCCCGGGCTTCAGGTTGTTGATCTGCATTTCACCCAATGATACAACAGACTTTCCCTCTGTTATTGCAAATGAGGCTTCAGACAGGGTGCCGGTAGAACCCTGGAGTGCTATGACTGCGTCCGCTGACCTGACTATCAGAAAATTTCTTGCATAGCCGATGCCGGTGGGCAGGCTGACAGAAAGGTACTTGTTTCCGGTTTCAGGATTCGTACCGGGAAGAATACCTATTACGACACCACCATTTTCACTGGCCCCTCTGGAAACGCATTCCATTACGCCTTTTCCTCCACCGTTAATTATGGTCACCCCTTCACCGGCCAGAAGCTTTCCTACTTCATAAGCCCCCACACAGGGCTCGCCGTGTTCCAGACTTCCTCCTATGACAGCTATGTTGTACAATGGCAGCACCTTTCCCAAAACAGTTGGGCCTCAAAATAGTTAGAGTAACAATATATATTAAGTTATAAAGGGGCCCTGTCTGATTGCGTCACATTTTTTTTAAAGTCAGGCAGTGGAATTGCATTGAAAAGCCAGTGGGAAATGAAAGGATTAAATGACAATATGTATCTAGGGCTTCCATGACGTTTTCAGTCGTTTTCCATGACAAGGAAACAAAAACATGGGGTGTTGGGGTTGCCAGCAAGTTCCTGTCAGTCGGTTCCGTGGTTCCGTGGGCGATGGCAGGAAGGGGAGCTGTTGCAACACAGTCTTTCTCAAATTACTCATATGGCCCAAGGGGCCTTGAAATGCTTAAGGAGAGGGATGCAAGATCCACTCTCGATGCCCTTCTGTCATCGGACGACAAGAGAGAGACCAGGCAGGCAGCAGTTGTAGACAGGTACGGAAACGTGGCTGCACACACTGGGACCGAATGCATGGACTTTGCAGGGCATATAATCGGGGAAGGATTTTCGGTACAGGGAAACATTCTGGCCGGAGAGGAAGTGATAAAAGCAATGGCAAGGGAAATGGAAAAAGGTACGCCCATTCTTGAAAGGGTGCTCCGGACCCTGGAAGCAGCCGATGCCAATGGTGGAGACAGAAGAGGAAGGCAGAGTTCAGCCATACTTATTGCCACTGAAGGAAAGCCATTTGAAGAGTTCTCAGACAAGTATGTAGACCTAAGAGTTGACGATTCCCTTGAGCCCATTAAGGAAATCAGGAGGATGGCCCTCCTTTGGGAGGCAACTTTCTTTGACCAGGAGATGGTTGACATAGCGGAGCACAAGGACGACATTACTGGCGCCGTGAAAGAATCAGGTTACAGCACACTGAGGGAATGGGCGGACATGAATAACTTTACCGACAAGGTCATCGACGGCAAAATTGGAAAAAAGACACTTGAGGCACTGCTTTCAAGAGCGAGAGATGAGTGGTGAGTACTGAAGCAATTGGTTCTCAATTAAAAAAAGCTATTAGTTAAAAAAATATTTGAGTTAACTGAAAAGTGGTGGTATAGATGGGATTTGCTTCAAAAAAGGTAGAACAGTTGAATCCGTACGATGTCCAGGAAATGCTGGACGAGGACAAAGATGAAGTTGTGGTGCTGGATGTCAGGGAGCCATGGGAGTATTTCGGCGACACGGGCCACGTGAAGGATTCCCTGCATATACCAATGGGGGAAATCCCGGACAAGGTAGAAGAGCTGAAGAAGCATTCAAGCAAGAATATAGCGGTTATCTGCAACAGCGGAAACAGAAGCTACAGCGTTTGTGAGTACCTGAATGACCTTGGTTTCGAGAAGGTCTACAACATAAGGGGCGGGATAATCCAGTGGCACCTCTCGGGACTGGAGGTAGAATACGATGAGTGAGCCATGCAATTTTTAAAAACCTGCAACCTTCGTACACCATGATTATACAGAATCTGGATTCACTTTCCTCCAATCAAAGACGGAGAATGATCCTAGAATCGCTACCCCCTATCTTTGAGAAGCTGGACCCGGAAAATGTATGCAGGAACTCGGGGGAAGAAATAGAAATCCCCACCTCGGGAAAGTTGTACATTGTAGGTTTTGGAAAGGCTTCACTAAAGATGTACAGGGGAATTAGAGATGCCCTTAAGAGGAAGGTGGATTCAGGATGGGTCATCATCCCCGACGACCAGAATACGGACCCGGAATTCCCAGAATTGAAAGTGTTGTACGGGACCCATCCGAAAACTGGAGTCAAGACCGTTTCGTCCACCAGGAAGGTCATAGACTCCATGAAGAATCTGAATGAGGACGACACTGTAATAGTTCTTATTTCTGGCGGCGGGTCCGCACTTTTTGAGATGCCGGTGGAGGGGATATCCATCGGGCAAATTGCAGAAGCTACTGAATGCCTCATGAATGCTGATGCCGACATATATGAACTGAACTCCTTCAGGAGGTTTTTCTCGTCGGTCAAAGGCGGCAGGTTGGCGAAATACCTTCGCCCTGCAAAGGTCATTTCATTGGTCATTTCAGATGTCTTTGGGGATGATCCATCCTACATCGCCTCAGGTCCTCTGTCCAGGCCTTCAAACTCGGAGAACACTATTGATAAAATAGTCGTGAAATTCGGGCAGAAGTGCCCCATGATCTCAAAAATGGCCAAACATGCGGATGAAACTGAGCCGGACCCGTCAGACTTCCTTAAAGTCGCCCAGAAAATAATATTGAAAAACAGGGACTTTGTCGATGAGGTTTGCAAGACATTTGATAAATGGGGGGTGGACTATGTTAACCTGGGATCCAACGTTAACGGAGACGTTGAAGAGGTGTCAGGAAATCTGATCCAAGCGCTCAGGTATGTCTGGTCTATCAAGGGCAGGCCCTTTTGGTTCGTATTTGGCGGCGAAACCACTGTGAATGTAATGGGCGATGGAATGGGCGGGAGAAACCAGGAACTCGCACTTCGAATCCTGCAGCTGATGGGAGAGGAGGACTTTGTCTTCATGGCCATCGGAACGGACGGAATTGACGGGAAGAGTCCCGCAATGGGAGCGATAGTGGATGGAGACCTTAGGCGAACCGTCACCGATGTGGAGATAACAAAATATCTATCTTCAAGTGATTCCTTCTCCTTCCTCGAGAACCATGGCAGCGCAATTATTACAGGCAGGACAGGAAATAATGTATCTGACCTGGCCCTCGGGTACATAGACTTTGGCCGAGGCAGGAGGAGCTGAAACATTTGAAGATACTCAAAGGCAAGGAGCAGACTGGAATACTTGACGAAAATTCGAGAACGGTACGCATCAGGAACAAGTCGATAGATCTGCCCCCTAACCTCGTCATTTCTGCAGGAGACAGAATAGTGATTAGAGGGGAAACCTACGAGGTCATAGACTACAACCCGTCATGGTTTTCCGAAGTGGCCAGGAGAGGAGCCCAGGTTATCCAGTCCAAAGACGCATCTTACATACTTGAGAGGGCAGGCCTGAGGCATGGAAGCAAGGTGCTCGAATCAGGAGTCGGGTCTGGTGCCCTCACATCTGCACTTCTCTGGGCAATCGGAAAAGAAGGGCAGCTGTACAGTGTTGACATTGAGGAGGGAGCACTCGCAATTGCCGGAGAAAACATTGATTCCATGCAGGAACACGGAAGCTGGGAAACAATCCATGGAGATGTCAGGAATATTAAATTGCCTAAAGGGCTTGACTGCGCAATTCTGGACCTGCCTGACCCCTGGAACGCTATCAGTAACGTATCTGACAGCCTCAAGAATGGAGGTTACATTGTGACCTACTCTCCAACTTTCAATCAGGCCGAAAAAAATGTAATTGAAATGGAAAACTGTAACATTTCAGTGGTGGAAACTGTTGAGATCATCAAGAGGAACATTCTTGTCAGGCCAGACGCAACCAGGCCGGATCATCAGATGATTGCACATACGGCGTTCATCTCATTCGGCATCAGGAGATCAGGCCATTCAGTAGAGCTTTAACCTCAACCTGATTTCAGCGGGTAGTGTGGAGGATGTTCTCCAGGCTCCGCTTGCAGTTTGGGCAGCATGCGTAGTATGTGTTTCCTTTTGTCTGCAGTTTTATGGGAGCATCCACAATCTGTTTTCTGCAATAGTCACAGTAGAGCTCAAAATCGACCTCATTCTCCTCATAGTGGGCAAGCTTGTGGATAATTTTCATGCTCCTGACCGGAAATTTCTCGTACATTGCCTCTTTCCTGAGTACTACCAGGAAAGTTCCGTCGGAAAGCTCGATTGATTCCACCATGAATTCCTCCGGAATATCGAACAGGTTTTCAACTTCTGCGAGAACCATTATGTCGTCATCCTCGGATTCTATGGTGATCGTGAAATTCCTGATTACGCCCCTTTCAACGAGATTTGATATTATCCTTGAAACAGTGTTCCTGTTCAGCCCTGTCATTTCAGCAATCTCACTTGCTGACCTTCTTGAATCTTCCTTGAGTATTCTGATAATTTTAGACTCATTGTAGTTTAGATTAACAGGTCTCTTCATCTCTGATGGTATGCCAAAGTCTAATAAAACACTCTCCCACTAGTTGCGTAATTTCGCATTCAAATGCCCTTGGTCCGATCACCTTTTTTAAAATAAGGTAATCACAAAGCATGTTCTCGTATGAAAAAATGGTCAAAAACGATGTTGAAAACACATTCGGCGCACTTTCCGCCAAACTGAAGAGTGTGGGCTATATTGTTCTTTCATTTGTCGATGTCAAGGAAATACTGGAGAAGAACTTCGGTGGAGAGCGCCCCGGATACTACATACTGAATGTCTGCAAGCCCCCTGCCGCCAGGGACCTGATTGGCGAGAATGAGGACATGGGCCTCCTGCTCCCCTGCAAGATCGTGTTGATTGAAAAGGGAGAACAGACAAGGGTCCTGATGCTGAGGATATCGGAACTGGCGCAGAAATATCTTGGCAGTGACGGCAGTAAAGCAATCGGTTACGAGAATGAACTCATATCTGTGCTTGAAGATCTCTGACATTTGCTTTGAAGCCTCGCAGAAGAGCCTGTAATGGGAAAAATTATTAGTATAGAACCTATCCACTTTCACCCGGCTTAGCTCAGTTGGTAGAGCGGCGGACTGTAGAGGGAATCCACGGCATGGAAAACCGCCGTAATCCGCAGGTCTCTGGTTCGAATCCGGAAGCCGGGATATAGTATTTACTTATATATCCCCATAGTTTACGGCTAACCTTTTTTTGCATTCAGCGTCAATCTCTGTCGAAATGACGGCTGCATCCATATTTCTTACTCGTCCATTGAGGCGCTAAATCAGGTCTGGTGTTATGGATTTTGCCAAAATGTCATTAGGCATTATTCGACTTTAGCCAAGCATGAAGACCTTTCCCGCAAATTTTTCCCAAGCAATAGAAGTGCA
>JBJKST010000048.1:0-24273 GCA_046703705.1 Thermoplasmataceae archaeon
TTGCCAAAAGAATTCACGAGAAAGTGGATCAGCTTTATCAAAATCCGGAAAGGTTTGTTGAGAAACTAGTCAGGTATCCATATTACAGGCTTAGGGTTGGTGACTATCGGGTGATTCTCGACATCAAGCACGAATCTGTTAGAATATTAATTTTAAAGGTGGGACACAGAAGCAGAATATACGAACGATAGCAGTTTTGTTAAGTATTCGCTTAAAACATTAATCAAATCCCGACCTGTCCATTCCTAGCATAAACCTTCATGGTTCCACGGCGTTTACAACGCATATCCCCCTTGTGCTTTTAAGGAAATTACACTCAAATGCGACATAATGCTGACAACTTTGAATTTTCACGGTTCATTGTAATATGCTTCTTCAACTGTTCCTGCATATTATTTCTTTTCAACTTAAGCCTTCCTCTTTTTGAGTCCTTGGTTCAACCATTAGAACCCATGAAAACGTCAAGCTCATAACTGCCCTGCAGGGCTTTCTGCAATGTAAATGAAATATATGGGGGCACCAAGAACGCAATGTTTGAAACGGATAGAGTTCATAATTCAATTTTTCTTTAAAATATGGGTGCCGCAAAATATACAAACTTATTAGTATATTAATTTGCATCCGTGCTAAAGAAACTCATTCCAGGATAGGTAATCAAACATGAGTGATTCAGGAGAAAAAAAGAAAACAGCCGATGAACCCTCAATAGGGAACAGTCGGAAAACAACAAATGCTTCAACCAAGTGGATAGCCGTTGTTGTTGCCCTTCTTGCCGTCATAGGCGTTCTGGGAGGGGTGCTGGCAACCCACTATTCGGCAGGAATGGCAAGCCCGGGAACCAATGCGATCCTGTCTAGCAAAGTTGGAGCTATAGACCAGAACGGAACCTACTCGACCAACATAACAGCATCTTCGTCCTTCAAGAACATGACAGTCTATTTCGGTGACGGTTCCAGCAAGATATTGAACTACAACGGGAATAATACGGTGGAAGTCAGCCATGCGTATGCAAATCCGGGAGAATACTACATATTCGCCGACATCAATTACGGTTCTGCTCACAGCTATTATCTTGAGCCGGTGAAAGTGACGCCACAATACCCCAGCACAAAATATGCGTACAGGTCCATGTCGGTGGACCCGCTGGCGTCTTCCCCACAGCTGATCAACAACCTCTCGAACATTTTCGGGACCGGTTCCCATATGACACTCAATTTTGTCCCTCCAGTCGGCGGAGGCGGGAACCAGATAGTCCAGCAGACATTTGCCATGTCAAACCAGTCCGGATTGGTCTCCTACAGAAGTGTTCCTTACTTCTATAACACAAACAGTGGATCGTACCAGATCCCGGTTCAAACGGAAACTTATGGGGCGCTGAACCATGGGATGTATGTCCTTGAAATCAATACCACAACCGCTCCGGTAAATTTCACGCAAACGGTCAGCACCCAGGTTTCAGACACAACTTCAATGAACTTTTCTGCCGGCCAGCAATACGTGTCTTCGCAGGGAACCGCCCTTACTGGGAATCTGACTTCACTGCAGTTTGACAGGACAAATCTGACTTACAGACCGAACACAACTGCAAATTACACGAACGGAGCAAAACTGTTCCTGTGGAGCTCTGCAAACATCACCCTTAATTACGGGTCTGCAACAATCGGCAAGAAGGCCGTCACTTCCGGCACCTTCACAGTGAACTCTTCCACAGAACTCAGCCTGGCCGCGAAAACAAACCTAACCTTCAACAACGGGGCTTCGGCTGAACTGAACGACACAGCCACAGCAACAGTGTTCTCGGGAACCTCATCAGGGATAACTACAGAAAACGCTACGCAGGTCACTTTCGTTACAGGCGCAAAGAATGTTTCTGTCACTGAAACACTCACCGGTACTGCTACGGTGCCTCTCAACAATGGCCAGTTCAACCAGGCCAAGACGGTCACAACATCCTATTTCGAAGATTTCCCTGTGGTCGGGGAGCTGAAACAGCAGGCCGGAGCGTCCACCAGCTTCACGAACGCTGAGCCGAACCTTCCGGGAGGCTATACGACACTTGATCCCGCCACGGCGTACTATCAGGCTGACACAGAAATTCTCTCCAGTGTCCTCATGACCCTGGTGACATACAATGGCTCATCCACGAGCAGCTTTGTGCCCCTTGTGGCGAAGCAGCTCCCTTCACTGAAGAATGGTGAAATAAACAGCAATTATGTGAATAAGACTGTCTCCACGCCCTGGGGATCAAAGTACCAGTACAATGTGACCCCGGGAGAGAACTACACCTTTGTGGTGAACCAGCAGATCAAGTTTGCCAACGGAGACCCGGTGACTGCTTGGGATGTAATGTATTCTCTGACGAGGACACTGCTCTTTGCAGGCGGATCGCCGGGAACAGCCGGGTGGATACTTGGCCAGTATATACTGCCGGGGCACTATTTCAAGACCAACACCTTCTACAATATCACCACCAATATGACAGTGGACAACAGCACACATTCCATTACGTTCCATTTCCAGCAGCCCATGAATCCCAGCTTTGCCTTCCAGATATTTTCATCTGTCGGCACATGGGTTGAGGATTCAAGCTGGTATATTCAGCATGGAGCAGGAATAACATGGAGCAAACAGGGATTCCAGGATTACAAGAAATACGGCGACCTCAACAACTATAACTCCTATGTCCAGAACCACGTTATGCCCGACGGGCCTTACACGGTTTCATACATTGTGCCGGGAACGCAGGTGACCCTTGCAGCCAACCCGAATTTTGTTTCGCCAGGACCATGGTATCCTGCTGCAAAGATCAACACCATCAACATACTGTATCCGCACGCAAACCAGCAGGCATACCTGCTGCTGAAATCAGGACAGGCACAGAATGCATTCCTCCCTACGACCTACTGGAACCAGACCAGGGACCTGGCAAAGAATGGTGCACTCAGCATATATGGATTCCCTACGCTTTCAATCAATTTCTACAACTTCAACCTGAACATCAATGAAACAATACTGCACACGCTTGACCAGTCTTCCAACGTGCCTTCATACTTCTTCGTGAACCCCAATGTGAGGAAGGCCTTTGCCTATGCCTTCAACTACTCGCTGTACTTCAGCAAGCAGGTTGGAAACGAGGTCTACAACACGACATTCTTCTCCCCGTACGTTGGAATGCTGCCTCCGGGCATGCTTTACAACCAGACTGCCCAGGACCTGATGGGTGCCGGAACCAAGGTGGTGAACGCAAACGGCCATGAACCGTTCCAGCTGCAGCAGGCCAGGAAGTACATCAATTACTTCTTCAATGGGACTACCAGCAGCAGCGAGCATGACACAGCAGGAACTATGAATGTGAAATTCTCCAACGGACAGGTTCAGTACAACAACAATCCGCTGGTCATACCCATAATAGTTCCCGCCAATGACCCTACAAGCACGGCAGCTGTCTCGACATGGGGCGCAGACCTGCAGAAGATACTCCCCGGAGCTTCGTTCCCCATAATACCGCTGCCCTTGACGCAGCTATTCGGGGCATATTCGGTGGAGGGGCAGAACCCAATGCCAATCAGCTGGGGAGCATGGAACCCGGATTATCCGTTCCCGACAGACTACCTGCTTCCAATGGCCATGCCCATAAACGGGTCATTCTATATGGGTGCCGCAAGCTATACGCCATACAACGTTGAGAACACAAGCCACAATGCATACAACCTGTCAGAAGCCAATTTCATGAACCAGGAGATCAGCGCCCTCAACAACGCAACGAGCAATGCCACTGACCCGTCAATGGCGAAGTACTGGTTCCACGTGACAAACGGCATGGTTGTGAACAGCACCAATGAAATCTATGCCGGGCAAACACACAGATACCTGACAATAAGTGCAAGGATAAACGGCAATGACATTACCGCGTACCAGCAGAATGTGATGTTTGGCGGAAAAGGCATATTGCTCTACAACCTGATGGCTTACAACACTACCGCGTGAAATTTTTTATCCACGCGGAATAATTTTTTATCCTTTTTTTAGATTGATTTCTCTGCAGGGGCAAATTTATATGCCGGCAGTAGGCTGCGGTTGTGTATTGCGATAGGACAGTCCAATGCAGGATTAACCTTCCGGGGGGGTGAAAATGTCAGTTACAGTTAGATCAGAAGTAAGGCTCTGGCCAAACGCCAGCAAGATTGAGGGGTGCACCCAGAACTACATCACTATTCCAAAGAAGCTCATATCAGAGAGTTACAATCCCGGGCCCGGCTCCATAGTAAGCGGCAAGGTTGTTGCTGTTTCCATTGAGGAGTATGAGGACATTTCAGGGGGAGGCGAGTTCTCAAGCGTCATCAGGGATGTGCCTGTCACCACCAGACTCATACTGGGGCAGGAGTCATATGATTACCTGTTCATCTTCGAGAAGGACTGGAAGAAAATTTCAAAGAAATTCACTGTTCCCGGAAAAAAGTACATCACCTACTCTATTGAATCTGTCATGGTCGGGAAGAAGAAAGAGAGGGTCTACCATGGGAACACCGTGTACTGGGAGGAGAAGGATGGGCCTGAAATGGATTAGCCCTATTCCACTGATCCATTCTCCTTCGATACCAATAAATTGTACCGGGACATAATATAAGCGGATGTGCTGAATTGCCTGTACCGTCTGAAGGAAACAATGGAATTGACAGGGTAAAGTATTACCTCACCCGTGCAATCGAAAACAGGAACGAAGGGAAATTCAACGATGCCGAGAGGGATTACATTGAGGCGGCTTCAAACCTGCTTGCGCATGCGAGATCTGTCAAGTCGCCCTTACGATACCGCGATGTCAGGAGAACAATAGAAGTACTGAAGAATTTCCTTGATGTTTTTGACACTTCAGAAAGCCCAAACGGCAATGTGCAGGCGGATGAAGGGTGGAAGATACTTAATGAGGTCGGAATAAGCGCCTCAAGGGTGGGGAAAGCTTCACTTGACGATGTTGCAGGGCTTCCTGACGTCAAGGAGGAAATACTTCGCAGGTTGATTTACCCAATCAAGTACAGGGACCTTTCTAAGAAATATGGAGTAAGGCCGTCCGGAGGAGTTCTGCTATACGGGCCTCCTGGCACTGGCAAGACATTCCTCGCCAGGGCCGTAGCAAATGAGGCGGGCGCCACATTCATAAATGTCAACCCGTCAAACCTTTACAACCAGTGGTTTGGACAGTTCGAGAAGAACATAACGAAGGTATTCGAAGCCGCAAGGCTCCTTTCCCCGGCTGTTGTCTTCTTCGACGAAATAGAGACGATTGCCTCAAGCAGGGGCGGACATGAACAGGATGCGGTCTCAAAGAGAGGTGTATCCCAGCTTCTCATAGAGATGGAGGGAATTGAGAAGGCCGAGGATGAAGAGATCTTCATACTGGCGGCAACCAACAGGCCATGGGACCTTGATGACGCGATTCTCCGGCCGGGCCGTTTTGATATAAGGATCTACACACCACTCCCTGACCTTGCGGCAAGGAAGAAGATGTTCAGGAGCAACCTCTCGAATTTCAGGTTCAACGGAGAGGATGATTTTGAAAGGCTTGGAAAAGAGACAGAAGGATACAGCGGTGCGGATATATCGTATATATGCCGCAGGGCCGTCATCGGCGCCTTCGCAAGGAGCGTGGAGACAGGCAAGGAGGTCTCGCTTACGGCTGAGGATATAGAAAATACAATAAGGGACGTGAAACCTTCAGTTTCCCTTAATACCGTGGGCCTCTACGAGAAATTTTCTGCTGCCTCTGACGGGAGGGCGTAAAGCAAGCCACCTATAACAAAGGTTTTAATCGTGAATTTGTATTCATAACTGACAGGTACCCTTATGATCGAAGATTTTCTAATGCCTGGGGAAGAAATCAAGTTTCATGGCGGAGCAAGCCTAATCTACGGTGGCAGGCCATACGAACTGATCATAACCGACAAAAGGCTTCTTCTTTATGGAAGAAGGGGGAGGCTCTTCAAGAAAGATGATATTGTGAGCCAGAAAGTGGAAGAGGTCCAGAATATAAGATACAGCGAAAATGGCATTTTCAGGAAGGAGGGCATTCTCCAGATCGACGCCAAGACCAGGTTTTCGCTCATCGGGCACCCCAACCAGGTAAAAGCCATATACCAGCAGATACTCAGATTTTTCTGATCGCCGATGGGGATGAGGGATACATACAGGGCCATGATTCTGGAGAGGGTGCAGAAAACGGCAGGCTTCTCCTTCGACCAGGCAAACATTCCCGCAAGGCAATGGAAGAGGATTACGGCGCTATCCGAGCTGCTTCATGAGACACTCATCCTGGAACAGATGATAAGAGTGGAAAAGGTCCAGTCCAGATCGTTCTCTTCAAGGGTCTCGTCAAGGCTCAGGCCAACTCGTGCCGCAGAGCTTGAAATGTCCGTGGAATCTCTTGAGAAAGTCAAGGGTGAGATATGGGCCAGATGCGAGGACATAGCCTACGACATATTGATGGAAAAGGAAGGCCCGGATGCCGGTTTCGATGCTCAAGCTATGCCCGGAAAATCAGAGGTAATGAGATGCAGGTCTTGCAGCGGCATTGTCACCATAATCGACTATAACAACTTCAGGTGCGATAGCTGCGGGCTCGGCTATTCAGCCAGAGACTTCCTGGAATTGATGAGAAAAGATATAAGGGAAATATAGGAATTCGATGTTCCTTACTGTTTTTCGGACTCCTTGCTCTGCCCCAGTTTCTTGATCAGCTCATCCACGGAATCCTCATCGCCTGTGAGGCTGGAGGCAGCTTCTCTTGACCTTTCCTGGGAAGTGCCCGCCGATGCGCCCACTCCGATCCTCTTGCGTATGTCGCTTAGGATGTCGTCGACTTTTTCCGGATTCTTCTGGCCTATCTGCTCGACTGATGATGTTATCTGGTCAAGCTGGGAGTTGAGCCTCTCCTGTATCTGGTCAGAGGACATCATGATGTTTTCGATGTTGGTGTTTATCTGTGTCATCTGCTTGTCCGTCAGCTGGCTCTTGATGAGATCCTGAGAGCCTTCCTTGAGTGATGCCCATATGTCCTTGGTTGTCTTTGCAAACTGGAGATTCAGGTCAATGTTGTCAAGAAAGAGCCTGTAATCCTTGAGGCCCCTGATTGCACTGTTGAGCATGACTATATTTGAGGCGAACACACGAGCCTTCTGGTCGTTTTCGTCCTCGAGGGCCAACTTGATATTTTCAATATTCCTGTCCCTGTTCCTCTCGTAACTCCTCACGGCCCTTTCGATCTCACTCTTCCACCTGTTGAGTTTCGATCTTCTTTCCATGATCTTTTCATTTTCAGTTTTGCCAAATTTAAAAGGTGACATTGCTAATCTACGCAAAGTAACTAAGGGAATCAGATTATTAAGATTTTCCTCCAGATTCGCGATTTCGCCTTTGCATTCTGTTGTTTCTGACTGCATTTGCCTTCTGCTTGCAATAATGCGGTTTGCGCACTAACCTCCACAATTCACAGAGCTTTCTTGTGGGGTCGGCTTTACTCCCTGGCAGGGAGTTTATATTTAATTTGACGAACATGTATGTGTATTAGATGAAATCACGATACTGGAAAATTGCTGTGATTCTCATAACGTTGGGAATAATATTCACCTTCGCTTGGACCCAGAGTTTCCACTCGGTCAACAGGACCTATTTGACATTTCCCAAGGACGGAAATGGAACCGCCATCATAGTCTTCTCACTTTCGAGCGTCAGTGCCAATGGCGAGATACAGATTGCTTCAAACAACGCCACCGTGAACAGTACTCACGTGCCAGTTAACATAATGTTTGAAAACGGGACAAGCATAGCTGTTGGATCCACGCAGTATTTTCTTGAGTATGCGTTCAGTGTCAAGTTCCATTTCAACAGCAGCGCCCTGTTCCAATCCGGATATGCTGCCAGCGGTGGATTTGCCAATATCAGCATTTCAAACACAGATCCCATTGCAGTTGCGATGGTAAAGAATATTTCTGCAGAGTTCTTCCTGCACTCCCTTCCCGGACTCGCCAAGAGCTACGGCCAGAACGTGAATTTCTACGCAATCTACATTGACACGTATGCAACCGTAAACGTAAAAGTGGTAGGTGGTGCCCTGTGAACGAGGAAGAGGCTGTGGAAAAGATGAGGGACCTTCAAGGTTCCATTGAAACGTCCATGGGCTACAGCAGGGCAGGATCCAAGTTCCCGGTTCTGTTCATGATTTCCCTCGCAGGCATACTTGGATCATTTCTGATAATGCTGGCTGTGGACATTTACAATTACTACGCGATTGGAACTGTGCCTGGCCAGATACCAATCGGAAACAATACGTTTCTTGATGTCAGCGCAGTTGTGCTTTTCCTGTGGCTCCTTATTGCAGTTATATTCTACCTGATACTGGTCAAAGCCTACAGGTCGGCGCCCAAGGGGAGATGGAACAAGGATCTTGATGGTGGGCTAATAGGCATTGTGAAGATAATAGAGAGTGAGGACTGGGATGAGACCCTTACTGAACTGCGCAAGGCAAAGGTTTCCTTCATAGTTATCAGCATCATGCAGTTCGTTCTGTACTGGGCCCTTGCTTCCATAATAGTCTCGTTTGTCTATGATTTCTTTGCCAATGGCATCTTTGGCGCCGAATACAACAGCCTGTTCATATCTTTGATTTCTGCACTCATAGTTGTTGGGCTGGGTGACAGGTCCCTGAAGAAAAGCTATAGAGAGCTCTGGTACATGGACGGACTAATAGCAGAGTTGAGGTGGTTTTATCTCGAGTTCCAGGGATCGGAACTTTAAGCCCGATCTCTACGTGGTCGCCAGAATCATAAAGGCCCTGATAGACGATGGCCCAATGAAAAAGACAAGGCTCTCCACCTATGCTGAGATTTCTTACGACAAATTTGCCTCTTATCTTGACTGGATGGTTGGAAGGGGGCTTCTGAAGGAGGAAAACGGGGATATATTAGTGCTGGAAAAGGGTGTCGAGACTTACAACAGGTTGGTTGAATGGATCTTGAAGTATGTAGGCAAACTCAAATTCAGCAGAAGAAAGATGTGAAGTCCTCCTCATTCCCTTGGCTGTGAAGAATAAGGCTCGGGCTTAAATTCTAAAGTTTCTGCAGACTATTTGCAAATTATTCCTAATTATTTGGGTGATTGCAATTTATAGATATCATTGATATAATAGATCGACAGCGAGGTTTCATAATTCGTCACTATGATACTTCACCGCTGCCACGCTGGCGGGCGGGGATGCGTCCATTTTGTCACCTTGGGCTTGTCCCACCTGCTGGTCTGGTTTATCCTGAAATTTTTGGCACCAGTTTGTTCCAACGTGCATGGGCATGCAGCCTTATTCTTTCAAAACTTCACATAACCCTGCATTCCTTGAAGCCTTTTTCCTGACACACTCCTTTGCCACCTTTACAAGAAAGCTCTCAAAACGCCCGTAATCCACATTGAATTGACTGTGCCCGCTTTTTATGTCGACCCCAATGTATTTCGCACCTTCCCGTGCCAGAGTCGAAGGGTAGGGCTCGGCCTTAGGCCAGACGCCTACCATTTCCCTCATGAATATTCCCACTGTTACGTCACCTATTCCCTTTGCAAGAGCCTTGAGGCGTTTGACTATATCCGCGAAGTCCTCTGCCGCATCGTGCATTTCGTTCAGGCCGTTGGCCTTGAGGATGTTCCTTGACATTTCCTCCAGTTTTACTGCGGTCCTGAAGTCATACCTTGTGTATCCTCCCGCATCAAGGATAGAGACAAGCCCGTCAAATCCTGCCTCTATGATGGATTCCGGGTCCATTATGCCCTCAGACCTGAACATGATGAAGGTCCTGATTGCAATTGACTCGGAGATTCTGGCGCCGAAGAGCACAGACAGCAGAAACCATGGAAAGGCGTCCCTTTTCAGGTCAAAACCGAACCTTTCAGAATACAGCACTGAATTGGCCAGGATTAGTTCCCTGTTGATCATCTCTATTACAGTAATACAATGCGCAACCCATTGATGAATCTGCACCTTAAGGAAAAAAGTATAATGCCCATATTACTGGGTAATGCATGGCAGTTTACATGGGTGATTTTTCCCTAAAGACACAAGGTGAAAACCACTTTTCTGACATAACCGGCAGGGTGTCGGAATTAGTTGAACGGAGCGGAGTGCGAAATGGAATTGCCAATGTCTTCCTTCTCTCCACCACATCCTCACTCTTACTGTGTGAGAATGAGGCGGGATTGCTCGAAGACATAATCAGGAGCGCAAGATCCTTTGCACCGGACGATGCAGAGTACAGGCACAACCAGGCCTGGGGAGATGACAATGGAAGAAGCCATGTGAAAGCAGCACTCTACAGGCAGGAGCTTAACATCCCCATTAGGGAAAGGAAGCTTCACCTTGGAACTTGGCAGAGCCTGTTTCTTCTGGAATTTGACGTCAGGCCCAGAGAAAGGCGCATTTCCATCACTATCACCGGAGAATAGGTTCGACCTTCAGATTAGATATATATTCATCCTGAAAATTGAAGTGCGTGTTCCTTCCGGAATATTTCAAAGTCACCGACATTGGACAGCTTGTTTCCCTGATAAGGAAGAACAGTCTCGGGATAATGGTCAGTACCTCTTCCGATGGCCTGCCTGTTGCGACACACATGCCATTTCTGGTCGATGACCGGATAAGCGAGCTCAAGGGCCACATGGCATCTGCAAACCCCCAGTGGAAAGGACTGGACGGGAAGAGCGTCCTGGTTATCTTCCAGGGTCCGGGACATTACATATCACCTACATGGTACGGAGAAAGGAAGCAGGTTCCAACCTGGAATTACGCAATTGCCCATGTCAGGGGGATCTTTCATGTCGTCGCTGAGGACGCCGAAAAAATGGCCCTCCTTGACGAAATGGTTTCGCATTACGAGAGTTCCGTTGGAAAGGATTGGTCTGTAGACTGGAAGTTGAAGGAGTATGCAGCAATGCTAAACGGGATAGTCCCCTTCAGAATATCCGTACAGTCTGTAGAGGGGAAATGGAAACTCAGCCAGAACCATCCAAAACATGCCGTTGACAGTGCAGCCGAAGAGCTTTTCAACCTTGGCACGCGCGATTCAAGCGAGATAGGCAACCTGATGAAGGAGGCCAAGGGTAAAATGGATGGGGCGAAACCATGAAAGTCAATCAGCCCCGTTCTTGATGAAAAATAAATAATATGCGGGCGTGAATCACCCATGCATTATGTCCGTGGTCAATTTCAACATGGTCTCCAGCGGGAGCAAAGGGAATTCCACACTCATCTGGGATGAGGAAAACCTGATCATGATTGATTTTGGAATCACACTCAAGCGCCTCAGGGAAAGAATGATGATGAACCGGATTTCGGGCCTTGAGGCTTCACTTTTCATAAGCCACGAGCATTCGGACCATTCCAAGGGGGCCAGGATGCTGGCCAGAAACATGGATGTTTCCATATATACCAGGGAAGCCACCGCAGGTGCAATTGGGCTCCGGGACGCATATTCCATACGGGACTCAGTTGTCCTGGGAAATTTTGAAGTGAAGGCGTTCAGTGTTTCCCATGATGCCGTGGATCCTGTTGCATATACAGTCAGGTGCGGAAAGGCAAGAATTTCGGTTGTATCTGACCTTGGCTTCATGAGCGATGAGGTGGCCCAGTACATCAGCGGATCGGACATACTCGCCATAGAGGCAAACCATGACGAGAGGATGCTAATGACCGGGTCGTACCCCGACATGCTGAAGAGGAGGATATTCAGCAACCACGGTCACCTTTCCAACAGGCAGACAGCAGAAAAAATCTCAAGGCTCGTTAAGCCAGACACAAAGATAGTCCTGACACACCTGAGCCAGGAAAACAACCGGCCCGAGATAGCACTGAACGAGATTGGGAATGCACTGAAGGACGCTGAAACGCCATACGGGCATCTGGAATGCGCTTCTCAGGAAACGGGCAGTTCTTTTTTCTCTCTCGATATCGATTAGTTTTTTATCATTATTACAACTTATCTTTTTCAATGGAAGGCATCGGTTTCATCGGTCTTGGCAAAATGGGAGTCCCGATTCTCAAGAATATAATGAAGAAACACCAGGTTGTTGGCGTATACAACAGGACACAGGCCAAGGCACACCCGTATGCTGCCCTTGATATGAAGGTCTTCAAGGACCCATGGGAAGTGGCATCCAAGTGCAGCATAATTGTCATGATGCTTTCCGATTCCCAGGCCGTGAAGGATGTCATGTACGGGAAGAGCGGCGTTCTCGACAACCTTGGTACAGGCAAGATCGTGATCGATCTCAGCACAATTCACCCGGACGACTCATTGAAGCTTTCCGCTGATGTGAAGGAAAGGGGAGCCGAATTCATCGACTCACCCGTAGTCGGGAGTGTTCCGGTGGCCGACGCCGGCCAGCTGGTCACACTCGCAGGAGGGTCCAAGGATGCTTTTTCCCGCATACGGCCGATCCTGGAATCCTTCAGCAAGGAAGTGTTTTACCTCGGCCCCAACGGAACGGGCCTCAAGATGAAGCTTGTAAACAACATGCTGATGGGCGGAAATCTAGCATTGCTTGCAGAATCACTCCTTTTCGGAGAAAAACTTGGAATCCCCAGGGAGAAGCAGCTGGAAGTGCTTTCAAAGGGCGCAGCTTCTTCAAGCATACTTGAGCTGAAGAGGGAGCCCCTGCTCAAGGAGGATTTTCTCCCCCAGTTCCTCCTTTCACACGAATTCAAGGACCTGAACTATGCAATGGACATAGCCAGGAATGCCAGGGAACCCCTGCCCCTGAGCGGTGCAATAGTGCAGTTCTATGCGGCAGCAATGTCAATTGGCCTTGGAAACCTTGATTTCTCTTCTGTCCTGAGGGCATTCAAGATGCTCAGGGGGATCTCCTGAATGAACAGCCTAAGCTCCGAAATTATAGGATCACTCTTCATCATCACGTGCATCATACTTGCGTACACCTCCTACACGGATGTGAGGAGAAGGACAATTAACTCCTACATTTTCCTCCCTGTCATCGCTATTGGCGCATGGTTCAACGTTTCCAACGGTGCACCACTGTATTTCATCATAATCGGGATACTCATTTTCCTGGCGACATTTCTGGAAACCAACCTCGTCATATACCCTGTCATTGGTGTCGCGTTCATGGCAATATCGCTGTACTACACTGCCACGGGAGGCATCTATTACGGGTTCACCTCCATTATAATGTCACTGATGTTCCTGATAGGGTTTCAGGAGAGGTTCTTCGGGATCGGGGATGTTAAGGCAATGGTCGCAGTGTTCTTCGCGTTCACCCGGTTCCCTTTCCTTACGCCACTGACAGCGAATCAGGCATTCCTTGCAAGCCTGATGCCGATTTCCATGATGATGCTTTTCAACATTGCAATAGTCTCAATGTTCTTCATTCCATATCTCGTGATCCTGAACAGGAGAAGTGGAAAATCCATAGGCCTGTACTCACTGACTTCACTCGGCTATGATGAAAAAATCTATTCTGGGAACGAGGCGAAATTCAAACTCAAGGAGACACCATCAGGAAAGATGATGGTTTACAAGACTCCCTTCATGGTTTCTGTCTCAATGGGGTTCATCATAACGATACTTGCAGGGTTCTGGTTCATTTTCATCTGACAGGGAGCAGAAAAGCCAAGGACGGTTGGGACTTCATTTCAGGACCTGCTTCACAGGATAATCCAATGGCCCCTGGGATCGTTAGTGTTATTTATCTTCCGCATACTATGGTAATGGGGTAAAAATGCCGGATATTTTGATCGACAATGCTTCACAGATTCTTACAATGGAGGGCGCGGGCTGGGAACCCCTCAGGGGCGAAAGGCAGAAGAAACTCAGGATTAAGGAGAAGCAGTCCATCCTTATCAGGGGAAGCAGGATAATCGAGCTTCTTACTGCTGCCAAGAGGGAGAAGTACCTGAAGAGCAACGAGCCCCAGATCATTGACGCCAAGGGGAATGTGGTCATGCCCGGGCTGGTTGATTCCCACACCCACCTTGTCTACGGAGGCACAAGGGAGGACGAGTTCTTCATGAAGGTGAAGGGAAAGAGCTACCTGGAAATCCTGAACTCGGGCAATGGAATATACGCCACCGTAAATGCGACCAGGAAACTTGGGGAGGACAGAATTTTTTCCGAATCCCTGAGGAGGGTATACGACAGCATATTCTACGGCACAACCACGGTCGAGATCAAAACCGGATACGGGCTCGACGTGCCCACTGAGATGAAGATGCTGTCGGTGATAGAAAGGATTGCTTCACTGGGCATCATCAACGTAGTCCCCACTTTCCTCGGGATGCACGCAATACCCAAGGGCAGCACCGAAGCCGCCTACGCCGAGGAGGTGCTGGAGAAGATGGCCCCGAAATTTGCAGGAAGGGTGAAGTTCGTTGATGTTTTCTGCGACAAGGGCGCATTCAATCCCGAATCAACACGGCAGATGGCGCTATGGGGTGCCAAGAACAACATAAAGCTGAAGATGCACGCCGACGAGCTGGCTGATATAGGCTGCCTGGACCTTTGCGGAGAATTCGACTTCACGTCGGTGGATCACCTCCTCAAAACAGGCAAGCGTGGCGTTGAAAAGATTGGAAAATCAGCCTCGGTTGCCACATTCCTTCCGATAACAGCACACACAATCGCGAATGACAAGTATCCCGACATAAGGAAGTTCATAGACAGCGACATTCCTGTGGCCATAGGGTCAGACGCCTCGCCGGTTTCATACAGTTCAAACGTCTTCTTTGCGCTCTATCTTGCGGTGAGGTTCTGCAATATCACGCTTGAGGAGGCGCTTAACGCTGTCACCATAAACGCGGCCTTTGCGGCAGGCGTCGAAGATGACAGGGGTTCCATTGAGCCCGGGAAGAAGGCGGACATAATAATCCTGAACGTGGACAGCTACAGGAAGATACCATATGAATTCGGTGCCAGGCTTGTAGATACAGTAATAACCAATGGTGAAATCGTGATGCGAAACGGGGTATTCCAGCTCTGAAGATATGCCATGATAAACGTTGATTCCACAATAGAAAAATTAAGAAAAATGGGCGCGAAGAAGATACTTCTGCAGCTTCCGGACGGGCTCAAGCCGAATGTTTTCGACTATTTCACGAGACTTTCTTCCGAATTCAGTGTCATAGTCAGCTCAGAAGGATTCTACGGAGCATGCGACACCGGAAACATGGAGGTGTACAAGGACGTGGACTGCATAGTCCAGCTCGGCCATTCCGTGATCCCGAACATAAACTACCCGAAACCTGTTATTTTCGAGGAGTTCAGGAACGACAGGACAGTTGAGATTGAACGCTCCCACCTTGCCCCCATGCTGGATGCAGGACTTAAGAAGGTGGGGTTAGTGGCCTCCATCCAGTACATGAACGAGATGCACTCAGTGCGAAAGCTTCTGGAGGAAAATGGCCTGGAAGTGCGTGTCGGGAAAAGCGACAGGCGCATGGGCTATCCGGGGCAGGTCCTCGGCTGCAACTTCAGCTCTGCCCACTCGGTGGAGGCTGAGGTTGATGCGTTTCTGGTTGTGAGCACCGGGATGTTCCACGCCATAGGTGTCCAGCTTTCCACTTCAAAGGATGTTTTCCTCCTTGACCTGAACGACAGGAGCTTGAGGAACATCAAGGATGAGACTGACAGGTTCCTGAGAAAGAGGTATGGCGCCCTTTACAGGGCCAGGGATGCAAAGAGGTTCTGTGTCGTTGTGGACACTAAGGTGGGCCAGCACAGGCGTAAGCTGGCAGACGTCATGATGGAGGATGTCAGGAAAATAGGTGGAGAAGCTGTCCTGCTTACGACAAACGAGGTGAACCCCATGGATTACGAGAACATGAGGTGCGATGCGATGATATTCACTGGCTGCCCAAGGGTTCCCATTGACGATTTCGAAAAATTCAGGATGCCTGTTATGACACCCCCGGAATTCCAGACGCTCTTCGGCATAAAGAATCCCGGAAGGTACATAATGGACGAGATCGTCGCTGTGGACGACCTTCCTTGAGTCAGATTTTCTTGCCTACCAGATAGGTCTTCCCATAGTCTACGATTTCGCATTCCAGTCTTGCATAAACAGGAAAATCTCCGGGGATTGCCACCGGCCTGTAGGCACTGTCCCTTGCCACTACTGTCCTCTTTTTTCCCTTCTCGGTGACAATGACTTCCTTCACCTTTCCCACTTCCGCTGCAAACCTCTCTCCCGTTATCTCCCTGTGAATCCTGGTGTACTCCCTTGTCCACTTCTTCACTTCGTTTGTCGGGGGCGTCTGCACATTATAATCCGGAGTATAGGGCCTCGGTGAGAATTTTGTTATGTTGACGATTTCCGGCCTTGTTCTTTCGAGCATTCTTGCTGTTGCCTCGAATGATTCCCCATCATCCCCGTGGTATCCTGCTATTATGTCCGTCGAGAGCATTGAGTCGGGGAAAGCCCTGCGATAGCGGGCAACTATGCTCTCAAAATCCTCCTTGCAGTATTCCCGGTTCATTGCCTCAAGAATCCTGTTGGAGCCGCTCTGCACCGGAAGGTGCATGAACTTGAAAACCTTGGGGCTACGGTAGGATTCCAGCAGCTTATCCACCACAGTGAGCGTGTTCTTCGGCTCCATCATTCCCACCCTGAGCATGAAGTCCCCGCTGATGGATGATACGGCATTGACCAGATTCGGCAGGGATGTGTTTATGTCCTTCCCGTATGCAGCTGTGTCGAGCGAGGAGATCCTGACCTCCCCGATCCCCCTTTCAAGCTGCATCCTGACCTGGCTGACTATTTTATCAACGGGCCTTGACACTAGCTTTCCCCTGGCAATGTGTGAAATGCAGTAATTGCAGCTTCCTGTGCACCCCTGGTTAATTGGAATTCCGTCAAAAATCGACGGTTCGCGTATTTCTATGTCATCAAGCTGCCCGGTGTAGAAGCTCCTGAAATCCTTTGGGGTGAGGACTTCAATCTTTTCGTCCTCCAGGACCTTCCCTGTGACCGAAGATATGCATCCTATCACTCTTACTTTGGAGTCCCTTGAGAGCTCGCCTATCCGCCTGGTCATCCTGTCTTCTGTGGACTTGATGACAACGCATGTGCCAATGATGCTGAGATCCGCATCCTGCGGACTGCTGACCAGGGTGCTGCCCTCGCTGAGCAGCTTATTGACATAAAGCCCCGATTCTGATTTATTAA
Source organism: Thermoplasmataceae archaeon (assembly GCA_046703705.1). Lineage (GTDB taxonomy): Archaea > Thermoplasmatota > Thermoplasmata > Thermoplasmatales > Thermoplasmataceae. Next base: position 17,206 of record JBJKST010000048.1, read on the forward strand.
GCGTGCATCCGTAGGATTCAAAGTATACTTTCAACGTACCACCGGGTTGACTGTCCCACATCTAGGGCTGATATTTTTCATTTTTGTATCAAATATCTCGATTTCAGGCAAATTCTTGCGTTTTCAATATATCGGACTATTGAAACTCGATACTGAAAGATTATATATCGAACTAAAATTTCACGATATGGTAGAAAAGGAAGTGGATGAACAGTTCCTTGAGGGCTACAGCTGCGATGTTGCCATAAGGTGGTCCAGGCTTGACTCATCACTGCTTCCCGTAGACGAGCTAGACAAGAAGATCATATGTTTTCTGAGGTACAACGCAAGAATGACCAACGCCGAGATTGCCAAGATGCTTAAGACCAGCGAGGCCACTGTCAGGAGGAGAATATCCGAGCTCATCAAGAAGAAGATAATAATCGGGTTTTCTGCGCTGGTCGACCTCCAGGCGGTTGAAAACAGCATAAAGGTATACCTCAAGATTGACGTTGACCCTTCCAGAATTGAGAGTGTCGCAGAAATCCTTGACGACAACATGAATATACTGAGCCTGTACCGCAGGGGAGGGGAAAGCCAGATACTCGGCGAGGCACTTTTCCTCAACATGGGGGCATTGCAGGATTTCGAGGACAGCACGCCAAAAATACCGGGAGTGACAAAACTCGAGACAATGATTGTTTCAAAGGCCTACAGAAAGAATCCCTGGGTCGGGATATAAAAAGGGAAAATGAGGGTTATTTGTTTCCGCTCATCACTTTTATGAAATCTTCCTCTGAGATCTTTCCTGTGGCCAGGGCAAGATCCTTGAGCGGCTTTCCTGTGTGCAAGGATTCCTGGACTATCCTGGCTACCGTGTCGTAACCAAGGTACGGGTTCAGGAGCACAGCTGAGCCGAAACTTCTTGAAAGCATTTCTGTCATCCTCTTCGTGTCGGCCTCAAGGCCCTCCACAAGTTTGGTCCTGAACATTTCAAGGCCGTTTGCCATCATGTCAAGGGACCTGTTGAGCTCATAATCTATGTGCGGCATCATCACGTTAAGCTCAAACTGGCCCGCCTGGGCTGAAAAGTTCAGCGCCTGCTGTGAGCCGAGAACGGAATGGCAGATCATGTTCATGGCCTCCGCTATGGACGGGTTTATTTTTCCGGGCATAATGGATGATCCCTGCTGCACTGCCGGTATTATGACCTCATGCAGCCCTGCGCCAGGGCCCGAGTACATTAGCCTGACATCGTTGCTTATCTTGTTGACATCGATTGCTATGTTTGCGGTTGCGTTCATCATCCTCGAGAAGTCGCTCATGAATTCCATTATTCCGGGGAGGTTGTCTGATGGAATCAGGTCCTCGCCCGTGAGCCTGCTCAGCTCCTTGACCACGTTCTGCTGATACCCGGGTGCGGTGTTCACGCCTGTGCCGGTAGCAGTTCCGCCTATGTTGAGTTCCCTCATGAAGTCGAAGGACTGCTTGAGTTCCTTGAGGTCCTTCCTTAAGCTGTAAGCCCAGGCCGAAAGCTCAATCCCCAATGTGAGGGGCGGGCCATCCTGTAGGTGGGTCCTTCCCGGCTTCTTGACGTCCTTGAACTGGTCGGCCTTCTTCTCCAGGGCCCTGATAATCCTGTCAAGCTCGGCCATGAGCTTTCTTGCCTTTATGAGAGCAGTGAGCCTTATCATTGTTGGAAAAGTGTCATTTGTGGACTGGCTCATGTTGACCTGGTCGTTTGGATGCAGAACACTGTAATCGCCTTTCTTCTTGCCAGACAGCTCCAAAGCCACGTTTGCTATAACCTCATTGGCATTCATGTGGAAAGAGGTCCCGGCTCCGGCCTGAAAAACATCGATCACGAACTGGTCGTGGTACTCACCGTCTATAATCTTCTGGCAGGCCTTAACTATCATGTCCTTATCAGAGTCGGACAGTTTTCCGCCCTTGTTGTTGGCCACTGCAGCAGCGAGCTTTATCCTTGCATATGAGACTATGTGGTCCGAATCCGCAGTCAGTCCGGTTATTCTGAAGTTGTTCTTGGCCCTGTAGGTATTTACCCCGTAATAACAGTCGTCGCCGATTGTCACCTCACCAAGCACATCCTTTTCAGTTCTGCTCATGATAAGATAATGTCTGCGGGATATAAATCGGTTGGCAAAAAAATAGGTCAAGGTTAATTTAAAACAGATAGCGCCCTCGTGCATTCTGTAGCACGCGCTTTAGCTACTCCGCAAATATATTAATAGCTTAGTATCATATGGTTTCGGGTACGATCATGGCTAGAGAAGAAGCAATTTTCAGAATTGGAGGAGCCGCAGGAGACGGCGTCCAGTCAGCGGGACAGATAATGGCAAAAACGCTCTCCAGAAGCGGCCTCCATGTTGTAACTTATCTTTATTATCAGGACATAATAAGGGGTGGTCAGAGCTGGTACCAGATTAGAGGCTCGGCCAACGAAATCAAGTCCCAGGGCGACGGGCTTGACATACTTATAGCCCTGAACAAGGATGCCCTCACAAGGCATACAAATCCCAAGATTAATGAGGGCGGCGCTTCACCCTTGCAGGGTGTGGCGATTTTCGACAAGGGCATTTCAGGCTATGATGAGGTGGACGGCGTAACATACTGCGCGATGCCACTGGCTGAGATTGCATCAAAATACGGCACGAACAAGCTTATGAAAAACACTGTGGCCCTTGGTGCAGCTGCTGCGGCATGCGGCCTTTCATTTGAAGTAATGTCGGATGTAATCGCAGGAACCTTTGAGGGAAAAGGTGATGTGATTAAGCAGAACCAGGATGCAGCCCAGGAAGGATACGACTACTTCAACAAGAATTTCAAGAAGCTTGAGATAACACTCAAGACAAGCAACAAGAAGAGAATGCTGATGGGTGGCGGTGACGCTGTGGGCCTAGGCGCCGTAATGGGAGGCCTGAAATTCTACGCAGGCTATCCGATGACCCCAGCCTCATCTGCACTTCACTACCTTGCATCACATGCCCAGAAATACGGGATATTTGTCAAGCTTCCAGAGGACGAGATAGCTGCAATCAACATGGCAATCGGGGGCAATTATGCGGGCGTAAGATCCATGACAGGATCATCCGGAGGAGGTTTCTCCCTCATGGTAGAGGCACTGGGAATGTCCGGAATGATGGAGATTCCGCTCGTGATCTATGAGTCGCAGAGGTCCGGGCCTTCAACCGGCCTGCCTACAAAGACAGAGCAGGGCGACCTTAACCTTGTGCTCGGTGCATCGCAGGGTGACTTCCCGAGGATAGTGCTATCGCCCAGAAATGTAGAGGAAATGTTTTACATGACGGCAGAGGCGCTGAACCTCGCAGAAAAATTCCAGACCCCGGTGATACTGATGTCTGATCTTTACCTGTCAGAGCATTATGAAACCGTAAATGACCTGGACCTAAATTTCAAGATAGACCATGGCGAGAGGGCGAAGGACAACACTCAGGATTTCAAGAGGTACCTCGACACGCCAAGCGGAATTTCACCAAGGGCGATACCCGGACAGGCAGGGCTCATGCACAATGAGGATTCGGACGAGCATAACGAGTATGGCGATGTCGTGAGTGATGCAGTCACCGACCCTATGGACAGGATAAAGGCCATGGACAAGAGGATGAGAAAGGTCAATGAATATCTCAAGACCATGCCTCCCACGCCTACATATAAGCTAGACGGTGCAGAGTATGCAATAGTAATGTGGGGATCCACTCAGGGCGCCGTGGAAGAGGCAATAGACATACTGAGGGAAAGGGGCCACAAAGTTGGTGCCATAGAAGTCAACAGGCCATTCCCGATGAACCCCGACATAGGGGAGCTGCTCAAGGGAAGGAAAAAGATCATTGTGGTTGAGGGAAACTACACTGGCCAGTTCAACAGGCTGCTGAGATCTGAGTTTCTCGTCAAGACCGAGCTGATAACAAAGTACGACGGCGAGAACTTCTACCCGGCAGCGCTTGCAGATGAAATTGAAACTGTATTGAAGAGGTGAAAAAGATGGTAGAGCTTAAGGATTATAAGGGACGTGTGCAACCAGACTGGTGCCCGGCCTGCGGAAATTTTGCCCAGCTGACGGCAATGGAGAAATCCCTTGTGGAGCTTGGCGTAGAACCAAAGGATGTGGTTGTGGTATCGGGCATAGGATGCTCAAGCAACCTTCCGGAATTCATTCACGCCTATGGTTTCCATGGGATACACGGGAGGCTTCTTCCTGTGGCGTCGGCAATAAAGTGGGGAAACCCGAAACTGACAGTAATAGGTTACGGAGGAGACGGTGACGGCTTCAACGAAGGGACACAGCACCTCTACCACGCAGCCAGGAGAAATGTCGACATCACATACATCGTTTCAGACAACCAGATATTCGGCCTCACAACCGGCCAGGCTTCCCCGACCTCCCCCCCGGGCCTCAAGACAAAGACGACCCCGGACGGGAGTGTGGAGAAACCGGTCAACCCGTTGACCTATGCCCTCGCGGCAGGAGCAACGTTCGTGGCAAGGGCATTCTCCGGTGACCCCAAGCACCTCCAGGAAATCATAACTGCCGGAATTCAGCACAAGGGGTTCTCGTTCATAGATGTTTTCAGCCCCTGTGTGACTTTCAACAAGCTGAACACATACGACTACTTCAGGAAGAGAGTATACAAGCTCACGGACAATGACAGGACAAACTTCCAGGAAGCGTACAAATATGCCGAGGAATGGGGAGAGAAGATTCCAATCGGAGTCCTCTTCGAAACTGAGGCAGAGAGGTTTGACCAGGTTGATCCTGTAATCTCAAGAGGGCCACTGATAGACCAGAAGCCATACAAACTTACCGAGGAAGACCTCAAGGAATTCCTCTAATTATATTTTTTACCATATTTTATCTGTTCCACTTGAACCACAGCCGTTTTCTGCATACATCGAAATATACATTATGACCTAAACATTTAAATACATAGATTCTGATAGGCGATAACTTCTACACGGAGGAATAAAAAGTGGAGAATAACGAAGATAAAGGAAAAGCTCCATCCGAGCCGAAAGTGACTGCTCCTCCAGCACCCCCGAAGGCACCGTCTTCTTCGGGAAAATGGATTGCAGTTATAATCGGCCTGTTGGTAGTTATCGGAGTTCTGGGCGGGCTTCTGGCAACGCACTATACTCCAGCTGCTGGTCCATCCGGGCCATCCGCAACGCTATCAAGTCAGGTCGGAGCAATAAGCCAGGGAGACAACTACTCGACTAACATCACTGCCACAGGCAGTTTTAAGAACGTAACAGTCTACTATGGCGATGGGACGAGCCAGCTATTGAACTACAGCGGTAGTAACACGGTGAAAGTGACCCACACTTATGCACAGCCGGGAGAATTTTACATTTTTGCGGATATAAACTACGGATCTTCACAGGGATACTTCTTTGAGCCGGTGAAGGTAACGCCTAACTATCCGTCAATTGAGTACGCATACACAGCGCTTGCGGTTGACCCATCACAGTCATCAGCACAGCAGGTCAACAACATATCGAACATATTCTCAACAGGCGGCCACATGAGGCTTGCTTTCCAGCCAGCAGTGGGCGGAGGAACCTACCAGATAGTCTCACAGACTCTTACGCTGTACAACCAGTCCGGCATGGTCTCACAGGAAACTGTTCCGTACCTCTACAACATAAACAGCCAGGGATACGAGCTTCCGATATCCGGAGTCACATACGCTGACCTCCAGAGCGGAATGTACACACTCGAGATCCAGACAACCACAGCACCTGTCAACTATACCCAGTCAGTAAGCACAACTGTGACAAACACAGTGGTTCAGAACTTCACAAACGGACAGAACTTTGTAACTTCTGCAGGAACATCTCTGTCAGATAACCTTTCAAAGGTGATAGTTGGCGTTCCACAGACAAACGTCACATACGGAATGAATACTACAGTTAACTACACTTCTGCAGGCCATCTGTACCTTGGAACAGGAACAAATGTGACAGTAAATTATGGTGGACCTCTCACATACAAGAATGACACAGGAGTCACAAAAACTGTTGCTACTGGAGATTCATCAGTGATTAACGCGACAAGTGTCCTGACACTTACAAATGGTCTGAACCTGACCTTCAATCTTGCTACTACTACACAGGTTAACACCACAGGAACAGTCACTGGAATGTTCTACGGATCAGATTCCATGCTGACAACTGTTAACGCTACAACCTTGACATTCGGTTCAGATGCAACAAACGTCACTGTTACAAGCATGCTTACTGGAACTTCAACAATACCGCTGAACAACGGCCAGTACGACCAGTCACAGACCGTTACTTCAACGTATTACGAAGACTTCCCTGTAGCGCAGAAGGTCACCCAGCAGGCTACAACCGAGACTGTTTTCACAAACGCTGAGCCTAACGCACCAGGAGGATACACAACCCTCGATCCGTCAATCGCATACTACACAGCAGATTCTGAGATCCTGAACAACGCACTGCTTCAGCTTGATACCTACAATGGATCATCCACAAGCAGCTTTGTTCCAATGGCCGCATCTTACCTGCCGACTCTTGGTCACGGAATCAACGACAACTATTCAAACTACACACAGACAACCCCATGGGGAACAACTTACGCTGTCAACCTGACACCTGGTATGAACTACACATTCCAGATAAACTCGAACATAAAGTTCCAGAACGGAGCTTCGCTCAGTGCTTGGGATGTAATGTATACCTTCACGAGAACACTGCTCTTTGATGCAGCAAGCCCGGGAACCGGTGGATGGGTCATAGCCCAGTACCTGCTTCCAGGAGATTACTTCTCGTCGAACACTTTCTATAACATAACACACAACATTACAGTGAATAACAACACAAACAGCATAACCTTCCACTTCCAGGGAGCGATGCCAGCTTCACTTGTGTTCCAGATATTCGCATCTTCCGGAACATGGATTGAGCCGGCAGCTTGGTTTGAAGCACACAATGCAGGAATAAACTGGACACCAAAGGGATTCCAGGACTACCAGGCAGAGGGCAACCTTGCAGGGTACAATGCATATGTTCAGAACCACGTTATGGCTG
>JBJKST010000049.1:0-20493 GCA_046703705.1 Thermoplasmataceae archaeon
AAAGAAGAAGGGAAAGAAGATTGAGAAATCGGCAGAATCTGCGGCGCTCCTGGAGGAAACGGGTTGATGGTGGCGGATTCTTGTCCTACAAAATTGATTAATAGACATACAGCCATGAATATTGGAAGATGTACCATCGCCGTATTCCAACCAAATTTGCTTTCAAGTTTTTTTATTGGGGTCTGGCTACCATGGCACTCTTCGCAATCCTTGTGGTTGACGTTTTCACCACTTTGAGAATACCCGTGCTCCACAGGTTCGAAGGGGAGACGGCTGACCTCGCACTGGTGTTCATGGTTGTTTACCTATTCCTTGAAATACTGAATTTCAGCGACAGAAGAAGGTTTGTAGACTACAGGTACTCCTTCGACGGCACAGGCATCTACAGGGAGAAATCCCTTATTATAGACTGGATGGACGTTTCAAGAGTCAAGGTTTCCCTGGAGACTTTTGTGGATAAGATACCGGCCCACAGAGACGTTGCCTGGGCACCTAGACTGCAGATTATGAGAGATTATTCAACCCCGGAACTCACGACCAGGAAGAAGGTTTCCAGAATAATAGTTACACCCGTGAACCCTAAGGTGCTCCACAAGCTTGTTATCGTATCCACACCATTCAGCCCGGCCATAAGGACGACCTACAGGAAAATGAGAAAATCCTGCCTCAGCAGGAACAGTTCGTCCAGCTTCAGCTTTGCAAGGGAGTATATTGACGATACGGCAGAACAGTATGGATCCTGAACCTTCAGCAGCGCTACGCGATTGACTTTGAAAATGTTGCGACTCCAACCTTATGGTTATTCCTCTCAATGAACCTCTCATTCTCGAGCCTGTACCCCATTCCCCTGTAGAGTGCCATGTTCCTTGCCACAGAAGACCGTGTGTTGCACCATATCCTAGACTCCCCGTGTTCCCTGGCGTAATTTTCAAGCCATGAAATGATTGCCTTCGATATGCCTCTGCCACGGTAATCTGGCAGAACGCCGAGCCTCCGGAAATAGAGGCCGTTGTCGAAGTAAAACCTGGCTGTGCCGGCAGGGCGGTTGCCGATATAGCACACGACCGCTTGCTCCTTGCCGTTCGAGAGGGCCTGCCTGACGTGCTCGACTGTTTCCATTAGGGCGCTGGAAGGCGCTTCGGACTCCCGGTATTCCTCGAATGAAGTGTTTACGATCTTCCAGACGAGTTCTGCGTGATCGACACCAACTATCCTGATATCCGGGTTCTCGGGCCCTGAATCCATGGAGGCATCGATTAATGACGCTTATAAAACTTTTTCCCGGCCCGTGGGGAAATTAAAGGCTGCGGCATTGAAGCTCACAGCCCCTATGCCAGTATGTGTTCCTCCACCATCAGCCTTCTCTGTGTCTCAACGAGCAGGTCAATCTCATCCCTGGTGTTGAAGAAGTGGCAGCTCAGCCTTATGCCGTCGATTCCCCCGAGGGCGCGCAGAGAAACTTTAATGGGCTTTTCTCCCGCAGGCGGATTATTGAACCTGTTGAATGTCCTCAGGTCAAGGGCCGGATCGCCGGTGGAGTATTTGATCAGGCCGTGCCTTTTGCTCTTATCCTCAGGGGTGTAAACAGTGCAGCCGATCTCCTTCAGCCTGTCCATAGCATAATCTCCCATTGCCCTTACTTCAGCCTCTATGTTCTTTATTCCCACCTGTTCATAGAACTTCAGCGTGGCATTCCATCCAAAAAGCACAGGCGAAACTGACTCCCCCATGTTGAACTTGTTGGCGTTGCCCACTAGGGGAGCGTCCCAGTGCCTGAGGTTGTCGTGGTCTGGGAAGCCGAATGGTATCCCGTTTGGGAGGTCCGCCCAGATATAATTCCTGAAGCTAGGCTCAAACCGGTCAATAAGGTCTTCCCTTATATAGAAAATGCCCGACCCCTCCGGCCCGCTCTGCCACTTGTAGCTTCCCGTTATGAGAAAGTCCACGTCGTCCCTGTGAACATCGACGTCAATTGCCCCCACTGCCTGAATGGCATCATCCAGCACAAGAGCCCCATGATCATGGGCTATCCGGGATACCGCCCTCACATCGTATGTAAATCCTGCCCAGGGAGTTGTCCTGTTCAGTACTACAACCTTTGTCCTGTCGTCCACCTCCTTCTCGAGATCGCCCATCAGAACTTCCCCGTTCACGTTTTTGATCCTCCTGAGCTCTATGCCTTTCTTCTTGAGATTCAGGAGTATGTAAGGGATCGACGGGTAATCGAGATCCGAGAAAACAACATTGTCACCCCTTTTGAGATTCAGCAGGTCGTTGAGGATAAGGTTAGCAGAGGACATGACCCTGTACATGTTAGTAACCTCGTCCTCCCTCGCATGGATGAGTTTGGCTGCCCTCTGGTTGACCTCCCTGAATACTGTAGTGAGGAAGGGGTGTGTAACGGGACCGAAGGGAGGGTCATCTTCAGCCCTGCCTGCCTCATACATATTCAGGCTTTCCCTCATTGCGTTGAGCCAGTATTTCCCCGCCACCATCTGATCCGCAGCGTTGAAAAAAACCCAGTGGTTGAGCATCGGGTATTCCTCTCTGTGCTTGTCCATGATAATCGATAATTACCAGTAGAACCCGGCTTAAATAGCTGGATCATTACTATTGCTGGTATTCCAGGGGAAAATCATAAAACCTGCGATTCCAAGTGAAGCCTTCCCGGCTTTACTTTTCCTGTTCCCAGAGCGTGATTCCCATGGACTTCAGCAAGGACATGAGCACCTTTATGGAGAAATAGATGAGAATCGCACCTACAACAAAAAGCACTATGCTGACAGGAATGAATAACAGCTGGCCGACTGCAATAGTCCCTCCCACAGCTATGAGCTGGGCTCCAACGATCAGGAAAACGATCCCTATGACTGCCTTGATCAGGTTCTGTTCAAAGTCCGTCGACCACAATGCCATCCCATGAATATGAGGAAAGGGTTATTTAGGTGTTATGGAACAATTGTACTGCTAGGCAGCACCAGGAATGGTCAGAGAACCCTCTTTCTCAAATTGGCCACAGCCAGGAACAGTGCCGCACCAACAGCGACCGAACCGGCCAGGAGATAAGACGATGAGATTGACTCTATTGATGCCAGCATGATGATGTGGGCGCCAAGGACCATTACGGCTATGCTGACAAAAAGTTGCAGGGTGCCGTACAAGCTTGTAAATTTCAAGTCCATTCCGCCCATATTAATTATAATCAATGGCAGGCATATACTTGGCACCGTAACCTTTAGGCACATCCGGAGTTGAATTGTCCAAAGCGGCAAGAAAGCCTGTTATCTGGAGTATGCCGGCACTAAGCAACACATAATCCCATGTTACAGTTTTCGCCCAAAGGGGAACACTGGTTCACAGTAGGCTTAAAGGGCATAATTGCACAGTACGAAATTCAGAAGCATGGGAGGAAGATTTTAATAATTACTTTTGCTGGTCAATCGTGGATGATCCCAATTCCCTCAAGACTCAGATTATTCGTACAAACAGGTACAAGAGTCTTCTGGAGCTGCGAAAGAACATAAGGGGGTTGTACGGAAAGTACCCTTTTTCCATATTCGTAGATCTGAGGGGGAGGATTGAGGAGAAGATCAACACCTTCAATGCGCCCATGTGCGACCAGGCCCTGATAAAGGTGGTCAAGACTGACGGAGCAACAAATCCGCTTTCCACAGAGGAATGCCAGTATGCTGTCGGGAACAGGATAAGGCTTTCCGAATACATTTTCTCCAAATACAGGGATGCGGATGATTTCATTATAGAGGCGAAATCCGTACTTGGCACATACCAGAGCCAGAGGGAAGAAAAGAACGGAGAGCTTCAAACCAACGGAGACTCCGGAGACCCGCAGATAGATGTGCTCCAGAACAGGGTGGAGTACCTCATAAAGCTCATGGACCATATGTCGAGGACCTATGGCGAGGCGATCCCAAAGATAGTGAACGATGTCAAGGAAATTACTGAGCGCCTTGACGACCTGTACAAGAAGATCCTGAGGGATGAGGTCGAGCACTGAAATTGTCACCCTGTGCAGATTGGGAGCCGGGCAAGTATTTTATAAAACAGAGGCGTTATTAATACCTGAGGCCAGACTCCCGAATGTCGCGCGCATCAAAGCTTTATGAGTTCTTTCAGCGGAGAGTGCTTTCCAGCCAGCCCGGCATGTGGGTAGCCATAGGGCTGCTGATAGGAATTTCTGCCGGAATTGGATCTCTGCTCCTGTACAACGGAATCAGGTTCTTCTCTTACCTTATTCTGACAGGAGTCTCCGGTTTTGTGCCTCCATTGCCGGGAGGAGAGGGAGGTGATCCGCTTTACGCAATAGGGAAATACAATGCCCTGCTTGTGCCTGTTTCTACAACCTTGGGGGGGTTCCTGTCAGGTTACCTTGTGTACAAGCTCACGCCAGGCACAGAAGGGCTTGGAATAAACGCTGCAGTTAATGCGTTCCACAATATTACGGTGAGGATAAGGAACCGGACTCCGGCGGTCAAGTTGGTATCATCGGCGATAAACATCGGAGCGGGTGGAAGTGCCGGGAGAGACGGCCCTGTGGCCCTTATTTCGGCAGTTTTCGGATCTTTCCTCGCAAACCTCTTCCACCTTGACGACCACGACAGGAGGATTGTCATGGCTTCGGCCATTGGCGCGGGGATAGGCAGCATTTTCATGGCTCCCATAGGAGGTGCCATAATGAGCACGGAAATTCTCTACAGGAGGGATTTCGAGGTTGAGGCCCTCATACCTGCGACGGTCGCATCGGTGGTGGGGTACGCAATCTTCGGATACCAGTTCCATTACAACCCCCTCTTTACAACGTCCGCCAGCTCCTTCCTTTTTCTTGACGGCAGGTCTGTCCTGGTATACGCAATCATAGGAGTCCTAGCAGGGCTTGGCGGAAGGTTCTACGTTCAGGTGTTTGACCTCGTCCACATAGGTTTCATCAGGCTGAGGCACGTTCCATCCTATGTAAAGCCTGCAATGGGAGGGCTGCTCGTGGGAGTGGTGGCAATATTCTACCCGCAGGTGCTTGGCCTTGGGTATGGCTGGGTCCAGCTAATACTCAGCGGTACGTTCCAGTTTCCCCTCAAGGTGCTGATCCTGCTTTTTTTCCTGAAAATAATTGCCACTTCATTCAGCATAGGCTCCGGTGGATCGGGCGGAGCGTTCGCTCCCAGCATAGTTACCGGAGGATTTCTTGGTGCGGCATTGGGCATAGTTGCACACCCGGTTTTCCCTTTTGTTACCGTTGATGAGGTCACAATTGTGACTATGTTAGCATTCTTTGCAGGCGTCTCAAAGACCCCGGTCTCGATGCTGATAATGGGGACAGAAATGGCCGGTGGGCTTGACCTCTTTCTCCCCCTGATGATAGCAATAACGATATCATACTTCACCTCGGGGACCAGGCACTCAGTCTACAGTGAGCAGGTCCTGGATAGACTCCACTCCCCTGCGCACCTCTTCGAGTACAGGGACAGGATAATGGACAGCATAGTGGTGGAGGATGCCATGAAGCGGGATTACATAGAAGCTAATCCCGACATCGGAGTCTGGGAACTTCTGTACAGGATGAGGGTCAGGCACCTCAAGGGCGCCGTGATAGTGAAAAACGGTGATCTGGTAGGGTATGTGAGCAGGAATTTGATAGAGCCCTACGGGAGAAGCTCCAGGCTTAGGATTTCCGACCTAATTCTGAAGAAGCCTGCCACAGTCTGGGAAAACGACACGCTTCACCTGGCTATAGAAAGGCTTCCAGCTGACCCCCAGGAGAACATAGTAGTCAAGAAGAGCGATGGCAGCGGTGTCGTGGGTACCCTCGGTTTCACAGAAATCGCGGATGCATACGAGCATCATTTCAGGGAATTCAAGATTGCCCAGATGAAGAAGGGCGAAGAATACTGATGAAGATCAGGAATGATCAGTGATCTTTTCCCACAGGCAAAGTTTAACAACGCCGAAGGTTTTTTCTAACCATGGACAGGCAGATAAAGATTGTCATTGTAATCCTGGTGGCCAACTTCCTGCTTGTTCCGTTCATTTCGCAGCACTACGCTTACTATATGCCCAAGACGCACGACTTCACCATACAGCAACATGGTGTGGCAAATGGCACCCGGTGGGGCATAGAGCTTTTTGACTACCAGTACGGCGTGCCGAAGGAGCTCTCGAATTACTACTCGTTCGGCCGGGAAATCACCCTCAACCTTCCCTACGGGTATTACCATTATTCGCCGATATCCCCCTCAGGTTACGAAAGCGGTACCGGCGGAGTTGATTTTCACCTTTCAAGTTCCTCTGTTGCGCAACTGTCTGTCCTGAAATTCCTGAAGCTCTACAGCCTCAATTTCGACGAGGCCGGGCTTCCTGCAAACAGTTCCTGGAGTGTAACTGTAAACGGGCCGCAGGGAGATACAGTTGGGGCTGATTCCGGCCAGGAGATAAGCTTCATGGTTCCTGCGGGCACGTATATGTACAAGGCGGCCCAGACCTCGGGAAAGAACCTGAAATACCCGGAATTTCCTGTGGCGGTCGACAAGGAAGGGTTCAGCACGCTTACCTTGACGCCTTCTGACAATAAAGTCAATGTGTTTTTCACCAACAGCACTTATCCTGTGACTGTCAACATCAGCGCAAATTTCCATGTGAATAACGGCAATATTTATGGCATTGGAGTCCTGATCGACGGCCAGACCCACTATTCGCACTTCAATTTCTCCTCATACTCCTATTCCACAATTTCACTCATGCTCCCGGATGGAATTTACCAGTATGCGACCCCGAATGTAACCGGGTACTCCATTGGCAATGACTGGGGGTACATCAAGGTCGAAAACGCGCCTGCCAACACTACAATATACTACAGGTACAGTTCACAGAACATAGGCTGAAATCCCATGCCCCGGCCACATAACCTGTTCTGCATATGCCTTATTAGCCACTGCCGGATACACAACACATGGAAACCCCTTATTCTAATCTGAAGGTCTGGTTTGATGGAAAGACAATGGGATTTGATGAGGCGACCGTTCCGGTCACCGTCCATTCCCTGCAGTACGGGTCAGGAATTTTTGAAGGAATCAGGGCATACAAAACCGACAAGGGACCGGCAATTTTCAAGTTGAAGGAGCATACGAGGAGATTTTTCGACACGGCAAAGATTTACGGGATGAGCCTGGGATTCAAGCCGGAACAGATTAATGAGGCAATAGTCGAGACTGTCAGGATAAACAACCTTGATTCCTGCTACATCCGGCCATTTGCATTCTACAATGACGTAAGAGTTGGCCTGTCAACCGAAAACAAGAAAATAAGCGTCTATATAGCGGCCCTTCCGATGGGGAGCTACTTCGGAAAAACACAGGATGTAGGCGCAAGATGCAAGACTTCTTCGTGGAGAAGGATCAATTCGGATATCATTCCGGTTCGGGCCAAGGCGAGCGGAAACTACCTCAACTCCATACTCACAAGCAGGGAGGTCAGGAGTGCCGGATTTGACGAGGCAATACTTCTTTCAGGCAACGGATATCTCGCCGAAGGGCCCGGAGAGAATATTTTCCTTGTAAGGGACGGAAAGCTTTACACACCCGGAGTGAGTGCAGACATACTTGGAGGCATAACGAGGGACACCATCGTGGAGATAGCCAGGGAGAAGGGCCTGGAAGTGATTGAGCGCGACATACACAGGGAGGAGATATATGTTGCAGATGAAGCATTCTTCTGTGGAACCGCTGCCGAGGTAACTCCGATCGCAAGCGTGGACGGCATCGATGTCGGAAACGGCAAGAGAGGCCCCATCACAACCGACATAGGGAAAACTTACAATGACATTGTTTCAGGAAAGGTCGGGAAGTATAAGGAATGGCTCACCTATGTCAGGTAGTGACACCTGGCAAGATTAAGTTTAGATATTTCCTATGGATACAGGAAATATCGCGGGTGTAGTGTAGCGGTATCACAGGAGCTTCCCAAGCTCTTAACCCGGGTCCGAATCCCGGCACCCGCATCCGAGCCGGTATTATTGAAATTTTCTGGAACATCATTTCTTTTGCATAACAAGCAACAGCCATGCTGACAAATTTATTAACCTGCAGGTTTTTTATAATTGTGAACGAAGGAAGCAAGCTTGAGCAGATCATAGACGAATTGATGCCCATGGTTCAGGGCAGGAGAATACTTGATATTGGGACAGGGTTTGGGACAGTTGTAACAAAATTATTGCGAAACCCCCAGTTTGAAGTGGTTTCAATTGATCCGGAAGCATGGCATTTTGATGAGGTTGAAGAAGAATTTGCAGAGGAGATTAAGGAGGGCAGGCTGAAACTGGGAAAAGCAATGGTCCAGAAAATTCCATACAGTGACAAACACTTTGACACCAGCCTCGCCATATGCAGCATGCACCACGTTCCAGAAACTTCTGATGCAATCAGGGAGATAGAGCGAGTAACGAAGCATAGAGTGATTATTACGGACTGGGACGCCCCTGCATCCGGGACGAGAGTCCCGCACAGCGTTGAAGACTTACTGGAAAACAAGGGCAGGATAATGGAATACGCGAAAAGATATGGGTACAACACGGAGGAAAAGGGAGAATGGTTCCTGGCCTGGAAATGATGCCCTGACCGTCACAGAACAGCATTCCATTGAATGGCCAAGAACTTACCCTCTTACTATTTCTTCCACCTTTCTCACATTTTTCATCAGTCTATTGAACATTTCAAGGGTCAGCTGCTGTGATGAGTCCGAAAGTGCATTGTCGGGGTCCCTGTGGACTTCTATTTCCAGCATGTCCGCCCCTGATGCAACTGCACCCAGCGCAAGCGACTCTACCAGTTCCCTCCTGCCAGCGGGATGGCTCGGATCAGCGCATATAGGCAGGTGTGTCAGGTTCTTGAGCGAGGCGATGGACCCAATATCCATGTTGAACCTTGTGTAGTTGTCAAAGCTCCTGTTTCCCCTGTAGCACATGACAACATTTTCGTTGCCGCCTGAGAGTATGTATTCGCTTGAGCCAAGCCATTCATCAGTAGTTGTAGCAAGGCCGTTTTTCAGGAGTATGGGTGTCCGGAGCTTTCCCAGGAATTTGAGGAGTGTGAAATTCTGGGCGTTCCTTGCTCCGACCTGGATCATGTCCACGTCGTCGCCGAAAGCTTCAAAGTCGGAAATATCAAGAAGCTCGGTGACTACAGGCAGGCCGGTTTCTTCCTTTGCCTTCCTGAGAAGCTGTATCCCCTTTGGCCCAAGGCCCTGGAAAGAGTATGGGCTGGTTCTTGGCTTGAATGCGCCTCCACGGAGCATGTCTGCGCCCAACTTCTTGACTGCTTCAGCGGTTTCCATCAGCTGGCTTTCCGATTCTACCGCACAGGGCCCGGCTGCCACGACAAGCTTCTTCTTTCCGATGCTCACGTCTCCAACCTGAACCACTGTTTTCTCCTGCTTGAATTCCTTGGAATAAAGGTTCCCGTTTACCAGCAGTGCAGTCTCACTGTCCACAGGCAGGCTTGTCGGGCTCATACCCTCTGTCAGGATGATCTTTCTTCCGTAGAGATCGATTACCCTGTAGCTGAAGGTTGAGTCCATCATGTTGTCCTTCAAGGTCTCTTCATATACTGATGATTTTGGTATTATTATCAGTTCAATCCACTCCTTAATTCCATAATCTCATTTCCTATCTGCTCAAGAAGCATATTTGTGAATTCATTTCTTGACATTGTGTCCCTTACAACCGATGAGTTCTCTCCGTCCAATATGGCAGCGATTTTCTGCAGGTTTACGAAGGAAGGGGTCACAAATTTCTGCTGCCTGGAAACAATTCTCTTTGCTATCATTGATATTGCGTATGGCGCCACCAGCAGGTCTGCCATTGACATGTCGTGCTCCTTTGCAGTCACACTGACCACATTATGCCCCGGAAACAGTTGCTGAATCTTTTCCATGGACCCTTCCGGGGAAATGTCATTGACAAAAAGGACAGTGTTGAAGTCCGGGTTTTCCCACGATGCAGGGCCGAAGAGGGGGTGTATGCTTATAACTTTCCCTGAGAACTTCTCCATTGGCGACTTGACTGAGGTGAGTTCCACCATTGTGCATTCCTCCCCGTATTTTCCTATCAGAGAGATTGCCTCATCCTGTGGCACGGCAAGGATGACCAGATCTGAATCGTGAAGTTTTACAGTGCTGATGGGTTCGTTCCTGTCTGCTTCCAGAAGGATTGTGTGCCCACCTCCTGCTATTTTTTCCCTTATGGTGGAACCAATTCTTCCCTTCGAACCGATAATTGACACCTTCATTCAGAAAGCCTCCATAATGTGGTTCTTGGCGTTATTTTCAAAAACGTTCCGTGATATGGTTAGTCTTCCATTTTCAATTGACGCGAGACTGTTTCCTCTCGGGTCAGCGAGGGTGATCCCGCCCGATTTGTCTGCGTCTATGACAGATGTGATATGCCCGCCCCTCTGTATAACTCCAAGGGCAAGGTTTTCAGGAATTCCTATCCTGTCCCTCAGTTCAAAGCCGGGGAAGGATACAATAAGCCCCATTGAGTACATTAGCAGATTTTCCGGGCCGGTCAGGACAATATCGCTCCCGTCGGCACCGGGGGAATCTGGGAGCTGCAGCCTGGGCTTATCGCTTGTCTCGTTCAGTATGGTGAGCTCAAATATCATGTTAAGGATTGATTTCTCTATTTCACCGAGTTCCGGGATGCTCCTGAGGACTTCAAGTTCCCTCTCCCTGTTTCTGGGAGGCATGCCGAGCAGCTCTTTCTCGCGGCCTATCTCTTCGGCAAGCCTCAATCTGTCCCTTACAAGCTCGATGATCTGCAACGTGTTCCTGTACAGCTCATCTCGTATAGAGAGCAGAGACGAAACCTCCTTTCCATTTCCCACAAATTTTTCCTGAGAACCCATAAAAAACCAGCCCAGTTTAGAAAGCTGTAAACTGATAATAATAGAAACTGCCACCAAAAGAGTCAAAACCCGTAATTGCAACCTGTCCGGCGGTATCCGGAGACTCGAACTTCTCCACTTCTGCAATTACATCATTTCTGGTAGGCAAGCGTGACATTATCAAGCATGTATAATTCCATACTATTTAACTATTCCCATGAAGTGCGCAATAACGGGTTAAGCTTCAGGGTCCATAACTTCACATCGCAGTTAAAGTAACGCTTAGAGCTTTTCTCAAAGCAAAAGGCTGTCATCGGGAAGAAATAGCTGTTCGTGTTTTCTCTGGAGCCCGGGGATCAGGCTGAGTGTTTCGGAAGTGAGGTGGACAGGAACTAGTCTCTTAGAGCCGCTTTCCTTGAATGTTGAGATAACATCCGACACGGTTGAGTGCTTCCAGAGCTCGGCTTCTATCTTCATATTGTCGGGGTAGGTCATTTCATGGATGAGGAGGTCAGCCTTTTCCGCTCCGGAAACGATGGAACTGCTGTAAGTGGTGTCCCCTGAATAAAAGATTGTCTTTCCTTCATAGCTTATCCTGTAGGCGTTGTCCGGAACCGTGTGGTCTCCCTTGAAGATCTCGACCATTCCGTCACTTCTCTCATTGAATGAGGCATATATATGAAAACCGTGGGGCGTACTGTAATTTGCCAGCAACTTGTGGGTAATATCTTCGATGCCCTCGGGGCCAGTGATCATCAGTTCCTCTTCGTTGCCGGACATTGCCCTGTACCATAGAAGGCCAATCAGTCCGGAAAAGTGGTCATAGTGCATATGGGAGATAAGAACATGCTCCAGCCCGTTGGGGTCGATATCCTTCTCTATCATTGCCTGAAGCGAATTTGGTCCAAAATCGCAGGCTATTCTGCCATCAATGACAAAGGACGTGTTTGCTTTTCCTGGAACCGTTTTTGCCGACCAGTTTCCAAGAAAAATGATCTCCATATTCTCCAATTATAACGGGCTATTAAAGCCTGATTAATTTTGAAACAGACGGGAACCGTGCACCTCCGATATAAAGTGGAAATGTTTAACTATAAAAATAATATTTAAAACCGTCAATGGCCAACAACAAGGAAGATTACCTTCTTGTAACATGGGAATTCGTTGAGACAATCGGCAGGGTCTCGGAGAAAGATATAGCCAGGAGGCTGAAGATTTCTGCCCCCACTGCATCTGAATACATATCGAAGCTCGAGTCTGATGGCCTTCTGACGAAGAATGGAAGGGATGTCAACTTTACACCCAAGGGGATAAGAAAAACTGTCCCAATGGTTCGCGAGCACAGAATCGTCGAAGTTTTTGCGTACAAGTTTCTTGAGATACCATGGGAAGATTCACATTCCTCTGTGATGGAACTTGAGCACCTGTTCCATGGAGAGAAGGGAGAAAAGCTTTTCAAGAACATAGGTAGGCCAGAAACATGCCCCCACGGTAATCCTGTAAATCCTTCTGACATTAAGAAAGAGATTTCTGTTTCACTTGCAGAACCGGGCAAATACAAGCTGAACCGCATATCCTTTGAGGACCGGAGGCTCCTGAAGGAGATGTCCTCGATTTCAGCTTTCCCCGGAGCGACGCTTGAGGTGTTCAACGACAACTCCCTTAGGGTCGAAACGGAAAATGGGGAGCTTAAGCTTGACCAGTTCACATCTTACGCACTTAAATTGGTCAAGGCATAGTGGTTCCAGTTTCACCCCGCGGGCTGACATTTGCTAGCACAGAAAAGCAGATGAGGCGCCCTTTGTGAAGCGCCTATGAAAAGTATTAATTACGTTCTAATTGATTATCCATAACCCCTGACTCACATACTCAAAGGATGATCGGATGATGAGAATTAGTATTTCTGTCAAAAACCTGAAGGAAGTGGCTGACCTTCTAAACACTGTAGTCACAGAAGCCAAATTCAAGCTGGATAATGCCGGAATATCAGTTAAGGCAGTGGACCCGGCACATGTAGCCATGATTAGCATAGATTTGCCAAAGGAAATTTTCAGCGAGTACCAGATCGATGAAGAAGAGGAGATAGCGCTTGACGTTGAAAGGCTGAAGGCGGTTATAAAGCTGGCCAGTTCAAGTGACCTCGTTACAATTTCCAAGGAGAAGGAGAAGCTGAAATTTGAACTGGGCAACATAGTCAAGAGCATATCTCTCCTTGACAATAATTCCGTCACGACCCCGAGAATCCCGCAAATAAGTTCTGAATTTTATGTAGTTATGGGAAAATCGGACCTTGAAAAGGGCCTCAGGGCGGCTGAGGACGTATCAGATGCCATTCGGCTGACTCTCACAGATTCAGATTTCAAGGCTAGATCCATGTCTGATTCAGAGGAGTCTGAAATGGCACTTCCAAAGGACATGCTCAAGGAAATATTCTGCAAGGGGTCTGTAAAGAGTTCATACCCACTCGAGTACCTGCTCAAGCTTGTAAAGTCACTTGCATCTTCTGATGAAATGAAGCTGAGCTTCAAGGACGACTATCCTCTCACAATCGAGTTTACACTTAACCAGGGCAAAGCAGAGGGTGAAAAGCACATCTCGGGAGTCTTCCTTCTAGCTCCGAGGATGGAGCAGTAAACCAATTTTTTAAAATATCCCAATATTTTTAAAGCCCTTTCCGGGTCGTTTCAAGAATTTTTGCCCGATCCCGCAAATGTGGCACTACGAGATTATCGGCCTCAAACCTCGACATTTCTGTTCCCCTTTCACGTATAAAAAATCAAAGCAAGAGCTATGTTGCTGAAAGTTCTAAAAGCGGGCGCGAGGGGATTCGAACCCCCGATCCACAGCTTAGGAGGCTGTTGCCTTATCCAGACTGGGCCACGCGCCCCTTTGGTCGCAGGGACGACTGAAAGTCCATCCCTAATCGGTACACCACATATAATAAGATTCGTCATCCGGCTTTCAAAGTTTGGCACTGCCTGCAGATTTTGATATTAACAGACTTAAATTGTTCGGTGTCAGGATTATATTATTGTAATGTTTAGTTTGTTGTATTCCTATGACTGAAGCTGAAACAAATAAGAAGAAGAACAATTCGTTGCAGGAGATAAAAAAGGAGTCAATCGAAAAGCTCTCGACCCTGATCACCTCAGCCTTCGGGCTGGTTGCAGCGCTGGCGTGGAACTCAGCCATACTCAAGATATTTTCCACGATCTTCGGCAGCAGCAGTGATCTCTTGGCCATGATTTCCTATGCGGTACTGGTTACAGTCATCGCTGTTATCATAACTATATACGTCGGAAGGGTTGCCGGAAGGCTCAAGGGGAACTAGATGACTTTCCTTAAGGGTTAATAGTGGAATAATTATCTCCATAAGATGGAAATTCACGTCGATGGCTGGAGTTCCAACATAAGGTTTTCTTCAGCCCATTTTATACCTAGGCTTGGAAAATGCTCACGCATACACGGGCATGATTATGGAGTGAAGATCAGGCTGCACGGGGACAAAGTCAACGGCATACTCATAGATTTTACTGACCTGAAGAAGGCCATGAGGGATGCAATATCCGGGCTGGACCATAAGCTTCTTGTACCAGGGAGGAGCAAGGAAGCTGCGTACTCAATCAGCAACGGCGAAGTTGAAGTGAAGTATGAAGACAAGAGGATAGTGGCTGTGGAGAGTGATGTGCACATATGTGATGTTGAAGTCACTTCCAGCGAGGAGCTTTCCGGCTATATTGGGAAGAAGATATCAGATAACCTGGGCCGACGGCCGAACCTTACCAGGATGGAAGTCTGCATTGAGGAGGGGCCGGGCCAGGGATCGTTTGTGGAGATTGGTTTAAACGAGTGAAAGGGCTGTCTGCCTCCTCTCGGGTGGCCTGGACTCAACCACAGTCCTTGGGCATGCGCTCAGCGAGGGTTACGAAGTTCATGCACTGAGTTTCAGGTATGGCCAGAGGCACTCGAAGGAAGTGGAATCATCCGTTAAGATAGCCAAGCATTTCGGTGTGCGGCACAAGATCATAGACGTCGACCTTACTCAGATAGGAGGCAGTTCCCTCACGGATGACATACCCGTAGCGACAAGAAGCATAGAGCAGATAGAAGAGGGCATCCCAACCTCCTATGTCCCGGCACGCAATACAATATTCCTTGCCTTGGCTACCGGCTATCTGGAAACAATAAAGGGGAATGCACTGTTCATTGGAGTCAACGCCGTGGACTATTCAGGGTATCCGGACTGCAGGCCAGAGTTTATCAGTGCAATGGAAAAAGCTCTGAATCTTGGCACCGGAGACGGGAAAAGGCAATGGATGAGGATTGAGGCTCCACTGCAATACTTTTCCAAATCAGAGATAATAAAAGCGGGAATGGAGCTCAATGTTCCGTATGAGCTTACGTCTTCGTGCTACAATGGCGGGGAAGAGGCATGCGGAAAGTGTGATTCCTGCCTCCTGAGGCTCAGGGGATTCATGGACGCCGGTTATCCCGATCCTCTAAAATACAGTGATTATCCTGACTTTTACAGGAAATTTCTGGAAAGCCTGAAAAAATAGGGTTATTGGGACAGGAAACTGTCCACTTTTGCTGAATTTTCCTTCACGTTGGCGACTGTCTTGTCCCAGAGTTCCTTCTCTTCCTTTGTGAAGTCTATGTCGTAGATCATTTCCACGCCTTTCTCGCCTATCTTTATGGGAACTCCTATGAACAGGCCGTCTGCACCATAGTGCTTGCCATGTTCCCCCGACAGGTGGGCAGCGCAGGGTATTACCCTTTTCTTGTCCAGAACGACGGATTCAACCATCGCCCTTATTGAAGCCCCGGGCGCATAGAAGGCACTGCCTGTCTTGAGGAAATTCACGATTTCCCCGCCGCCGAACCTTGTCCTCTTTACAATCTCGTCTATCTTTTCCTTGCTGAGAAGGTTTGATATGGGTATTCCGGCGACGCTGGAATATCTTATGAATGGTACCATGTCATCGCCGTGGCCACCGATAACAAATGCGTTTACATCCTCGACTGATACCCCAAGCTCCATTGCAAGGAACGTCCTGAACCTTGCACTGTCAAGTGCGCCTCCGAGCCCCATCACCTTGGATGGTGAAATTCCAGTGATTTTCTGGAGTGCATAAGCCATAATGTCAGCCGGATTAGAAACTACAACAAGAACCGTGTTGGGCGCATATTTCTTGATGTTCTCGCCGACGTCCTTCATTATCTGAAGGTTCTTGTTCAGCAGATCGTCTCTGCTCATGCCGGGTTTTCTTGCCAGGCCGGCAGTCACTATGACCACATCGGAGCCTTCAAGATGCTTGTATGCTCCCTTGTCGACAGTAGTGAAGCCTACAACTGCAGAGTCGTAGCCCCAATGGGGGGCTCCTTCCCTCATATCCAGGGCCTTCCCTTCAGGGACCCCGTCTACCACGTCGAAAAGATATATGTCTCCCAATTCTTTCACTGCAAGAAACTGTGCCAGTGTAGCACCAACATTTCCAGCACCTATAACTGAAATCTTGCGTCTGGGCATATTAAAGAGATGGATTACAAGCTAAAAACATTGTCGTACCTTTGCTGATCAGCCATCTGAATTGATTGCTCTTTTGCTTATAAACCACTTCCAAAAACGAAATTTTGATCGATTCGATACGCGAAAGATTAAATAATCTTCAGGATTTTATAATTTGAATGATAGTTGTATACGACCAGTCGGGAAACAGTGATGGTTTGTTTGAAAAACTGCTCAGACCGACTGGGCTGGAGTATAAGCTAATAGACAATTTTTCTTCAAAGGTTATCGAAGAGATAAAGCCCTCCTCCATAGTAATTTACATGAATTCCGGCCTTCCGAAGGATGTTGAAGATTACTTCCTGCAGGAAAACAGGGATTACCTGCTTATTGTTATGTCGAACCATGAGCCGGAACTGGATGAGAGGATCAGGTACACTTCTGAAATAGTAATCATAGACCCGCAGGACCTGGAAACTTCCAGGAAGCACCTCAGACAGGCGCTCACCAGCTATACCGTAAGAAAGCTGAAAGTCATAAACAACAGATCTGTGTACATGGGGAAGAACGGCCTTTATCCCGGAGTCATATACTATACAAAACCTGAGAATGCGAGGACATTTTTCTCCCTCCTGCTGTCTGAAACCATAGACAAGAAAAGGATCTTCGTCGCATCCAGGTTCAACATGAAGCATGAACTCCCGGACCTCCTGAATGACAACAACTTCCTGTGGGTCACAGATTCCATTGGTGCCCAGAGAAACAGGCCTGTTAACCTCACATACATAATGGACTCAATCGTTAAACGAATTGTTGAGAATGACAGTTCCATTGTTTTTATTGATGTGTTCGACCTCTTGATCGTGTACCATGATTTTTATGACGTTGCAAGGGCGTTTGAGCAGGTGAAAAGTCTTGCCATTGAGCGAAATATCTATTTACTTTTGACATTTAGTGATCACGCGATGGACCATATCCAATTCGGGCAAATCACTAGATTTGCTGTGGAATGGGCTCCCTCAGGCATAAGGGACCTTACATAGAGTGTGAAAGAGCAAATGGGAAAGAACAATCTGCTGGACCTCCTTAAGACATTCTTCCGTCAAAACTACGGAAAATCCCTAGTTGTGAAAGGTCGTCCCGGTGCTGGAAAGACAACGTTCGCCCTTGAATTTCTTGACCACGTTAGAAATGAGACGCCGGTCCTTTACCTTTCTGCCAGATTTTCTGATGACCCCCTGGTTGAACAGTTCCCATGGCTGCCTGAATATTCTGCCAAGAGAGTGGATGCACCCAGGATTACGCAGCATGATTTCACGAATGTTATAAGCGAATCCCTTGGAAAGCTCGAAAAAATGATAGAGGAAGGGAACATCTCAACTCAGCTGAATTCTCACGAAAACGGCCTCGTGTTGAATATCAGGGATCTTGTTCCTGAAATACAGACAATTTATGATTTTGTCGACAAGAATTACAACAACTCCCCCATCGTTGTCCTTGATTCCATAGATGCACTTTCTGAGAAGTATGGCATCGAGTCCGCCACAATATTCTCTGTGCTCCATTCGGACCTGGTCGAGAGCTCCGGCGCCAACATAATTGTGGTCATGGAAGAGATGGACAACACGAAACTGGAGTACTTCTCGGACGGAGTACTGTCCATGGATTACCAGCTGAAGGATGATTTCCTTGTAAGGACGCTGACTATTGCAAAATTAAGAGGTATGTCTACAGGTTCCAGCCCTGTATGGCTCTATTCACTTAGAAACGGCAGGTTCCTCCCCTTTGAGAGGCCTACAGTTGCTTACCCGGAGAACAAGCTCAAGTCAAAAGTGAAGGGCGAAGAGAGGTCATTTGAGGTTCCACTGGGCAATCCCTCGTTCTCAAAACTTGTGGAAAAGGAGCTTGATCGCGTACCGCTCGGGTATGTGGTAATCTTCCACAGGGTAAACAAGTCTACGTCGGTGGACCAGGCCGTGAACCTTGTCAAGAACAATCTTATCAGAAGGACGGTCCTTGAAGGCCGTGGTGTAATTGATGCAACGTCAAGCAGCTATGAGACCTCCAGGGTGATGGTGGACACGATGGATTCAGATATCCTGAAACACTACATAACTGCCGAGAAATCCAAGAGGTCAAGCTCATACGTGATAAACCTCGAAGGAAAGAGCCTTGTGGAGGACTTTCCGCATGAAGTCATAGATTTCTTCATGTCCTCGTCGTCCAGGCCAAATGTGTACATCTTCTCAACTGATTTTCTCTCCTTCACTTACGGAAACGATTTCTTTGGCGACCTGTTGAACCTGATCAACATAATCAGGATGACAGGAATTATTGTGATAATGGCAGATGATGAGTATTACCAGAAGATCAGCCATTATGCAAACCTGACTGTCCATTTCAGGGATTTCAGCGGATACGTCCTACTGAATTCTTCACAGAGGAGCATGTTCATTTCAAGCACCAAATACACCAAGGATCACTGGCCGGAAGCCGAGCTGGACGAGATAGTGTGACGGCAGCATTTTCGTAAACGCAATAAGTTTAATTCTTGCCTGCAAATTATCCCCCATGTTCCCGGTCACGAGATTGAGAAGGCTTAGGAAGAACAAGCAATTGAGGGACCTTTTCAGCGAAACCCAGATAAATAGTGGCAAGCTTATTCTGCCTGTTTTTGTCGAGGAAGGCCTTGCCGGAAAGAAGGAGATAAAATCCATGCCGGGAATTTACAGGCATTCCCTGAATTCGCTCCTTGACTATGTCACTGAACTCGAAGGATTAGGGCTCAAGTCGATCATAATATTCGGCATCCCAAAGCACAAGGATGCAGAAGGGACATCATCATACGATGAAGAGGGCATTGTCCAGCAGGCGATAAGGCTCGTAAAGAAGAATACGAACCTCAATGTGATCGCAGACCTTTGCCTGTGTGAATACACGGACCACGGGCACTGCGGCATCATAGTCAATGAAGGCGTGGACAATGACAGCACCATCTCCGTTTATGGAAAAATAGCCGTAAGCTATGCCAGGGCAGGTGTTGACATTGTTGCGCCGAGCGGAATGATGGACGGTCAGGTGGAAGCAATAAGGAGCTCTCTTGATTCAGCCGGCCATGTGGATGTTTCAATTATGGCATATAGCGCTAAGTTCCACACTTCCATGTATGGCCCATTCAGGGAAGCAGCCGACTCATCTCCTGGCTTCGGCGACAGGAGGAGTTACCAGATGGACTTCAGGAATTCCCGCGAAGCCATAAGGGAGCTGGAAGAAGATGCACTGGAAGGCGCTGACATTCTCATGGTAAAGCCGGCGATATTCTACCTGGACGTAATAGCAATGGCAAGAAGCAATTTTGACCACCCTATTGCAGCTTACAATGTTAGCGGTGAATACACAATGCTGAAGAATGCTGTTGACAAAGGCCTGCTCAGTGAGGATGCAATTGATGAGTCTATTATGTCAATCTTCAGGGCAGGAGCGGACATGATAATAACCTATTTCACCGAATACCTTCTCAGGAAGATAAAATAATTAGAACTTCCGGGAAGTGCCTGATTTGCTCCATTCACTAGAAAACAGTGCATAAATCAACACACTTATTAGTGATTCCAAGATTTAGATATGGTGATATTATGGCAGTATATCTAGGAATGAAAGCACCGGATTTTACAGTAAACACGACAAAGGGGCCTATGACTTTTTCTGACCTAAAGGGAAAGTGGGTACTTCTCTTCTCGCACCCAGCAGACTTCACGCCTGTTTGCACAACCGAGTTCATGGGTTTCGCCGAGAGGTACGACGAATTCAAGAAGCTCGGAGTTGAGCTTATTGGTCTTAGCGTTGACAGCATATATTCACACATCGCCTGGCTCAAGGACATCAAGGAGAAGTATGGCGTTGAGATACCCTTCCCCGTGATCGCGGACATCGAGAAGGAAGTCGCCGATGCGTACAACCTGTATGATCCAAAGAGCGGTGTCACTGTTAGGGGCGTATTCATAATCGATCCCAACCAGACAGTCAGGTGGATGATCTACTATCCGGCCGAGATCGGAAGGAACATAAACGAGATCATCAGGGTGATCAAGGCATTCC
>JBJKST010000050.1:0-36528 GCA_046703705.1 Thermoplasmataceae archaeon
TACGGGAAAGTATCGAAACTGTCATGAACCACCTTCCAGGTAGTGCAGAAGATTTCAGTGAGCTCGGTATTGTTAAAGACGGTATCTATAAGCGTTTAGAGTACGCAATTGAGAGCGTTTTCGATATTTGCCACATCTTGAATGCCGACCTTTCCCTTGGAATTCCCGATAGTGAAGAGGATGTTGTAGAAAACCTCAGGAAGAATACAATAATTGGTGATAGCATGGCTCTGAAACTACTTTCCATGAGAAAATTCCGGAATATTGTAGTGCACAGGTATGGGAAGATAGATGATCGGATAGCATACCACCTCCTAACTGAAGGGATTGAAGACTTCAATACCTTTATTGAACATATTAGTGATTTCCTGAAAGGAAGGTAGTATCTTGCAGCTGGAAGTGCAGTAGACTGGTGGGTTCACAGCCCAGTGCTTCCACCATTGTTTTCTTTTTATAGTTCTTCATATAAACTCACCTTTTCACATTAAAACTGGCGGCGTTTGGAAATTTCCATCTGACTAAATTTCAAGGCTGCTGCAATAGATTTTTGTTGATCTCGTTTATTAGAATAGAGCAGGCGAGGTCAGGGCAAAATGGTGGATCCCAAAGATGTTATAAACGATGCGATTGGCAGGATTCTCGCACTCGAGGGTGGCGAATCTATAGAATTCATATTCCTTTATGGGTCTGTAGCCCTTTACAAAGCACACAAAGGTTCTGATGTTGATCTCTGTATAGGATTTAACGGCAACGATGATGATGCGTTCACCTTTATACAGAAGACCATGGCGGCAGTCGACACAGATAGGTTCGATATCAAGCTGTTCAGACAGTTGCCTCTTTACATAAAGATTGAAGTGTTCAAAGGGAAGCTGCTTCATTCAAGGGATGAAAGTCAGGCGTACGAGCTGGCATATGGTACAATAAGGGAATACGAGGAGTCTCAGTCAGGGTATTTCGATTACATACATGAGGAGGCGATTCATTGAAGGAGCACAAGATCAGAGACACCCTAATTTATTCAAAGATGACAGAGATCGAAGAAAGTGGACAGACCATAAAAGAGAACTTGCCAGATAACTTCGATAAATTTTCCCGGTTGGGCCCAATCAAAGATGGAATATACAAGAAAGCCGAATATGCTATTGTAAGTGTGATGGACATCTGCCATATAATAAATTCAGATATTCTTGTAGAAAGTCTCATAGATATTGCATTAACCCATTTTGATGAGTTAATTGCTCCCCTTGTAGTCCATCGATTTTTAACATTTTTAAGTAAAGGCGAACAATTTCGGTCAGGGACCGATTTCCATTACCCTTTTCAGGCTGTTTACCCTGTTACGGCCAAAAATCTCCACAAGCTCATTCTCTGAAAATAGTGACAGCACACTTATGAGTTTCGGATGAAGCGGTTTGTATGGCGGTATCACCGACATCTGCAGTGCTGCATGGATCACAACATCCTCGGGCCTTACGACTGCACCATTTGATTGCACCTCCGTGGCCTTTAGGGCATAAAGGAACCATTGCTTGAATTTCAGCACATCTTCCATGGGGATGGCCTCTAAGAGTGACGGCCTGGCAGCTCCATCCTTCCTCCATCTGATGTTGGATTGATGCAGGGCGCTGTAGTATTCATCCTCAATTATCCTGAGGAAGACGGAACTGTCCATTTTATTTTTAACCCCTGTTAGTATAAGAAATTTGTTGGCTCTATATTTTTGCGTGGCAACATAACACTTGTTGCAAATGCCCGAGAATATGGTACGGGAGAGAACAATCCATGATGTACTTATTTAAACATAGTTGCAGCATTCTTAGGAACCTGACGGACTAGTTGCCATAATTGTTACAAGAGAGGACGGGCGAAATGATTTGCCCCCCAAAGCATGGAATCATAGCTATTGGTGCATGAGCTAAACTTTGGTTTCCAAGAGTAAACTTTACTATTAGTGGGCTATAATTAAACTTTAGCTGTTATTTGTTTATCTATGTATGCGACAACCTTCATCAAGCTGGTAGAGGACGAATACATGAACCTGCTGATGGAATCCAGCGGCTTGAAGGAAAAAAATGGCCTCAAGAAAGGGGAGTTGCCTGAATATATATGTTCAAGCGTCCAGAAATTCCGAAACTGGTTGACATTTGCCATGAGAACTAGCGATATAGACGCAAACGGAGTGAGTGTAAAGGCCGCGGATTTCATAATATACTCGGCGACTGGCAGGGCTCTGGTACAGCCATACGAGCTTCTCCACCCGAAATTGATCAGTGCATTGTCGCTTTTCCGGCGTGATGAATTTGATGAATTATTCGGAAAAGGGAACAGGGACCGTTTCGAAAGGGGAACAGGCGTTCTGGTTTCCATCTGTCAGTTCAGGGTATGCTATGACCACTGTCAGGAAGTTGCCAGGGGCGGAAACAGAAAATTCTGGAGAAGCATTAGAGAAGATGTGGATTTGAATGCCACACCTCAATGATGGTTAGCAGCATAGGCAGCAATCCGTCACACCTTTCTTCTGTAGAAGTAAACTGCCTCTACAGCCACCCCTGCAACTATGAAGCCAATAAAGCTATACAGAACTATCTTTCCTGGGCTGAAAGGAGCACGATATGAAAGATTCTTCACGGCTTCGAAGTTGAAATAGACATTTACAGTGACATTGTTCCCGTTCACACTGAATGAGTTTCCAGTTGTGTTTTCAGTTATGTTTGCCCTGTATAGATAGCCGTTTATGTCCCAAGCACCATTTCCAAGGCTAACATTGTACATGTAGGTCCCATTTGGAACAAGAAATGTGGAAGCATTTGAGCCATACACAAATGAATTTCCACCATGGAACGCCTCCCTGAACCCTTTTACATACCAGGAGTTATTGGCTATATCCGGGAGTCCATGTTCAATGAAAGTGACGCTGTAACCCTTCTCGAAAGTCGCATTAATCGACTCTCCTGTCACGTTGTTTGTAAAATTTAGCGGCTGGGAGTAGTATCCATCCGCAACGAGCC
The DNA here is from genome assembly GCA_046703705.1 of Thermoplasmataceae archaeon. Classification (GTDB taxonomy): domain Archaea; phylum Thermoplasmatota; class Thermoplasmata; order Thermoplasmatales; family Thermoplasmataceae. Next base: position 3,012 of record JBJKST010000050.1, read on the forward strand.
ACAACTTGATATTCCCCGCTGGCAGGTACACGTCAATTGACTCGTTGGCCGTGGGGTTTTCAATATAGCCGCCCTCCGCGCCTGACCCATAGAGCCCCCAAGATGTGTTTTCAGCCAATCCTGATTCAGCGATATTCACTTCGTTGAAGGGAACCGTGTAGTTGAGGTTGCTTCCATTCACAGTTACTTTTGTGGTGAAATGAAATGGAGTGAGAAGGTAATTCTTCATCTGGCCAACCTGAAGCGTATAAGTTCCATTTGGCACCCAAACTGAAAGGTTGTCCCTGAATGGTGGAGTGGAGGAACTATAGCTTGGAGAGTACTTAGAGTTGGCAACCAGGTTGAGTTCCCAGCTTGTGCCATTGGGGAGTCCTTTCTCAAAAACAGTGATATTGTACTGCTCAATAAAACTCACATTCACTATTACAAGAGAATTTACCACTTGGGCATCGTAAGTCGCATTTTGTGCCACATAGTTAAATCCATATGACCAGACGTCCAGGGAGTAGTTCCCGGGAGGTTCGTAGTAGGTCATTGTTTTTGCATCGGTCGGGGAGAAGGATCCATAGCTTGATCCGTTTTCAGGGCCTATCTCAGCATACCAGAACCAATACCTTGGCAGGCCATGCTCAACCAGCCTGACAGGGTAGTAAAGGGTCGTGGCAGTTCCCGCGTTCAATGAACCGGCTGATTGGGGTGACTTTGCCACAGAATGATCTTCCAGCCCGTGGATCATCATGGCTGAAGGCAGCATGGAAATCACTGCGAAGAGAAGCAATACGGTTAACAGTCTCAAAATGTGCAATGGGGAGCACCTTCACAATACTATGTTCATTTCTGTATAAAAACATTACGAGATGAGAAATATTGGTTTCTTGTGAAAATTCGCTACTGCGGGAAACCTACCTGATTATTCCTTCCCCCTTTGCCGGCGTATGGGCTGCTACTGTCCCAACCACTTTATTCCCCTGGCTCTCAAACTGTATCCTGTAAATATCCACAGTATTCTCCGGGAAATTGTTCAGGGGCTCTTGGCATCCCAGTCCCATACCGTCCAGTTTTCTCCTTGCTTCAAGGAAGGTCCAGTTCGTGAAAAAGGACTGGGCTGTGTAAGGTCCATTTTCATAGTCGTAACTCCCGTAGTCTCCGATTTCAGGAAAGAGGACATCAAGATCCGGGAAAAGGTACTCTTCCCTCACGAATTCTATATCCACGCCGACGACGCTGTCGGTTCCAACCACGGCAACCATCAGATTATCGCTGTGAGAGACGTTAAAATCAAACAACTTAATGTCTCCGGATGATTTGTTGTGTGAGTTGGCATAGGGTTTTCCGCAGCTTCCTTTTGAGTATGTGACCTCTTCCGGCCTGCAATCCAGGAAATATGAAAGAAATCTTCTTTTCTCGACGCAAGCAGATATGTATCTGTGCCTCTGGACAGGCGAGTCCATGCGTGATGCAAGTTGCATTTCCTGCTTTGACAGTGTCCCAACCTCTTCAAGCGAATGATCCGAGTTTAGGTCGAAAATGCTCATCATGATGCCCTTTGAGTAAAGCTCCAGGACGGCATCAAACTCTGTGTTTAAGGCTCTATCTCCTCCTGGCAATCTGCTCCACCTTCCTCCCGATGCTCCTTGCGGGTATGCCGACCCAGCGTGTGCCTGTTTTCAGGGTTTCACCCTTGGTGAGCAGGGACAGGGAATCCAGCTGCGACCCTTTTTCCATGATGGAATCGTAAAGAACGACGGAATCGGATCCAATACTGCAGTCATCGTCCACCTTCAGGCTTGAACCCTTAAGGACCCTGTCTTCGAATAGATGTGTCTGCAGGACGGAGTCCCTGTTCAGGCACACCCTGTCACCTATTTCGACAAGGTCCCACTCCAGGAAGCCCGTGGTATCTATATACGCATCCTTCCCTATCTTTGCTCCCATCAGCCTTTCAAAGGGAGCGATATATGGAGTACCTCTCAGTGCCTCAAGGAAGAGCGGCGATGCCATGAATTCATAAAGGGCATTCACAAACTCAAGCCTCCAGACAAATCCACTCCAGAGGGGTTTGGTGAATGGCTTGTACTTTCCTACTACGAGCCATTTGGCCAAAGCCACCAGTAGGCTCATCGCGCCGCCTGCGATTGCATACCAGACCGGAATAAGTGCAATGGACTGCCAAAGCCCAAGCGATCTCCACGCAGCGAGAGTGGTCTCCAGCACAGTTGTGGCAACCAGTATGAAACCTGCAGGAGGAATGGTTATCCTCAACAACTCAACAAGCGCCCGCTTAATCTTGAGCCTTAAGGGCGGATCATAAGTCCTTTCTTCAGTATATGCACCATTCTTTTCCCTGGCAGGCAACCTTATGGGAGGCGATCCCAGCCATGTCGCACCCTCAGCCTCTGACTCGGAGGGCCTCTTCGGCGATATTGAAAGGACTCCTATCAGTGAACCATCTCCGACTCTTGTGCCAGAAGGAACCACTGAGCTGTTTCCAAGAAACGCCTTTCTCCCGAGCCTGGTGTGCCCAATGGTCATGTAACCTCCTTCGATGTGGGGTGTACCGAATGAAACCTCATCGGCAATGGTTCCTCCATAATCTATCTCCAGCAGGTCAGGTATTGTCGGCGCGGCAGTTGACAGCTCGACGGATTTTCCGACCTTTGCACCCAGCATCCTGAACCATGGGACGGTGTAAAGTGTTGCACGGAGTGAGCCTATGAGATCAATAGTGAGAGCCTGCAGCCTTTCGAATACCCAATGCCTGAAATAGAAGCTTCCGTGCACAGGATATTTCCCGGGTTTTACATTCCTCAGAAGGATCCTTTTGAACACAGCAAGTTCCGCCATTAGGAGGAGGACGAAGGATGCACCGACAAGCGGTGTTGAAGCTGCATACAATAAAGGTTGCTTGAAAGGGTTCAGGCTCATTATGTAAAGGACTCCGGGCGATATTACTGAAATGACAACAAGAGGAAGCGACAGGGACAGTGCTGCATACTTTAGGGTGGTTAAGGCCCCTTCTCTTTTCTGAGGCTCACTTCTCTTCCTTGAGGCGTTTCCTGTATAGCTATAACTTGCGGGAGAGCCTTTCCAGGTCTCCCACGACGATATTATTTCCCCGCCTGTCAGGTACGAGAGTTCCTCAAGCCTTGAAAAGTCCTCCATTGAGGTTCCTGCATTTAAGATGGACCTTTCTCCTACGAAGCAGTGGCTTCCTATTCTTATCGGGCCTATCAGAAGTTCCCCATTCTCAACAGTGTATCCAAAGAGAGATGTCCCTTCTTCTATGGATGTCTCATCTCCTATGGTTGTCAGATCGAAAGCGGCTAGATTGGTCGAGCCCAGGTATACTCCACTTCCTATCTTTGCGCCTAGCAGCCTGTATATCATAGGGAGAAGCGGAGTCCCTTCAAGATAATCAAGCGGAACTGAGTTTATGACAGATTGGACAAACCACCACCTTATGTGGTAGCTTCCCCATAGCTTGTACCTTCCTGGCTTTATCCTTCCCAGTGCAATCCACTTGACTGCTATTGCAAGGGCAACAAGGGCAGGAAATGTCAATACGGCGCCAAGTGCAGCCCAAAGCACTGATGCCACAAGCCCGGCTCCGGTCTCGTACATCAGGAAGAATATGAGGTAAGGGGTTATCCATTCGAGTGCCTGGAAAAAGTAAACGACATAAAGGCCGGCTGTCTGGGCTATCTTGGCAATGATACTAATGCCCTTTCTGTTTTTCACCGGCCCTTCTTCCTTTGGTGCTTCTCCCTCTCCCGAGTTCACATTTTGTGAATAGCCCCTCTTGCCACCAAGAGCTGCAAGGGTTTGTATGGTTGTATTCTGGTATATGTCAGCAACTGAAATTTCTGAAAACCTGTCATCTTTCCTCAACTCTGAAACGACCTTAGCCGCAAGCAGCGAGTGGCCTCCGAGATCCAGAAAGAAGTCATCGTCAGTGGAAATGGCTGAACCGGAAAATATATTGCTCCAGACATCCAGAACGGCCTTTTCAAGATCATTGGACGGCCTTCGCACTTTGCGATCGGTTTCAACCGGGGTGGGAAGCGAATTTCTGTCAAGTTTTCCAGTTGGAAGCCTGGGAAGTTCTTCCAATATCTGGAAAATATTCGGGATCATATATGACGGAAGCGATTCTGAAATACCGGTCCTTACTTCATCAGGTTTGATGCTGTACCCATCTCTGGCCACCAGGTAAGCGACAAGGAGATGGACACCATTGTGGCCTTCCTTGATGCAGCATGCTGCAGCCTGAACTGCGCCTTGCTGCATAATCGCCGACTCGATCTCCTCCAACTCTATTCTGAAGCCTCTCAGCTTGACCTGGGAATCTGCCCTTCCATGGAACTCAATCTCGCCATTTTCGTCATACCGGCCAAGATCTCCAGTCCTGTACATCATTTCGTCTGCACTTGATTCAGAGAAAGGATCATGAATGAAACTCGCTGATGTTTTTTCTTCAAGACCCACGTATCCTGCCCCAACTCCGGGGCCCCCGATATAGATCTCACCTGTTTCCCCATCACCTACCCTGTTCATTGCACTATCTAGGATGTAAACACTGTAGCCTGGCAGAGGCACTCCAATGGTTACCGGCTTGCCGGGTATCAGCTCCGAATAAGTTGCTGCAACGGTTGTTTCGGTTGGCCCGTATGTGTTTACTATTCTTCTTCCGGGCCTGTACCACCTGGAAACAACCCAGTCCGGGCACGCCTCACCACCGAGAATTATAAGACGAAGGGAGGGGATATCACTCGCCATGAGTGATAGTCTGGTTGGAACTGTGGACAGGACAGTAACTCTAAAGCTGCTCAGGAAGGCCTCTGTCCTGCTCCCAATTGAGGACACTTCCTGTGGGACAGGAACTAGGGAAGCACCCGAATGAAAAGCGAGCCACATCTCTTCCACTGAAACATCGAAAGAGAGTGAGGCAGCCTGTGCCACAACATCATCCCATTTAAGACCGAATACTCTCCCTTCCGCCTGGACCAGGGAAACTATGTTTCTCTGCGTGATTATGACACCCTTTGGCTTCCCTGTAGTTCCAGAAGTGTAGATTATGTAAGCGGGTTCGGAGGAGGGATCTGTTTCATCCTGTTGGGGTGGCCTATCTGGACTCTGCTTGCTGAGCTCAGTTCCGATGGTATCCAGAGTGACCGTTACCCCGCTGAATTTTTGTTGGCCCTTAAGGAGCCCTGAATATGTCAGGAGGGCCCTTGCACCAGAGTCCTCCATTATGTATTCCACCCTTTCAGAAGGGTAGTCCGGGTCTATGGGAACGTAAGAGCAGCCGCATTTCAGGGTTGCGAGAATTGCCCTGTATGCGTCTGCAGATCTTGGCAAGAGTATTGCTACCCTATCTCTCCTTTTCAGCCCCATGGCCAGCAGAAAATTTGCCAGCCTGTTGGAGTCCTCATCCAGTTCCGAATAGGTTATAATCCCTTCATTGCACCTTATGGCCGGGTTGTCAGGATAGTTCCTTGCTGTATGCTCAAACAGCCCTGAAAGTGAGTATGTATCCATTGTGTTCACCTATGCTGCAATTTTGAGGTATGACGACACGATGTGCATCCGTGACTATCGGTCTACTCCGGTGGTGTGCTGGTATACTGTGTCCCAGAGCAATACAAGTGCTCCAATCAAAATATGGGTGTTAATATTATTGGTACAATATTCATGTATAAATATGACAGTTTCCGGATAGTTATCTGATGCTGTGAATGTTCCCCCCGTCACTTGGGGCATAGCAGCGGCCCGCCGGGTAGTTGCACACAATATGCCGCCATATGAAGGCTCAAAGGTAATATCCGGACTGTCCTTCAAATGCATATGTTTACTGCAGCAGGAAGAAATATCCTGAGATGGGGAACTCCGGACCCGGAGGGAGACTGGATGATGGAGGGGCATATACTGATCAGGGAAGACAGTCGCATAGTCATAGACCCGCCACTGGTTCCAGGTCTGCTCGATTCAATTGAGAGGCTTGGAAAACTGGAAGCAGTTATTCTGACGACCCTGGACCACACGAGAGGTGCAAAATTCATATCGAAGAAAACCGGGGCAAGGCTGCTTCTGCCCGATCAGGATGAATCGCTTTCGGTGAATCCCGGCGCCATTATTGAACAGAAGGAAATACGTGAATTCGAGAAATACTCTGAGGGAGAGGTGTATGGGATGAAGGCCTTCAGGTTGAAGATAGAAGGGGAGCGGACTTCGGAAATCCCATGGATGGATGAGTATTCATTGCTGACGCGCGAAAGGCAACTCATTGTCGGGGACATTGCCATTGGAGATTCCCGCGAAAGACTGGTTCTCGCACCGGAATGGTTCCCGCACGATCCTCCGCATAAGCCGTACGAGCCTGCAAGGCGGGAATTTTCAAGGCTAGTCAGGGAGGCGGGGGCAGAAACATTGCTGGCATCCCATGGATGCAACCTGTACGGAACGCTCGGAAGACTCGTATGATCCCGAGATAGATATTCTCAGGGAACCTACCAGTCAAAGAGGCTTTTTTGCCTCTCGCTATTGCCTCTGCCCATAGCTGCAGTCCAGTCGATCCCGTTCAAGCCCATTGCCTTCCTGAAGAAATTCGCGGTGGCAGGCCCAAATCCCTGAAAGTGGTTGTTGGAAAATACAAATGTGTGGTCAATGACATCCCTCCTCTCCTTCAGGGCAATGGCCCATTTTTCCAGCACCTCTGACCTGTCCTTCTGAACTGTCCCAAAGTCTTTCCCATCGATTGATCTGTCACCTACAAGCCTGATGTATGCAGTGTCTGTTGTCAGATATGTGGATGATGAGGTCATTGGGACCTCAGACCAGGCTAGTGCCACTCCACTCTCCGACAGAGCTGAATAGACATCCTCATCGAACCAGGAATCGTGCCGAAACTCCACTGCGAACCCGATGTCAGTCGGCAGAATCTTCAAGAAATCCCGGAGCTTTTCAAAACCGTCCTGGCGGCTGAAGCCATGGGGAAACTGGATAAGGACTGCCCCCAGCTTATCCTTTAGTTTTCCAATAGAATCCAGAAAATAGCCAAGGTGGATCTCGACATTGGAAAGCCTTCTCTCGTGTGTAATGACCTTAGGCATCTTAGCGGCAAAGAGGAAGTCATCGGGCGTCTTCCCATACCACTTTCTTACGGTTTCTGCGTCGGGCGTGGCGTAGAAAGTCGAGTCAATTTCCACTGTGCTGAAGGCACGCGAATAGAGCTCGAGGTAATCGGCGGGCCTGGCCCCGCTTGGATAAAACGTCCCTACCCAGCCCTTGTAACTCCATCCTGAACAACCGATTCTGAGATCCATCCAGTTCTGAACCATTCAGTCATATCTGCATTTAAACGTTGCCGATTCTCCGGAAAGCCTCCTGTCAGGAGGCAAAATTTCCCGGACCAGTGTGACATTAAGGCTCTATCTAACCTTTTTTGCGTTACGCTTAATAATTCTGTTCTATGTTTAGAAATAGATCAGCCTTGCCCAGGACTAAGATTATAAGGCGTGAACAGAAAGAGCCATTAAAGGCTGTATTGATGAAGGTCGCAAAGAACAGGGTCTTTGTAATATCCCTTGTGCTTGTTATTGCGGGCGTTTCCCTGATAAAGGTCTCCTACAACTTTCCAGACACCTATGTCAACACCAACCTGAACACATACAATGCATCGGTATCGAGCAACGGAGAAGCATCGATAATTTTCACTCAGCCTTACAACCTGACGGAGAACATCACTTTCGGCATTAACTCCCAGTACACCGTCCATTACAGGCTTTACCTGTATTACCATGTGGACTACAGGGGCACATACGTCAACCAGTACAGCCTGATTAGAGAAGGAAATGCCACCAATGATACGCTCATAACGCTGCAGCCCACTTCTCATCTTCAGGGCCAGCAATATGCACTGAACATGACCGCCGGCACTGAAAAGCCATTTCATGTCGAGGTAATGGCCAGCAATAGCCTGGTTGTCACAAAGGAGACATCGCGATACCTCGGAAGTTCGGGAATAGGGGCGACCCTTGCAGGAGTGGTCCTTCTGGCTGTGTTTGTTTCAGGCAACCTGGGAGCTGAGGCAATGGGAAGAAATCGCGCCTGAATATGAAGTTAAAAAATGAAATATTGGAGAGATACGGTTAGGTGTTATTAGACTGCAATGCTCTCCTCTGTTTTTCTGGCGGTGCCGGCGTCATTGCCATCCATGTCTCCGGCATTGCCGTTGACGTGGAAGGTCATAGTTGCCAGAACCATTCTCCCTGAGCTGCTGTTGTTCTGCATTGCTGCCCCATCATCGTAAGGCAGGGCTGCAGGTGCAGAATCTCCGGTCTCAGTGTCATTTGACCCGGTGGAGTTGTTGTTCTGCATGCCGGTGTCATTTCCATGCATCTCCACATGGATGAAACCGCTCTCGTTGTCTGCTGTCTCATTTTCTGCCTGCTGCAGGAAAAGGAACGGGACACCTGTGACGTTGGCAGAGTGAACTTCATTTCTCACGTGGTATTTCAAGTTCACAGTAACCTTGTATGTGCCGTTCTTCAGGTACACATGGGATGCACCCTCGTCCCTTGTCAGGTTGTAGGTTTGCCCGTTAAGGCTTACGGAGACCTGAAGGGATGAAAATACGCTCCCAATCCTGTCTTCCATGGTTTTCTGCAGCTTATATTCCGAAGAGTTGGCAACAGTGATGCTGGTAGTGACCTTGGCTGTACCGTTCTGCCCGGGGGACAATGTACCGAGGTTCATGTTCCCCGCACTGGCGGTGCTGAAAGCGCCAGTATCAGCGACGGCAGCGGTACCACCAAGTAGTGCAACCACAGCAATTATTGCCAGTGCTGTATGTGCTACCATGATTCCCCACTTTGAATCATGGAATATCTGAATTATGGTACGAAGAGGATGCTGTATTGTGCAAATCCCCTTGAATTGGGCTTTTTCGGAATGTGAATTATTCAAATTATGGTACGGTCGGACCCTCAAATGCAGCAAAACCTAGGAAATGAAGAGTTTATGCCCAATTTAATAAAAATGGGGGTACTGGTGCAGGGGTCACAGGTAGCTGAGTATATTCTCGTTTCCCTTAATTTCCTTTCTTCCCGCAAAACCTTCGTCTGCATAGTGCCAGTGCGATATTTCGCTCTCACCGGGCATCCAGCAGAGGTACGCCGGCATGTTGTTTATCACCGCAGGAAAATCTATGAGTATTTGCCTCAGGTCCCTGAGGATTATCCCCCTTTCCTGGATCTCAGCTAGAATCTCCTGGATTCTAAGGGTATATGATTCGGCTGAATCGAGATCGAAATTCTCCATTGCCTCTTCCCCCTTTGAGCCAAGATTTTCAAGCTCGTTGACCCGTGCTATAAGCCATGGAAGGGTCTCCCTGGCAGCCTTGAGGTCAAAGAAATAGTCTTTCTTCATGATGGCATCCGCCCATTGTTTTCTCCCTTTAAAGAATTGTTATACCTGGTGGCGCTACACTCCGGTTCCTCTATGCATGTCCGCCTTTCCTCTTTTTGCTCCATAGGTAGATGTTTCTCGAGTATATTCCTATAAAAATGATCTCAATGACTATGATCGGGTATGACCTGATAAGCGCCGCGTACCAGAGTGAGATCACGACTCCCAGCAGGCCTATGTACCAACCTGCTATTTTTTTGTCTCCAACCATCCAGACACCAATCAGGATCATGGCATCGCCAAGAAATCCCAGGGCATCAATCGCTCCCATCATGCCAATCGTTCTCCCAATTGGAATGGGCAATAATTCATTAGCGGTCCCTCCAGCATTGGACGGCCAAAAAAAGTTGAAGCCTCATGAACAACTATTTTATTGCCCCTGCATGTATAATGTAATCATGGATACCCACGGAATGCTTGTGCCAAAGGAGATAGAAGAGTATATCATCAGAATGAGGAGACACTTTCACAAAAATCCGGAACTCAGTTTCAAGGAAAACAAAACTGCAGACAGGATCATGGAAGAGCTCAGGTCCTTTGGCCTGCAGCCCAGAAGGATAGGTCAAACAGGCGTTGTGGCGGATATTCCGGGATCAGGCAAAGGAAGAACTGTCGCACTTAGGGCCGATATTGACGCACTCCCGGTCAAGGAAGAAACGGGCCTTGAATTCACATCTGGAAATGATGGCGTAATGCATGCCTGTGGACACGATTCCCACATAGCAATGGCACTTGGGGCGGCAAAACTGCTGAAATTCAAGACCGACAGTTTCCAGGGGACAGTGAGGATGCTCTTCCAGGCCGCAGAGGAAAGCCCTCCGGGCGGTGCAGTTGAGCTCATCAAGGCAGGAGCACTTGACGGAGTTGACTATGTTATCGGGCAGCACTCCTTTTCCCGTTTCCAGACAGGCAAGGTGGCAATATATTACGGGCCAATGATGGCAAATGCGGACCAGTTCAGGATAAAAATCAAGGGCGTTGGTGGACATGGGGCCGCCCCCCAGGAGGCCGTAGACGCACTTTCCATTGCGTGCCAGTACGTGGTGCAGGCGCAGACGATAATCTCCAGGAGGATTCCCCCATTCAAATCGGCGGTGGTGACTTTCGGTACCCTGAACTCCGGCTACAGGTACAACATAATTGCACCCTACGCAGAAATGACGGGCACTGTGAGGACGTTCGACTCGGAAACACAGGAGACTGTGCGCACGGAGCTTGATAGGCTGCTTAAGGGAATCAGTGTATCTACCGGATGCACCTATGAGTACGAATACGAGAAAGGATACCCCGCCTTGATCAACAACGAGGAGATAGCAAAGGTCGTCGAGGATGTTTCAAGGGAAGTGCTCGGAGATGATGCAATCCTATTCCCGGAGCCTGACATGGGCGGAGAAGATTTTGCATACTACCTCCAGAAAATTCCGGGCGCTTTCTATTTCCTGGGCGTCGGAAATGACTCAAAGGGCATAACCAGCCCGCAGCACAGCCCAACATATACTGTGGATGAAGGCGCAATGAAACTCGGGACAGAGATAATGGTCAGGACGGCACTGAGGCTCCTTGAAAGAAATTAGTGCTGAACGTTGAAGAGCGACCGAGCCTGCCCCATAAGCCCAAGCATTTGCCCGGGGAGCATGTTGTAGGTGTAGGAGTACCCTCTCACACACGTTCGGACACACTTGTTGCAGGATTCTGCACCAGCAACATAGTCTGCGAACAATGGACTGCTGAAGTATTCGCCGAAGCTCCCCTTCTTCAGATCATAATGAAAAGTGTAGTTGCAGTTGTATATCTTCTTGTCCGGGGTAACATAGACAAACATCTTGGGAAAGTGGCATTTCCAGGGTTTGCCGTTAACATAGTCATTGAGGACTTTCTCCGTTTCCAGCAATGGGTACCCCTCCCTCTTCAGCTTAAGGAGGGTCCTGTAGAATTCCATCAAGCTGTCGTTACTCAATCCTATTCTGAAATTCGGGGTAGTGGCATCAGTGGTGAGCCCGAAATCCATAGACTGCTCGATCGAATTGAATGAAATGCCTATGCCCATATCCCTTGCAAGTTGTGCCATGGGCACAATCGCATCCCTGTTGAGGCCGCTTATGGTGGTAACAAGTGACAATTTCGTCCTGTTTCTCTCCATCATCAATCTGATTCCGTCCATGGCCTCCTTGAAATTGCCCGGACGCCCTCTTATGATATCGTCGTAATCGTTGTAGTAGTCCACCGATACAAAGGCAAAGTCAAGATTTCTCAGGTCATGGGCCTTTTTCTCCAGAAATGACCCGTTTGTATTCATCACGGTGACAAACCCCTTCTCATTGGCATAATCTATTATCTTCCCGATGTCCTTTCTCACCAGGGGCTCACCCCCAAACATGTAGTACCCTCGCATTCCTGCATCATAAGCTTCGTCAAGAAGCCCAAAAACCTCACTTGTCGACATGTCTTCCTTCATCCTGGGCGTAAGCTTCCAGTAGGTGCAGCTCTGGCATCTTGAGTTGCATCCGAATGTCACGGCATGTGCAAGGAAGAATGGCCTTCGGGTGAACATCCTCGACTTCAGCATGGAAGATACTGTTCCCAGGTAGCGGAAAGCGTCTGTTTTAGGCTTTTCTTCTCTGTTTGGAACATCTGCCTGACGTTGCATCATGAAAAATTGAGTGTACAGTTTAATCCTTGCAACCTCACATTTAAGCCTTGCACAGTCTCTTGCGCATTCCATTCCCTGAAACAGCGCTTTTTACGAAGCCCTTATTTTCTAAGATCGGTCCCAACTGTTTCCGGCCCTTTGTAAAATCCCAAACCCATCAGTATGGCGCCAATTATCATAAGGACGGCAGTGGAGAACCAGACGTTGGTGGAAGTGTCAATTGGGCCGAAAAGGTATGTATGCATGAGCGGCACATAGACGCTGAACCATCCTCCTATGAAAATGCCTGAAGAATAGCCAAAGCCTGCTCCGGAGGCCCTGTGGGTTGCTCCGAACCTCTCAGACAGGTAAATCGGGACAAGACCCCATGCCGCCTGCGTAAGGGCCCCGGTTGCGACCCCTGCCAGAATTGTCAGCAGAAGATTTCCGGTGGCAGGAAATGTGAAGAGAAGGTAATAAAGGGGCACTGCGGCAACCAGGGCTATGGCTGCAACTGCAATTCCAACCGTCCTCCTTCCAAACACCTGCGATGCGGACCCGGCAGTGAATGCCCCAAAGAAAGCTCCGGTATACGATATGACAAGCACTAGGGATACCTGGGCAGAGCTCAGAGTTGAAGGATGGCTTCCAAGTATTATGGGAACATATGCGAACAGGACATATGAAAGGAAGAAGAGTCCTGTCATGACTGTCATGACCTGCAGCAGGTCTTTTACCACCGGCTTTCTGAAGAGGGCCCTAATTGGCAGATTCTCCCTGCGCTCCTCGCTTATCACCGTTTCAAAGACCGGGCTTTCATGGATTCTGAACCTTATGACCAGCACGGGCACCAGCGGGATGAAAATTGTCATGATAAGGAACCTCCAGGCGTAGTCAGCCAGTGCGTCGAAGCCGAAATGCCCAATGAAAAGTGCAGTAACTCCTGCCGACAGCGCTGCGCCGAGGGAGAAACCTCCCTGCACCAATCCGCTCATTCTTCCCCTGAGCCTCCCGGGCGTCCATTCCATTGCATATGGGTGACCCGCGGAATACTCTCCCCCGAGGAATATGCCCAGGCCAAACCTGATGATGGAATACAGGATGAAGCCGAGGTAGCCCGCTTGCCTGTAGTCGGGAAGAAGTGCTATTGCCGCCGCGAATATTACATCGGTGTAGACCGTGAAAAGAAGTATTTTCCTGCGGCCAATCCTGTCGCCCAGGTTCCCGAAAATGGCAGAACCCAAAGGCCTTGCGAGTATCGTCAGAGAATATGAGAATACAAGCTCAAAGGCCCTGATCAGTTCAGGTATATCGGGAGGGAGAAATACTGCGGTCAGGACAAGAGAGGAAGCCAGCACTAGGGTAAGGTCGTATGCATCGGCAAAAAAACCGAAAAACTGGGAGATGATTGCTTTCTTTGAATCTGAGCCGAGTCCTGTGGCACTGGAATCAGATGCACCATTCCCCGGCTTCATGCATTATTTTTAGAACATCCCGATTTATTAGCGGCTAGCCTTAAAAAAAATGTGCCGGTCCTGCCTTTTCACTCCTCAATTACGTTCAGGTCAAGCTTCCTGAGCTCATCGGTAAGCTTTTCCCTGAAGTCATTGTAATCCTCACTCCTGTCAACGATGTCCCTGATCATGGATATGTCCTGCTCCAGTTGCTCCCTTCTGCCGCTGTTGTATATCCTGTCATACTCGCGCTTTGTAACCATAATTTTTGTAAGCGGTGCCGGGAAAATAGTTTACTGTGGCAGCCTGAAATGAGGAAATGAGTCACAACTGCGGATCTGAACCGCATGGCGAATGGCAAAAAGCGCTCTCTTTTGATTGACAGGATTGACTCGCAAATCATGATCAAATTTTATACAAGTTCCACGTATAGCCATCTATGCATCTGCAAGAGTCATTGGTGCATTCACAATCGCTGGAGGTGAAACATCATGGAAGGAAATAGATCCTCTCCAACCAAGAAACAAATGGATTTCATAAAGAAACTTAGGGAGGCATCCGGGGAAAGGGAAGAGAAACTGCAGTCATTTCTTTCAAGCAAGGGGAAATCGGACATAAGTGAACTCTCAGTACCTGAGACATCCGAACTCATAGATGCCCTCAAAAGTGTCAAAGTCGAGGGGGACCAGTCCGGCGCCGGCCTGGCCACGGGGAAGCAGATCAATTTTCTTTCCTCACTGCAGGACACCGAGGAAAGAATAGAAATGGTCAGCCAGTACCTGAAAGACCATGGTAAAGACTCGGTTAATGTTCTTTCAATACCGGAGGCATCTGAGCTCATAGACAGGCTGATGCAGACTCCAAAGGGGGAGCGTCTTGATCCCACACAACTCAGGGCCACACCAAAGCAGGTAAAATTTATCAAGAGCCTGCAGAAGGATGATGCAGGGGTCTCAGCAGCAAGAAAGTATCTCAAGGATCACGGAAAGGCATCGGAAGACGATCTCAGCCGAAAGGAAGCAAGTGAACTCATCGAGATGCTGAAGTCAGCCGGCAGCTGATTTCCAGGGTCAAAACTCATACTCCACCGCCTGGCAGAGTTCCGGGCAATCTTTTTCCCGGTGCTCCATAAATCACCAGATGGCACCGCTGAAACCTGATATCAGCAATGACTCCTAAGGGACAAATATCAGTTTACAATGTTATCCTAAACAGGGTGACAAAATGGATGCAAACTCAAGGGTAAAGAAGATTTCACACGTATTCACTGGACATGACGCTGTTGATGGTGCCGGCGTAAGGCTCAAGAGGGTGTTTGGCGGGCACCTGTCGGCTGCAATAACAGATCCGTTCCTCCTCTTCGATCACTTCGGCTCATCCAAGCCGGAAGAGTACATGGCTGGTTTCCCATGGCACCCCCACAGGGGGATCGAGACTGTTACATACCTTCTTGAGGGGAAGGTATACCACGAAGACAGTGAGGGAAACAGCGGAGTCATTCTGCCGTCCGACCTGCAGTGGATGACCGCCGGAAGCGGGATATTCCACCAGGAGATGCCAAAGCCTCTTGACGAGAACAACCCGGATGAACTTTTGAGGGCAGTAGGTCTGCCGACAAATGTAACCGGGTTCCAGCTTTGGATAAATCTCCCGGCAAAGGACAAGATGACAACCCCAACTTACAGGGACATGAAAGGCCAGGGGATACCTGTCTTAGAAACTGATTCCGGCGCCACTGTGAAGGTTGTATCGGGCGATCTTGACGGCAATGTTGGTCCATTTGACGGAAAGTACGGTGTAGACCCAACATACCTCGATGTCAAAATGCCAATAGAGTCTGAGTTCAACTTCAAGGTCAAGCCAGGATATACTTCGCTGCTTTACCTAGTGGGCGGAACTGCTTATTTTGATGAAAGCGGGGAGTCACATTACAGCCCCGGGCAGGCGGTAGTATTCTCGAATGATGGCGACACGGTCAGGGTCAGGACAGGAGAATCAACTGCCAGATTCCTCCTGCTTTCCGGCAAGCCTCTGAAGGAACCTGTATACTGGCACGGTCCCATAGTTATGAACTCTGAAGACCAGATCAGGCAGGCTATGCTTGACCTGCAGAACGGAAGGTTTGTCAGGGAAAAGAACCCGTTATTTGTAGATTAGGCGGTTCGGAAAATCGAGGAATGCTGTTCAGATCTCCAGATGAAGGCCCACTGCTAATCGAAAGAGTGCAGTGGACTAGATAAGGCTCGTCAGCATTGCAATGCCAAAGGGTATCACCATCTCGCTCCTTGTCATGCCGCCATGGAGCCCCTTCAGATGCATGGGGATCTGGCCTTTCAGCCTGTACCAGACAGTTTTTCCGTCCCTGGGCAGTATCATCAAATCTCCTGCCCTCCTGTAAAAGGTCTGGGACGGGTTCGAGGCCCCAAAAAAACCTGACTTTGTTGCGTCCCTTACGGTCATTATCTCTGAAGTACCACCAAGTTTTTCCTGAAGTGCAGACATCGCTTCCATCACCTCATCTTCTCTGACGTGGAGGAAGAGGTCCCTCGGGCTTCCAACAGGCGGTATGGGATCACCCATATGCACCTCAAACTTCCCCCATAATCCTTCTATGCCGTTGAGGTAGAAAGTCTTCTTGGGATCCACCTGGACCTGGCCATGATCAGAGGTGAGTATAACTGCAACTTTTCTTGCAGCGAGTGGCTCGATCTTATCGAGCAATTCGTACTTTACAACTCTTGAAATGCTGTTCACCTCTGCGCCATACATTTCGGTGTCGGGGCCGTAACTATGGCCTACGGCATCAGCACTTTCCAGGTACACATAAACGTACAGGGGCCCTTTCTCGTTTTCAAGGATATTCTTCAGCTGAATAATGCAGTCCGTGATGTAGGAATAGGGGACCACAGTGCTGCCGGAAAAAACACGATCGCTGTAGGCACCCTTTGAAATGTTGCGATTTACCAGGACAAAGCTCTTGATCCCTTCCCCTTTCATTTTTGAATATATTGTTGGGCCTGTGAACAGAACATCAGGATCAAGCTTCCTGGACCTCTTTGAGTATTTGCTTGTTACTGCCCTGAACGGAAGTGTGTAGAGCAATGCACCGGTTTCATGATAATAAAGCTGCCATTCTATGAGATTGTGCTGAGCCGGTTCAAGGCCAGTGTTCAGGGAGGTGCAGGAGGCTGCTGTGGTGGTCGGGAAGACAGCCGTAATTGGGGAAAGAGCTCCCTTCCTCGCCATGCGCCCGATGAAACCCTGGTCTCTATTCATAGACTTCACGAAGTCATATGACACACCGTCGATGTAGAAAAGAACCACTTTTTCCACTTCATCCAATTCGAGGTCTTTGAGGTGCCTCCCGTCTAATTTATTTGAAGCAGAACCTTTGGAAAGCATATCAAGAACTGTGTGGGGGACGTTTGAAAGTGAATGCCCGTCGTATCTAGGAATGACATTATCCGTTTCAGCATGGTAACGTATAACTTCGTCCTCGAGTGTGTCGAGTATCATCTGAGGATAAGATCATACTCTGCCTAATAAAATAAGGCTAGTCTATATTAACCTGTTAATTTAAAGAGATCCTTGGCGCTCCAGAGTTTCGTCAACAAAGCTGTGCTCAGAAATCTCACATCTCTGTGCAAGCCATTTCAGCAAAGGAATAATCGCGTTCTGGAAGGTCCTGCCCTCCTCAGTCAGGTGATATTCCACAATGGGTGAAAATTCATTCTCCCTGTCGGAAGCAATAATTCCAAGCCTTTCGAGCTGCCTAAGTGTTTCGATCAGCGTTTTTGAACTTATTCCCGAAAGCGCCCTCTTCAGCTCATTGAAACGTGCCCCGCCGCTGTTAGCAATGGCTACGACAGCCAGTATGGCCCATTTCTTGTTAATCGCTTTTATTATGGCTTCAAAGGAACCAATGCCGTTTCCCTCTTTCGGCAGCATACCCTATCTACTATTCTCGTAAAGTATATATACCCAAAGCTTTCGTAAAAGAAAGTGGTATCCAACCCGTAACCTTTTTCGTGAGGCTAATTCATCAATCATCGATCAAGCCGATTCCAGGAAGAATAATTATCAACTCAAAGCGGCTCGAAGAACTCATGGAAGGCTCAAGTAACAAGCAAGTAAATGTTTTCAGTGGACACGGCCCGGAAAAATCTCTTTCGGGCATAAGAGTCCTGGATTTCACAAGGGCTATGGCAGGCCCCTTTGGCACCATGCTGCTTGGAGATCTCGGGGCTGAAATAATAAAGGTAGAGCCGCCCCAGGGTGACGATACGAGGGGTTGGGCCCCGCCTGAGATAAACGGGATCTCATCATACTTCCTGAGTGCTAACAGAAACAAGAAGAGCATCTCTATTGACTTGCGATGCCCAGGTTCAGAGGAGATAATAAGGAGGCTCGCTAAAAGTGCTGACATAGTTGTTGAGAATTACAGGCCTGGAACTGCCAGTAGGCTTGGAATAGGCTATGAGACTCTCAGCAAGTACAGAAATGACCTGATTTACTGCAGCATTTCCGGTTTCGGGCAGACCGGCCCCTACAGCCAAAAACCTGGGTTTGACCTCACTGTCCTGGCGAGCAGCGGCCTTATGGGCTTGACGGGAGAACCGGGACATCCGCCTGTCAAGTTCGGCGTACCGATCACAGACATAACAGGCGGAATGTTCGCGGTGATCGCAATACTTTCGGCACTGCACTACAGGTCACTGACAGGCGAAGGGCAGTACATCGACACTTCCATGATGGATTCCAGCGTTCTGACGCTGACCCATCAGGCTACTGCTTACTTTGCCACGGGAGAGGATCCTGCCCCTATGGGATCTGCACATCCCAGCATAGCGCCCTACCAGGTTTACAGAACAGCAGACGGGTACGTTTCTGTGGCCGTTGGCAGTGAGAAACTATGGAATTCACTATGTGCTGCACTTGGCACTCCTGAACTTGCCGGAGATCCCATGCTGTCCAGGAACAGGGACCGTGTCAGGAACCGAAAATACCTTAACAGCAAGCTTGAGCCTCTCTTTGGAGCCAGGAATACGAAAGGCATTGTGGCACTTCTGGAGCGTGAAGGCATTCCTGTCTCTCCCATAAACAAAATCAGCGACCTAGAAAACGATCCACAAGTGGCAGAAAGGGGCATGATCAGGGAAATTGATCATCCTTCCTATGGAAGGATCAAGTCACTTGGGACTCCGTTCAAGATGACGAAAACCCCTGGAGCGATCAGCCTGCCACCGCCGGTGCTTGGAGAGCACACAATGGAAATTTTGAAGGCACTGGGATTCAACGAGGGGGAAAGGCTTGAACTTCTAAGAAAGCGCGTGGCCTTTCAGAATACGGCAAAGCCAGAAGAATCCTGAATTCGGAAGAGAGACGGCCTATGAAGAGCTAAAAGAATTTAATACTCCCCTTTCCAATACCAGGTATGGTAGCCATAGTCTCCGCAGAACATTCAAAATTCGGCAAGAGAGACGAGGACATTTTTGGCATAGCCGCAGAATCCGCATTGCCGATCGTGAGAAATTTCGGTGATGAGATTGACTTTGTAATCGTTTCAAACTGCTATTCCGGAGAATTCAATGATGTCTCGGGGCTGAACGATCTGCTCACGACTTATCTGTCCATGGACAGGACACCTTCCATCAGGGTTGACAACACGAGCGCCTCAGGTGGGGCCTCCGTGCTTGTTGCCTCATCACTCCTTGAATCGGGTGCTGCTGACAGAGTCCTGGTAATAGGTGTCGAGAAAATGTCAGAAAAGCCCACAAAGGATGTGGCGAGAATAATCACCTCACTTCTCGGGAGGCGGGAAAGGGAGGCAGGCCCCACGCTTCCATCACTGGCCGGGATCCTGGCAAAACTCTACATGGAGAAATACCCGGTTCCACGGGAGTCCATTGCAAGGGTATCTGTCAAGAACCATGAAAACGGGGCAAAGAACCCAATATCTCAGATCAGGAAGCCCTTGACGGTTGAGCAGGTACTGGAGTCAAGGGTAATCGTTGATCCTTTGAGGCTTTTCGAATTCAGCCCTATCACCGATGGTTCAGCCTCGCTTCTCCTGACGAGGAGCAATGAGGCTGAGAGCTATTCAGGAAAGCCGGTCTACGTGAAAGGCATCGGGTTCGGCTCAGACTCTACATACATCACAGACAGGGATGACCTTCTGAGGCTCGAAGCCGTCAGGGCAGCCGGAAATACCGCATTAAAAAGATCCGGAATTGCAAGGCCCGATTTCGCCGAACTCCATGACATGGCATCCATTCTGGAGATCGTGGAGTCGGAAGCGCTTGGCTTCTTCGGCGCGGGAGAAGGCTGGAAGGCTGTGGACGACGGCACAACCGGAATAGGTGGTGAATTTCCAATCAACAGCAGTGGCGGGCTCATGTCAAGAGGTCATCCCATAGGGGCAAGCGGGATTTCGCAGATCTACGAGGCCTATCTGCAAATTACCGGCAAAGCCGGCCAGAGGCAAATAAGAAATGCATCTACCGGGTTCACCTTAGGCATGGCAGGATTTGGGAATTCTGCAGTTGCAACAGTGGTTGGTGATTCTCAATGATAATCTACAGTTGCAGGTCATGCGGGAGGGAAGGGTTCGAAAAACGGGCAATATGCCCCTCCTGCAGGGGAGAGGAATTTTATGAAACCGATTCGCAGACAGTTATTGCACTGGTTGTTTCTGAACTGACAGTCACTCCATCCGGCTTTGAAGACAGGTATAAACTCACCCTTGGAAAGGCAGATGGCGCAAAAGTCCTGTACAGGCAGACCCAAAATAACAAGGCATAACTATCCGCTTGAATTCCCCAATGAATACCGGGAGGATAGGTGAAAGATGAAGAAGACCAACGAAATTCTGCTGCCAGTCTCGTCATCACTGGCAGGAATGGGATTCTCCTCAACTTGGGTATTCACTTCCCTGTACATGCATGATGTTCTGAACATCAGCTATTTCCTGGCCGGCCTGGTATTCACAGTCAGTGGCCTGTCGGCTGCCGTCTCACAGGTTATGGCGGGGCGGCTTGGAGACAGGATGGGACACAAGAACGTACTCCTCTCTCTCATAGCCATAAGCGGTTTTGCTTACTTCCTGATATTCTACGTTTCGTACTTCTTTCATCTCCCTCTGCTGTTCTCCCTGCTCTTCGTGATAAACATATCAGTAAATTCGGCAATCATATCTCCCCTGAACTCGCTGGTATCGCTTTCCTCGTCCTCATCACTCAAGGGCTTTTCCTACCTCAGAATGGGCAACAACGTGGGGTGGGGGTTTGGCCCGGTGATCGGAGGAGCCATAGTTACTCTCTATGGATACCCATACCTGTACCTATTCGGCGTGGCTATGAATATAGGAAACGCAATTGTCGCCCTTTCAATCCTTAATGTAAGGGGAAAGGTCACGAAGGCAGTTTCCCAGAAGACAAAAGGAAAGCTGGACCCTCTCTATTTCTTTCTGGGCATGTCGGCACTCCTCCTGTTCATGATACAGGGGCAGGAATCTGTCACACTTCCCAACTTTGCAGGGTCATTCAGGGGACTGAGCGCCTTCGGCCTTGGTGTAATATTCTTCGTAAACGGCTTGTGCGTTATACTGCTACAGGTGCCAATCACGCGGATCACCTCAAGGATAGGGCTTTCCAGGGGATTTGTGATTGGAGTTGCACTCTTTACCCTTGGTTTCTTCACAATGGCATTCGATTACAGCCTGGCCGAGTTTGTAATCTCAATGGTGGTGGCAACCATAGGCGAGAATTTCAGTTTTCCGGCAGGGAATGCAATTGTTACTACCCTGTCAAAGAATGAGAATATCGGCCAACATATGGGCGTATTCAACGCCTTCATTTCAATGGGCAGATCCATGGGGCCAGTACTCGGCGGCACGGCGCTTACATTATTTTCCAGCCCTGCAGAAATATGGGGGCTGGCGACTGTTTCCGGGGTGATAGCCATAGCAATCTACTGCCTTAAGCTGTTCAGGGTAGTGAATTCTGAGGAAAAAAACGCACCGGAAGGTGCAGGCACGATTTGATTATGCAATTTCTTTTAGTGTTTTGATCCTTCCAGTACGGATTGAAGCTTACAAACGTCTCCATAATATCCTCCTCAGCCATGATGAGGGTATTCGGCCTGGCATCATCGTGGATCTACACCTCTGTCTACATGAACGAAGTGCTGAAGATGCCGCTTTATGTTGTAGGCTTAATCTACACGGTCAGCGGCGTAATTGCAGCTTCCTCGCAGGTCTACGGAGGCAGGCTCGGGGACAGGTTCGGTTATAAGCGGATAATGCTGCTCACATTTTTTCTGGGCACCTTTTCCTATGGGGCACTTTTCACGGTAACCTCCATGGGCAGCTATCCATTTCTGGTTTCCTTGCTCTTCATTTCAGGGCAGACACTCTCATCTGTGCAAAGGCCCTCATCCAGTGCGCTCCTGGCTATCTCCAGCAACAAGCCATTAAGAAGTTTCTCTTTCCTCAGGGTGGGGGCAAATATAGGCTGGGGCATAGGCCCTGCCGTTGGAGGTTTTTTGGTGTACTTCCTGGGCTACCCTTCCATTTACCTGATGGCTGCAGTAATGTCCCTTTCCTCGGCATTCTTTGTGCTGAAGCTGGAGGACAGGAAGCCGTCAATCATCGAGAAGAAGGCGCCTAAACTGAGGTCGCTGCCACTCGATTTCATAATACTGGGCATTTGCGGGCTGCTTCTATTCGTGGTTCAGGCTCAGGAATCGGTCACGCTGGCGAACTATGCTTCATCAATAAGACATCTTTACACTGCCCAGCTTGGATTCATCTACATGGCAAACGGCTTTTCGGTCCTCATCTTTCAGGGTGTTGCCTACAGGATATCCAGCAGGATATCGATTACATCAAGCTTCGTCATGGGCGCCCTGATATACTCGATCGGCTATTTCACAATGTCTCTTGACACAGTTTTGCCGGCTTTCATAATCTCAATGGCAATAATCTCCCTCGGAGAGGATTTTGCCTTCCCCATGGGCAACGTGATAGTTTCCAGGCTTTACGGGGAAAGGAATACCGGATTCTATATGGGCATATACAACGCATTCCTCTCATTTGGGAGGTCAGTAGGCCCCGTCCTGGGTGGCGCTGCCCTCGGCTTCCTTGCCAAGCCCTATGAAATATGGCTGGTGGTGACCCTTCCCGGATTCATAAGTGCAGCATTTTTCTATATGAAGTTCTCCCGGACATTTGTAAGGTCACAGACTGATCCTGCTTGAAGTGTACTTGGGATTCATCCGCCAATGGCATGAAGCGAGAGGCCCCATTGTCCGCAGCAGAGGTGGCAGAGTTTCGGCAAGCTAGAGAAATGACGGCATAAATATGAATTGATGCTGGCGCAGGGGCGTTAGAAGCCTCGAGCAACGGGTCCATGAGCCCATCCTTGGCTTCAGCTGAAACAATGCAATTGTGAAATCAACATGTAATTCTCGGAAACTTAACGTTGCAGCTGTGATGCCAGCGGCTGGAAGTTTCTCATGAATTCCAGGGGAGAAAGTGGTTGGATGCCCATAGTGGCCTTCAAAAAAGCATGCTGCATTGCCCGGTAGCACTCTTTCCCTCAAGGCACCGCTCGGAATGGTTCATTAATGAGAATGTGTTAGTGTATCCATGGCCGGAGTAAGGGGAAGAATGTCCGGTTTGAGGCATCTCATATCGTTCGACGAAGCGGCTGCCAGGATGAAAGAGATACAATGGCGAAAAATCACAGTCATTGAAGTGGACGTTGAGAACTCGCTAGACATGGTTGCTGCCGAGGACATAAGATCCTCTGTTGATGTCCCGCCATACCACCGCAGTGCAGTTGACGGATATGCAGTAAGGCATTCTGATGTTACCGGCGCGACTCCTGAAAATCCCGTATCGCTTAAGATTTCCGGGCAATCGGGCTTTGAAGTCACAGATACACTCAAAAGGGGAAGATGTTTTGGGATCAATACCGGGGCCAGGGTTCCGGAAGGTGCCGATGCAGTGATAATGTCAGAATATGTCACAGTCTCAGGGGACAACATACTTGTGGAGCAATCCGCACGTTCCTGGGAGAATGTATCCAGAAAGGGAGAGGATATTTCAAGCGGAATGAGGATAATCAGCAGGGGGGACATGATCAGGTCATGGCACATAGCGGCATTGATCTCGGTCGGAAGGAGTTCGATTAAGGTCTACAGAAAGGTCAAGATGGGAGTCATGTCAACTGGAAACGAGATTGCTGCGGGGTCAAGGTCCGGTGTGAAGAATACGACACAGCCCCTGCTCATAAGCTATTTCCGGCAGGGATGCACAGAGACTGAAAATGAAGGCGTATACCCCGACGACTACGAGTCAATAAGAAAAGGCATTGAAACTTCACTCAGAGATGTAGACATACTTGTGGTAACCGGCGGTTCAAGTGTTGGAAGCGAGGATGTTTCCATATCAGTTCTCTCCGATCTGGGGAGGCAAGTTTTCAGGGGGGTGCTCATAAGACCCGGAAGAACGGTCTCGCTCTTCGAGATCGATGGAAAACCTGTATTTTCAGTATCAGGCCTCCCGGTGGCCGCATTGACATCGCTTGAGGCGTTCTACGACCGGTTCATGATTGACATATTCGGCTTCAATGACGTAAGGCAGGTAATCAGGGCAAGGCTGACAGAGAGGCTGATAAACCACGGTGGCATGAGGTCTTTCGTGAGGCTTATGCTCTCGAGAAACCTGGATTCACTTGACGCCACGCCACTCAGGATAACCGGCTCCGGGCTGATATCGTCCCTGCTGCTTTCCAACGGTGTTACCGTTCTTCCTGAATCTGAAGAAGGTAAGGAAAAGGGAGAGTTTGTCTGGGTCAAGCTCACCGGGGGGCCAGTCTAGGTGCCCAACATATTCCACAGCCTGATTGACACGGATACGGCCAGGAGGCTAGCATCGGAAGCAATCTCAGTAGATCCCGGAGTCGATGAGGTCCTGCTGGAAGATGCCTTGGGGAGAGTCCTGGCCTCAGACATCGTATCCCCTATGAACTCGCCCCCATTCAACAGGTCCATAAAGGATGGTTATGCAATCCTTTCTGAGGACTTGGAAGACGCGTCGGAAAAATCTCCGGCCGTTCTCTACGTGAAAGGCCGGATCGAGATAGGAAAGAGTCCTCCTGCCAATCTGGAAAGGGGATCTGCCATTTACATCCCAACAGGAGGCGTGATGCCGGAGGGTGCGGACTCGGTGGTGATGGTTGAATACACGAAGGAAGATGACGGGAAGGTATCTGTATTCAGGCCATCAAGAAAGGGGGAGAACGTTGCCCTGGCCGGTTCCGACATTCCGGAAGGGGAGCTGATAATCAGGAAAGGCTCAAGGATAGGGCCAAGGGAACTTGCGGTATTATCTTCCCTCGGAATCAGAAAAATCAATGTTTCTGGCAAAATCAGGATAGGGATCGTTTCCACGGGCGATGAGCTGGCAGAGCCTGGCTCTGCCCTACAGAAGGGAAAAATATACGATTCGAACGGAAGGACAATAAAGTCACTTATAGACCAGGTAGGCGGACCATTCGACGTCAAGCTTTACGGCACGCTCCCGGACATTGAGCAGATCATCAGGGATAGGCTGGACCTGTACAGTTCGGAAAATGACATACTGATAGTTTCCGGAAGCACTTCCGCCGGCGAGAAGGATATGGTATACAGGATACTCGGTGAATATTCCCCCGGGATCGTGTTCCATGGCATCAAGATAAAGCCGGGAAAACCAACACTCCTCTCCAGGAAGGGCGAAAAGATCGTGATAGGCCTTCCCGGGTTCCCAGTTTCAGCCATGATGACATTCCTGACAATTTTCTTTCCCTATATACTCAGGGAGGCAGGCATCACTTCAGATGAAAGCACCATTGAAGGCATTCTGGCAGGGAAGGTTGCGCTGGATGTCGGAAAACTGAACCTCATTCCCGTTTCTGCAGTTAAGAAGGACACAATCCTGGCCTTTCCCATTCACGGCGGTTCAGGCTCCATTTCAAGAGTCCTGAGGGCTGATGGCTACATCTCAGTATATGGCGACAGGAGGACCGCAGAAGAGGGAGACCCTGTGACAATCAGGCTTTTCGGCACGAAAATGCACAATTTCGATTATGTTGCAACGGGTGAAAATGACAGATCGATGGATACGCTCTCCAGAAACTCGTCCGTCAAGGTCATAAAAACCGGGCACTTCGGCGCAATAAATTCTGTGCTGAAAGGTTACTCCGACATTGGTGGGGCAGTTTCCCATGGCCAGACCATTGACACTTCAATATACGCCGGGCATGCATCCCAAGGCAGCCTGAAGGTCCTGTGGAGTGAGGAGAGAAAACTCGGCATGGCCTGGAGAAAGGATGTTGAAAAGCCGCTTACTGCCCTTGCAGGCATTCCCGAAAGCAACACTTCAATAGCAATACCTTCAAAGAGTGAGGGTGCTCAACGGGTACTCATGAGAATTATTGAGGAATCCGGAGTGGATCCGGATAAGTTCTACAGTTCATCCAGTGAAACCGGAAACCTGAACTCAGTGGCATTTGCAGTATCTGAAGGCTACTATCCGGCAGGCATTACGGACCGCGAAACAGCTGCCAGATACGGGCTTAGCTTTGAGCCCCTGGCTAAGTTCTACTATGTAATCTTCTGCAGGGAAGGCATGGAAGAAGAACTGAGTTTCATTGGGCATTCAATGTGAGGCATCTCAGAATTCAATCAGCCTTGATACGCTCCATGTGTGAGTAGACATTGAACCGCCCGTCCCTGACGAAGCATACAAGTGTTGCATTGAAAGCCTCCGCGGTTTCCACCGCCAGTGAAGATGGAGCCGAGACAGAACATATTATTGGGACTCCGGCCATTATGGACTTCTGGACCATCTCAAAGCCGGCCCTTCCACTCATCTGCATTATGTAATCCGATGCAGGGATCATATTTCTCATTAGAAGGCCCCCGATAACCTTGTCCAATGCATTGTGCCTTCCCACATCTTCTTCTATGCTGACCAGTTCACCCTTGGAATCAAAAAGGGCCGCCGCATGAATTCCGCCGGTCTTGGCGAAAGTGCTCTGCGATTCCCTCATTTTTTGGGGCAGGCTCAGGATAACGGAGGCTCGTGCTTCAATGCCGCTTCTTATGATTTTCCTTCCCCTTATGAATATCTCGTTTATGCTGCCCTTTCCGCATACCCCGCAGCCTGAATTGGCAGTGAAATTCCTTCCGTATTCGGAGGCTTTCCTGAACACTTCGTCTTGAAGGCGGGCCTCGATCACGTTTTCGCTGCCCGGGCTGCCATTCTCCGGGTGCCCTATTGAGATTACGTCGCTACTGCTCTCAATTATTCCCTCGGTGAACAGGAACCCCATGGCCAACTGCACATCTTTCCCCGGAGTCCTCATTGTTACAGAAATGGCACGGCACTCCTTTCCGCCTTCTGTGCAGAGCCTTATTTCAAGGGGCTCCTCAACGGTCACAGGATCCTTTAATGTGATAATGCCTTTTGACGTGCTGTAGGCAGCGGCATCAACGACTACTGATGTTTTCCCTTCCTCTGCATGCTCCTTCCTGTTCAAGGCTCATCCTTTTTCTCAAGCGAGAATCCTTTCATGATTGCCAGCATCACTCTTATGCCTGTGCTAACATCCCTGTCACCAATCTGATTGAGAAGTGAGAGAATGCCCAATTTTCCCTGTTTCTCATATTCCCCTGCATTGTTTACTGCATTTTGAAGATTGTCGGCGAATCCAGCAATTCTTTCTGAGTCGATGGAAGAAAGCAGGGTGTACATGGCGAGTGCGTTTGCAAGGAACGTTTTGCTTTTCTCTGACGAAAGCCCATCTGCAAGTTCTTCCATCACATACCTGTAATTCCTGGCCAGGCCGCTTGCAAGGGAGAGGAGGCCGCTCTCCTTCAATGCATCTAGGAGGTTCATGAATTCTCTGATTGCATCCTCGTGTCCTTTCAATTCAGCAATAAGTCCCGGCAATTGTTCATCCGGGGTGGGTTTCCCGTCTTCCGCTTTCCTGATTTCTGCTATTGGTTTTGCCATTCTTTACACCTCATTCATCTACTAGGGGTTCATAGTCTCTTCTCTTCCACTTCTTCTGGACTTCAACGCCATGCTGCGGGTTCGGGGTGGCATTTCTATGGTTCCAGGCGGGAAGGGGTGGTCCCGAGGGTGCATCTCTGAGCTTTTCCAGCTTTACCGGGATCTCCTTATAGGCGGGTGTGTGGGATACTTCATCCATCAGCCTGCCTGAAAGGTTGTTGATGGCAGATTCACCGCTGCTGTTCATTGGCATGAAGAGTTCATTGCCCCCGACTCTGTCGGTCACAAGTGCACGTACATTCACGCTTCCCCACCTGGATTTGATCGTGACAAGGTCTCCTGTCCGGATTTTCCTCTCTGCTGCAAGTTCAGGTGAGAGCTCTACAAACGTGGATGGCACAATTTCACGTATTCCCGGGGTCTTGTAGGTCTCATTCCCTTCATGGAAATGCTCCAGCAGTCGCCCGTTATTCAGGTGCAGGTCATACCCATCTCCCGCTTCCAGGACAGGTTTCCATGATACCTTGTGGAGCCTTGCCCTGCCATCCTGAAAATTGAATCTCTCGGTGTACAGTACTGGCGTTCCATTGCCATCAGGAGCTACAGGCCATTGCTGGCTCCTGTAGCCTTCGAGCCTTTCATAGCTTACCCCCGAGAAGAGTGGAGCAAGCAAAGCGATCTCCTCCATTATCTCGGAAGGGTTTCCGTAGTTCCAGCCGGCACCCAGTTTCCTGGCAAGCATTTGCAGGACCTCCCAGTCAGGTTTTGTGTCCGCATAAGGCTCCATGACTTCATATATTCTCTGAATCCTGCGCTCTGTGTTCACGAATGTACCTTCCTTCTCCAGGCTGGCACTGGCAGGCAGGACCACATCTGCGTACTGTGCAGTTTCGGACAGGAAAAGGTCCTGGACCACCAAGAAATCCAGGCTTTCAAGGCTCTTCCTGATATAATTTGAGTCGGCACCTGTAGAAACAAGCTCCTCACCTATAACATACATCGCCCTTATCCTGCCTTCCGATATGGCCTCCAGGCAGGTGCTGTTGTCCATTCCGGCATTGGAGTCCAGCTGGCAGTTCCATGCTTCTTCGAATTTCTTCCTGACGGACTCATCACCAACTTCCTGGTAACCCGGGTAATAGGAACTTATGGCGCCAAAATCTGTGGTGCCCTGAACATTATTATGCCCTCTTAGGGGATAAGCTCCAGTTCCGGGCCGGCCATAGTTTCCTGTTATGAGGAGGAGGTTTGATATGGCTGTTGAGGAATCGCTTCCATTCTGGTGCTGGGTGATGCCCATAGCCCACAGGCAGCATACTTTCTTGGATTCATGTATCATTTCAGCCGTTCTGACAATATCATCCCTTGGGATCCCCGTGATGGTCTCGGCATAGTCGAGGGTGAAGGGCTCAAGGCTCCGCCTATATTCCTCGAACCCGTTAACTCTTCCGGAAACGAACTTCTTGTCTTCCCATCCCTGATCCAGAATGTACCTGGAGACAGCAGAAAGCCATACGATATCCGTCCCGGGCCTTGGATGCATGAAGAGATCGGCCCTCCTGGCCATTTCATGCTTCCTGAGGTCTGACACGATGAGCTTCTGGCCATTCAGCTTATGTGCCCTCTTGATCCTCGTGGCAAGTACAGGATGGGACTCGGCAGTGTTAGTGCCTATGGCAATTATCAGGTCAGCATGCTGTATGTCCTTTATGGAGCCCGCGTCCCCTCCATATCCCACCGTTCTCCAGAGTCCAGTTGTAGCAGGGGCCTGGCAGAACCTGGAGCTGTTGTCCACGTTGTTGGTGCCAAATACCTGCCTTGCCAACTTCTGTACAAGATATGCCTCCTCATTTGTCCCCTTTGATGAGGCAATGAACTGCAACGCATTCTTGCCATGTTTATCCGAAACGGTCAGCAGACCTTCTGCTGCCCTGGAGATCGCTTCTTCCCATGAAGCCTCTACAAAATGGTCTCCATTCCTGACCAGCGGCCTTGATAGCCTTTCACTGCTGTTGACAAATTCCCATCCGAATTTTCCCTTGATGCAGGTGGAAATCCCGTTTGCCGGCGACTCGGGCTGCGGTTGCACCTTAAGTATGTCTCTCCCCCTGGTCCACATGTCAAAAGAGCATCCGACGCCGCAGTAGGTGCATACTGTCTTTGTTTTCTTGATCTGCTCGCCCCTTGCCTTCGACTCAATGTCGCTGACTGCTGTCACATAGGAAAGCCCCAGTTGTGGCTCGGTCATCTTTACCAGGTCTATGAGCTCCCTTTTTTCGCTCTGACCAATGCCGGTAAGGTAACCTGCCTTTCCCAGCATATTCTTCTCCATTAGTGCATTAACAGGGCAGACCGTCACACAGTGGCCACAGGATACGCATGAAGAGTCCCTGACGGCCACGTCATTGTCCCATATCACCCTTGGCCTTTCCATCGACCAGTCAATGCTCAGAGTCTCGTTGACCTGCACATTCTGGCATGCCTCAACGCATCTCCCGCAGAGTATGCACTGGTTCGGATCATACACATAAAACGGATTGGAATCATCTATTTCGTAGGGCTTCTTTTCAAAGGGGTATTTCTGTTTGTCTATCCTCAGGCTTTTCACGGCATTATGCACAGGGCAGTCTCCGTTGTTGTTCTCACAAACTGTGCAGTATAACTCATGATTGTGAAGGATTCTGCTGGCAGCTTCTCTCTGCCTTTCCTTGACACCTTCAGATAAGGTGTCTATATACAGGCCGTCCTCAACCTTCCCCGAACACGCTCGGACAAAACGGTCTCCAGCTTTCACTATGCATGTATCACAAGTTTCTATTGGCCCAAGGTTGGGTTGAAAACAGACGTGCGGTATTTCAACGCCCTCTGACAGAGCGGCCTCAAGTACAGTCTGTCCATCGCGTGCCTTCACTCTATGCCCGTTCAGAATTATTTCAAGCTGTTGATCCTCCATAAATAATCAGACCTTTCTCAGGGTGACGATGAACTGATCCATATCCCTTGAGTTGACCATGAAAACATAACTAAAAACCTTGTCTGTAATATGGCTAATGAAAATAATTATAATACTGTAAAGTGCAAAGGATTGGATTTGATCGACTTGGTTTTTGGAGCATTCTTTCGGCAGGTTGCAAGCTCTGAAATTGTATACACGCCAATGCAAATGTGATCGGGCTGTAACATTTTTCATTGAATTGTCATTGTAGTGATCGTGATAGCTGCCATTCTCGCAAAAAGGAGCGAGAGGTTCCCCGGAAAGCACATGCACAGGATAAACAACACGACACTGATTGGAGAGGTTGTCGGAAGGGCATTGGCGTCAGAGTGCTTCGACAAAATAGTGATATTTACTAAAGATCCTCGTGTTAATGACAGCAGGGCTGAAGTTGTGTTGGACAGCACTGCGGGAACTGCTGCAGATTCAATTGCTTTTCTTTTGAAAACGTACAAGGAGGTTTTTGTGCTGGGAGGTGACATGCCCCTCATCAGCCCGGCTTACCTCAGAAAGATGTTGGGCCATTACTCCGGAAGGCCACTGTTCCCTATCCACAAAGATGGAAGAATGGAACCGATGCATGGAATCTACAACTCTGGCATGTCAGGGGTATTTGAGGAATGCCGGAAGCCAGTCAGAAAGAGCCTTCAGTCCCTAATAGAGTCAGGTGAACATGATACAATAATGATAGCGGAAGAGGAAGAGAAATTCTTTACGAACGTGAATTACAGGCAAGACCTGGAAAATTTTGAGAATATGGCAGATTAGGTCAGCAACCCTCATCCGCCGCTGACATTTGGGAAGATCGCGACCTCGTCACCCTCACGAAGGACAGTTTCAGGTGCGGCGTACTCTTCATTCACAGCCAGAAGGAACTGCCCGGATTGCTGTTTTAAAATAGGATGTGATTTCTTCACCTCTTCCAGAAGCTTCGTAAGCGTTGATCCATCCTCCAGGTCAAGCGTTTCATCTGACCTTCCTGACAAATCCCTATACAGTGCGAAGTATCTTATTTTTACCTTCAACTTCATCCTCCGGTTTCCAGTAAGGTTCCCTCTTTTTGACCGCCTTTATGAACTGGTCATCAAGATAATCCTCGTCCTTTTTGTTCCTTATGCCTGAAATGATGTTCGTGTAATTGTCGTCTCTCATGAGGCAGGTTTTCAGCATTCCGGTTGATGTGAGCCTCATTCTTGTGCAGTGGCTGCAGAATTCTGCGTTCCTCATGGGCTTGACAAACTCGACCTCTGCCTCCCCTTCCTCCATTTCTACCGAATATTTTGGCCTGTTGTGGAGCTCGTTCCGCACAACCTTGAAGGAGGATTTTGCAACCTCTCTTTCTATTTCCTCAAGTGGGATGTGATACTTCTGGAACTCTTCCGAGTCTTCCCCTTCCCTGGTGGTTTCAAATTCGATCAGCTGCAGGATTACTCCTTCCCTTGCCGACAGTTCTATCATTCTCGGCACCTGATCCTCATTCACGCCTTTCAGCACCACAAAATTAATCTTGATCGGGTATAGGCCAGCTTTCTTGGCTGCCCTTATTCCTTCCACTACCTTGTCAAGGAAATCTGTCCCCGTAATGAATTCAAAACCTTCGCGGTCTATTGAATGCATGGAAATATTTACGCGGTCAAGCCCTGCTTCCTTGAGTTTGCCGGCCAGTTTGGGGAGCATGACACCATTCGTTGTCATCGAAATATTGCCTGAAATATGCTTTCTAGTCCTTTCCACTATCTCAACAATATCGCTTCTGAGAGTCGGTTCACCGCCGGTAAATTTTATCTTGTTTACTCCCCATTTGGCTGCCACCTTGATGACAGTCTCGATCTCATCGGGCGACATGGATGCAGAGTGTATTCCTGTGCCTTCCATGTGGCAGAAGAAGCACTTGAAATTGCAGGTTGTATTTACCTGCACCCTAAGGCTCTTAACAGGTCTGCCGTAATTATCAAGGAGAGAAGCCATGTGGTCATAACAAATGTAAGAGAATAGATAAGTTTTGTGACGTTGTGATTGTGACAGAATAAAGAATAATGGACTCTACCCACATTTTAACTAGTTCTTCCTTTTTTGTATGCGTCTCTATTACGAATCATTTAAATTTAACTATACAATTTTGAGACATGGAATCCTATGAGACCATAAGGGAAATGCCCCCATCAGCCAAACTCGTTCTCAGGATCCTCCAGGAAGTCAAAATATGCGATCTTAACCGGCTGAAGAGTGAATCCGGGCTCTCGAGAAGGGCCCTGATGTATGCCATAAAAATATTGGGTCAGCTGGACTTCATAGAAACCAAGGTTTGCCTGTCCGACACAAGAAAAAGATTTTACTGTGTCAAGCTGAAGTAGCCTCATACAAGATATTATCATTTTCGATGTGTGCAAATAATGCACACGACCTAAGTGTATAGAAAAATGCTTCCATATTCAGTAGAGGAATTATCATGGCAGTATATCTAGGAATGAAAGCACCGGATTTTACAGTAAACACGACAAAGGGGCCTATGACTTTTTCTGACCTAAAGGGAAAGTGGGTACTTCTCTTATCGCACCCTGCAGACTTCACGCCTGTTTGCACAACCGAGTTCATGGGGTTCGCCGAGAGGTACGACGAATTCAAGAAGCTCGGAGTTGAGCTCATAGGGCTAAGCGTTGACAGCATATATTCACACATCGCCTGGCTCAAGGACATCAAGGAGAAGTATGGCGTTGAGATACCCTTCCCGGTGATCGCGGACATAGAGAAGGAGGTCGCCGACGCGTACAACCTCTACGATCCCAAGAGCGGTGTCACTGTTAGGGGCGTATTCATAATCGATCCCAACCAGACAGTCAGGTGGATGATCTACTATCCGGCCGAGATCGGAAGGAACATAAACGAGATCATCAGGGTGATCAAGGCATTCC
>JBJKST010000051.1:0-6553 GCA_046703705.1 Thermoplasmataceae archaeon
AGTGGTATTCTTCCCAGGAATGAGACATTGTTTTCCTTGGCGGATTTCTCTCCCCCGCCTCTCTTGAATATGTCTATTGTCTCTCCGCAGTGTGGGCAGACAAAACCGCTCATGTTTTCGACTATGCCAAGAACCGGAAGCTTCAGCTGTGAGGCGAAGTTCATTGCTTTCTTTGCGTCCAGAAGTGCAACATCCTGTGGTGTAACGACAACCAGGATCCCGTCTGCATCTGGGACGAGCTGGGAAACTGTAAGTGCTTCATCGCCTGTTCCTGGAGGCATGTCAAGAATCACGTAATCCATGTCCTCCCAGACCACATCTTCCAGGAACTGCTGTACTGCTTTGTGCCTGAGGGCACCTCTCCAGATTACTGCTGTCTCTTCGGATGGAAGCAGGAAGGCCATTGAGATGACCTTTACACCGTATTTGGTTTCAAGGGGCAATATTTCCCCCTTTTCTGTAGCATAGACCTTTTCCTTGTCAACGCCCAGCATTTTCGGGTCGTCCGGCCCGTTGATGTCAGCGTCCAGCAGCCCGACCTTGAAGCCCTGCTTGGCCAGAGTTACTGCCAGATTCACTGCAACTGTTGATTTTCCGACTCCACCTTTTCCGCTCATCACCATTATGGTGTGCTTTACGCCCTTGTATTTCTGTGATTTGCCCGGAGGCTGAACAACGGGCATTGGAGGTGGCTTGTTCATCTTGATTGTTCCTGAAGGCATTGTTGAAAATAACAACTTACTATTTTATCTTAGTCAATGACTTTTTTAGCGCCTGCATGCGCGCCGGGGACCTGCCTGGTCTGCAATCTGCATAAAATTAAAACGTGAGTGTTGATTCAGCCAGTAAGATGTTCAAGGACGGCTGTGTTTTCTGTGATGATGTGGCAAGGCAGGGAAAGGCTGCAATAGTATACGAGGACGAAGACACGCTGGCGTTCATGGACATAGCACCCGTTGAGGAGGGACACACCCTCGTCATACCAAAGGACCATTTTGTCAACATATTCGATATAGACTACAACAGGTTCGCAAAGGTGCATGAGCTTTCCAGGGTACTGGCCAAGGCAGTAATGGAAGCTGTCGGCGCTGATGCCATAAATATAGGGCAGAACAACGGCCCATGCGCAAACCAGAGAGTCATGCATTACCACCTTCACATAATTCCAAGGTGGTGCAACAGGCACCTGAACTGGGAAAGGGGTGAGGCAGACGGGGAACAGCTTGAGGAAGTAGCGGCAAAAATAAGGGACTCCTTCGAGCAGTACAGGAAGGAGCTTATGTTCCAGGTTTGATTTGGCTAAAATTATAATAATTAAACAAGATAGACTCATAAGTCGCATCACATCAAACTCCAAACAGAGTGATAAAAATGAAGAGCGTAGAAGATCTCTACAAAAGAGCCCTCGAGCTTAAGAACAAGGGCATG
The DNA here is from genome assembly GCA_046703705.1 of Thermoplasmataceae archaeon. Lineage (GTDB taxonomy): Archaea > Thermoplasmatota > Thermoplasmata > Thermoplasmatales > Thermoplasmataceae. The sequence continues at coordinate 1,429 of JBJKST010000051.1, forward strand.
TCGGATAAGGAGATATCCACGGAATTGCACCTTTCGGTTAACACAGTCACTTGGCTGTTGAGCAAGGATTTCCTCAAGGAATCGTCCGTCCAGGATGTCAAGATTGGATGGAGAAGTGCCGGAGTGTTCGGCAACAGGATATACAGCCTGTCAGAAGTAATATCAGACATCATCCAGGAAGAGGCCATAAACGGCGATTACGAGGTTGACTCGATCCTTGGAGTTTCCATAAATGGAATACCCTTCGCCACTATGGTTTCATTCATACTTGACAAGGAAATCACAGTGTACAGGCCTCACCCATCAAGGGAAGAGGGCTTTTTCAGCAGCAATTTTGCAGGCGTCAAAGGAAAGAACGTTGTTGTCCTGGACGATGTTGCCAGCACAGGCGAGACCCTGAAGAGAGCCATACTGGATGTCCAGAAAGCCGGGGGAAAAGTGGTTCTGGCGGTTGTACTCGCGTCAAAGATGGCCGGGGAAGAGATAAGCGGAGTGCGTATTAGATCCATACTCAGAACGAGCCTGGTGGGCACAAAGTAGGTTATTCACAATGCACTGGGCTGACGCTTTCGTAAAAAATCTTAGCGGAGACCAGCTTTTCTCGACTGGAATCTCGCCCTCAGGGCATATCCACGTCGGGAATATGAGGGAGATTCTGACAGGGGACATGCTGTACAAAGCTTCCATGGACAGGGGCCTCAAAAGCCGCTTCATCTATCTCTGTGATGACATGGACCCACTGAGGAAAGTGTACCCTTTCCTGCCGCAGAGCTATGAGAAGTATGTGGGGCACCCGCTGAGCATGATCCCCGCCCCTGAGGGGGAGGGAACATACTCAGAATATTTTCTCAGCCCTTTTCTTGAAACGCTGGAAAAGATCAATGTGAAAGTCGATGTCGTCAGGTCCACAGGCCTCTATGAATCCGGAGTATTTGCTGATGCTATTGACAAGGTAATCACGAGAAAAGACGACGTGGCGGCGATACTTGAGAGAATATCGGGAAGGTCGGTTGGCAAGGAATGGTACCCTTACAACCCCTTGTGCAGCAGTTGCGGCAGCATAACAAAGGCCAAAGTCCAGTGGTACAAATTCCCGCAGGTAGGCTACAGATGCGAATGCGGCCATGAAGGCATCTCTGACGTCAGGAAGGCCGAGGGAAAGATGCCCTGGAGAGTCGAATGGCCGGCAAAATGGTATGCCCTTGGCGTCACTGTCGAGCCCTTTGGAAAAGACCACGGCGTAAGCGGCGGATCCTACGACACAGGAAAGGGCATCATCGAGGAGATATTCGGAGCCAAAGCTCCAGAACCGCTGCTTTATGAGCACATATTCCTGAAGGGAAAAGGGGCAATGCACTCTTCTACAGGTGTAGTGATACCGGCGCATGAGATGGTGGAATTTGCACCTCCCCAGATACTAAGATTTCTTGTGGCCAGGTCCCAGCCTTCTAGGCACATAACGTTCGATCCGGGCGCAGGCCTGCTCAACCTCATCGATGAGTATGAGAAATACGAGAACCTCTACCTCAGCGGAGGCGAGCTTTATGAGGATTCCAGAAGAACCTATGAGCTGTCAAGGCTCCAGGGAAGCACTGAAAACATAAGCAAGATAGGCTTCAGGCATCTCGTAACATTAGTTCAGATCTACCCTAAGGAGGAGGACCTCCTTGAGGCCCTGGTCCGGGCGGGAGAAGGTGTGGACAGGATCAGCCCTGTTATGAGAGAAAACATTGACGCAATCAAGAAGTGGCTTGAAAAATATGCGCCGGAAAACGTAAAGTTCAGCCTGCTTGATGCGGAGGCGAAGGTCGAGCTGTCCCGAGAGGAGGCCAGCCTTATACGTGAATTTGTCGATGCCTCCACAACCATGGAGTGGACGCCTGAGACGATCCATGAAAAGATCCACGAGCTTATTGGGAAGTCGGGAATGGGTGCCAAGGAAGGCTTTGCTTCTTTTTACAAGGCACTGGTCGGAAAAGAGCGTGGCCCAAGGCTGGGCTACTTCCTCTCGACACTCGGGAGAGAGTACACCATACAGAGGCTCTCTTCCGCTGCCAAAATGTAAAAAGTAAATAGCAGGGCCTTATTCCAGAGTATAATCCTGGCCATGGCCTGTCGCGAAGGAGGGATCAAATTTGAAAATACTGGTTAACTGCGCACTGCCTTATGCAAACGGCCCCCTGCATCTGGGGCACATAGCGGGTGCCTACCTCGGTGCGGATATATTCGTGAGATACCAGCGGATGAGGGGGAATGAAGTCCTCTTTGTCTCTGGGAGCGATGAGTACGGAACCCCGATAACACTGAGGGCGGACAAGGAGAAAGTGTCGCCTTCCAGTATTGCCGACAGGTTCCACAGGGAGCACACGGAGACTTTCCTTAATCTTGGCATCAGCTTCAGCATCTTTTCCAGGACGACAGCAGAAGAGCACGCCGCAACTGTAAGGGATATATTCCTTGAACTCAAGGATGAAGGGCTGTTAACCGAGAAGACAATGGTGGCACCTTTCTGCCCGGGATGCAATCGGTTCATGCCGGACCGCTATATAACCGGAACCTGCCCCAACTGTGGTTTTGAAGAGGCAAGGGGAGACCAGTGCGACGAATGCGGCAAGATACTCGACCCTGAGGAGCTCATCAAGCCGAGGTGCTCGATCTGCGGAACCGAGCCGGAGTTCAGGGAAACAAAACACATGTTCCTAAGGCTGGACCTCCTCCAGGAAAAGATACTCAAATGGCTGGACACAAAGACTTTCTGGAAGCAGAATGTCCTCACGTTCACCAAGAACTTCGTGAAAGGCGGGCTGAAGGAAAGGGCAATAACCCGGGACATTGAGTGGGGAGTCCCCGTTCCACTTGAAGGCTACGAGAACAAGAGGATATATGTCTGGTTCGAGGCCCTTATCGGTTACATATCTGCCGCCAAGATTTACTCCGAGAGGATTGGAGAGCCTGACTACTGGAAATCCTTTTACATGGACCCGGATGTCAGGAACTACTACTTCATCGGAAAGGACAACATTCCATTCCACAGCATAGTGTGGCCGGGGATGATCATGGGCCTCAAGGGAATCAACCTCCCGTATGAGGTTGTTGCCAACGAGTTCATGAGGTTCAAGGGAAAGCAGTTCTCCAAAAGCAGAGGCATAGGTTTCACTGCAGATGAGATGCTCGATCTCACAGACAGGGACTACCTGAGATACTACATGGCCTCCATTCTCCCGGAGAGCAGCGACGCTGACTTTTCACCCGAAGACCTTGGCGAGAAGGTCAATTCAGAATACATCGACAAGTACGGGAATTTCATCCACAGGGTGACCAGTTTCGCATTCAACAACTCCCTGGAGCTCAAGAGGGGCAATCTTGACGGCGAAGATGAAAAAATGCTTCAATATGCAGCAGAAAAATTCAGCCGTTACTCGGATAAGCTTGAAAAGGCGGAAGTTAAGAGGGCGCTACTGGAATGGCTGGAGCTCGTAAAGGAATCGAACATATACTTCAACAGCTCTAAGCCATGGGACCTTGTAAAAACAGATGTCGGCAAATGCAGCTCGAAAATCTGGGTCTCGTACAGGCTCGCGGAGTACATGACACTTATGATATATCCGTTTACACCGGGATCTGCTGTAAATATGCTTTCCAGAATTGGTGTTTCAGGCAGCATTGAGAAGGAGGGCTTTGAACTTCTTGAAAATGAGGATTTCATCCTGCCTAATGTGAAGCCCGCAAAACCGTTCAAGAAAATAGAGTTTGAGGATGTGAACCCCAATCCGCTGGATCTAAGGGTTGCCAGGATTCTGGAGGCAAAGGACCACCCCAATGCAGATGCCCTTTATGTCCTGAAGCTTTCGCTTGGAGACGAGCAAAGGCAGCTTGTCGCAGGCTTGAAGAAGCACTACAGGGCCGAGGAGCTTCCCGGAAAGAAAATAATCATCGTTGCAAACCTCAAGAAAGCAAAATTGAGAGGTGAGGTCTCCGAAGGAATGATGCTTGCTGCCGATGACGGCGAGAGTGTAAAATACCTTACCGTCCCAGATGAAATCAAGGAGGGGGCACCTGTGCAGATAGGCGACTATGGCTACAACGGCGTAGGCATAATAGAGCTCAAGACATTGCAGGCACTTGGCCTCAAGGTGAAGAAAGTCGAAAATGAGTTCAGGGCAACGGCCAACTTCCAGGGCAGGGAGTTTTTCATCACTGTTGACGGAAAATTCGCGCGCGTTTCCGGAGAGAGCAGGGACGGGGCAACGGTAAGATAATTGCTATATTAAAAACTCTAGTATTTCTTACGATATTAGCACCATGCAATGAGCAGTCTCAACTCATTTGTGCGTGATAAGTAATTTCATGGCGTCATGACCCACCGTCATGTGAAAAAATTTATTATCGATATTTTAATATCTCATCTCCCAATGATTTTTATGACATTCACTAAATTTGAAAGAGCAAGGATTATCGGAGCGCGAGCTTTGCAGATTGCCATGGGTGCCCCGGTTATAATTGATGTCCCCAGCAACCTGATAGATCCTGTTGATATTGCCATGCTAGAATTCGAGAATAATGTCATACCAATAACAATCAAGAAGGCCGAAACCCAATAAAACTATCACTTTTGATCAGAAGGCCTGAAAATACATTAGAAAGAGGTGCAGCTTTCCTCACACGAGATTCTAAGATGTACACTCAATATAATAATACCAGAATTATCCAATAATAAACTGGTTCACGAAACAGTTAAATAGATTCTAGTTATAAGGGGAATTACGCACTAAAAGTGTAGGAATATAACACTAATATCCAGCTAATAAGGCGGGTAAGGGACAATGCTAAGTGCATATGTGTGAACTATACCATTCCAAAGCTGGGAAATATGAGGTTGTGAGGTTATGCTCACTTCTGATAGGGAAAGGTGCAAACTATGGCTCGCCAATTCTCAATAATTATTGTGCATTAGACAGGAATTAACTCCGGTTGATCCTGCCGGCGGCCACTGCTATCAGGTTACGACTAAGCCATGCGAGTTAAGGGGTCGTAAGACACCAGCGAACCGCTCAGTAACACGCGGATAATCTACCCTTAGGTGGGGTATAGCCTCGGGAAACTGAGGGTAATTCCCCATAGTCAC
>JBJKST010000052.1:0-5715 GCA_046703705.1 Thermoplasmataceae archaeon
GGATTTGTTAAGTGACGAGATGGAAGTGCTACTGGTTAAAATGGTGGATAATGCAGACGTGCTCAGTTCTGCGGTAGATGTTCTTGAAAAGCTGAAAGCTGCAGGAATAATCGACCTTATAGGCAACTTTGTCGACGATTACCTTCCAACGGACGTGGACTTCCTGGCCAAATTCTTTTCGTCCAAGGAGTTTGCCATGTCGCTGATGAAAACACTGAATGTGCTCATCTCGCTTATGGGCGCCCTGGGTTCTGAAAAGAATTCTGACATGATCAAGGGCCTGATGTACAACTCAGAGCAAATTACGGACGACATGATTGATGCTGTTCATAACCCGAAAAAGTATTCACCTCTCAAGCTTGGTACACTGCTCGGAGACGAAGACATCAGGGTTACTCTGTCCGCTCTGGTGGCACTCATGAAAAGTATGGGAAAAATACTTAGAAAAACGGCTCCGTAAGCCGTTTAAATAAATTTTTATTTTTATCCTGAAGGCCCTGCAGCGATACACTTTCTCTACCATAACATTTGCTGAACCAAAAGTGAGGAAATGTTTTGTACAGGACGTCACTGCTGTTCATAATATGGCGGATAGCAACTTTACTCCATCAGAACCCGGCAGGACCATGAAAGCAAAAACGTTCGAGGAGGAGGACGTGGTGAGATGTTACTCCAAGCGCCCGCCTTACCCTGACGCTCTCTTCAAGCGTCTATTTGCTATCATGAAACCTGGAGGAAAGGCACTTGATATTGGGTGCGGCCCAGGCAAGATTGCCCAAGTTCTGGCGGAACACTATTCTCAGGTCGTGGCCATTGATCCGTCGAGGGCAATGATTGAGGCCGCTAAATCCGCCTATGCAAACCGATATCAGAACATAGAATGGATACAAACGCCAGTGGAGAATTTTGAGGATGAAGGGGAGTTCAGCCTAATTACTGCAGGGAGCTCAATACACTGGGTGAACCATGAATCTGTTTTCCCGAAACTTTCCAATTGGACTGAAAACCTCGCGATAATTTCTGGAGATGAACCGGTCAAACTTCCTTGTGGAAGCAAGGAATGGATAGAATTCAACACAAGGTGGCTGAAAGTCTTGAACAAGAAAGATCCGAAAAGGTGGAGCGAATACAACCCTTCAAGTTTCAAGACAGAAGCAAACCGCCATGAACACTGGATGGAGGTGGCTGGAAGGGAGCAATACTTTGAAACTTTTTTCCAGCCAGTATGGGATTTCCTTGAAAGTCAGCATTCGAGAGCAACCTGGAGCAGACAGGCTATGGGAGAACGGCTTTCGAGGAAATTTGATGATGAATTGCTGGAGTTAATGCAGCCATATCAAGAAAATGGCGTGATAAAGATGAAAATCGTTTCCACCCTTGCATGGGGTCGCCCAATGGCAGTAAAGGTTAGAACCTGAAATCTGCAGAAACTCCTCAAAACTCCGTATCGCAGGGAAAAATGCGGGTGCCGGGATTTGGACCCGAGGCACGAGCTTGGCAAGCTCGCGTGTTACCAGGCTACACCACACCCGCCTGACCCCCTAATTGACTCTGAAGTATTTATTTTTTAGTTTACTCAATAAACCGTGTCACTGAAAAACAAACGGCAAGTAGCTTTATATACCTTAAAAATACGGTGATAAAAAACAATATAAACTTCAGAATGATGTATTAATTATTGAAGCCGTAAAATGGCTCATCAGCCTTGATGTTATGCTTATCATATTTAAGTATTACACATGTAGGTCAGCGAGCTAATAGGAAAAATAGCGAATTAGCTAGTAAACCGACAAAACTGTTTTAATATATCTGTTTCTACTCGACATTAGGTGATACCAAAAATGATTGTGTCTGAGGAAAAAGACAGGTATCCGGAGATCAGATTCGCCAACGACTTCGAACTGAGTAAAAATGCTCCGTTCCAGACAGTTGACGAGTTCGTCAACGATATGGGGCATCTGATAAATCCCGAAATGATGATTCTTAGAGTAACTCTGAGTCTTTGTCCGATCTGCGTTGATGATGAGAAATTTGATCAGATGAGGATACCCGCAATAGTGTACGAAAATGCCGGTGAAGTGAAGCTCGTCAAGGAGTGCGAGGAACACGGAGTAACAGAGGAGAAGTACTGGGAAGATTACGAGATGTACCAGGAAGCCAAGAAATGGCTGGACCCAGGTGTGAAGATTCTCAACCCCCATGTAGCTTACCTCGAGTCAAAGATCAAGTGCCCAACCCACTGTGGACTGTGCGTCAAGCATAAATCACACACTGGACTGGGAAACGTTGTTGTAACAAACAGATGCGATCTTTCCTGCTGGTACTGTTTCTTCTACGCGAAGGAAGATGAGCCAATTTATGAGCCATCACAGGACCAGGTCAGAATGATGCTCAGAAGGATGAGGAACGAGAAGCCGGTTGGAGCCAACGCCGTCCAGATCACTGGAGGAGAGCCGGCAATCAGGGACGACATCATTGACATTATCAAGATAGCAAGAGAAGAGGGGTACGAACACATCCAGCTCAACACCAACAGTGTTAGGGCAGCTTTCGATCCCGATTTCCCGAAGAAAATCAGGGAAGCTGGTTCAAACGTCATATACACAAGTTTCGACGGACCGACCCCGAGGTCAAACCCGAAGAACTTCTGGGAGATACCAGCAGCACTTGAGAACTATAAGAACGCACCTCTTGGAGTTGTTCTTGTTCCGACAATTATCGGTGGAATCAACGATATGTATCTGGGAGACATGATCAGATTCGGTCTTTCAAACATAGACTCTGTTAGGGCCGTTAACTTCCAGCCAGTCAGCCTGGTAGGAAGAATGCCGGAAAGAATGAGGGCAAAACAGAGAGTCACAATACCGGGAGCCATCAAGAAGATTGAGCAGCAGACAGACGGCCTTATAGGAAGGGAAGACTTCTTTACAGTGCCATCAACCGCAAAGGTCTCAAACTTTGTAGAACAGCTCAAGGGTAAGGAAATGTACAAGCTTTCCATACACTTTGCCTGTGGAATGGGAACATATATCTTCAAGGATGATGACAGAATCATACCGATTACCAGATTCATCGATGTAAGAGGAATGTTCGAGTACATAGGCGAACTTGCAGACGAAATGAAGAACTCTTCATTCAAGAAGATAAGGAAAGTAACGTCTACATCCAAACTGCTGATGAGCCTCAGGAAGTTCGTTGACTACGAGAAAGCTCCAAAGGACTTCAAGCTCAAGGATATGGTATACAATGCATTCACAGATGGAGACTACCACGGACTGAAGGCTTTCCACTACAAGTCGATGTTCATTGGATTCATGCACTTCATGGACCCATTCACGTATGATGTTGACAGGGTGGAGAGGTGTGATATACATTACGCCATGCCTGATGGAAGAGTCGTTCCATTCTGTGCTTTCAATGTCATACCAGAAATGTACAGAGACGCAACACAGAGGAAATACTCTGTCCCTGCAAAGACCTACGAAGAGAGGACTGGCAAGATACTCAAGAAGGACAAATACTTCAGAGACTACAGTATGGAAGACAAGAGAAGAATCATTGACTTCTATCAGAAGAGTATCGGCAGGGAACTCACAGAGAGCGAAATAGGCCTCAACCTGGACAAGCCTATACCTGTGATACAGTCTCAGAGACCGGATGAAGCAGAGTAATCATCCAAACATTTTTTATTTTTATTTATAATATTCAACCATTGAAATACGAGATTTTTGAGCATACAGCCGACATAGGCATCAAAGTTTTTGGAACCACATATGAAGAGATTTTCAACAATTCTGTGGAGTCCTTTGCCGACATCATGGTCGACACAAGCCAACTGGTGCTGAATAAGACAAGAAAAATTACGATGAGTTCAAAGTCACCAGACCTTCTCTTGGTGGACCTGTTGTCCCTGATCCTCTACGATTTCGAAGCGGAAAACATACTGTATTTCAAGTCTGATATCAAATACAGCAATTCTGAAGTCCGGATTTCTGGAACATTGAACGGTGGCACGGTCCCTGAAGATGTAGACTACAGAAACGTGATAAAGGCAGTGACGTACCATGGGCTGGAACTGTATCCGGAAAAAGGCTACGCAAAAATCGTATTTGACATCTGAAACCAGTGCCGGGCACAAAATGTATTAAATAAACTGAGCAATTAGCTGCCTATGTCTCCATTAGTGCCAAAGAAGGTTTTCTTTACGAGAGGTGTAGGTAGAGGCGACAGCCTGTTGCAGTCATTTGAGGAAGCTCTTAGAGATGGAGGCATAGCGGAATACAATTTGTCAAGCATCAGCTCTATATTTCCACCATTTGCTGAAGTCGTGGACAGAAAGGAAGGGCTTAAACTGCTCTCGCCAGGCCAGATATTATTCACAGTGCTTGCCAGAAACTCATCAAACGAGTTGAACAGAATGGTTTCTTCTGCCATCGGATACGCGATTCCCACCGACAAAAGCAAGTGGGGATACCTAAGTGAACACCACAGTTTCGGTGAAACAGAAAAGGTGTCCGGATTCTTTGCCGAGAAACTGGCTGCGGAAATGCTTGCCAGCACAATGGGAGAGGCAGATAATCTGGTCTGGGACAAGGAGAAGGAAGAATACGTGCTTGGCGACAAAATACTTACCACGAGGAATATCTGCTCTACTGCTGTTGTCCTGAAGGCAGGTGAGTGGACCACCACAATAGCAGCTGCAGTTCTTATTGTTTAGTGATTCATCATGGAGAAGAAAATCGAAGAGAAGTGGCAGGAAAAATGGGACAAGGCCGGGATATTCGAGCCGTCAACTGACCCGGCAAAGGAAAAATTCTTCATAACCGTCCCTTGGCCATACGTGAATGGATCCCTTCATGTGGGACATGGCAGGACGTACACACTGGCTGACATAATAGCCAGGTACAAACGTTCCCAGGGAATGAATGTGCTGTTCCCCATGGCATTTCACCAGTCAGGCACTCCGATTCTGGCCTTTTCGCAAAGGCTGAAGATGAAGGATCCAGATACAATAAGGCTGTACAGGGACTACATTCTCCAGTATGAAAGCGAGGATAAAGTCGAGGAAAGGCTCAAGAGTTTCGAGGAGCCGAAAAACATAGCTGACTACTTCTCCAAAGCGGTCATCAGGGATTTCAAGTCCCTTGGATATTCAATAGACTGGACCAGGATCTTCACATCGGCAGACTCTGAGTACCAGGATTTCGTAAAATGGCAATTCGGAAAGCTGAACTCTCTCGGGCTGATAAAGAACGGGAACTATCCAGTGCTCTACAGCATAGATGACGATAACGCGGTGGGCGAGGACGACATAAAAGACGGGGATACAGACAAAGTCTCCATAGAGGAGTTTACTGGAATAATCTTCAAGGGCAAGGAATTCTCATTAATTGCAGCCTCCCTTAGGCCGGAGACAATTTTCGGGATAACAAACCTCTGGATAGGAAAAGGCCTGCATTATATAGCCTGCAGGTTCAATGGAAGCGATTACGTAGTGACCAGTGAATCTTTCCAGAAGCTCAAGCTGCAGATACACGACGCGGAATTTGTGAGGGACATTGAGAACAGTGAAATACTGGCCCAGGAATACGAGGTTCCGTATACCGGAAAAAGAGTTAACGCAAGGGAGACCACATTTGTAGATCCGGACAACGGCACTGGTGTCGTATATTCTGTTCCGGGCCACTCAATTTGGGACTATGTTGCACTGGACCC
>JBJKST010000053.1:0-78724 GCA_046703705.1 Thermoplasmataceae archaeon
ATTATTCCCGCAAATGAAACGATAAGGAACATTGTGGTGACCTGGTCGAACGAATATTGTGCTTCGAAATACGTTGGCTGGAAAGTGTTTGACGTGATTGCTATTCCGGTAGTTATGAAATTCCAGAATGCAAGGACAACCGTCATTCTTACAAGGTCCTTGGAGAAGAGCTGCTTGTAGCTTGGCATTGAAATTTTCTCAATGTCGACTTTGTGCCGTGTGAGAAGGTCAGCAAGGACTTCCTGGTTTCCGCCCTTCTTGGCAGCTGCTACGTCCTTCAGGTGCTTGAACCTTTCAGGGTCCTTTACGTAGAACCTCAATGCGAGGACCAGTACTGCCGGCAGGAAAGCAAACAGGAAAGCTACCCTCCACCCGTTGGCAGCACCGAATGTTGTGATGGCGAACAATGATATGACACTGGCAAGGCCGTATCCAAAGACCCATCCGGACTGCATTATGGAGAGGACAAATCCCCTGTACTTCTTGTCAACTGTCTCAGAAAGTGCCGTTGCTCCGGCGCCCCATTCTCCACCTGTAAAGGCTCCTGCTCCGAGCCTTATTCCAAACCAGCTAAGAAAACTGTTTATGAAATACTGCAGGACAGAGAAGAATGCAGTTCCAATCAGTGTGAGCTGAAGAACAAACCTCCTTCCGAGCTTGTCCCCAAGAGGGCCCAAAAAGAGGCTCAGGACGAAACTGGCTGCAAATCCAGCCGACACTATGTAGGAAAATTGCTGCAATGTCAGGCCTAGTGCTTTCAAAATCGGGCCAGAAAGTATCAATATCAGGTTCGAGTCAGTATTGATAAGTCCCCACCCGAGGTAAATGATCACCAGAAGGAATATTATGTAGCCGCCGCTCTCTTCTTTTGCGGCTTGCTCCAGTTCAGCCAATTCCTTCTTGGCTTCCTGTTTTTGTTCATCGACCATGGACGTATTACGAATTAGTCCTTAAAAAGGTTCTCGTTTCACAATATTATTACTATATTCGTAATTTCTCGGAAACAGCTTATTCTCCAAATTTAATATGGCATCCTCAAAAAAATGATTTAGGACGGGGAGCCTATCAATTCCCCTTTATGTCCTTATTTCTTTTCCCTTGTGCAGATGTCCGCTATCAGGTGCGCGTAGACCCTGGTGCACTGGTAGAGGTCATCAACGTTGATGTATTCCCTGTCCTTGTCTGAAAGCGTCAGCCCCTCTATTCTCTTGGCTCCTGAGGGACCGTAGTTTATTGCTTCAGCTCCAAGAGCGTTGAAGCTTGGCGCGTTGGAGTACCACAGCTCATACGTTGTTCCGGGCTCCTTTCCAAGAACTTCCTTGTGGGCGTTCCTTACTGCCTTCACGATTTCTGAGCCGTCCTCGACCTCGGTTGGCGGGTTAATGGCATATGGCTGTGCAACAAGGTTCAGATCAGGGTCCTCCCTGTTAAGCGATGCAACAAGATTGTCAACCTCTGCCTTGACCTGCTTGGCGGACCAGTCAGGCGGGTACCTTATATCCATGTACAGGGAGACTTCTTCAGGAGTCCTTGACCCTTTCCATGGCCTGCCTCCGTTGATAGCCGCTATGTTGACAATGCCGTTGTACCCTTTGTACGCGGTCTTGTCTGCAAATTCCTTCTTCCACTTTGAAACCTTGTCGACAACCCTGCTGAACTGCTCTATCTTGTTCAGGGTCTCCCTAGACCAGGCAGTGTGGACAACTGTCCCTCCCCTGGCAGTCAGCTTAACCCAGAAGGAGCCGAAATGGCCAATCATAAGGTTCAGTCCTGTAGGCTCGCCAAGGACGGCGTAGTCGGGGAGCACTCCGTGGGATGTTGCATATTTTGCCCCTGCGCCATATCCCCTGTACTGCTTTCCCTTGAAGTCATCAACCTGTGTCTCTTCTATTTCACCGCACGTTGCCGATATGACAAGGTCCCCCTTCAGCTTAATTTTTGAATCCACTATTGCCTTGGCGGCTGCCAGGTAAGCACCAAGTGCACCTTTCATGTTGAAGCTTCCTACACCGAATATCCAGTCTTCACCGTTTACCTTCCTTATGGAAGCGGTAGCTGCCGAAGCACCGCCGGACATGAACTCCTCCGTCCCGGTGAATGAAACATCGAGATGGCCATCGAACTCAAGTGATGGTCCGGACCCATCGCCTCTGAGGATTCCGACCACGTTTGGCCTTCCCTCTTCGACGTCCTGCCAGATGACATCCATGCCGAGCTCCCTCATTTTCTGGGCAACGTATTCTCCCATAAGCTGCTCACTTCCGGTCGGGCTTGGTATGTTCACCATGTCGACTACAAGCTGTTTCATGTACTCCTTGTCTATTGATTTTGCAACATCTGCGCCTTGCTTTTCACTCATGATTTTTCACCCGTGTTATAATAAAAATTAAAAATGGTAGATTATGCACCTACCATTCCAAAGCCGCCATCGCAAAGCAGCGTGTTTCCAGTCATGTGGAATGAGTCCTGCGATGCCAGGAATACTGCAGTGTATGCAATATTCTCGGGCTTTCCTATGGACCTGAGGGGTGTCTGGCTGACCATGAACTGCCTCCTCTCGTCCGTCCAGTCCTTTCTTGACCTGAGGGACGGCGTGTCCATGTACCCTGGCGCCATTGCATTGACTCTCACGTAAGGAGCAAATGCAAGCGCGTATGACTTGGTAAGGCCTATGATACCGTATTTGGCTGCAGCATAAACTGGTGACCTCGGGCTTCCGGTGACAATGACATTCGAAGCGACATTCACTATTGTTCCGCTCTTATGCTTGTCGAGCATCCTCATCCCGAACTCGTGGAGGCAGTAGAGAGTCCCCTTGACGTCCAGGTCAAGCGTTTCGTCAATGATCTCGTCATCCATGTCCCTCCAGGACTGCATGCTGGCAGCCGTCTCCCCTGCGTTGTTAATGAGGATGTCCAGCCTTCCCCACTCGTTCCAGACCTTGTCAGCCATTGCGATAACCTGCTTCCTGTCCCGTATATCTGCTTGGACAGCTATGGCCTTGACCCCCATGGCTTCAATCTCTTTCACAACTTTTTCAGCTGCGTCCTTGGAACTGTTGTAATTCACGGCTACGTGTGCACCTTCCTCAGCAAGTGCAAGGGCAATTGTTCGTCCGAAGCCTCTTGAAGCTCCAGTCACAAGTGCATACTGCCCGTCAAGCCTTTTGCCAGGTGGGGTAGGCTTTCTTACCCAATCAATTTCTTGTTGTACATCCGGGCTTCCCGGAGATTTTCCCCAACTCATAATTTCACCGGAAGAAAATTGGGACTGCTTATTTAAAAGATGTCATCAGGTTATACCAAACCCGTGCAAAAAATTAGAGAGGTTTGAGTTGAGATGATTTTTAAAAAATAATAATTGTGAAAAAGGGTGATTAGGAAAGGACTTCCTTTGCGAATTTCTTGAAGTCTTCCTCGGACACTTCCCTTTTCGTGGACTGGGCCTTGTCCTTGACCATCATCATTATCTTTTCAAGTTGTTCCTCGTTGATGCCGTCCTTCCAGAGGCCAACTTCCTTGAGCTTGTACTCGATTGAGCCCTTTCCGCTCTTCTTTCCAACCACAACCTCGTGCTTGTTTCCTACGACTTCAGGCAGGACCGGCTCAGACCCAAGGTTGAATTTCGCCCATCCAGCCACAGATATTCCGCTTTCCCTGGCGAAAGCCCTCGTTCCCACAAAGGGCTTGTTGCTTGGGAGCATGAAGTTGGATCTCTCTTCTACCATCCTTGAAAGCTTGTACATTTCGCTGAGCTTTACCCCGGTGTCGATCCCGTAGAGGTACTTCAGGCCGGTGGTTATCTCGTCAAGAGGTGCATTGCCCGTCCTCTCCCCGATTCCGTTCACTGCAACATGCACGGTTGATGCCCCCTTTGCAACAGCGGCAAATGATGATGCAACGGAAAGGCCGAAGTCATTGTGCGTGTGGACTTCAAGAGGCTTGTCGGTAAGCTGAGAGACCTTCTCTGCGAGGTATGACATTCCCTCGTAGGTGATGCATCCGAATGTGTCCACAAGGGTTATCGAGTCCGCCTTTGTCTTTGTGACTGCCTTGATATAATCCATGTAAATGTCTTCCTCTGTCCTCGTTGTGTCGACACCGAATGTAGACACGAAGATGCCGTAGGACTTTGCATGGTCTATCATTTCAAGGGTCAGGTCCATGGCTTTCTCCACTGACCACCCAAGCTGCTTTCTCTTGGGAGTCCCAAGTGGTGTTTCGAGAATTACTCCGTCTACCCCTGACTCTACGGACTGGTCTATGTCGTTCTTTATAAGCCTTGCGAGTGTGAATATCTTAGCGTCCAGCTTCTCTGATGTGATGGTTTTGATTGCGTCCTTTTCTTCCTTCGATATCACGGGCATTCCGACTTCAATCCTGTGAACGCCCATTTCAGAGAGCGCCCTGGAAATGTTGACCTTGTCTTCCTTGTTGAACACGATTCCCGGAGTCTGTTCCCCATCCCTCAGTGTCACGTCGTGAATCTGAACTTTTTTTGGAAGTTTACCTTTCAGTCCTTCATTGGCAGTAACGTTGTACGGGCTGACCCACCAGTCTTCTCCATAATATTTCTTATCTGTATCTGAGCTCATTATTTCACAAGTTGGAATAAAAAGGGAGTATGTAATAATTTTGCGTTATGTGCTGAGCAAATCATCGGATGGTGATATTATGCTGAAAAATGTGAAAAAAAAGGGTAAAATAAAGGATTATGCTATGGCAATTGGCCTGACCAGGGATGCTTCTCCGCCCTTTATCCTGAGAGGCGATACAACAACCATGGACACATACTTGTTGTCCTTGGCAAGCTCCTCGAGCATAAGGCTCTTCATGAGGAATTTTCCATTGTCTGTCAGGATGATGTTGTGCACCTCGAAGGGCTTAGGCACACCTGCTGCAAGGTTGTCTACACCGACGAGTGAAACGCCTTTGTCGACCAGCCACTTTGCGGCCGCGGCTCCAAGGCCTGCAAACTTGTGCAGATATGCGTCACTGTCTGTCTCAAAGAATCTTGAATATCCAGTCCTTATGAGGGCGCAGTCGCCCGGGTTAAGAGTTACTTTTTCTGATTCCAGAGTCTTCTCAAGGTCTTCCGGGGTTATCTCATAGCGTTCCTCAAGGATGTCGAGATTCTTCATCTTTGGAACATCAAACAGAACTGCCCTTTTCACGATGGGCTGGATCCTGTCCACGGTCGGAAGCTTGTCCGGCACATCCACGTAGCCCCTGTCATCCTCATATTTTGTGATGTCTTCCCCCATTACCTTGAGGTTTCTGGACATGTGAACAGGCATGTCAAGGTGCGTTCCTGCATGCATTGAAGATGTCATGTAGCCTATGGAGTCGGCAAATCCCGGTGCAATTTCCTTGAATAGCTTTGCGGTGTGTTCGTGGTACCTGTACAGGAAGAAAACGAATGGCGGATCCGCAGGATGAACTGGCATTCCCTTCCAGTAAGGCTGTCCCAGGTCATAGACCTTAGATTCAGACACCATGCTGATGATGTCCTCGGCTCTGTTCTCTGTGCTCATATGAGCTTTAAGTGGAAAATCGCTTAAAATTTTATCGACAATTGCGTTGGAAACAGTCTCAATAAAAAATGGTTAAGGTTGGAGTTCTACATGGCGCTCCAGCCGGCATCCACGAGTATGCCTTCACCGGTGATCATGTCTGAATCATCAGAAGCCAGGAAGACAGCCAGCTTGCCCAGATCCTCGGGTTTCACGAGAAATTCGCCATTTTTAACTAGCGGAGTTCTCGACTTGAGTTCACCAAGGCCCTCACTGTTTCCCCAGAAAGGCCTGGTAAACTCGGTCTTGGTTGCACCGGGGCAAATCGCGTTCACGTTTATTCCGATGGGAGCATATTCAACTGCCAGTGCTCTGGTCAGTCCCAGAACTGCAGTTTTCGAGGTAACGTAGGCAGAAAGGTTCGGAAGTGCGTTGTATGAAAAGTTTGATGCCAGGTTGATTATCTTTCCCTTCTGTGCCCGTACCATATGCTTGAGGGCATACTTTGACCCCAGGAAGGCTCCCTTTACGTTCACCGACAGGACATTGAGAAACTCGTCTCCCGTGGTTTCCAGAGCACTCTTCATTAACGTTATTCCTGCGTTGTTGACCATGATGTCGATCTTGCCGAATTCCTTCACTGCAGACTCCACGAGATTCTCAACGGACTTCTCATCTGAAACGTCCGTTCTTACGAAGATGGATTTCCCTCCCCTGTCCCTGATTACGGAAGCGGTGTCCTTACCTCCTTCCCTTGGCGTCTCAATGATGTCTCCAATTGCAACCGCGGCCCCCTCCTTGGATAGCGCCAGGGCTATGCCCCGGCCTATGCCGGAGTTTCCTCCGGTTACTATGGCGACCCTGTTTTCCAGTTTCCTGTTTCCTTCAGACATGTAAAGCTCCGTGAAACACTGTCAGTCGAATTCAGGAACCGGAATATCGTTTGTGTCAAAGTACGGAAGCGGGAAGAACTGGCTCACCTTGAATGTTGGGACATCTTCTCCCTCTACTGCAACCCTGTAGATTGAGTCGTAAAGGACCCATTGAAGTGCCAGGAACCTCACTTCTGCCTCCCACATTCTGTTCTGGCCTTCCTTGGAGGTTGAGTACTTCTTGACGAGGTACTGACCGATCTGAGTGTGGCCAACATCTTCCTCTACGTGTTCTGCGTGGAAGATCATGGCATCTTGAGGTACAAACGGATAGTACTTCTTGTATGCCTCTACGTACTTTTCATGCCTGATCTTATTGACGTTTTCACCGGCTATTTTTTCGGCAGCCAGTGCTTCCGGAAGCGGCAGATACTTGCAAATGTTGTAAAACTCCATTACTCCTGATACAGTGCCCGGAAGCAGCGGGGTGTTGTACACTTCGTCCTCTGTGGCCCCAAGTGCCTTGCAGAATTTTATGTACAGCGAAACGTGGGATTCCTTCTCCCCGGTTCCCATTTCAGTCACCAGCGGATCCATGAGTATCTGCTGGTCAAGGAGAGTTGGGGCGTTGGCTGCTTCGGCTGCTGACCAGTAAGATGGGCCCTTGTAAAACCAGAATTCCTGTATTGCCCAGATTTTAAGCTGTTCCTTTGTCAGTTCCCCCTTCAGGAATTTCTTCACGAGCGGGTGGTGTATCCCAGCCCATCTCTCTTCGGCTATGTTGCCCATCAGGTCAATAAATTCCTGCGGCGAGTACGGTTCTTTTCTCTTCAAATCGAAGTCATATTTGTAATTCATTGCCTTCCATTACCGATTTACCTTTAAAAATATAAACCTTTGGGAACCAGAATTTTTAACTAAATTTTGAAAATATAATGCTTAATTATTGATAAGAGTACTTTTTTAAAAAAATAAGTTGGGGAAGGCATAATGCCTTCAAAAATCAGTTTTCGACCAATCCGAACTCTATTTCCTTGTCCCTCTTTTCCTTCTCCAGGGTATTCACATCCACCAGCGACTTGGCGACTGTGTAGTCCTTCTGTGGGAGCCAGAACAGGAATATCACGAGGAATATCACTGCCACTACTGCCCAAGGATATGGTGATGTTACACCAAAGGCGGTGGATGCTGACATCGCTCCTACGATCAGAGGAAGCACAAATGCCCCTCCACCAGTTCCAAACCCTTCGAAATGGGCTGAAGCTGCTCCGACAAGCTGCACCCCGTACCTGTCTGCCAGAAGGGCAAAAACAGGACCTGCTATAAGGAAAGGCCATCCGGTGGCTATTGTGATCAGGTACATCATTGGCATTGACAGCCCTGGATTCATTGCTGCAAAAACAACGCCAATCATTGCCAGAACCGATCCTCCGAGTCCGATCTTCAGGAAGATTACCCTCTTCCTGAGCCTGTCGCTGAGAGGCCCGAAGATCAGTATAAGGATTCCCTGTCCAACTCCCCAGACCGTTGCCAGAAGCCCTATCTGCGGACCTGTCATGTGGTGTATTGCACCCAGCACGTCAGGTATGTAGAATGCACTTATGACATTGGCACCTCCAATAACAACGAATCCCGACAGGATGGCCAGGATCATCCACCTGAATTTGTAGAGCGCTTTGAAACTGCTCACAAAACTCATGTCCTTTGAAGGCGGAACATCTCCCCAGTCAAGATGGGGCAGGCCGACCATTGGGCCGTATGGCTTGGCTGTGAAATAGGTGATTGCACCAACTATGACGCCAAGGATTCCTACGATGATTGCCCATTCCTGCCACCCTCCGATGCTTGCCATGAAGGACTGGCCCACCAGCTCATCGGCCGAGATGGCCCAGCTGTATACGGCGATCATAAGGCCAAGATACCTTGACCTCTTCTCGATCGGGAACCAAAGCTGTACCGTCTTGATAAGACCGGACCATGCTGCTCCGTTAAATACTCCTTCCAAAAGCCTGATTGCTATCATTCCGCCCAGGTTGTGGACGTACGGGAATAACACTGTTGTTAGTCCGGCAATAATCAGGCCGATTGTCACTATTCTGTATGGCCAAAAGTTGTCGTTAAGATGCCCCCAGACAAAATTGGTTATGATAAAACCCGCAGCAAATGCGGATACAAGATATCCAATTTGAGTCGGGGAGAAGCTGTACGTGTGAGCTACTGATATCAGGGTCGGGTTTGGGTTGAACCCCACGGCATTAAGCCAATACCAGATCAATGCATACGTGAACGATGCAAGTAGGCTCCATGCCAAAATGATCTTCTGTCGCCTCCCCAGTATTTTCTTTTCACCGTCAGTTAGCTGCACATAGGCCTTAACTGGAACGTCGGGCCATACTTTCAATGGATCTCCACTTTTCATGTGTAACTCCTTATATGATTAGTCACTCTTTATTTAAATATTCGCATTTGGATGTTTTTCAATTTAACAATTGTTATATATCCCCCTGCCCACTGGCTCCTATGCGACAAAATATGAGTATATAGAATTCCTGTTTGTTCTAAACGCCTGAAAGGGGGTCTTCTGTCTATTTCAACCACTGAAACAAACAACAATCCTTGAAAATATTATATCCGATTGTTGGCATTACGCAATGAGGAGTTTACCGATGAGCGAATCCTATGATTTTATTGTGATTGGAGGGGGAACAAATGGCCTTTCTGCTGCTTCATATCTTGCTAAAGAAGGATACAGCACACTGGTTGTAGAGAAGGAGAAATACCTTGGCGGCTGTGCCATTACCGGAGACCTCACCCTGCCTGGGTTCCACCATGATGTTCTGGCATCATCCATAAACATCTGGAAACTTGGCCCGGTTGAAGAAGAGCTTGGCCTGAAAGACTACGGCTACAGGTACATCGATCCGGAGGTTGTTGCATCAACTCCGTTCAAGAGCGGCAAAGCCATTACAATACACAGAAACCTTGAAAACACTGTGAAATCGATTGAACAGTTTTCAAGGAAGGATGCCTCAGCTTACAGGAAACTCCATGAATACTACAGAAATGTCCAGGAAATGATGGAGGCCAGTTTTTCGTCTCCTCCGTCGGATTATTCCAACACCATGACGCTACTCGAGGAGAATGATGAGGGGCGGGAATTCATGAGGCTTTCATTCATGTCGGTAAGGGACTGGCTTGAAGAGACATTTGAGTCTGAAGAGATGAAGGCTTTCTACACAATATGGGCGACCAACCATGCACCGTTGTCTCCGGAGAACGCAGGAGGGGCACTGCTCGCCATTACATTTGTGGGGCTTCTTCAGGAAAAGGGCTCTTCTGTCCCGATTGGCGGGATGAAGACGCTCGTTGCCGCACTTGAGAAATACATATCCAAGCATTCCGGTTCATTTGTGCTCGGTGATGAAGTTTCAGAGATTATGACGTCCAATGGGAGGGCCAATGGTATCAGGACAAAAAGCGGGAAGGTTTTTAACGCCAAGAGGGGCATAGTTTCCAACGTCGAGCCTAAGGCTCTTTTCCTGAAACTCATAGATGGCTCATCCCTCCAGGAGAGCTTCATTTCAAAGGTCAAGAGGTTCAAGTATTCCGATGTTACCCAGGTGATGATACACGCGGCTCTTGACAAGAGGCCCGAATATACAGCAGCCGATGCCACCCAGGCGGGAATGGTACAGATCGGGGAGACCGTAGACGAGATTTCTAGGGCGTTCAATGACTCCACGACAGGGAGAATTCCAACCCATCCCTTCATGACAGTAAACAACTCCACGATCTTTGATGATACCAGAGCCCCGCCGGGGAAGCACATACTGTGGAACTTTGTTAGGGCTCCGGCAAGAATAGGCGGGAAACCCTGGACAGAAGATGACAAGAAAGAGATCTACCAGATTTCAATGGAAAGGCTTGAAGAGTATGCCCCGAACATAAGAAAATCTGTCCTTAAGGAAGTGGTAATGAGCCCGCAGGACATTGAAAACCAGAATTCAAATGTTATAAACGGCGATCCTGTGTTTGGGCAGCCAACCGTCCATCAGATGATGGCACTGAGGCCTTTTCCGGGCTACAGCAAATACCGCACACCCCTTACGGGACTGTACATGTGCAGTGCTGCGACACATCCCGGTGGCGGGGTTTCAGGGCTTTCGGGAAGAAATGCCGCTCTCGAGGCTATCGACGACGCAGCCAGCAAGTTGATTTGAATTTGGTTCAATTGGTCGTATTTATGAACCTTTTTCCTCAAATCTTCTTTAAAAAATGCCTGGAGGGCAACAATTAAATATTTGCTTTATCTGGACGTTCAATGTCTGATTCTTCAGCAGCTAATAAGACTGGAAAAATTAGTGAGTCTGAAATCATAGACGATTACGCGCTCGGGAGAGTGCCACAGGCAAGAAGGAAGTCGGGATGGTCTCTGTCCTGGCTCTCTATGGGAATTGTATCGACCCTGGTTCAGCTCGATATTGGTTACTTTGTAGCGGCAGTTGCCGGCATGAAGCTGGCAATCATAGCCGATGTACTCGTGGCCATATTCGGCGGAACCCTTGGGTGGGCAGTTTCCCGCGTAAGTTTTGCCGAGAAGCTCTCAAGCACGGTTACATCTAGATTCTATGGTTTTGGCGCAAGAGGTTCAGTGATCGCATCCGCAATTTTTGGATTCATGATACTGGGATTCCTCGCACTCGAAAATGCTCTTCTATACTACGGAACAATCTTTGCTTTGGGCTGGACTCCAAATCTTGGGAACGAAATTCTCATACTTGGAATCTTGACTGTTGCCTGGATTCTGCTGACAACCTACGGAATAAATGCAGTTCTGAAGGTGTCCTCATATCTTCTGGTTGTGTTCATAATCCTTCTGGGCTACATGTTCTACGTAGCGGTTTTCGCATCCGGGACAGGTGTTGGAGCAATATTCTCACACGGTCCGCTGATACCCAACATGGGAAGCAACGCCACAAGATTCATGATCGCAGTGACAACACTCGCTGGCTCCGCTGGAGCACTTGCCCTTGTTGATGCGGATTATGCAAGATATGCCAAGTCAAAGAAGGATCTGCCGATCATGTCCTACATGGGAAGCATCATGATCGATATCATCATCATGATTTCCGGATCAGTCATAGTTTACGGAGGCCTGCAGCCGGCAATTTCATATGTCATAACACACGGGCTCGCAACTTCAACCAATGCCGCATCCTATGTGAACAACCTCGCAACCAACAACACAGGTGCATTCTTCATAGTGCTCTCATCTATTGTTGGTTTCGTGCTCATGTATGCAGCACAGGCAAAGGCCCAGGTTCTGAACACCTATTCGGGTTCACTTGCTCTTGCAAACTTCTTCGATGCAACAGCAAAATGGAAGCCGGGCAGGCTCGTGATGGTTATACTGGGCAACATAGTCGCACTGATAATGATCTTCGTTGGGATCCTTGGCTTTATCGCGGGTTACCTCGATATCCTTGGAATAACAACGACTTCATTCGCAGGAATCATGATAGCCGACTACTACATCGTAAGGCGTGGTAAACGGGCAGACCACAAATCTGTGGAAGCAATAAACATAGCTGGGGTCATAACGATCCTGATAGCAACCGCAGTGAGTGCCTATCTGGAAACACAGGGGATTTTCATAATGGGATTCCTGCTGGCTCTGGTACTGGTGCTTGTGCTCTACCCGCCACTGAGGATGTGGGTATTCCCGGAAAGCAAAATGCTTGGTGGAAGAGTTTCCGCTTCTCTTGCAATGCAGGAAGAAGAGGAACTCTAATCCTCTAATTTTTTTATTGTGAAAATACTTTTTTGAGATATTTCAGGCCTTCCGATGCGAATGTGTCCTGGTCTCTTGCCATGGGCCTCCAGGATCTCATCATTGATGAGAACTGCTTCTCATAGGGTGTGAATGTTTCCAGTCCGATCCAGCCTTCATAACCGCTTTTCCTTACAGCCTCAGAAATCTCGGCCCAGTCAAGCAAGCCCTTTCCAGGTACGCCCCTGTTATTCTCGCAAACCTGAAAATGCCTGAATTTTTTGCCGGCGGCAGCAATTGCGCCTGCCATGGATGTCTCCTCAATGTTCATATGGAAAGTGTCCAGCAGCACACCAACATTCTCCTTTCCCGCCATATCGATGAAGTTCACCATTTCCTGAGTGGTGTTGATCAGGTATGAATCATACCTGTTCAGTGGCTCGAGAGCCAGGTCAATGCCATAACTTTCGGCATATTCTGCAGCCTTACTGATCTGCGATGCAGTTCTTGAAAGTGCCCGCTCTTTTTGCTCCCCTGTCAGGAACAATGCTTTTCCGACTGCGCTAAATAGTGGCCCACACACGAGGGAAGAGCTTATTGCAGCCGCCCTTTCAATTAGTTTCCTGATATAGTTGAGCCCGTTTTCCCTGAATTTTTCATTATCGGATGAAATGTCCATTTCGGGAGATCCGCCGCCGACTATGATTGGCTCAATCTTCCGCGATTGGGAGTTGAGCTTCTCCAATATAGCATCAGGATCTATGTTTCCATCAAAAGTAGGTATTTCTACGCCTTCAAACCCCATTTCATATGCTTTGTCTATAAATTCATATCCGTTTGTATCGGGGTTTCCGTACCATATCCATGCGCTTGCTGCGTACTTAATCCTGCCCATCTAAACTGCACCTGTTATCCCATGAACGGTATCAGGCAAAATAAAACCTGTGGATTCCCCGATACGCCTGCCGAGTGAAGTAAACATCAAGATAAACTTTTTAAATAAAAATAGTGCCATTATTTCTATCAGATATTGAAGATAATAGGTCATTTTTTAATGATGGTCTCAAGTTATATTTTTATAATGTTATTACATCATTAATCCATGGAAAACCAAACTTCTGATTCCAGAAAAATTGGCATTGGCATTGGGATCGCAGTTGCCGGGTTCATAATACTGTCATTCTTTGGAGTATGGTATGCCATGATAGCTAAAGCCAAGGCAGCCGGCTTCATAGGAGCTTCAGCATATGGGCCATATCCAATGTCTTATGGATATTCTGGACCGCTCGTGATTGTGGGTGCAATAATCGCGATTATTGGAATAGCCATGGCCATAATTGCTTTAAGAAAGGGTACCGCCTAGAGCTACCCCAATATATTTGCGGACCGTGGCATCCCGGCTGCACTAACATGAACAGTGCTACCTTTGGCAAGCATTCTATGCCTCCCTGTTTGTTAATCCCCCATGGCATTACGGGCAGGTTGAAAAACACATTTTTTCAAAACCTTTCCAATTCCTTCTGAAGCGTGCCGATTATATCACTTCCGTGGGACGAAAGCAAAGACACTGCCTCTGCCTTCCGCACAAGGCTCCTGAATTCAGTTTGGGCAAGAGGGTAGGCTGAACTGGGAGTCTCTGTGGGGAACCACTCGGGCGCCACCAGAATCCTGCCTTCAGGGGACCCACATACAAAATCTCCTGTTATGAGTTCCTTGTGGTCTGTCAGCAATGCAAACTCGTTCATGGATGGCATTCCGATGTCACGGTTTTCAGGCACACTTAGCCTGAAGACTTTAAGGCCAAGGACTTTTCCGCTGCCGTATCTCTCGTGATCCGCTATTTCTTTCAGTATCCTCAGTGCCCTGGGATCTATGTCATCAGGGCTCTGATCAGGAACGTAGAGCCTTGCCCCGGTTTTCTTTGCAATATATGCAGCACCCCTTGAATGGTCCAGAGTCGTCAAAACAACTCCTTCCACCTTTCCAATCCTTTTAACTGCTTCTAGAAGTCCGGGCACCAGTGGAGGGTCAACAAGAACACAGCCTGAATCCCTGGCAATAAAATGCCCTACCATCATCCAGTCCGACTCTGGGTCAGGGGTTTCCCACCTGAACAAGTCTCTTCTTACCGGAGTAAACATGAATTAATAACTCCTCAAGAGGTAATAACCGTTGCGAACCAAATAGAGATATTATTTCCGAGAGGGTCAGCCATTGACTATAATATCATAGATCTGGCCCGGAGTAAGCGCGGCATCAATAAATTCAAAACCCAGCTTTCCCGCCTGGTCTGTTCTTGAGCTCATTTTCCTGACGATCTCAGCTCTTTGTTGCTCTGTTCTTCCGTTGTCATGGTAACTGCTCCCATTCATGGCACGTCTCTCAAGCCTTCTGAGAATCAAATCTACGTCTGCCTTCAGAAAATAAACTCTGTCAAAGAGCTTGCTGAAGGAATATGCATTTCCGGCACTGCCCATAACATATGCCTCTGCGTAGTTCGAAAGCAGAGTTTTAAGTTTGCCCTCATGCCAGTTCCATACAAGACCATTTTCCTCAGCCCATTTATTGATAAGTTCATAGTTTGAGCCCTTTGGGAACTCAACTTCATTTCCAGAATTGTCTGTCCAGGCACCTATTCCTGCGACATCCGCATCTATGCCATTCTTCCCCCTCTCCATGAAATAATTGGCAAGAGTTGTCTTTCCTGACCCGCCAGGCCCGGTTATCAGAACATGTTTGCGCCCAGATCTACCCACAATGCTGTTCGATGCACGAGATGTATTTAAACAGTTATTTCACCGTGTTGAGTTGATGGCGAATCTGATGGCCCCAATTTGAGGCAAAAAATCATACTTTAGTTCTCTTATCAACTAATATTTATAGTCCTTTACGCTCTGAACTAAATGGTCAGGAAGATTACGGTCAACCTGTACATGACCCTTGACGGTTATGGGGAATTCCCAGAGTACCCCGGGTCAGACATCGTACAGGAAGAGCCCGATGAATTCTGGAAAGATATGTGGTCAAACAGATACAATTCTGTGGATACCATCATCTATGGCCGCAATTCCTATGAGGGCCATGCCCAGGTGCATGCCCTCTCAAAGAGGAAATCAACAGACCCAGAGTTCCTGTATGATTTTTCGAGATTTTTGGAAAAATGCAAACTTGTAGTAATTAGCAACAGTCTGAAGAAGGCTGATTGGGGCAGCACGAGAATCATGAAAGGGGATTTGGCTGAAATTGTATCCCAGCTGAAAGCTGAAGATGGAAAAGACATAATAGTTGATGCGGGGCCATCACTTGTCCATGAGTTCATGCAAAAGGGTCTTGCTGATGATTACAGGATCCTTGTATTTCCAGTCATCCTTGGCACAGGCAACCATTATTGGGGTTCCATGCCAAAACAACAGACATTGAGGCTCGTTAAAGCACAGCCACTTCAATACGGGGAGTTGTATTTGCATTATGAGACAGTACGATAACAATTTGCAAACCCGAAAGTTGGCATCTTCCTGCCAGATGTAAAATCCAAGGACGAGGGTGTCAAGTCGAGTTCCGTGCCCTGACCCACATATTAAGAGGCTATTTTATGTATCAAACAAAACTAATAATACAAGCTTATGAAAGGTCAACAATCACTGTCATTTGACGAAATTCTTGAACTAGATGTTCCCTTTTTTGAAATGCAGGCATGGTGGGGCTCCACCAAACACTTGGGGAGCCGGAAGGCAACTAATGAATTGCTGGAGTTGTGTCACATAGACAATCAAACAAAATTACTTGATGTTGGCTGTGGAGTCGGTACCACGTCTTGTTATGCAGCCAAGAAATATCATTGCCATGTGACGGGTGTCGATTTGTCTCCCAGTATGATCAGTAGAGCAAGGGAAAGGTCAGGGATAGAAAGGGTCCAAAGTCTCGTTCATTTTGAAAAGGCAAGTGCAACGAGCCTTCCATTTCCTGATAATTCTTTTGATGCGGTGATCGCAGAGTCTGTCCTTACTTTCATTGGCGACAAGAAGAGAGCTCTTGGTGAATGTGTCAGGGTAACAAAGCCCGGAGGCTTTGTGGGAATCAATGAAGCAAGCTGGCTGAATGAAAACCCGCCTAGGGAAGTGGTTAACTACCTGTCTCTTGCCTTCGGAGACGAAGCTGAAATACTTTCTCCTGGAGAATGGGAGAGTATCTTCGAAGAAGCACACTTAGAGGAAATAATCGTTAAAAAGCATGAATTCGGAGGGACCCTGAGAGATTATATGGGCAACATCAGCCAGACTGGAGCAAAATACGTGCCAGGGGTGTTTGGCAGGTTCGTATTTGCATACATTAGATACCGCGCGTTTAGGAAATATGTCCGGGACATCATTCTTGCGATTCCAAAAGAGCTGTTTGTGTACTTGGGATATGGCATATACATAGGAAGGAAAAAAATAATCTGAAGCGAGCAGCGGTCCGGCCAATATCTGTGAATCCACCCTTGATTGTATCTGCAAATCTAAGAATGAATGGAGTACCAATGACAAAGGCGGATGGGTCTGCTCAAGATATTATAATCCAACTGATTTTAAAATCCATTTCACTGAAACCTGGCAACTTATCGCCAACTGTGTATGAATGAAAAGCCCCCGTTCTAACCATGGTGATACTGATGATACCTTCTATATAACGATGGGGCATGTAATCCTGTGTTTAAAAAGGTGGATTGTGTGAGAATTCAAGTTCCGGACTTAAGTAAAGCTCTTGCATTTTATAAGGAAAGACTGGGGTTAGAACTAGTCTGGAAGAAAGGAGAAGATCAGGCGGGACTGAAAATGAGCAACTCTGACACCGAAATTGTGCTTGTTAAGGAAGAGCTTGAGCAGCCAGAAGTTGATCTAACTGTGGATTCTGTTGAGAAGTCGATTAAGAAATTTGAAGAGGGTGGCGGCAAAGTATTGGTTTCCCCTTTTGAAATTGCCATCGGCAAATGCTCAGTAATTGAAGACCCCTGGAAAAACAAATTTGTTATTCTAGATAATTCCAAAGGGCTTTTAAGAGTGGATGAAAACAAGGAAGTGGTCTAGAGCAAAGAATAAGTTTGGTAGAAGCCTAATTGAGATTTTCTTTTCAGTCTGTATTGCCTGCAATACAAGAACTATTTTCCCATCGTACTAACCTAAGTTTCCACCGGTTTCAAAATTATACATCACTTATACATTGTCTTCTATCGGATGGATAAGCCATTCCAAGGAAAATTTGTGAAAGATGTGTAAGAAAAAATGATAGTGGGCCCGACCGGATTCGAACCGGTGACCTCCTCCGTGTCAGGGAGACATCATACCGCTAGACTACGAGCCCTTTTTGTTAACCTTGAAGTGTGTCCACAATCAAGTTTACGCACAATCTTAAGAATATATTTAATGTTTCCCAGTACTTCCTTGAGTTTTCTATCTCTGACCAAATGGTTTCTCCGCAATTTCGGCCCTGAAAAATGCACTTCAACACGTGACGATTATAATGTGGAAAGAAACTGCGAATTCTAATATGGTGGTTATGTCCGCACTCTCTCCTTTGATTTACCGCACTTGTTTTGAATCAAGAAACAAATCAAGAAAGATTACTGTCCTTCAGATCCACTATGTGAGTATTTCTTTTCCATTTGCAGGAGGGATTTCTTCCTGTGGGTTCCCAGCGCATATCCTCCCATTGTTCCATCCTTCCTGACCACTCTGTGGCATGGTATTATCAGAGGCACAGGGTTTGCCCCGCACGCGTTTGCCACTGCCCGGTATGCCTTGGGCTTTCCTACCATCTCAGCGATCTGGTTGTAAGTTCTTGTTTCTCCGTAGGGAATTGTCTTAATCGCCGCCCATACACGCCTCTGGAATTCCGTACCTCCCACCTCGACTGGAAGGTTCAGGAGCTGCCCGTCGAAATACTCTATCACTGAATTGATCCGCCCCCTAACTTCCTCTGATTTGATAATATCTGCCCGGGGGAATTCCCTTTTCAGATAATCTGTCAATTCCTTCTCCGAGTCGGCAATACTCAAGGTACAGATCCCGTGATCCGTTTCTGCCACAAGCAGGTGGCCGAGTTCGCATTTATCTGTGAGAAATCGGATTGTAGCACCCTTTCCTCCGTTTCTGTACTTGGACGGCAGCATGCCAAGTTTGGATTTGGAATCAGTATATAGCCAGCTCTGGGAGTTGTATCCAGTTTTGTAGACAGCGTTCGGAAGCGGTTCACCTTCCCTGAGGTTGCGCTTGAGAAGATTTATCCTGCATTCTTCAAGATATTTGCGCGGCGTAATGCCCATAATTTCCCTGAAGATCTTCTGCAATGAATACCTGCTTAAGCCGAACCTTGATTCGAGAGCCTCAAGAGAAAGGTCAGAAGACGCATTTGACCTTATGAAATTACATATGTGCTCGACCAATTGGGCTTTGTTCCCTCTAGCCCCGATCGAAGGCACTCCATTTCCTGTTACATAATCGGACACTATGGTTCAATCCCGCTGCGGTAAAAGATATTTTGTCTGAATCTTGCCGGGAGTAATTAATGGCCTTAAAATGCACGCAAGATCCGGGTATTCCCGACTGTGAAGCAAGTTTAATAATTTTCTAGGCATGAACCCTTATGTCCAGTATACTCCTTCTCCACGGTGGTGTAGGCTCAGATAAGTCAAGGCTAGACTTTCTCAACAATAAGCTTGATGAGTACGCAAAGGTTGGCTCCGCTCGGTTCTCCCCACTTGAAAATGTTGTAAATTCGGTAATCAAGATGGAGGACGACGATGACTTCAATGCGGGGACTGGATCTGTTATGAGGATAGACGGCAGCATCCAGATGGATGCGGCAGTCATGATCCCAGGGGACTTCGGCTCTGTTATGGCCATTGAACGTGTGAAGAACCCAATCCTTGTTGCAAAGGATGTTCTTGAAAAGAGCCCTCACATTATGCTTGCTTCAGATGGCGCGGTAAAGTTTGCCAGATCTCTTGGGTATGAAGACTATGACCCGGCAACAGAAAAAGCCAGGGCAAGGCTGAACAAGGTCCTGGAGAACCTGGAGTCGAAAGGAGGAGAAATCCCGTCCAATGTTGAATACTTCAGAAAATATGTGGACTATAGGAAGCTGATCGGAGATTCATGCGACACTGTTGGCGCGGTGGCAAGAATGGATGGAACCTTTGCCGCAGCGGTCTCCACAGGAGGCTCGTCTCCAATGATGAGAGGAAGGGTAGGCGACTCTCCCGTTATCGGCTCAGGAATATATTGCGGACCAAGAGGAGCAGTTGTCGCCACCGGCATTGGCGAAGAGATAGCCAAGAACATACTCTGTTACAGGGTATACTCACAGATAGGGACAAGGCCCCTGAGGAAGATACTGGAAGATGAAGTGGAGAGTTTTGGTCAGACACTGGTAGGACTGATTGCAGTAGACAGGGAGAGCCATGAATTCTATGACAACGGGAGCATGGCTGTGGGAACCAATGATCTTAAAGTCTGAAAAACGAAATACAATCCCGAAAAATACATCAAGTACTAAGGTTTATATTTAAAAATAAAATGAGACACGGAATGGAATTCGGCAAGTTCAGAACCATGCAATTCCCGAGGGAGGTATATGTCGGACACTCTGTGCTCGAAACAGTCGTCCAGGTAGTCAACAGAAACCTCCGAAACGGGTCGGTAATGATTGTTACCGGTGAAAAGACTAACTCTCTTGCCGGAGAAGAAGTCAAGAATCTGCTCGAGCGTTCAAAGCTTGAGACTAACATCATTAGAACTGGCGCTGCGGATGAGACCAACCTTGAGAAAGTAATCGAGGAGTCCAGGTATGCAGGTGCCGGAATAATTGTAGGAGTAGGCGGAGGCTCGAAGATCGATCTTGGAAAGAGAGCCGCTTATGAGTTGAACATACCACTTATCAGCGTCCCTACATCACCCAGCCACGACGGGATCGCATCCCCACGTGCTTCAATCAAGAGAAACGGGTGCACCCTTTCCGAAGAGGCAGTGATGCCTGTAGCCATTATCGCAGACACTTCGGTCATGGTAAAGGCACCTTTCAAATACCTCCAGTCTGGTGCAGCAGATGTAATATCCAATGAGACTGCCATACTCGACTGGAAGCTTGCGAACAGGCTCCATGGAGAGGACTTCAGCACCAGTGCTGCTGCACTTTCACAATACGCATCAAGGGAGCTTATAGAAAAAGCGCACATGATCCTGCCGGGAGTGGAAGAGTCAGTTTGGCTTGTCACAAAGCAGATCCTTGCATCAGGAACTGCAATGGCAATCGCATCTTCCTCAAGGCCTGCAAGCGGCAGTGAGCACCTTATGGCACACGCCATAGAAAGTGCGGGCCCCGGAACATCGATTCACGGGGAACAGTGCGCCATGGGATCTGTTGTTTCAATGTTCCTCCACGGCGGAGACTGGCATAGCCTTGTTAACACATACAGCAAATTTGGCCTCTCAGTAAGGGCCAAGGATTACAAAATTAGCGATACGATTATGATAAACGCCCTCAGGACTGCTCATAAAATCAGGCCTGAGAGATATACAATTCTTGGTGAGAGCGACCTCAGCTATGAAGTGGCCGAGAAAGCGCTTGAAGTCACGGGAATTATTTAAACGGGCTGATCAATATGGCGAAAATTTCTCTCATAGGCCTAGACTTGGCCAAGGAAGATTTGGAATTCACTTTTGTCACACCCTTAGTAGGCTGTGCGGAGTGCAGAATTAAGAACGTGTGTTTCAACCTTGAACCGGGAAAGAACTACAGAGTCAAGAAAGTAAGGGACAAAGTTCACCCCTGCAATGTGTTCAACCATGACCAGGTTGCCACAATCGAGGTTGAGGAAGTTGACGAGAAAGTCAACCTCCAGTACGGAAGAAAGGTCCAGGAAGGGTCTAAGGTCACCCTGAAGTCACTCGAATGCGATCACTATACCTGCCCCAACATAGAGGCATGCAACTTGCTGCACAAGAGAGAGGGGGCTAAGGCGACCATATCCAAAGTCGAGGAAAAGCTCGACTGCCCGAAGGGTTATGACATCAGAAGGGTAGCAGTAAAGATGAACTGAAAACCTACTTAACGGGCACTGAAATTCAGGACTTAGAATGAGCATTGTTAAAATTGGTCTCATAGGTAAGCCAAACGCAGGAAAATCAACACTTTTCACTGCACTTACGCACAATACAGCCGAGATTGCAAATTATCCTTTTACAACGATCAAGCCAAATGTCGGCCTGGCGCTTTTCCCTGCAAAGTGCCCCGAAGTCCACATTGGGAAGAAGTGCAGCCCCAAGGAGGGCATGTGCGAGAACGGAGTCCGGTACATACCGGTGGAGATTATTGACGTGCCCGGATTAATTCCCGGCGCCAGTGAAGGGAAGGGAATGGGAAATGAGTTCCTTGAAAACATCAGGGATTCGGATGCCATCATACATGTTTTTGACTCGTCGGGAACGAGCGGACTGGACGGCTCTCCCGCGGAGGAAAGGATCGATCCCATGGAGGAGGTCAAGTTTGTCAGGAGGGAACTGGTCGAATGGTTCTCGTCCAAATTCTCAAAGGACTGGGAGAAGTTCTCAAGAAAGGAGGAGGCGTCAAAGGACAAGATCGAAGCTTCACTTCTCAAGAAGCTGACCGGTTTCGGCATTAACGAGAAAGGCATCGCGGAAATCCTTTTGAAAGGAGGCTTCCCGGATAAGCTCTCAAAGTGGCTGGACGATGACTTCAGAAATTTTGCCGATCTATTCTTCACCATGACAAAACCCATACTGTACCTTGGGAACAAGGCTGACCTTTGCACCGATGCAGAAATTGAGAAAATCAGGGAGTCGCTCAATGATTGCATTTTCTCGTCTGGAGAGTACGAGCTTGCAATTCAAAAGGCGCATGGAGCCGGTCTGATATCCTCGGTTGAGAATGGTTTCACCATAAGCCAGAAAGCAAACGATAAACAGAAGGCTGCCCTTGAGAAGATTGGGAATTTCCTCACAAGGGAATACGTCGAAAGGCCGCAGAACCTGCTCGAGCGTGTTGTCAGGATGCTTGGGTACATAGTTGTTTACCCCGTTTATGACGAAACCCACTGGACAGACAAGAACGGGAATATACTGCCCGATGCGATCATGATGAAGGAAGGGCAGAATGCCCTCGATTTGGCTTACAAAGTTCACACCGAAATTGGAAAGGGATTCATCAAGGCAGTGGATGCAAGAACAAAAATGGTAATTTCAAAGGACCACCAGCTGAGTGAGGGGGATGTAGTAAGGATCGTGGCAAAAACCAAATGAGTCCATGTTACCCTGCTCAGGATTGTAATGGTTTTATACTTCAACACCATAATGTCGGTACAAGTTTAGGGACAAGATGCTCTAACTTTCATATTCAGACGTAAATTTACAGGTGGTAAATTGGCAAATGGAATAAACGCAGGTCAGAAGCTTCAATCGCAGCGAAACAGATACCGATGGTCAGACCGTGACTACAAGAAGAGAGTCCTCGAGCTCAAGAAGAAGAGTGACCCGCTTGTGGGAGCCCCCCAGGCAAAGGGGATAGTTATTGAAAAGATTGGGATTGAAGCCAAGCAGCCTAACTCAGCCATTAGGAAGTGTGTAAAGCTCCAGCTTATCAAGAACGGCAGGCAAATCACTGCATTTGCTCCCGGAGACGGTGCAATCAACTACATCGATGAGCACGATGAGGTTCTCGTGGAAGGTATCCGTGGAAGAATGGGAAGAAGCAAGGGAGATATACCCGGAGTAAGGTACAAAGTAGTCCAGGTCAACGGAATATCCCTTCTTGAACTCGTAAGGGGAAGAAAGGAGAAAACGGTGAGGTAAA
This sequence comes from Thermoplasmataceae archaeon, assembly GCA_046703705.1. Lineage (GTDB taxonomy): Archaea > Thermoplasmatota > Thermoplasmata > Thermoplasmatales > Thermoplasmataceae. The sequence goes on from JBJKST010000053.1 coordinate 23,000, forward strand.
GTGGAACTAAAGCTTCTTGGAGAATACTCTGTAAACGAAGTGCAGATACACGACCAGGGCCTCGCAAGTTACATAAACCTGACATCTAACCTCAACCTCCACACCGGTGGAAGATTTTCCAGCTACCAGGCTGGAAAGAGGAATGTGAACACTGTCGAGAGGCTGCTCAACAAGATAATGAGAAGCGAGAAGTGGACAGGAAAGAAATACAGTGCATACAAGGTGCTGAAGGAAGCCTTCGACATAATAGCACAGAAGACCAAACAGAACCCTGTCCAGATTCTTGTCGATGCAATAGAAAATGCAGCACCCAGAGAGGAAGTCACTAGGCTGAAATACGGTGGAATAGCTGTCCCAAAGGCCGTAGATGTTGCACCTTCCCGAAGGGTGGATGAGGCACTTAGCCATATCGCCATAGGAGCCACAAAGGCCTCCTTCAAGGCAAAGAAGTCAATTATCAACTGCCTTGCTGATGAAATAATGAATGCGGCCAGGAATGACCAGAATTCATTTGCGGTAAGCAAGAAAGAAGAAATAGAAAGAATAGCCCAGTCTGCAAGATAATCCTGCAGGCCCTAATTTTAATTTTTTTTGATTTGACGTTATCCGTAGAATTGCATTGCTGCCGCAAGTACAGTTATCAGGAACAGCAGCCCAAGGGAGATGTATGAAAACAGGTGTGTCCTTCTCCTTATTGCCTTCATCTCCTCGAACTTCTTTTCTTCAGACAGACGCATTATCTTTTTTCCATGGTACAGGTTATTGACATAGATGATCAGCACTGCCACAATGACGATGACTGACTTGGTGAATAGAAGCTCGCCTGCAGTGGTGGAAAACAGATCAGATCTGGCAGGCAGGTACCAGGTCGCGTTGTAAATACCGGTAAGAATGAGGAGAGCCAGTGATATATGGGTGAAGTATGCGAACCTCTTCGCAATTTTTCCCACTATTCTTGTTCGGAGCTTTTCGTCGTCTGTGATGTCGTAGGAAGCGGGCCAAACCACAAACCAAATGAAGAATGATCCGCCGATAAAAATTATTGCAAAGAAAAGGTGGATCCACAAGACAATAAGGTCAACGAGGAGCATGCGGCTCTGGAATTGTAAATGAGCTTAATTCGTTTTTCATCATACGGTGCCAATAAGAATGGAATAAGAATTTCAGGCCTATCGGAGGGTCTGTGCACATAGCTTTAGGTTCAGGAAAAGAATGCGGAGGCAATTGTCAAAGAGCCGCTATAGTTGCTGGAAAACTAACTTTGCCTCTTGCTGAGTCAGGAGCACAGATTTTTGCCCTGGAACCAGGGAAAGACCTAGCCTCCTGTTTATCCGCCAAAACCAAGAGACATAATGTAAAAGTCAAGATAGGCGAGTTTGAAAAGTACGATTTTGGGAACAAGACATTTGACGCCGTCGTTTTTGCAACATCTTTCCACTGGATCGATAAAAAGGTGAGAGCCGGAAAGGCGGGCAGACTCTTGAGGCCGGGTGGGTTTGCTGCAGTTATAGAAACTCATCATGTGGAGGGCGGGACCGAAGGATAATTCAGAGATTCACAGAACTGTTACAAGACATGGGATCACAACCCCACAGACGGCTATAAACTCCCGGATTCAAACGAAATAAAAGGCCAGGATATAATCAAAGAGCTCTCCCTAGAATTCAGGCCGGCACATTCAAGGGGGTACGAATGGACGGCCATTTACGAATCAGTAGAGTACGAAAGTCTCCTGGGCACATACTCTGACATACTGAAAATGCCAAGGGCCGAGAGAGACGGGCTTGTTTCATGCATCAGGGAACTCATCGATACCCGATAACCTGGAAGGATCGAGAAGAAGTACCTGAACTGGCTGACAGTGCTGAAAAGAGTGTAATGCTTCAGCATACTTACTCCCCTTTTGCCAAATTTTTGATTACCCTTCATGGGTTCAACTACGAATTGCGAATCAAAACATATTTATGCATAACACTATCTAGCAGCTTGACCATGAAATTCATACATAGCAATTTTGTCCATCGACGATTTCATTAAATCTAGTGGTTATTTTGTAAGTGCGTCTAATACTGTTTTTCTAGCTGTAGCTATACGAAATTCGTCGACATTTTACGAGAATCGATACTTATAAATATACTCCATCCATTGCGCACCTCATGATGAAAAATCATAGACAATCAAAGCGACTAGCGATCGTTTCTGCCATAGTGATCTCAGCTCTGATCCTTCTGGGCTCAGGCGGTCAGGCAATGATCCAGTCGGGAGGGGGGTCAGTGGCTCCTGCAGCTTCAGCCAGCGGGAATTATACTTTCACAACCGGATGGTTCGGAACGTTCATCGACACACTGAACCCGTTCACGTCGTACTCCCAGCTGACATCGTGGATTAATTCCAACCTTTACCTGCCGCTTGTGAACTTCGATCCGGCTAACCACACGATACAGCCTGCGCTGGCCAGTTCATGGACCATTAATTACTCCAACCATACGGCAATATTCAACCTCAACCCGAACGCCGTCTGGTCCGATGGAACCCCAGTTACTGCGCAGGACGTTGTCTACACCTACAACACAGCAGAGCAGAACTTCTCGTTCATTTCGGAATACACTGCCGCAGTAACCAACGTCACGGCACTTGGGCCACACCAGGTTATGATACAATTCAACGGAGTGCTTTGGGAGATGTTTGCTGCGTATGTCTACGTCGTGCCATACCACGTCTGGAAGAATGTAAATGCTGCAACATATCCCGGTTACAGCGCCAATGGAACATCGTATTTCGTCGGCGACGGGCCTTTTGTGCTTACCAAATATGTTGTGAACCAGTATGCTGAAATCCAGAAAAATGCAAAATGGTTCATACCCTCACAGGTCCCAAAGGTAAGTACAGTCATATTCCAGGAATTCGGAAGCCAGAGTTCAGCAATTTCCGCCCTGCAGAGCGGAGCTATCCAGGGGTTGTCAAGAATTCTCCCCGCAAACATTGGACAGTTCCAGAACAACAGCAATTTCAAGGTGACCCAGAGCCCGAGCCTTGAGTACATGTATCTGGCGTTCAATCTGGACCCAAACGGCACAGGCAATCCGGCAGCACAGAACCTTAGCGTAAGGCAGGCAATTGCACACGCCCTCAATTACACATACCTCGCCGACACTGTCTATCACGGTTACGCAAGCACATTGGCATCAGTTCTGGCACCAACTAACACATACTACGACCACAACCTGCAGCCCTACAGCTACAATGTGACACTTGCAAAGCAGATGCTTGACCAGGCCGGTTTCAACAAAACAGTAAATGGCGTGAGGGAGAATTCAACTGGGGCCCAGCTCTCGTTCTCGCTTCTTGTCCCGAGCGGTGACACCGAGGCGGTAAACCTTGCACAGCTCATAGCGACCAACCTTTCAGCAATAGGTGTCAAGATGACAGTTCAGGCTGAAAGCACAGGCAGCATGGCAGCGACAATATGGGCAAGCAACGGCACTCTTGGGCAGGACACAGACCTGTGGGACTGGTTTGACAACGTTCAGGCTGCGCCACAGCTGCTCAGCGTATTCCTCTCGGGACAGGTCGTAACCGGCACATCTGACAGCGGATTCAACAACTCCACATACGACAGCCTTTGGACCCAGCTGCTGAATGCATCCACTCCGGCACAGGCTAAGAACATTTCGAATGAGATGCAGCAGATGCTTTACACACAGCTTCCTTACCTGCCGCTGGTAGCACCGACCTCGATAAATGTGTGGTCCACTTCATACACGAATATCAACTCGTCATTCCCGGGTGGGCCGTTTGGAGGAATGGATTACCTAACGTTCATCCAGGTTGAGCCTGCCAACAGCAACGCGAACCCGAACGGCGGAAACAACTTTGTCCTTTATGGAATAGGGGCAGCCATAGTTGTGATTATCGGGATCGCTGCTGCAGTGAGAGTTAGGGGTCGCGATAAATGAGCGGCTTCCAAAAATTTATTTTTAAGAGGCTAATTTTTGCTGCCGTCTCCATTTTTATTATTATTACGTTTGATTTTTTCCTTTTCAGGCTTATGCCCGGGAACCCGATACAGCTTCTATACAGGAGCCCGGCACTTTCACAGGCACAGATTTCGTCCCTTGAGCAGCAGTTCGGGCTGAACCTCCCCCTATGGCAGCAGTACTTATTATTCATAAAAAACACACTGACCGGGAACTTCGGGATCTCCATCAGCTTTCACCAGTCAGTGGCATCCGTTCTGTTCCCCGCTCTTTGGAACAGCCTTATTCTTCTTATTCCAGCCACCGTCATTGCAATCTTCCTTGGGATAGCCACCGGCAAGATAGCTGCCTGGAGAAGGGGGACGACACTTGACGGAGCCATTACCGGCGGTTCAATGGCCCTCTATTCGATCCCAACATTCTGGCTTGGTGGCATGTTCATACTGCTTGCCATATACACGAAAACCCTCCCCGTTTCGGGAATGTACACCACAGGGGCTTCTTATTCATCCATTGGCGCCCAGCTTGTGGACCTGCTCAACCACATGATACTTCCGCTTACTACCCTGACACTGGTCCTCTTCGGGCAGTTTACAATCATAATGAGAAATTCGCTGATTGATGTGCTTGAGGAGGATTACATAAATTTTGCAAAGAGCAAGGGAGCTTCTGACAGCTACCTGCTTGCAAGGCATGCAGTGCCAAACGCGGAACTGCCTATGATCTCTGTTATCGCCGTCAACCTTGGGCTGAGTGTTGGAGGGGCCATACTGACCGAAGTTGTGTTCTCATGGCCCGGAATAGGCTTCCTTATTTTCAATGCGGTGAATGCAAGGGACTACCCTGTGCTGCAGGCTGCCTTTGTGATAGTTGCAATAGTGATAGTTCTGGCGAACATAGCTGCAGACATACTGTACAGCTACCTGGATCCGAGGATTAGATACCAATGAGTGACGAATTCAGTTTCTGGAAAGAGTTCAGATCGAACAGGAAAGGAATAGCCGGCCTTGTCATTGTTGGGTTTTTTTCCATAATGGCAATTCTGGCGCCTTTCATAAGCCCTTACAACCCGAATTCTACGAACCCGGCACTTTTCCTGGCTCCGTCCAGTTCGACGCACCTCTTCGGCACGAACACCCTTGGGCAGGACCTCTTCTCGAGAGACCTCTACGGGGCCCAGGTTTCACTTATAGTAGGGATTGCGGCGGGTGCTGTTGCGGTTGCCATAGGCCTCTTGGCGGGTCTTGTTAGCGGCTACATGGGCGGAATAGTAGATGAAGTGATAATGAGGATTGTGGATTTCTTCATCGTCATACCGGCAATAGTTTTTATGATAATTGTCGCAGCACTGCTTGGTCCAAGCCTCGTCAACGTGATTATGGTGATTGGGGTGCTCAGCTGGGCGCCAACCGCCAGGATCATCAGGTCCATGGTGCTATCCATCAGGGAATGGCCCTTTGTTGAATCTGCAAAGGCAAACAATGCAGGGAGCATCTACATAATGTTCAGGCACATATTCCCGAATGTAACCTCAGTGCTGTATGGAAATGCAATGCTTGCCATATCTTCTGCCATTTTCACCCAGGCTGCCCTTGTATTCCTTGGTGTCGGAAACGTCACTTCAATTAGCTGGGGCGGGATAATAAGGCAGGCGTACACTACCGGAGCGCTCTCTTCAGGCGACATGCTTTATGTGCTTCCGCCGGGCATTTTCATTTTCATACTCATTTTCGGCTTCATACTTATGGGTTATGCGCTCGAGGAGATAATGAACCCGAGGCTCAGGACAATAAAAGGATAGTGGGCAAATGATAAAGATAAGAGACTTGACTGTAAGCTACAAATCCAGGACCGGCAGAATACGGGCCCTTGAATCTGTCAACGCCGACATAAGGAGCGGTGAAATATTCGGCGTGGTTGGCGAGTCGGGAAGCGGGAAGAGCACCCTGGCCATGACAATGATGGGATTGCTGCCAAAGAACAGCGCCATAGAGAGCGGCAGTATAGAAGTTGACGGAAAGGAGATACTGAGGGTAATGCCGGCGGATGCCAGGAAAATACGTGGGAAGAAAATATCTCTGGTTTTCCAGGGCGCAATGAACACGCTCAACCCACTGATGAAAATTGAGGATCAGGTTGCCGAGCCACTCCTGATCCACAAGGAATGCGGGAGAGAGGAGGCATTGAAAAGGGCCAGGGATACTCTGGAACTTATCGGCCTTGATTCCTATACATGGAAAAAATACCCCCATGAGCTCAGCGGAGGCATGAAGCAGAGGGCTGTGATCGCCACAGCCATTGTGACAAATCCCGGAACGATAATAGCGGATGAGCCTTCCACAGCCCTTGATGTCATAACACAGGTCCAGATAATGAACATATTGAGGAGGCTCCAGAAAGAGCTCAATATTACCGTGATGTTCATCAGCCACGATTTTCCGCTTGTTTCTGAGATGTCCGACAGGATAATGATACTCTACGGCGGGAAGGTTTCCGAGGTAGGCTCCAACAGCGAGATACTCGGCAAGGCTGGCCACCCATATACAAAGGGCCTCATAAATTCAGTTCCGACCATGGCCGCAGGAAGGAAGCTGGAAGCCATACCGGGAGAGCCTGTCAACATCAGGGACCCACCGCCAGGTTGCAGATTCATGCCAAGATGCAGGCTGGCTGAAGATGTATGCAGCACATACGACTACACCCCTGCAGTGCCGGAAGCAGGCCACCTGGTCTATTGCAGAATGTACAGGGAGGGAGAAGATGCAGGAAGTCCTTAAAGTAGAAAATCTCAAGAAATATTACAAGCCAAGGGGAAGGGTCGCATCAAGAGGTTCCTTTATCAGGGCGCTTGATGGCGTAAGCCTGAATGTCCCGGAGGGAGAAATACACTCAATAGTTGGAGAGACCGGCAGCGGAAAGTCCACACTCGGCAGAATAGTTGCCGGCCTCGTGGATCCCACTGAAGGAAGCGTAAATGTCAAGGGTGTTGACATGTTCAATTCCCCAAGAGATGAAGTACGCGAGCTCAGGAAAAAAGTCCAGATAATCTTCCAGGACCCATATGCTTCCCTCAATCCAAGGTTCACCGTCAGGAAAATCATAGAAGAGCCGCTGAGGCTGAACCATATCCAGTTCGACAGGGACAGGATCTCGGAAATTCTGAGGAAGGTGGGGCTTACACCTCCGGAGGATTTCCTCAACCGTTATCCCCATGAACTTAGTGGAGGCCAGAGGCAGAGGGTCTCAATTGCAAGGTCTTTTGTTGTTGACCCCTCCTTTGTGGTTGCGGATGAGCCTGTTTCAATGCTTGACGCTTCCATGAGGGTGTCATTCCTGGACTTAATCTCCAGCATCCAGAAGGAAAGAAAGATCTCCATGATACTGATTTCCCATGACATATCGATCGCATACTATCTCAGCAAGAAGATCAATGTGCTCTACCTTGGAAAAATCGTTGAGCAGGGGAATGGAGACGATGTGGTTAACGATGCCCTGCATCCTTATACGAAAGCACTTGTGCAGTCTGTACCGAAGCTCGGGAAGATTGAGAAAAAAGAGGTTGCCATTAAAGGCAACATCATGACATCGAGTTCAGAACTCTCCGGCTGCAAGTTCAGGGACAGGTGCGTGTTTGCCATGGACAGGTGCGAGACTGAGGAGCCAGTGCTGAAGGAGGTAAAATCTGGCCATTTTGTGGCTTGCCATCTTTACTGACTCCAAGTATGGGTTCTAAAATGATTCCCGGGGTTGAACCCTCAGAAATCCCTTTTCACATTTTTCCTGAATTCACTGTCCTCAGTGAATTTTTTTGCGGTGTCGCTCAGAACTTCGATCATGACCTCAAGCGCCTTCCTTGCCCTGTCCGTCCTGGCCGCCTCAAGTGATTCCCTGGAATGCCAAGGTGTTCCCTCCGGTGCAATCTGAAATTCTACCTCCAGTGCGGGAACAACCTGCGATACATTAGCAAAGTCGGTTGATCCTCCGGCCATTCTCGATGCAGTCTCCTCCAGGGGTGGGCAACTGACTCCCTTTGAGACCAGGAAATCGCGAATCTGGTTGGAAAGGGACCTGTTTATCTTTGTAGTCGTAAAAAGCGGCCCTATGTTCTTTATATCATATTTTGTCCCTGTGGCCTTTGCGCAACCGTCAACTATATCCTTGAACCTGGAGACAAGTTCCCCATGGTATGCGACGTCAGATGTTCTGATCCCATACACAAGCACAGATTTTTCAGGCGTTACGTTTGATGCCGTGCCACCTTCCTTGATGATGCCGTGCATGACAAAATTGGCATCCCTCCTCACGTGCTGCCTCATCATGTTCACGGCTGTGTAGGTCAGTATTGATGCGTCCAGTGCACTCCTTCCAACCTCAGGGTTTGCAGCCTCATGTGAAGCGGTTCCCCGGAATGTAATCTCAAAGTCCTGCACTGCCAGGGATTGTTTTCCCACACTCCACTCATCGCCCGGATGCGAGCCCAGAACAAGGTCAACGTCCTTGAACACTCCCCTGTCCGCCATTATTATCTTTGAGCCTGACCATTCACCCGTGCCTTCCTCGTCCGGAGTTCCGAAGACAATAATTTTGCCGTCGGTGATCTTGTGTGAAGCTGCGATTGCAGAAAACACAGCAGAAGATGCAATCAGGTTATGGCCGCATGCATGCCCGATTCCCGGAAGCGCGTCGTACTCAGCCAGGAAAGCAACGGTGTGCGAACCTTTTCCCACAACTTTCTCAGCCTTGAAGGCAGTCGGTATGTCCATGAAATTCTCAGTGACTGAAAATCCGTTTGCCTTCAGGACTCCGGCCAGAAACTTTGAGGATTCGAATTCCTGGCTTCCAACTTCATTAAGCTCGTGTATCCTTATGGCAACATCCCATGGCGTAATATCGGCAAATGTCCCCGTACTCTTCATGAACGTGCATTGCAAATGCGTTAAAAAGGTTTGACAGCCAATAGCACTGCATACTTCATTGGAGCAATTAATTTATCCCGGTTCACCCTTAATTTATTGACGAAATATGCCAATTGTCTTCTTGATCGATCCGGATAAGAAAGTGCGGCCAGAAGGGGCAATAAGGGCCGATGTTGCCTGGAAACTGTTCCTTCCCGATATAATGGGCGACATTTCCACGAAGTACAGGAAAGGGCTCTCAAAGTTTGTGCAATGGCTCTGGGGAGAGCTGTCGGATAGGCTTGGCTTCCTCAGAAAGGCGCCTGCCCAGGATGTGTATGTCATCACGCCTCCCCTTACGCCCGCCGCAATGGAGCTTGTGGCCAGGATTGCGTCAATGTGGTCCGACGCGGTACACGCCATAGAAAAACCGGATGAAGGAACTGACCTCAAGAGTGCAGGCAAGAATCTCTGGACCCCTCCTGTTATAAATCTTGGAGCCTCCAGCACGCCTTTGATAAAGAGCATGACAATGGAGCACCATGACGGCGACACAACCTTCCTGATGCCGGCCCTTGGAAGTTCAAAGGCGTTCATGAGAACCTATCTGATCAGAAGAGGGATGTGCTATTCAAGGCTCCACAGCCACTCTGCAGTGGAAGAGCACTACTTCGTTCTTGAAGGAAAAGGCACACTGAGGTACGGAGCACACTCCGTGGACCTGATTTCAGGAGACCTTGTTTCAAAGCCCATTGGCCCTGACAACTATTCCCAGTTCATAGCAGACAAAGGTTCAGAAATGAAGATCCTGGACATTGAGGTCTGGCCTGATACCAGGAACGACACAAAGGATGCTGTTCTCTATCCAGACCACAAGGAGCTGCTCCTTCGGGGACAGGGCTGGGGTTCGATTATCCAATCGGACACACTGATGCCTCCGGATGACTTTGGCATCAATTATGATACCGGATATGAGAGGCAAAAGGACGGCAGCTGGAAAGCGAAGAAGATCCCCGGGCTGAAAGAGAGAAAATCAGAGTAGGGATCAGAGGAATTCCTCTGTCTGAAGAACCTTGGCAAATTCACCGTTGATGGATGCCAGATTCACAAGATGAAGGGTCTCTGCGTCAATCTCCTTTCCGTCAATGCCCTTCTTTGAATAAGTGGCGCAGGCATCCTCCGCCACAAAAGTCTTGAACCCGAGGTTGCCTGACATTCGTGCTGTCGTGCTGACGCAGTGGTCTGTAACAAGGCCGCAGATAACAACAGCATCAGCTCCTTTCTTTCTGAGCATCCCTTCAAGGTCCGTTCCTATAAAGGCACTGTTGACATGCTTGGTGATCACCGTTTCCCCCTCTTCAGGCTCCACCTCATCCTGGAAAGCAAATCCGGGCTTCCCCTCCTTCAACGGGGAGTCCGGCTTCAGTGAGTCATGGCGCACATGAATAACCGCCCAACCCATGGATCTCCATTTCTTCAGGAGAGCCGACATGTTTTTGACCGCATCTTTTCTGCTCCATTTTCCCGGAAACAGCCCCAGCCAGGCTTTCTGGACATCAATAAGAACCAGAACCGGAATCTTTCCCAATCCTTCCAACTGCATCACTATACCCAACATGGCCGGCTAAATAAACAAACTGGTTCCAGCAGGGCAGAAATGTCGCCCGGTATCAGGCGGAAACTGCGCAAGAGTTTTAGATTATATGCAATTACTTACCCATGGAAAGAGAGGAGCTTCTTACATCTCCGGTCAAGGATCTGAAGATCAACGGTTCAACGACAATAAAGGAACTTATGGAGAAATTTGGAAAATCAGGAGGTTTCACGTCTGCGAAGGTTTACGGGGCATATTCTGTCCTGGGAAAGATGTTCACAGAGGAGAATACAACATTTCTCTCTTTTCCGGCGGACATTATCGCCACAGGCACAAGAGGCATAATCAATGAAATGGTGAAGAAAAAGCTGGTTGATGTGATCATAACGACCAATGGCACACTGGATCATGACATAGCGAGAACTTTCACCGACTATTACTCAGGAACTTTCGATTTCAGCGACCGAGTCCTCAGGGATATCGGCATAAACAGGCTTGGAAATGTATTTGTTCCGGACGAGAGCTACGGAGAAATTATTGAGAACAAAGTGCAGCCCATTCTTGAGGAGCTTTACGCCAGGAAGAAGGAGTGGGGAGGGGCAGAGCTCTTGAGGGAATTCGGCCTCAGGCTCAAGAGTGAGGATTCCATACTCTACAATGCGTCCAAGAACGGCATACCCGTGTATGTGCCCGGAATGACAGATGGCTCGTTTGGCTCCCAGCTGTGGTCATTCTATGAAAGGAACAGGGATTTCAAGGTAAATCTGCTTCAGGACGAGCACGAGCTTTCAGACATAGTTTTTGAAGCGAAGAAAACAGGGGCCCTGATGCTGGGCGGAGGCATATCCAAACACCACACAATATGGTGGAACCAGTTCAGGGGAGGGCTGGATTATGCTGTCTACGTTACAACTGCCCAGGAGTACGACGGTTCACTCTCAGGGGCAAAGCTTGAGGAGGCAATTTCATGGAAAAAAATGAGAAGCGATGCAGAATTTGTCAATGTTTACGGTGATGCCACAGTAATACTCCCGATCATGGTCGGGCCGTTTCTCTAAATATACTTCAGCCACTCCATTACTGCGTCGTCTTCATCCTCGAGTTCCATTGAAGTTTCGCCGAAACTGCTGAAGGTCGTAAATCTGTAAAAATATATCTTACCGTCCTTCTTGTCTCCATACATCACATGTTCCACCGGCTCATTGTCCGGCATGTGAGCCCTGGCCTCCGGAAAGTTGGGAGAGAAGTGGACCTCCACTTTGGTTCCGTTTTCTTCCAGTGAGTATGAACTGTTGGAATCTATGTAGTCCCTTAATTTCTCGATTTCTACTGATGGACCCATGTTGGTCATGTATTCAGTTTTAGTATTTTACACTTATTAGTTTTTTAATTACTGCAGAATAGCTGTTTAACAAGTCTGGTGAGAATCGGAACTGTTTTGAACCTTGATCATATGGTTGCATTGACTGCGGGTCGGAACTTATTTACCGCCCCAGGAGGAATAGAGACATGTATTACATTACAGAGAAAGAGGTTGAAGAAAACCTTCCGATGAGAGAGATTATAGATGAGCTGGAGAAGTCGTTCGTGGAATACGGAAAGGGTGAGGCCCAGTCTTCACCCAGGGAGAGGAACATCCTCAACGGCACTGTCTTCAACACTATGCCTGCCATATCCTCGCGGCTCGGGCTTGCCGGCATGAAGACATACATTGCAGGCAAGAACGGTGCCCATGTCGTGGTTCTCCTGTGTGACATTTCATCCGACAAGCTTCTGGCTGTGCTTGAGGCAAACAAACTCGGGCAGATAAGAACCGGCGCACTTCCGGCAATGGTAACAAGGCATCTCGTCAGCGGCAAGGGGCACATATTCACCCTCATAGGATCTGGATTTCAGGCGGAAACCCAACTCAAGGGGATCCTTGAAGTTGTTGACACCGATGAGGTGCGGGTCTACTCAAGAACTCACAAGAATGCAAAAAAATTTGCTGAAACCTACAGCAGGGAAACCGGTGTTGAAATCAAGGCTTTCGAGGATGTTGAAAGCGCACTGAAGAATGCCACGGTCATCAGCTCGATGACAGATTCCAACAATGCCATCTTTTCAAGGTCACAGCTTGGAGACGCGTATCATGTCAACCTGGCCGGCGGGAACCTTCCCATGCGGCAGGAGGCAGCCGACGATGTGCTTTCCGGGAGCGACCTTGTTGTGGTAGAGCATCTGGAACAGGCCATGAAGGAATCCGGCGAGATAATTCACCTTTCCGGGATGAAAGAAGCGGAAAAGATGGTTGAGCTGAAGGATTTCATTCTGAGGAAAGAGGAGTACAGGGGGTCAAAAAAGACTGTTTTCAAGTCCATGGGAATCGGGCTGGAAGACATAGCTGCAGGATACACAGTCCTGAAAAACATGGGGCTGATCAGGGAAATTTCCTGATTCCTGGAAATTCAGGGTGAGACAGCGCTCTCAATTTCCTTCCTGCCATTCTCTAGAACCCATTTTTCCCCCCAACTCTTGAGTTCGTCCATGATGCCATGAAGTGCAGCGCCCTTTTCAGTCAGGGAGTATTCAACGGAAAAAGGCTGGGTGCTGATCACTTTCCTGTTGACTATCTGCCTGCCCTGAAGGCTTTTCAGGATCCTTGAAAGAGTTTTTGAATTCATCCCCTTTGCATTCCTCAGTATTTCGTTGAAGCCCATTGGCCTCTCGAGAAGGTACCTGACCACAATCATGTTCCATTCCCCTCCAATTTGCCTTATCGCTTCGACTATGGGGCAGAACTCTGCTCTTGCGGGAGTTTTCAATCCCTCGTCCTCTGGTTTCATTCCTGTCACTTGATTACTTTTAGTCCCATAAGGTATTTAAATGTAATTACTATACCAGCTTACATAATGCTACTATGAGCCAGAAGCAGCATTTCCTTGAATTCCACAAAAAAAACAAGGTCTGCCATATGGAAAAGTAGCGATGGAGGTTTAAAGAAATGGAAACAGCAAAGAGCGTTTGGAAAGCCGATGCTTCGCACTCATCGGCGGAGTTTTCGGTAAGGCACATGATGATTTCATCGGTGAAGGGAAGGTTCAAGAATATCAACGTTGAGTACGAGGGTGATCCTGAAGACTTCTCCAATGGGGTTGCAAAGGTGGAAATAGGAACAGGCTCGGTCGAGACACTTGACAGCGACAGAGACAACCACCTCAGGTCCGATGACTTCTTCAATTCCGAGAAGTTCCCCGAGATGGTTTTCATATCGAAGAAAATAGAGAAGAATGGAGGCAACAAGTACAAAATCACGGGCGACCTCACCATCAGGGACGTGACCCGGGAGATTACTCTTGACGGGGAGTATGAGGGCAAAGCCAAGGATCCATGGGGCAACGAGAGGATCGGTGCCACAGTAAATGGGGAAATAGTCAGGGAAGAGTTCGGCCTCAAATGGAATACTCCTCTCGACAGCGGTGGAGTTCTCGTGGGCAGCAAGGTAAAGTTTGAAGTCCGTGTAGAACTGCTCAAGCAGCAGTAACTCACTCCCACTCCACTTTTTATTCCGCACCGGACGGCCTGCATGGCCTTATTTTCTGTTTTAAAAAAGGTATTAATCGAGTATGTGATTACCGCAGATGACCGCTCCACTCCAGTATGCCATAGAGGTACAGAACCTTGTGAAGTCCTACGACGGCAAAAAGAATGCTGTGGATGACCTGAGTTTCACCGTCACAAAGGGCGAAATATATGGCCTGCTGGGAAAGAATGGGGCCGGGAAAAGCACCACTATTAAAGTTCTCACGACTCTTATCAACCCTACTTCAGGATCGGTACACATATCGGGCCTCGATCTGAAGAGGAAACCCAACAACATAAGGAAGATCGTGGGGGTTGTCCAGCAGGAAGAGGCTTTCGATTTCACAACTGTGGAGAACAATTTCAAGATATACGGTATGCTGTGGGAAGTGCCCAAACAAACCGTCAGGGAAAGGATGGACGAGCTGATCGACCTTTTCAACCTTACTGAGCTGAGGAAGAAGAGAGTATTCGAGCTCTCCGGCGGCCAGAAGAAGAGGCTGCAGGTAGCCCGCGAGTTTGTCCACGACATGGATGTTCTATTCCTCGACGAGCCGACTGTGGGCATGGATCCCATCATGAGGAGAAAGGTCCTGGATTTTGTCAGGGAGAAAGCAAAGGCAGGGCTGACTGTGGTCTTCACGACACAGATACTTGAGGAGGCCGACTACATCTGCGACAGGATAGGCATAATAGATAACGGAAAGCTTGTTGCCGAGGGAACGTCGCGTGAGCTCAAGGACAAGTTCGGCTCGGTGAAGAAGCTTGAAATAACGCTTCAGAAAGAAGTTGACGGACCCCTGAAGAAAGAAATATCTGAGTACATAAGCGAGGCTGACGGAGTCACCGACTTCCAGGTGGGGGGCAGGTCCATATGGATAGTGGGAAGCAATATGAGCAGGATTTTGAACCTCATGATCAAGAAGATCACCTCCCTTTCCATGGAGATAGAGCAGATCGTATTTGATGCCCCGTCTCTTGACGATGTTTTCCTGGAGGTTGTTAAGAGATGAGGCTTCCAGCATTCGTAAGGCTGACTTTCAGGAACATCAGCGTAAATACGGACCCTGGCACCATGTTCTTTATGCTCGGCCTGCCGGCATTCTATCTTCTCGTGCTTGGAATCATGTTCCAGGGGATCATACCCTCAATCGGGATAAACAACGAATCCGTGTCGTATACCAAGTTCCTTGCGCCTGGAATCGTAGGCATGCAGGCATTCACCGCCGGCAACATAGGTGGAGGAATGCTGTGGTCAGACCGCAGATGGGGCATGTTCGAACAGCTGATGGTGGGGCCGTTCAGAAGGACGGACTATCTGCTGGGGATCATAAGCGTATCGATCATATTCTCGCTTGGAGGCAGTGCGATAATGATGATCCTTGCCACTTTCATTTCGGGTGGTTTTTCGCTCGGGCCGTTGGCGGCAGTTTACCTTGTTCTTTCACTGGTCGCCGGGACAATACTGTTCTCTTCCCTTTTCCTTATCCTCTCGATCATTGTGAGGACGATGCAGGCCTACAACACTCTAACAATACTTCTGTTCTTCATTCTTGACTTTGCGAGCACCGCTTTTTACCCCATAACTTCTGCTACTCCTGAAGCACTGAGGATAATTTCCTCCATAAACCCATTGAGCTATGTGGCAAACATAGTAAGGGACTCAATGGTTTACGGGGTCGGACTTTCAACACTGTACCAGATGCTTCTCATTTGCGCAATAATGGTTGTGCTGTTCGCGATATCACTGAGGCTGTACAGGAATGTCCAGACCGGCTTGTGAGCAAGCGTCCCGTTGCTGCAGAGGTCAATCACTTACCAGGGATGCCTTATCCCCTTCAAAACGCAGCCTTATGAATTCTGTGTTTCCAAAATCCAGTTGAGGTGCTGACCCCTCTTCAATGTTCATGGTTATTGCCCTCATAACCCCGCCGTGGGCCACTACCAGGCATTTCGAGCCTGTGTGCCTGCCTGCAATTTCAATAAGTGAGGCCCAGACTCTTTTCCTGAAATCCTCCCACGCCTCCACTGTGGGGATTCCGTCTATCATGAGCTCATCGTACTCCAGTTCTGTAGCTCTCTCATCCGGTATTTTCAGGTATTTGGCCACCTGTGGCACAGTCCAGCCTTCAAATTTCCCAAGATTGCGCTCCCTGAGCCTCCTGTCAATATGCACGCCCAGTGAGCCGGTTCTCTTCCTGACGATTTCCGCAGTCATATGGGCCCTGGACAGATCACTTGAATAGATGTGCCTAATGTCTTCATTGACAAGTTTGTTGGCCAGTTCCTTCGCCTGATCCATGCCGTTGGGGTTCAAGGGTATGTCGCTGTTCCCCTGCCATCTGCCATTGCTGTTCCACTCTGTCTCGCCGTGTCTTGCGACGAGCAAATCCGTATAATTCAACCCTACCGCATTGAGGCAAGACAAAAAAAGAATAGGGTATTTTTCAGCTAATCTCCGTCCTGTTCACGCCATAACTGATCCAAGAAAGGATTTCACAGAATCACTGGAGGAATTCTCCAGGAGGTCTCTGCCTTCCCCCGTAGCCACTATTTTCCCGTTGTATATCATGGCGGTGTAATCTGACACCTTTCTGGCCTGGGCTATGTCGTGCGTTACAAGAACAACCGTGTATTTTTCTTTGAGATCGATCATCAGATCCTCAACCTTGGACTTGGCTGCAGGGTCCAGTGAGGATGTCGGTTCGTCCATCATGAGGACCTCTGGCCTCAGGATCAGTGCCCTTGCTATGCATAGCCTTTGCTGCTGGCCTCCTGAGAGAGTGAATGCAGACCTCTTTAGATCGTCTTTCACCTCATCGTAAAGACCCGCTTCCTGAAGCGATTCCTTTACCATGGCGTCAAGCTTTTCCTTCTTCACGTTCCCCTGAAGCCTTATTCCGAAGGCTACGTTATCGTAGATAGACATGGGGAATGGATTGGGCCGCTGGAACACCATTCCAATCTGCCTTCTTATCTCAATGTCGCTGTATTTTCTTATGTCCTTTCCGTTGAACAGGATCTCGCCCCTTATCTCGAAGTTTGGGTCGAGTTCTGCCAGGCGGTTGAGTGCCCTGAGAAGGGTGCTTTTGCCGCCTCCCGAAGGTCCCACAATCGTGTTGATCTTGTTCCTGTAGATGTCAAGGTTGACCTCCCTCAGGATCTCTTTTTTTCCTGCTTTTACGCTCAATTTCTTTATTTCTATTACTTTTTCCATTTACTTACCTCCTTCTGTAGTTAACATATTTCGATATCACAATCAGCGCTGTGACGGTCAGTATGAGCACCAACGCTGCCACGAAGGCAAGGTTGTGTGCCGACGCCTGCGGCTGATCAATTCCGTACCAGACCACGTAAGTCAGGTATGCCACGCGCGAGTGGATAAACCCGCTCGTGAAGCTATTGTTCCATGACGCCGTATAGAGCAACTGTGCTGTCTCCCCTGCAGCTATGCTTATTGCAAGCAGCACTCCGGAGAGTATCCCCGCAATTGCCTGCGGTATGTATATCCTGGTCGCAACCTGCAGATCGTCAGCTCCAAGGGCGTATGCGTTTGCCACCTGCTCTTTCGGAACGTCCTTCATTGAGAGTTCCGACACCCTCAGGATATAGGGGAGCATCATGATTCCCAGTGCTATGCCTCCTGCGAGCAGAGAAAAGCCCATGTTGAACCTGATCACGAGGACAAGGTACCCGAACAGGCCGATCACTATTGATGGCACACTAGTCAACACATCCGTAAACAGCCTCAGTGTTGACACTGTTCTTGTCATCTGCTTCCTCTGGGCAAAGTAAAGGGCTCCCAGTATTCCCGGAGGCAAAGAGTATACCAGGCCCATACCACCGAGAAGCCACGTTCCGACGATTGCATTTAGCAATCCGCCGTTGGTGCCATTACCCACCGTTGTAAACATTTTCAATGAGATGTGTGAGGCCCCGCCCTGCATAATGTACCCGAAAATTGAGGCCAGAATCCCAAGCATGACAAATAGTGCTACGTATCCTATGACTCTCGCTGCACGGTCCTTGCCACGCCTCACGCTTGAGTTCTTCCATTGAATTCCTTCACGGCTCTTGATGGAGTTAATCATTTTCATACCCCCTCAGCACGCCTCTTCCGGCGATCTTCCTTCCTATCACGTTTACAAAGAGCGATATGGCCATGAGAACAAGGCCGAGGTATGCAAGTGCAGACACGTTCATGCCGGTACCGTCGAAGAACGCGCTGTCAAGGTAGGACGCTATGTGCGCTGCCATTGTGTTTATTGCGGAATAGATGCTCGTAGGATAGGCGTTGACCAGCCCTCCGCTCACCATTAGCACAGCCATGGTTTCCCCCAGTGCTCTACCGAGCCCAAGAAGGGTGCCTCCATAAGTTGATGATCTTGAATAATTGGTAATGAGATACCGTCCTAGTTCCCATTTTGTTGCCCCCAATGAAATAATGCCCCTCTTTATGTCCTCCGGGGCAGTGTCAAAACTGTTCACCATGACCGAAGTTATGATCGGCGAAATCATCAGGCTCAGAATTATGCCTGACGCCAGTATCCCGGCCCCTGTATACACCTCCCCGGAAAATCCGGGAATAAATGCCAGGTTGGAGCTCATCCACGGCTCAATGCTGTTGAGGAGAATGGGCTCTAGGACCACAATCCCCCAAAGTCCGTATACAACGCTTGGTATTCCTGCGAACAGCTCCACCAGTGATATCAATGCCCTCTTCAGCTTGAGCGGCGTATAGAGCTCAATGGTGAGGGAAAGAAGGAAACTCACCGGAAAAGCGATCAAAAGGGCCAGAAGTGATGTCACAACTGTCCCCAGTAGGAACAGAAGTATGCCGAAGGATGCGTCATATGGAGCCAGTACCCCGTTCACTATTACGGGTGGCTGGGACTGCTGGCCCGGGTACCAAAGGAAAGTGGTGAAGAAGTTCAGCCCGGAGAATCTTATTGCCGGAATAGAATAATACAGAACAAATGCTACAATGGACAGAAGTATGATGGCCGGTACTACGGACATTAAAAAAGTTAAAAAATTAAATGTTTTATTTGTGGCATTCATGTTTTTCTCCCGATCATCCCGTTATCTTGTCAATCAGAGGAATGGTCACGTTGTTGACTACTGATGCCGGCAGAGGAGCGAGGTCCAGTGAGTCAAGGTACTTAGCCTGGCTTCCGCCATTCTGGCTGTCGACTACCCACTTCAGGAATGATTGCATTCCGCTGGCAACTGCACTGTTTGTCTGGTTCTGTTTCACTATGACGTATTCCATGTCGGCAATCGGGTATGATGTTGCCCCAGGTGCATACTGCAGCGCTATTGTTCCGTTGGCGGGGATCAGCGGGAGATACTGGGATGCTGCTGCCACCACATTTGTCACATTTGGTGCAACGTAGTTTCCTGCCTGGTTCTGGAGGTATGCAATGCCAAATCCGTCAGCTGCTACCGTAGTATTGTAAGTTGCTGCTATGTAGGCTATTGAGTACTGGGTTGCCTTTTCCTGTGCTATCATACCAGTGTTTCCGTCACCTGTCAAGGCAGTAGAGACTCCGGGCCAGTTGGGAGCGGTGGATGCTCCAATCTGGCTGCTCCAGGTTGAGTTCGCCTTGCTCAGGAATGAGGTGAACATGAAAGTATCGCCGCTACCGTCCGACCTGTGTATGGGGACTATTGTGTTGGAGGGCAGTGTGACTCCAGGATTTGCCGCCTGAATTGCCTGGTCGTTCCATTTGGTTATCTTTCCCATATAGATTCCCGCAATTATGCTGGCGTTAAGGTGCAGGTGAATGTTGTTCAGCCCAGGCACGTTGTATGTGATGTACTGGTATGATATCAGAATGGGTATGTTCATAACATAGGGGTTTGCGCTGGCGGTTGAAGGGGGCAGATATGCATCTGACCCGCCTAAGTTGACCTGGCCTGTTATGGCTTCTGAAATTCCCAGTCCGCTTCCTCCTGCCGCCGGAGATACCTGAACTGTTGTGTAGTTTCCTGCCCAGTCATTGAAAGCCGGGTAGAGAAGGCTAGAGCCTGCTTCAGTTATGGTCACAACACCAGAGCTTGAAGTGCCAATCTTGTTTATCAGTGGAACCGTAATGCCGTTCACCACAGAAGATGGCAGCGGGGCAAGGTTCAACGGATCAAGGTATTTTGACTGGCTGCCGCCCGAAGAGCTGACTGCCCATTTCAGGAAATCCTGCATCGCAGTTGCTTTAGCCTGGCTGGTCTGGTTCTGTTTCACTATGACGTATTCCATGTCCGCTATCGGGTATGATGTTGCCCCGGGTGCATACTGCAGTGCTATTGTTCCACTTGGAGGTATGGCACTGAGATACTGCCCTGCAGCTGAGACCACATTGGACACGGTTGGAGCCACGTAGTTGCCGGCCTGGTTCTGGAGGTATGCTATGCCGAATCCGTCAGATGTTACTGTTGCATTGTATGTTGCTGCAATGTATCCTATGCTGTAAGGGTTTGAATTCATTGTCGCTATGATTCCGGTGTTGCCATTGCCGGTAAGTGCCTGCTGTACGCTTGGCCAGTTGGGTGCGGTCGAAGCTCCAATTGTGCTGTTCCATGTTGAGTTTCCTTTGCTCAGGAATGACGTGAACATGAAAGAGTCTCCGCTTCCGTCAGACCTGTGTATGGGCAGGATGGTATGGTCGGGGAAAGTTACTCCCGGGTTGGCCGCTGCGATTGCAGGGTCATTCCAGTTTGTTATCTTGCCCATGTATATTCCTGCAATTATGTCTGCTGAAAGGTTCAGGTGAATGCTGTTGAGTGGAACCCCGTTGGATGTCACTGTCGACGGGAAGTTGTAGGCGATATACTGATACGAGATCAGAATCGGTATGTTCATAACATAGGGGTTCGCATTGGCGGTTGCAGATGGCAAATATGCATCTGATGCCCCGATGTCTGTTTGGCCCGTTATTGCCTGGGAAATCCCAAGTCCGCTTCCTCCAGCTGCTGGCTGAATAGTTGCATTAGTGTAGTTCCCCGCCCACGAATTAAATACCGGGTAGAGCAAGCTGGATCCGGCCTCAGTTATTGTAACCTTCTGAGTTCCGGAATTGCCGCTGAAATGCTGAAAAGCGACCACTCCAGCGATTACTACAATAACGGCAACGATTACTGCGATTGCTACGTTTCTTGTATTCATGCGATTTTCAATTCTTAATTTGCCGTAGTGATATATAAGATATCCAAATATTATATATCCATCTATATTGAGTATATAAATATATATTTTCTAAATTCACAAGCATTAAATATGGTTTTAGTGAATGATTGGGGAACACCCGCATGGATTTTGACACTCCAGTTTTGCAGCAGGTGTTGCCAATGCAATACTTACCCGTTAAATGTAGAATTTGACAAGTTCCTTGAAATGCGGGTCGTCTTCCCCTATGACCTCCCTTAAGCGTTCTACGACTTTATGGTTGTCATAACTGAACCTCTTGAATTCAATGTGGCTGTTCTCTGTGTCAAGTACAGAGTACCATGGTTTCCAGCATCCGTCCCTAGGCTGACCAGCACTTCCGGGATTCACGATTCTGCCCTTGTAGAACATGGGGAAATGGGTGTGCCCCACCATAATGTAATCGTATTCGCCCAATTTTTTGTCCCTGCTTACCATTTCAGCT
This sequence comes from Thermoplasmataceae archaeon, assembly GCA_046703705.1. GTDB lineage: Archaea > Thermoplasmatota > Thermoplasmata > Thermoplasmatales > Thermoplasmataceae. The sequence continues at coordinate 44,673 of JBJKST010000053.1, forward strand.
TCAGTGGAGAAGAGGTAGCCGTACTTGTTGTTATATGGCGATGCGTGCGTCATGTATATCTTAACGCCGTCAAAATCGGCCTGAATCTCCTCCCTGTATTCCAGTATCTTTTTGATGTCCTGGGGTCCAAGAAGTTTGTTTGAGATCATCTCCCTGGAGAATACGCTGAGGTCATGCATCGCGGGGGAACATTTGCAGTCTTCATTGTATGCTACAGCGTAATCGTGGTTTCCCATTACCCTGTAGGAAGAGTTTTCATGGAGAAAATCCAGCACCTCTGCGGGCTGTGGTCCATAATCTACGGCATCTCCAAGAAATATTGTCTCGTCGAATGACTCTTTCTCTATTATGGCCCTGAGGGCCTCGTAGTTTCCATGGATGTCCGACAGAATTAAGAGTTTCACATTCGACCATCCAAAACACCGTAATATCGCTTATGTAGCCTGATTGTTCAGAATTGGGTTAAATATGAATATATATTCACATGAATAGAAATCAATATGTTGGAGACGAGACCAGAAAATATCGGGGACCTACCGATATACAAAATGCTGTCGGATGAGACAAAGCTGAGGATACTGAAGATACTCTCCAACGGGGAGAGGTGTGTCGGGGAGTTGACAGAAGAAATCGGGGTATCGCAGACGCTGATCTCCCATAAACTCAGGGACCTGAGGGAAAACGGGCTTGTTTCCAGTGCAAGGGAAGGGAAGAAAATTGTGTACAGGATATCCCACGGGTCACTTTCAGAACTCCTCGAATTTGGGGAAAAGGCAGGCGACAGTATCTTGAAGGCCTGCAATTGCGTTGAGTGCGATACCGAGGAGAGTAAGAGTTAGATTAAAGGGCTGGTATTACGGATATTCATCTTGAAGTCTCCCTGGCAATATTCGCTATTACACTGTATCTTGTGATTAAAAGGCCATTTGGGATAGGCATTGGCTATTCTGCCCTTGCCGGTGCCGCTGCTTCCCTTGTTTTAGGTATTACTACGATCTCTGATGTCGAAATAGTCTGGGGCATCGTCTGGAATGCCACCTTCACGCTTGTAGCAATAATAATTGCATCACTGATATTTGACGAAGCCGGCTTTTTCGAATACCTGGCGCTGAGGATAGTCAGGCTATCAGGAGGGAGTGGGAAGAGGCTGTTCTTGTTCATTATACTGCTTGGTTCCCTGATATCTGCATTTTTCGCCAATGATGGGACTGCATTGGTACTCACCCCAATCGTCTATTCGATTCTGGTGAAAATAGGAGCCAGGAAAGGAAGCATTCTAGCCTTCATAATGGCTACCGGTTTCATTGCAGACGCTGCCAGCATGCCCTTTGTTATAAGCAATCTAGTGAACATTGTCACATCTAGTTACTTCGGGATATCTTTCCTGGAATATACTGCGGTAATGGTTATACCCGACCTGGTTGCCATTTCCGCAAGCCTTCTTTTCCTGTGGCTATTCTTCAGGAAATCAGTTATGCCGGCCTTTGAAAGTATGGAGTCCGGCTACGGCGATGTTGTTAGAGATCCACTGGTTTTCAAGATTGCAGCCCCCTTCATAATCTCGCTGGTGATAGTATATGCCCTTGGAGGCATACTTGGGGTTCCTGTTGCCTTAATAGCGGTTCCGGCAGTCGTGGTGCTCACCCTGATCTCATTCAGGACAGGCAGGCTTGATGTCAGGGCGGCAATCAGAGGTGCCCCCTGGCAGATAGTGCTCTTTTCGCTTGGCATGTACATCATTGTTTTTGGAATGGGCAGAGAAGGCATTACAGCCTACCTTACTGAAATCATAATCAGGATGCAGGGACTCCCCGGGCCACTCTCAGTGATTGCAAGCGGGTTTGCATTTGCCGCAATAGCAGCAGTAATGAATAACATGCCCTCTGTTATGATCATAAACCTGTCAATTGGGCAGCTTTCAGGAAACACTGCCATGATATTTACGAATGTAATTGCCAATGACATCGGGCCCAAGTTCACAACCATAGGCTCCCTTGCTACGCTGCTCTGGCTCCATTCACTTGAGCGGAAGGGCGTGGCCAGGGTATCGGGACTATATTATACAAAAGTGGGACTGTGCATAGGAATTCCTGTTCTCTTCCTGACCCTGCTTTCTCTCTGGATAACCATGAATTTTCTTTTTTGACCGGAAGGCAAAGTCTTGTTCATAGGTTTCATAAAAGCCCAACACGTGAGATTCAAGTTGCCACTTCCATGGAATCTTCAGATGTTGGGCTGACTGAAGCTTTTTCTTATCATATTTAAGTCCTTTCCGTTCAACTTTTGTATGTTGACCGTATTGGAAGGCGTACGGATTTGATAAATAATGAGCAATAAATCAGTAGCAATAATCGGAGCCGGAACCATGGGCAGTGCAGTGGCAGTTGCCCTAAAGAATAACGGATACAGCGTGGTTGCTACAAGAAGATCGGTAGAAAAACTCGATGACTTGAAAATGATGGGTATGGAGGTCACCTCCAATAACAGGGAAGCAATCCTGAAGTCTGACGCAGTGATATTTTCTTTGAAGCCTGCAGAGACGGTAATCCAGATACAGAAGATGCAGAAAGAGCTTGAGGGGAAGCTTGTGATTTCAATATGCGCTAGCCTTCCGCTTTCAAAGCTCGAGTTCCTGATGCCCAATTCCACGGTCATCAGGGCCATGACCAATGTCGCTTCCAGGGTAGGAGGCGGATTTACTGCGTATAGCATCACCGACAATGTCACCAGTGAGGGCGAGAAAAAGGCCCTCGATGTACTCAGATGCTTTGGTGAGGTCGAGAAGATAGAAGAGAGGTACATGGACGCACTTACGCCAATTAGCGGAAGCGGACCTGCATACATATTCACTGTAATCGAGGCCATGGTTTATGCGGGCCTTAAGGTGGGCCTTCCCAGAGAGCTGGCACTCAGAGCTTCATATCAGACAATACTTGGATCTGCCAAACTGGTAGCGGAGAGCGGAGATTCTCTCTCAGCACTGAAGGAGACCGTGATAACGCCAGGTGGAGTTACAATAGAAGCACTCTATGAACTTGAGGACTCAAGGATTACCACAGCTTTCATGAAAGCCATTGAGGCAGCAGCCGACAAAGCGAGAAAGAGTTCACTCGACTTCATCAACAATCTTGAGGTCGAGGAAGAGCAAAAGAGTGCATAGCTCCATATTTCCCTTTTTTTCAAATGGAATTTGATCTTTCAGCGTTGATCTGAAAACCTGTACAGATAAAGGTTGGAAATCCAGTTTAGCGGATTTGTTAAAAATGAGAAAGAAAATAGCCGTTACAGGAGCCGTCATACTTGCTGCAGGGCTTGTGATGCTTTTCGCATCTTCGTCAGTAGTGAACGCCCATACTTCCGAGTATTCGAAAATGTACCAGAAAGGCACTGATGAATGGGTATCCATTGAAATAAACTCCACTTCAAACACCGATATAGCGATCACAATGTCCAGCAACATCTCGGTCGGGCTTGTCCCGGCATCTAACCTTTCTGCAGTGACTTCATCGAACATTCAGCAATATGCCTTAAGCCCCAGCCAGTCCACAAACACCAGCAGCACATTCATCATTTCATACCTGCATGAACCTGGAAAATTCTATATTGTGGCAAGCTCACCGTCACATCCTGTTGTACATTACACGGTCATCAATGACGCATCAGCCGTTTCAGTGCTCAGCCTCTTCACACTCTTCGGGATTATGGTCGGCATTGCAGGTGTTATAGTCACAGGGCTGGGAGCAATACTGAAAAATAAAAAGAATGATCCGGAGTGAAGCGTTCTTGCATTCCGGGCCACTGTTCTTTTCGGATTAATCGTATTTCTTTGCCAGATAGTATGCTATTCCGAATGGAACTGCTATCCAAAGGATTCCTGCTATGATCAATAGCGGCTGTGTCACTGCATATGCCGCGGGATTTGCGCTTAATGCACTCAGCAGGCCGATATGCTTTGTGAACAGGAACTGCACAAGGCTGGAGTACCCCGATGGGCTGGCGTAATTGAAAGCCACCGATGCAAGGATATATGTTGAGCTGGTGGGCGATACATTCAACACCGCGAGTACTGTCAGCGGTATAATAGACCAGAACAGGGCCATAACCACGAAAACTGCAATGGAAACTCCAAGGAGAGCTCCCTGGGATTTCACTATGTGAGTGAACATATAGATTATGGCCAGGAAAGAGAGGCCTTCAACTATGTAGGTCCAGATGAAGAACAGCGAAAAATGCGTGGTGAGGCCCATTGCAAAGTAGTGCTGAATTATCAGGTCAGCAATCACCATGGATACAATCACGGAAATTACAATCGACACGGAATTTGCAAGGAATCTGGAAGTGATCAGCCCCTGCCTAGTTGCCGGCCTTTTCAATACCGACTCAAGCACTCCGGTTGTTCTGTCCTTTCCGTAGGTAAGGTATGCAGCAAATACTCCAAGAATGGGTATCAGGAACCCAAGTATGGGCCCTATCCCGCTGAATACCAGGGTCTGAAGAGTATCCTGCGTCATTGGCGTATATGATGACAGTCTTCCAAGCGGGTATGCTGCAGGGCCAGCGGGTGTTAAATTCTGCCCGTTGCTCACCATGGCGAGGCCAAAGGTCTGGTTGTAAAGATTGCTCGGTATTTTGGGGAATACGTTTATGACAGCAAAACCCGAAACATTGGTTGAATAGGTGGCATTGTCCATTACTTCCTGGCTGGTCTTGTCCTGGGGGTAAGTCGAAACGTATATTGAGGTCTGAGGTGCCTTTGAGCCGTTTGGCCCAACATAAAGGACCTGGAAGCCGAAGTTAGAGGAATTTGACTTTTCAAGTAACCTTGTTTGTGCAATGTTGTAACCCGTGTATTGGATCAGTGGGTTAACTAATACTGAAGTTTTAGGTACTGAAATGCTCTGCCCGAAGATGGTATACGAATAGTTGAACGAAATGGCCTGTTTTGATGCATTGTATGGAAGGGTTATGTTTGCAAAGCCTGCTTGGTTCGAAACAAGCGGATAGGATGTGTCATTCTGTGATGTAACATAGAGGTGCAACGCTGGATAAGGCGCTCCAGAAGGCTCGTATGCATACATAACAAGGGTGACGTTTCCATTTGACTGGTAGTAACCATAGTGGACGTTGGGCGTTCTTGATGTTAGGGGTGAAGAGTGGTATGTGGCTGCCGACTCGTACGCAAGAACAGAGGAAAGGCCTACTATTGCCACTATCATCAGTATCACGAACTTGCTGGTCAGGGTTCTTCTTATTTCATAGCTAATAGGCCTCAAAGTTTATCACCAACCAGTGAGAAGAAATATTCCTCCAGGCTCACACCTGTGCTGGAGAAATTCCTCACCCTGTAGCCCTTGCCGATAAGGGATGCAGGAATCTCTGGGTAATCCGATCTCGCAACTGACAGGTCCGTTATGGTTATCTCGCCTGTTGAGACAGATACCTTTCCGAAGGGCTCAAGGAGTTCAGCCAGTTTCTCGTCGGGATTGTCCACCGTTATATGTATTGCCTCCTTGCCAAGGCTCTTCATTTCATCACGCGACAGCGTCTTGATCAGTTTTCCGTGGCTGATTATTGCAACCTTGTCTGCAATGTTCTGCACCTCGGTCAAAATGTGAGAAGAAAGGAGTATTGCCTTTCCTTCAGACTTGAGCCCGTTTATCAGTTTCCTGACAAACACAACACCCTCCGGGTCCAGCCCGTTTAGCGTTTCGTCGAAGAAAATGTTCTGTGGGTCCCCTATCAGGGACTCAGCTATTGAGAACCTCTTCTTCATTCCCTGGGAATAAGTTCTCAGTTTCCTGTTCAGATATGGCGAGAGTCCAACCCTGTCTAGCCTTTCCTTTATGAGACTCTCCACGTCAGCACTCCCGAGGTCATAGAATCCTGCGAAATATTTCATCAGCGGAATCGGCTTTGCGTTAGGCTCAAAGTTAGGAAATTCCGGTATCCATCCGACCCTGGATGATGCCTTCATTTTTTCCTGAACTATGTCGTAGCCATCCACAACTATTTTTCCGCTGGTCGGGAGAATAATGCCTGAAGCCATCCTGATTGTGGTAGTCTTTCCGGCCCCATTTAGCCCCACCAGCCCGAGGATTTCTCCATCCTTTATTTCCAGGGAAACGTCATCCACAGCAAGTGGAGACTTTGATGAATAAGATTTGGAAACATGCTCAATAGATATCATGACAAACACCATTGACAGGGTATACCACGGTACAACCGGTCCCTTGTTTACTGGGAGTCATCCCATACACTTATTTAGACATTGATCAAACTTTTCTTTGCGCTCCTGTAGATCAGTTGGAGATGCGCCCGGAAATTCCAGAAAAAACTGATTTATGGAGAACATATGGCGTGAAGGTACCCTCGGAAAGTCTGCAAAATATTCACGGGACTCTAAATATGATGGAACTACGTTAATATTTTACTGCTGGATGTTAAAATTGGGGAAGTTGCCTTGAGGGGAAATTCTGGTGTTATCAAAGAGATAACAATTTCTGGCAGGGGAGTAGAGCTCCCTGGATTCCTGGCCATTCCGAGGGATGCGTGCTGCATAGTCATTTTTGCGCATGGCTCCGGAAGCAGCAGGTTCAGCAGGAGAAATCAATTCGTAGCCAGGTTGCTTAACAAGGCAGGGATTGCTACCCTGCTGTTTGACCTTCTTACACCCGAGGAATCCACCGAAAGGGGGAACGTCTTTGACATAGATCTTCTTTCCGGAAGGCTCATTATGGCTACTGGCTGGATAAGGAAGAACAATGAGACCTCAAGCCTGCCGATCGGGTACTTCGGATCCAGCACCGGAGCGGCTGCGGCCCTTAAGGCCTCAATATCCAACAGAACGGAGGTTGGGGCGATTGTCTCCAGGGGAGGCCGCCCCGACCTTGCATGGGAGATTCTGGACAAGGTGGATGCGCCCACAATGCTGGTTGTCGGCTCCAGCGACTATGGTGTAGTTGAGCTCAACGAAAGCTCCTATAACAAGCTGAAATGCAGAAAGAGAATGGAACTTGTGCCAGAGGCGACACATCTGTTTGAAGAGCCGGGCACACTGGAGAAAGTCGCTGATCTTGCAATGAACTGGTTTATGGAGAACCTTGCCGTTAGGAAGACAGTGGCACAATGACCCTAGTCTCTGAGCTGGTATTCGTCGGTGGAAACCCTCTTGTAAAGTTCCTCCAGTTTCACCACTATATCGTTCAGGTCTGAAGAAATTTTTGGAATTACCCGTGAGTATGTTTCGTTCATATAAGTTGCGAGTTTTATCACCTTCTCTATCCTGTTCTGCAGAATTCCAAGTTTTGGGTTGAACTGGCTAGAACCTTTCCTGGCATTCCTCGGGTCAAATGCTGTCCTGTTGGCAGAATCATCATCAGACGGCATGCCCAGGGGCATGATTTCTATATCCACCGCATTCCCGTATTTCGAGAAAACATATTTTGGCAGGGAGGGTTCCTTTCCAATTGCGATTCTGCATTCCCTCACATCCATCAGGGAAGGCTCAGACTCAGGCTTGATTATTTTTATTTCAACTTCGTCGCATTGCGGGTTCTCAAACTCGTTGATCCTGTCATCCACCCTCTTCCTCAAGTCGACATAAGAAGAAAAATCAACTTTAGCACTAAGTCCCCAGACGGTATCCCTCAAAGAAAGTAATTCCTTATATCTTCTGGCATTCCGTACCTGTGACCTCAATGGATCGAGATCATCCATTAACTACCCCTTCCAACAAAAGGAACTTAATGAGATATTAATCTTTACTCGATTGGGTGAAATAATCTGGATGCCGCCTACTGCCATTGTCCGGCGAATCCACTGGTCCGGTATTTCAGCTCTCCACCGGTTTCTCAAGGCTTGCCTCTTCTTTCCCGGATAATTCATCCCACCTGTTTCTCGTTACCGCAAGAATTGCAGAGGAAACCAGTGACAGTCCAGAAAGGAAGATGACGTATGCCCTGACAGGGTCATATATGCTTGAATTGGTCCCGAATATCAGGAGGCTGCCCGAGGCGCCCCCGCCTGAGAAGAAGCTTATGAATACGGGCAGAAGGGCTATTCCCACTATCAGGGCCCCATTCCTCACTGTGAAAAGAGTTCCGCTCGCCATGTTCCTGAATTTGTCTCCTGCTACATCCACGCTAAGCGTGGTTGATACTGACCAGTAAACTGACCCGCCAAATCCGGCTATCAGCAGAGGAATGATCAGCGAGTGGAGGTCTCTCAGGAAGAAGGTAACCGATAAGATTGCCAATCCCTGAAGAGCCATGCTCAGAAACATCAGAGAGCCTCCTCTGCCTGTCTTGTCCAAAAGAAAGCCCCCAAGGGGTGTCCCCAGGATCGACGCGGCCGGAAAGGCTGAAACTGCAAGACCTGCTTCAACCGATGAAAGCCCAAGGTCACTTTGAAAAAAGACGCTCAGAACATACAATATGCCCATGAACCCGATTCCCTGCAGGGCAGCAGACAGTATTATCGGGTAATATTTCTTGTTGGAAAACAGTTCGGTAGGAACCAGGGGGTGTCCCTTCTGGGTCATCAGGAATACCGGCAACATGACCAGTGCCGCAACAATCCAGTATATGCTCAGAAATGATATCCCAATCACTAGCGGCACGAGGAATATGAGAAAGCCTGCCACGTTCAGTTTCCTGATTTTCACGCCTGAAATTCCGGCCTCTTTCGGGATCCTGTAGATGCCCATTATCAGTGCAATAAAACCTATTGGAACGTTTATCAGGAAAATGTACTGCCAGGCCAGGGACACGAGGTAACCCCCGACTATAGGGCCCAGCAGGGCGCCAATTGACCAGGAAGTAGAGCTGATGCCTACAGCCTTTCCCCTTTCTTCAGGCGGAAAAGCCTTGAGTACCAATGGGATTCCCAGGGTAAGCATTAGGGCTGAACCTGCACCTTCCACGGCCCTCAGTCCTATGACCCAGAATATGTTGGGTGAGACTGCAATTCCCAGAGAAGATACTGCAAAGATCACAAACCCCAAAAGAAACGGGACCTTTCTGCCGAACCTCTGCCCAACAGCCCCAAATGGGAGGAGAAGTGATGTGGTTGCTATTATGTAAGCAACCACCACCATCGTCATGTAAGATGCGTTGGTATGGAAAAAGCGCCCCATTGACGGGACAGCAAGAAACACTATCGTGGCATCGATGGCAGCCATGAATTGTGCAAGTGTCGTAACTGAAAGGACTACATACTTTCCCCTGTAGTCCGTTTCATTGCTGCTGACTGCCACTTATGCACACCTCGCCCTCAATGCGGTCTATGGTGATGGCATTCGATTTCATAAGCATAATGGTTTGTAAAGCGATCCGAGACGAGTTAGAAACGAGAAACGCCGAATAATCTTTACATAACAATATAAAAATATATCGACAACTGTTATTTTCAAATAGGAACATTTAAATAAAACAATAGAGTAAATCATATTGATCTATCTTGGAAACTTCAGTAGATGTCAATTTGGAAACCCCGCGAAAAACCGCAAAAAATGCCTTGGCAAAGGTCACTCTTGCGGCCGGTTTCGGTGGTTTCGTTGAATACTTCGATTTCTTCATTGCGTCATTCGCGGCAGCCAGCGTATGGCCGGCAGTTTTCTTCTCAGGAATACACAATGCATCATTAGCCTCTGCACTTTCATTTGCCTCCTTTGGAGTGGTCTTTCTTGCCCGCCCGATAGGGGCGTTCATATTTGGCCAGGTTGCCGACAAGACAGGCAGGAGGAATACACTGATCCTGACAATGCTGGCCATGGGAATAGGGCTGCTCGGCATTGGCCTAGCTCCGCCTTACGCATCCATAGGCGTTACATCCATTCTGCTCCTGTTTATTTTCAGGCTCCTCTTCGGTATAGGAATTGGCGGGGAATTTGGAGGCGCAGTCTCATGGATAACAGAGAGTTCAGAGAGCTCCAAATGGAGGCCGTTCTGGAATCTGTGGGCCACCCCGGTGCCACTTGGCTTGCTCGCAGCATCTCTGAGCTTTGCAGCACTTGCTTCCTTTTATAAAGCCAGTTTTGTGACTGTAGGCTGGAGGATACCGTTTATATTTGGGGCAGCCCTGGTCGTAATTGGAGTGCTGATAAGGTACAAAGTTGCCGAAAGCCCCTTCATGCAGGACCTCATAGAGAAGAAGGCTGTTGAAAAGTCACCGGCAGCCCAGACTCTGAAGCTGTACTGGAGGAAGGTCATACTTCTTGCTGTGGCCATAGGGTTCATGATAACACTTGTTTCTGCCATTGAGGTTCCATTCTCCGTGAAGTACCTCGCAACAAAGGGTCTTCCACCTGTATTCCTGACCTATGCAACATCGATTTCGTTTGCTTTTGGAATATTCACCCTAATGCTTGGATTTGTGCTTGGAAGCAGGCTTGGAAGAAGAAATATGCTGTTGGTCGGCGCTTCATGGGCACTGATCAGTGTCATAATTTTCTTCCCGCTCGTGAATACCATGAATCACGGGCTTGTAATTCTGGCTGACATGATGCTCTTCGGGCCCACGGTATTCACAATAGCTTCCCAGAACACCCTGTTTGCCGAATCATTCCCGACGAAGTACAGGGCTTCCGGATCAGGCCTCGCATATACGTTTGGAGGCTTGATCGCAGGCCTGATAACAGTGTTTGTGCTTCCAACGATAATAGTCCTCTCCGGAGGATTGCTCAATTCCTGGCCCTACGTTGAAACCGTCGGGATAATAGTAGTCCTTGCATCCATAGTGGCACTGATTTTCGTGAGGGAAACGAGGCACGCAAAAATAGAATAAATTATTGAGTGAGCCGGATTAAGAAGGCAGGGTTCCTTTCCGGCTCCTGAAAAAATTTAATTTTTATTGCTTTTCAGCACCTTTCCAACCTTTTCCAGAACTGCCGGCGGAAGTTCCGGAATCTGCAACACAGATTTTGCCCTGGCGTCAATGAAGAGTTTTCCCTTCTCCACCCTGAAATCCGAATCAGGCTTTGTCCTTGTTGCTATTGCCCACATGACCGACTCAGGATTGCCCGTGTCGATATCGTCGTCGAGGAGTACGTTCACATTGCACTCATCAATGAAACCCCTTGAGAAGGCGACGCAGTGATCTCCCGCACTTATTATGGTCTTGCCTGTAGATCTGCTCTTCTCGTATGGCACTTCCTTACCGTCAAAAACAAGAATGGCCTTTCCATTTGTCCCCTCCCTCGAAGAGGAAGGGTCGAGCTTAATTGTGAATACCCCCGGTATGAGAACCAGGTTCTTGCCAATTTCCGGGCCTCCCCTGGATAAACCAAGAAGCGCCTTCTCCAGGTCCGGAACCGATGAGCCCCCCTCCGACACAAAGGCAATCTTGGTAAAGAGAGAGTCCAGGCCTATTACGGCCAGCCCGAGCTGCTTGGACAGGCCCGGCTCAGGGTTTGCCACATTGCACATCGCAACAAGATGTGATGAGCTGAAAGGCCAGTCCAGCTGGTATGAGCCTGAAGGAGGAAGATACCTGTTTATCCCCCTAATGATGGACGCGTTCCTTGGTATGCTGAAGAGCCCCACGTGTTCATGGGAGTTGGAAGCTGATATATCATAGAATATTGGGTTCTTCTTCCTCATTATTGCCTTCACTGAGGCAACGTTTCCAGTCGACCTTGAGGACATGTAGCCAGTAAATTCGCTGAACGGACCCTCGCTGAAATTCTCATTAACCTGCACTTCCGCCTCTATTGCTATCTCACCGTTGGAAGGGACCGGAAGGTCATTGAACTCTCCGGCGGCAAAAGTGAAATCTTGAGCATAGGCTGCGTGCGCGTACTCGTTCTCAATGAAAGAGGCTGCCAGCATGTAGAATAACGGGTGGGCGCCTATGAGTACTGTGAGTGGAAGGTTCTTTCCAACTTTCTTTGCGGTATCCACGTATTTCCAGAGATGCCCGTGGCTCCCCATATCGAATGCATACCTGTCCTTGCCTATGATCTGGATCCTGGTAAAGCTCATATTTACAGTATCGTTGTTCAAAGGGTCCCTGGCTATTGCCAGCCCGCCCGTGATGTACCTTTTGAAGCCTTTTATCTCTCCGTCCATTGAAAAGTGGACGGGAGCGGGGAGCGAGAATAGATCGATCTGTTCACCTGTCTGCATCACTTCCTTTATGCCGCAGCTTCCCGCTACGATCCTTGGGTCTGAGGAGTTTGCCATTATTTCATCCCATCTTCCGTACAGGCTGTTTTCATCAGTGCCCAAAGCAAAGGCCATCCTGCGTTTGCTTCCCAGCGTGTTTGTAACCAGCCTGAAGTCATCATAACCCTTCAGGCTGTTAAGCAGAATCAGTGGATTTTCCGCCTCAAGCAGCTTGTAGTAGGCTGTGGGCTCGTAGGTTATGTCTACTTCCCCATTTTCCATAAATACGTCGTCCGGGAAGGATGCCCGGTATTCCTTTATGAACTCAGGAAGCGAGGTGGCGGTCATCTGGCTGACACCGCTTCCCTTTCAGACCCTGGTATAGGCAATGGGCACCGGTTAAGATTGAAAAAGTTTGCTTTCATGGTGATTCGCCCTTATGATCCTATGGCGAAGGAGCGTACCCTCTCCGCAGCCATTCCGACACATCCGCGCCAAACCACTCCGTCGGTATTTCACGCCCCAATCCCTTTTCCAGGCAGTGCTTGTAAATCTGGTAGCACGTAGCAGCAAACTGTATGCCCACTCCGGCGTTGGAGTTGTAATAGATTATCTCCTTGTCGCTGCTTCTCCCAGGGGATTTTCCTATCAAAACATCACCGAGGTCGTGCACTCTATCCATATCCAGCCTCCCTGATTCCACCAGGTCTGTAATCTCAGACTGCCGGTTTGTCAAGGCTGTCTGGAAACTGTTGAGCACGAGCCTGTCACTCTTGAGGAAAGCGGTATCGTCGGCTTCCCTCCTCCTGTGGACAACGTCAGATGCCCCGATCGTCGCCAGAGTCTGCCCCTCTTCAAGCAGGTTCCCGTCGAACACTGGCTCACTCGAGTTTGTTGCACACATTATTATGTCCGAACCCGTCACCACTCCCTCAGGGCCATTTACAGGCACGAATCGTATCCCCGTCTCGCTTCCCATATCTCTGGAAAATTTTTCCCTGTGCTGCTCGTTTGGGCTGAAAACTCGAACCTCCTCAATATCCCTCACTCTGCATATGGCCTCAATATTCCTCTTGGCTTCATTTCCGGAGCCAAAGAGCCCTACCACCTTAGAATTCCTCCTTGCGAGTTTTCTCATTGCAATTGCAGTAGTGGCTGCTACCCTCATTGGCGAGAGGCTGAAATCATGTGTAATTGAAAGCGGCTCCCCTGTTTTCAGGCTTGAAAGAATAACAAATCCCCAGCTTCTTCCCCGGGAATACTCAAATTCGGTCCGCTTTGTCCCCCCTTCATATACAAATTCATGCATTACGGTCGCGTCGTATCGTACTGCAGCTACCCCTAAGCTTTCGGAGGCTCCGCAAATGATGTTTGACATGAAAACACGCTCACTTTCTCCCTTGGGAAGCCTGTACCTTAGCCTCGGTGCGTTGACAGCCCTTCCTTCGGCTTCCTCGCTGAATACTTTTTCCATCAGTTCTATTAGTCCATCTAGATTTATCGACTGTGGGACAAGATTGTCCTCGATCAAGAGCATAGTGAAACCTACTATCACGCAATATTAAAACCTTTGTTATTCGATATTTCAAAAATAATGGGGGTGTTAGGTTGCCAGATTGCTCTGCCTGCAACGCTTTATATTTTCTGGCTTTGAAGCAGAGATCTCATCACGAGCCGCAGGTTGCTTGTTTCCTTGAGCCTCCTGACGGCATAGCTCATCCATGCCTCTCCGAATGGGACGTAGAGTGCAACCTTGGCGCCATGGAGGCTGAGCCTGTGGGCTTCCTTGTTCCTGATTCCATTCAGCATGGCAATGTGGAAGTCCCGGTTGTATTTCTTGTTCTTCTCTATTGCTTCATTAACAAGGTTGAGGTCATGGGTCGCAACCATGAAGTAGTTCTCATGCTCAAACAGATAATCCATTATCTTGCTGAAATTCCTGGTAGTGTCTTCTCTGCTCCGATAAGCAATGGATTCCGGCTCAACGTATGCGCCTTTGACAAGCCTGATTTTGCCTCCCTTTTCCACGAGATTCTTGACATCATCAAAACTCCTCTTAAGGTAGGACTGAATGCAGAGCCCTGTATTCGGCTTGTCTATGTTTCTCATGTAGAGATCTATTGTGGCATCGACCGTGTTCGACTCCTCCATGTCAACCCAGACAAATATCCCGTTCTTGCTGGCCTCTTCCACAAGAGTGTCATAATACTGACCTGCGAGGTCAGGGTAATCTGGAATTCCAATCTGTGTCGGCTTAATTGATATCTGGTAGCTGATGGAGCCCTTTAAGCCGTCCAGGATAGACTTATAGACTGAATAAGTGTGCTCCATGTCCTTCTTTTCCTTATATCCTTCCCCGAGGTAGTTCAAAATAGTGGTAATTCCTTTAGTGTTCAGGTAACTGGCAAACCTCATGCCATCCTCAACTTTCGGGCCCGGTATCCAGCGGCCCGCAAACAACTTAGCAAGATGCCTGTAATCAGCCATTTATATCTATCCAGAAAGTCCAACAGGAATGACAATTGTGTTTTTAAATCTAATGTGATACCTATAACACATTCCCAATGTTTAATACAGTATCCCTAGAAAATGTCTAACACGAGGGGATTGCCTCTTTGTCAACTGCCAGGTTAGCCCCCCAAATGTTTCCTGACCATATGGCTAAAATGCTGCATTGAAAAATAAAAACTGCCGGTACTGCATAATGTGCACACCAAGTACAGAGGGAAATGTTAAGGATGTGGGCCTGGCCGGATTTGAACCGGCGACCTCCGCTGTGTGAGAGCGACGTCATAACCGCTAGACTACAAGCCCGTTACATTCAGGAATGGTAATCGGTATTTTTAACTTGACACACTAATGGATATTCTCTCCCCATTTCTCTGCCCAGTCTCCAAGCTCCACGAGAATTGTGTGGAGTTCCATGCCCTTTGCTGTGAGGGAATATTCCACGCTTGGAGGGTTGTCAGGTATCACTACCCTCTGGACAACTCCGCCTTTTTCAAGGCTCGAAAGGCGTTCAGAGAGGCTGGTGGAACTTATGCCGTTGATCTTCCTCTTCAGCTGGTTGAACCTCGAAGGGGATTTTTCACCAAGTGCCCTGACCAGGGGAATAGTCCATGTCCTGAAGAGTTCAAGAATCTCCTTTTCCGAATTCTTTCCTTCGACTCTTACCAAGTCAAGCACAGTTGACCTCGACATGTTGAAATCACCAGATATTCTGTCTAATACTGCCTCATATATTAATTTGTCCGTTATTTGGATATCATGGGCCGGGAAGCAATGGATATGTTTCATTGAAGTTGCTTCTCCGCCAGTAAGGTGATAATAATGGCTGAACTTGAAAAATTTCAGGCGGAAATTGAAGACTCTGTAGAAAGGCTGAGAAACAGCGTGGTTACCATAAACACTACCCGGCTGTCAAGAAATTTCATGTATGGCGTTGCTCCAAGCATGGGTTCCGGATCGGGAATAGTTGTTGACAAAAGAGGGTATGTCGTGACGAACAACCATGTACTTGAGGGGGCGGAAAATGTTGAAGTTGTCCTGCCCAGCGGAGAAAGCAGACAGGGAGAAGTCCTTGGCTCCGACCCCGCAACTGACATTGCACTTGTGAAGATAGATGGCGACGGCCTCATGGAGGCGAGTCTTGCGGATTCGGACAATATCAAACCGGGTAAGATGGTGCTCGCAATCGGCAACACGCTTGCGCTGCCCGGTGGGCCTACAGTTTCACTTGGCCTCGTCAGTGCAGTAGGGAGGCCGCTCCCATGGGCCGATTTCATATTCGAGGGGCTGATACAGACCGATGCGGCAATTAACCCCGGAAACAGTGGTGGGCCTCTTGCAAACCTTTCAGGCGAGGTCATAGGGATAAACACTGCAATGATTCCCTTTGCACAGGGAGTGGGTTTTGCCATACCGGTAAACACCGTAAAGAGAATAATGGACGACATCCTGAAGCATGGGCGCGTCATAAGGCCTTGGGTCGGCATCTCAGGCATGGACCTAAGTGGAAAGCTTGCCAGGGCATACAACTTCAGAAATGAGAAGGGAGTCCTTGTTGCAAGGGTCTCCGATGACAGCCCTGCCTATTATGCAGGACTGGCTCCGGGGGATGTCATTACTGCAATGGGGAACAGGAATATCAACGGAATGAAGGACCTCATCGAATATATTTCCAGGGAGAGAATTGGAGAGGTTGTGGAAATACTTTTCAACAGGGGCAATGCATCCTACCGGACTAAGATAAGGCTGGAAGAGTCTCCGAGAGTGGCCGCAGTGCAGAGGCAGAGGAGGGACTGGTAGGCACTTTCCGCCAATTTCTCCTGATAAATTGACTTTTTTGAAAAGTTCCCCAATTACTTATTTTTAATTTTGGCTTTTGCTCGAAGGCAAGTGTTTTCAGTCAATATTCATGATGACTAGATAAAAACTTTAAGAGAGAGTATTAACTGTTAGGTTGTCTCAAAAAATAGTACGTGTGACATTATGATCATGTATGACGACATGAGACAACAAGTCGCCATGCCATGGGCCTCGGACTGAGTATATGATAGGTTCATGCAATGTCGGTTCGATCAGCGGCTGGCGAAAATTTCCCCAGCGGGTCAGAGAGTTACGAAACGTGAATAACTTCGTTAGCCTGGGGAATAGTTTAACGGTGAACGCCAATGGAAAACGGCTCGAGGGTTGTGAAGATTGAAAGCGATGACCTAGAATATGTGGTCAGAACCGTCAAATCCTACATCAATGTCTATGAGATGGACGTGAACCCCCTCAGCATCCGTTTTTTCTTTTTTCAGAGCGACAATCCGGGCCTGTCTGAAGAGTTCGACAAAATGAGAGTCGAGCTGGTGCCCAAGGGCTACATGCCTTTCCTTGTGAAGGATGTCGAAAATTTCATCGAGGTGTCAAGGAGGCCGCGGACAAGCTACAGGAGCAATTATGTCAACCTGGCAATGCTTGCTCTGACCCTTGCTTCAACAATATATGTGGGGTCAATATATGCCGCAAACTTTGTTCAGCCCGGGGCAATGGGAGGAGCCCTGAAATACATCTACGGCTTCGTCTTCTTTTCAGCACCGCTGATGCTTATACTTGGCATTCATGAAACTGGCCACTACCTAGTTGCCAGAAGGCACAATGTAAAGGCATCGCTTCCTTTCTTCATACCGTTCCCGGTAGGAATCGGCACCTTTGGGGCCTTTATTTCCCTCCGCGACCCGATACCAAACAAGAAGGTCATGCTTGAAATAGGGGCAGCAGGCCCGATAGCAGGTTTTCTGACCGCACTTCCCCTCCTCTTTGTTGCAGAATATGTGCAGGGATTTTTTCCCGCAACCGGTGACTATATGCCGTTCCTGATACACTTTCCACTTCTCTATCAGATGCTGGGGCTCACCACCGAGTTCAACGGCCCAGTCTTCCCCATGGTTTTTTCCGTGTGGGTCGGAATATTTGCCACTGCCATGAACCTTATCCCGGTTGGCCAGCTTGACGGCGGCCATGTGGTAAGGGGCCTGCTTGGAAAGAGGGCTTCAGTGGTGGATTACATTTTTGTGGCCTTTCTTTTTCTGATTGGCTTCAGGTATAACGGCTGGTGGTTCCTGGCCATGTTTGTGGTTTTCATGGGGCTTACACACCCGCCAGCACTTGACGACTACGCGAAAATTCCCTCGAGGGACATACTTCTGGGTGTTGCAGCACTTGTCATGTTCATCCTGAGTTTTACCATCACCCCGCTGAGCATCATACAGTGATCCCTCCAGCAGCAACAAAATTATTAATCGCAGTCCCACATGGGAAATCCGGAACCTAATCGTGAAGCTATGAATGACACATATGAAGATTACCTGCATTTTCTAGAGTCCAACCTGGACCGCATAAAAGAATCAATGCTGATAGGCGGGGAATCTCCCTTGAGGGATTTCTATTATGAAGGTTTCATGGACAATTTCACCAGCAAGGAGCATTCAAGCTTTTCTCCTGGGCTTATATCCGCCACCGACAGCAGTGAGTTTGTCAGGGAGCTCTACAACGGAAAGAAGCTAATCCTGATCAGGGCATACGCAAAGACCAGGAGCTCCACCGGGAAGGATTTCATCTGTGAAGTCATGGACGTCAACAGGGAAGAGATCAGGAATTTCACCATCCTCCTTATGGAACACACAGAACACGTAGCGACCATGAGGCTGCTCCAGAAAGAGAAGCCTGACTACGTCCTGATGGATGGGTCGCTTGTGGGAAGGCTCCGCCACAAACGGGGGAAGATAGATGCAGAGAACTACGGGGATTTCATGGATACCTATTTCGAGGCTCTTTTCAAGCTTATCCGGCTTTGCCTTGACAACAGGATACCCATGGTATTTGTGGCAAAGAGCTCAGAGAGTGCAATGCTGCGAAACCATATTTTGGACGGCCTCGACAGGGGGAAATTCCCTGAGGACCTGATAAGGGGCGAAAAGGAGCATAAGAGGACAGACCACCTTATTGTGAAGTCCTTCGCATCCGGAAGCGGGTACACCACCCCCCTCAAGGTATCATTTGACGCTGACAGGAAATGGTTTGGAGATTCCAGGATGAATGTTGTCACGTTCCATGCCCTTCCTGACAGTAATGACCTCCCGGTCAAGGTTGACCTTGTTCTTCCCGGAGCGCAGGGGCAGGCATCGGCCAAGCCTTCAGCCTACGATCTTGAAGAGGACATAATAAACCTGATTTTCTGGGGGTACGGAGGGCTGAAGACACACAATATCTGGCTGGCCGATGTGGACAGGGAGGTAAAATTCAGGCAGAAGGAGATAGAGGAGCTTTACATGAGAACATTTGAAAGGGTTGTTGGGGTTCCGTTTTATGAGACAAGGGGTGAAAGGCGTGCAAGAATCAGGATCTAATCTCGGTTACACAGTCGGTGATAATTCATCCGACTTTTTCATGTTTGTGCTCAATCCCGATGCCGATGTCAAGAAATGGGAATATGTTTATCTTAACAGCGGCGAGGACAGGATAATAGGGAGAGTCGAAAAAATAGTTTCCAGAAGCGAGCTTCTAAATGCGGGGCTCGATTTCAACAGCGTCTCCAAATACGTGACAAGCGAGATAGGGGACAGGAATATCATCTGCTACACAAGGACGCTTGGCACTCTCAACAAGGGCAGGCTGAACCTCACGAGGGAGCTGATAAGGCCGGGGACCGAGGTTTTCAGGGCTGAAACAACACTCCTCGAGGGCATATTCGGTTACGGCGAGGAGGAGTCCCTCCATGTCGGCTATCTTGCCGACAGGCAGGACGTAAAGGTGGCAGTGAACATCAACGGCCTGAGGAGGCATCTTGCAATAGTTGCACAGACCGGAGCAGGAAAGAGCCATACGGCAGGTGTCCTAATGGAGGAACTGCTTAAGAAAGGTGCTACGGTAATTGTGCTTGACCCTCATGCAGATTATGTCCTGATGCAGCGCGGCAACAGCAGCAGCAGGGAGTTCGCCGACGCAGTGAAGGTCTTCAGGACACCGCTGAGCACGGGAAGGTATTCTCCGGCAAGTTTCTTCGCAGAGGACTTTACCCTCAGGTTCCAGGACATGGAGGCCGAGGATGTTTCAGGCATAATGGGAATCAAGGAATCCTGGGCCAACCTGAACCGGATTGTTGATGAGATGATGAAGACAATGTCCGGAAGGAAGGATCTTGATGACTTCATCAGGAGCTCCGATAGGCTCCAGGTGGAAGACCAGAGGAAAATAGCCGGCAGGATAAGGTTCCTCTCCAAGATCAGGTCGATATTCGGTGAGAGGACTACAGGGATCGGAGAGTACCTGGCTCCGGGGCAGATGAGCATACTTGACCTCTCCGGAATGGACCAGTTCCTTGCAAATTATTTCTCATTCCGTGTACTGAACGAGATATATGAGATAAAATCGACTTCAGACTACAAGTACCCTGTATTTGTCTTCATAGAGGAAGCGCACAATTTTGTGCCGCCAAAGCAGAATTCCCAGATTTCTGCAATGATCAAGAAGATTGCGTCCGAGGGAAGGAAGTTCGGCATATTCCTGGTTGTCATAACGCAGAGGCCGGGAAAAATAGACCAGGATGTCTTGAGCCAGTGCAATTCTGAGATAATTCTGAGGATAACAAACCCGCTTGACCAGAAGGCAGTGCTTGAGAGCGGTGAAAGCATCAGCCAGGCAGTCATTGACGACCTGCCATCCCTCAATGTCGGTGAAGCTGTCCTCGTGGGTGAATTTGTTAAGATACCCGTTGTGACGAAGATAAGGGAGAGGGAGACCCGCGAAGGCGGCGGGGATGTGGACATAGTGGCCCTACTGAGGGAGGCCAGGGAAGAGAGAAGAAAAAAGACCGATCCCGCAGAGGACAGCAAGAGGATAAGGAACCTCCTGGGTGATTGATTGGTAAAGTTCCTCCACTTCTCGGACACCCACCTTGGAAACAGGGAGTATGGCGAAACCTTCAGGGAGATGGATTTTTATGACGCCTTCCGGGAGTCCATCGAGATTGGCCTTTCCGAAAACGTGGATTTTTTTGTGCACAGCGGAGACCTTTTTGACACATGGAACCCGGGAAACCATCCGCTTCTTGTTTTCAAGGATTTCGCCAGGAGAATTTCAGAAGCCGGAAAGAAGATGTACATCATAATGGGTGACCACGACAGGCCAAAGAGGAGGGACGACCCCGCATCGAAGATCTTCGATTTCCTGGGCGTCAGGCTTCTAGATGACGGATCAGAAGGGGCGCAGAAGAAAGTTGATTTGAGCATGGACGGTGAGAATTTGCTGCTGTACGGAATATCCAACATGAAGGGGCTCCGGAGGGACCAGCTGCTGGAGGAGTACAGGAAGGCAGAGT
The DNA here is from genome assembly GCA_046703705.1 of Thermoplasmataceae archaeon. Lineage (GTDB taxonomy): Archaea > Thermoplasmatota > Thermoplasmata > Thermoplasmatales > Thermoplasmataceae. The sequence goes on from JBJKST010000053.1 coordinate 65,640, forward strand.
CACAAGCCAGGGGTTACAAATCATCGGTACTGATTTCCCACCAGGCCGTTTCGCCCTATCTCCACCCTGAAGCATGCGAAGCAAAGATGGACGACCTCCCAAAGACATATTCCTATCTCGCCTTCGGGCATATCCACGATCATGTTATAAGGCCAAGGGACTATCCTGTTTTTTCCTACGCAGGATCAACTGATATGACCAGCTCCAGCGAGATTTCAAGATTCCTCAAGGAAGGCAAGGGCGTCAACCTGGTTGAGATCAACAGGGGGGAGGTTTCAGTGGAGAGGCTGAAACTTAACAGCACCAGATTCCAGATAGAAATATCTGCAAGGCAGGAGAACTACCTTGATGAGCTTGAATCCATGCGGAAGAAGTATTCAGAAAGGTTCGGCGAAAAGAAGCCCATGGTCCTTCTTACAATAACAGGAGAGTCCGACAGGGAGGAGGTAAAGAGAAGCCTTTCAAGGCTCTCCAACGAATATTATTTCCGAAGGGTAAAATTTGATCCCCAGAAGGAGGTTTCTGTTGGAAGGCCCGACATGAACAGCCTTCTTGATTACTTCAAGGCATATTTTGGCGATGACGAGCTGGCAGGGCTTGCGAATGAGGCCTACGAAACGCTTAGGGATGACGACTTCGACAGGGCGAGGGAAGTGATTCTCGGCAAGCTTGGGATTGATTTCGAGGTGGGCAGGCCTGATAATTGACTACATCCAGATGAGCAATTTCCTTTCGCATTCAGATACATCAGTCCGGTTTGAGAATGGGGTCAACATAATATATGGAAAGAACGGCGCCGGGAAATCAAGCATAGTGGATGCCATAAGGTTCGCGCTTTTCGGCGAGAAAAGGGGAGACAAAATCGCAGAGCTCATAAGAAGCAATACCGGAGAGTGTTCCGTTACAATCGGTTTCAGGCTGAATGACAGGTATTACGAAGTTTTCAGGAGCCTCGGGCTCGGAAAGAGCGGCAACATAACAAGAAGGGATTCATGGATAAAGCTTGACGGAGTGATGATAGCCGAGACTTCTGAAGGTGTGACCAAGGAGATACAGAGCGGGCTCAGGATACCGAGGGACATCTTCCTAAATTCAGTATTTGTGAGGCAGGGCGAAATGGACGCACTCATCTCAGAAACTCAGGCGAACAGGGAAAAGCTGTTCAGCAAAATAATCGGAATAGATGCGCTCTCCGAAAGTGCACAGAAAATAAAGTCAATCAGGGATTCTTTGAAGCTTGAAGAAGCCAGGCTTGCCAGTGTAGAGGAAAGGATTGGAAATAACGCTGAAGAGATGGAAAAATCCGAAAATGCCCTGAGACTGGCAAGAACGAGCCTCGATACGGAGACAGCAAGGGAACGGGCTGCCAAAGAAGCTGCCGAGGTTACAGACAGGCTCAGGAATGAGGCTTTGCAGAAGAAAGCAGCATATGATGCGCTGATTGCCAGAACAGGGGAGCTCCATGAAAAGATCGGCCGGTTGAATAGAAATATAGATGCCAACACCAGCAGGATCAGTGGCCTCTCCTACTCGAAGGATGAGAAGGAGGCAATTGAGAATAATCCGCTGTTTGCCAACAGGTCACTCGTGGCAAAATACTTCAGCGTCAAAAGCGAATTCCTTGCATTGGAAGTTTCACTTGAGAATGTCAGGTCAGCAGTTGAGGATTACAGCAAGGAGAAGGACAAACTTGAGAAGCTCAGGGAAAGCCACAAACGGTATCAGGAGCTTGATGGGCAGCTTGCCCCTATGGAAAGCAAGATCAGGGAAATGCAGAGCAGCCGAGCCATCAAGAAGTCGCTGGATGAAGAAATAGCCGGCGAGAAAGCACGTGAAGATGAGTTGAAGAGTATTCTCACTCTCCCGCAACATGCCTGGCTTCAGGGCATGGACAGGGGGCGCATTGGCAATGCAGTTGGCGAAATGGAGAAGAAACTAAGGTCAATTGAGGGCGAGAGAAATGCCCTGAAGGAGAGGATAGGGAGCCTGAACAGGCATCTGGCGGAACTGAGAAAGAATAAGGAGACTCTAGGCGATAGGCACAAATGCCCGGTATGCGGGAGTGCCCTCGATGAGAGCCACCTCAGGGAAATACATTCCAGTTACCAGGAACAGGAAGATGCTTTCCTGGCGAATATAGGCGAGACCGGTGGCAGGGTGGCCCAACTGAACAGCGAGTACAGGAAGCTGGAAGAGGACCTGCAGAAGCTGAAGAGCCCAGAGGTCGAGAAATTCCTGGTTTCAGTTGAAGAGATCTCAAGGATAAGGGATTCCGTGAGCACAAAAGAGAAGAGAGTGTCTGAAGCTGCGGAAAAAGTCCTGGAGCTTGAGGCCCTTGAAAAGAGGTACGAAGAGCAGCGAAAGGAGAAGGAGAAGCTGCAGGCAAGTGAGAACGAGTTCAATTCTGTTGTATATGCAATGGGCAGGATACCGATTGAAACGCTCATGGAAAAGCTTGAGAAGTACCAGGCGGATGAGAAGGATAAGAAAAAGGTCCTTGAGGAAATGTCACAATCAATAGGCTTCGAGCCTGTTGAAGAGGACAGGGAGCGCCTTGATGGCCTCATGGCAAGTTACGAGAAGATAAGGGCTGCAGAATCCGAGCACCAGAAGGTCCTCAACGAACTTGAAAATGACAGGAGGGCTCTAGAAGAGCTGAAGCGCGAGTTAGAAAGCAAGGAGAACGAGAGGAGGGCAATGGGAGATGTCGCGAATGAGCTCGAGAGAAGCAGCAGGGACTATAGCACAAGGCAAAAGGAGCTTTCCGAAATCAGGCAGTCGGTTGCTGCCCTGTCAGAGCGCGTAAGGGCATTCAACGATTCCATTGAAAAGCTCTCAAGGGATAAGGAGTCCCTCAGGCTGCAAGAAATGAGGCTTGAAAGGATGAAAGCGGCATCCTCCAAGCTGGAAAAGATCAGGAACGCTTTTGAAAGAAACGGAATACAGGCGCTCATAAGAAAAGACTCTTCAGTGGCAATAAACAACATGACCCGAAACTACCTCTCTTCCTTCAACTTCGAATTTGACGATGTGAGAATTGACGAAAACTTCGACATAAAGGTCATCAACAACGGGGTTGAAGAGCCCCTGGATGCACTGAGCGGGGGGGAGAGGATATCCCTTGCCATTGCTGTAAGGCTAGCCATCGCCAGGTACCTGACAGGAAGAGTCAGCACCGTAATAATGGACGAGCCAACTAATTTCCTTGACGAGGACCGGAGAAACAACCTGAAGGATATCATTAGGTACTCACTGAAGGATGAAAACATGGTGCAGCAGATGATTATGATCACGCATCATTCAGAGCTCACTTCCGCTGCGGATTCGTCCTTTGAGGTTACCAAGTCAAACGGTGTTTCTTCAGTGGCTCCGGGATGAGGCAATCACCCCATCTCAATGTTCCCTGAGCCACACTAGAATTGCGGAGAGAGCCTGATCGTCCAGCGTCCTGGAAGATGAATTATAGTTCTGGCCCGCAGTAGGAGCAAGTATATTTTCCCTTGGCGTTTCCTCATACTTCAGCACATGGTCCGCGTTCTCCGGAAAAGAGAACGATATGTTGCCCCTCCCGGAAAGATTCTTCTCAAGAATCGCGCCATCCATGTCCCAGTTCACCTGGATATCCTTTTTTCCGATCATTATGAGCATTGGCTCCGGCACTTTTTCTATTAGGTCCAGGGGGTTTGTTTTCCAGAGCTCAAGGCTGAAGGGCTGGTTTGCAGGAGAAGTCACGCTCCTGAGTAGCATGTCCAGAAACTGCGGTATTGAAGGGTCCGGGATGTATGGCTTCCCATTTTCAAAGTTTGAGATTGCCCTGTCATAGAATTCCAGGAGTCTGTCGCTGTTCTGGAGGCTTGCGATTTGTGCCCTCACCTGCAGCCTTGCGACATCTCCTACCGCCCTTCCAGGCACTCCCGTAAGAATGAGCCCGCTGAACCTGTTCCTTGTAGAGCCTATCTGGTGATTCAGTGCGTGGATTGCACCTTCGCTGTTTGTCAGGGCATACAGCTTTCCTTCACTTGCAGGCGAGTTTTCAAGAAGTGCTTCCACCGCCTTTCCGACTTCCTCGGCATGTCCCTTCATGCTTACATTGCCCATGAGCTTCTGAATGTTCTCCTGAACATGGGGGCCCGATGCCCGCTTGTCGAACCTGATTGTGGAATAACCGGCATTCCCGAGTGCCTCTGCAATAAGCTTCCCGCTGCCGTTTGTCCCCGGTATCAGTGGTGAGCACCAGTCCCTGTCTGTAGGTCCGCTGCCTGCGACCAGTACGACCCCAGTGTGCCCACCATCATCCGGAATGGTCACGGTTGCTTCCATCTCGAAGCCTTCCAGTTCCCACGTCACAATTTTCTGCCTGAAATTTCCATCAGATGTCAAATCTACCAACTTTTCAATCATGCAATACAAATTAATATAGCCAACACTCTCGAATTCTGTTCAAAGTTATACAATGTTAATTTAATATTCGATCAAGATTATGGTTAATAGCATAATCCTGCTTAACCAGAACAACGTACTAGGAAGTGGCTGATTGAAGATAAGCGCAGTAATTCCAACGATCAACGAGGAAGAAACAATCGGAATGGTCATAGACGGCCTCAGGAAGATAAAAGACGTGGAAGTGATAGTCGTAGATACAGATTCCACGGACAACACTAAAAAAATTGCATCCGAAAAAGGCGCCAGGGTCATAAACCAGCCTGAAAGGGGTTATGGAAGGGCCTACAAGACAGGATTGAGGGAAGTCACCGGCGATATAGTGGTATGCCTGGACGGGGACGGAACCTACCCCCCGGAGATAGTTGAGCCACTGGTAAAGATCCTTGAAATTGATGAAGTTGACTTTATTTCCTGCGACAGGATGAGCCTGAGGACATCGGTCAATTACACCACCCTTCATTATGTAGGAAACAGTGTCCTGAACAAAACCATCAGCGTTCTCTTCAAGGTGAGGATGAATGATTCGCAGAGCGGCATGTGGGTTTTCAAGAAGAGCCTGTACGACACAATGGGCCCGTTGAGTGACGGAATGTCATTTTCACAGGACATCAAGATAGAGGCCGTCAGAAAGGGCAAATTCATGGAAATTCCTGTAAAGTATGGCGTCAGGATCACTAAACCGAAACTGAATACATGGCGTGACGGCTTCAGGAACCTTTTCTATCTTTTCATAAAGAGGGTTGAGAGATAACCAGCCCGACGCGCCTGAAGTTCCGATAACGTTGTTTCGCGGCAGTATTTCCCAAAGATTTTTATCGAGTATGATTATAGATGGAATAGAGATCCCATGGCACCACTACTGAAGAAGAAAAGTCCTGAAGGGGACAGAGGGAAACAGAGGCCGGAGAGGAAATTTATCGACCTGGCCGATTTCAAGATCCCGGAGCCCCAGGATTCAGACAGGAAACACCTGAAAGTTGCGGAAATACACAGGTACGAGGATCTCATGAAAGTGAGTGATTATGTTTACAATGGTGACATACTCATCCTGGACTGCACTCCCGTAGCTGGTGACGAGCTCCAGATGAGGAGGATCATACAGGAAGTCCGCACAATAGGGAGAGACGTGGATGGAGATGTTGCCGGGATTGCAAAGGACCTCATTGCCATAACTCCCAGGGGAGTCGGAATAGACAGGAACAGAATAAGAGGCTCCTTTTAATCCTGAACTTGGACCTTTTTTGCAGCAGCGTTCGCCTTGCCTTTCTCCGGATAAAACCTGAGTATCATTATTGAGCCGATAAGCACAAGAGCCGCAGCAAAAACGAAATCCACAGTGTATCCCAGATCGTATGCAATTATACCGGAGAGGCTGGCACCTCCAATCTGCCCCACACCAAGCAATGAGTTGTAGTATCCGATTGCTTTGCCCCTGTTCACTTTGGCAGCCAGCTTCGTTATGCTTGTGACCTCCCCAATGCTTATGAGGCTCCACAGAGCCCCAAGAATGCCGTAAAGAAGGATTGAGACCAGCAGCACTGCCTGGCCGTGTGCCACTATGAAAGGAAGGACTCCTGAGGCTGCAAATATGGCAACCCTCGGGAATATTCCAAGCGATAGTGTTTTCCTTATGCCGCTTCTCTTGATGAGGGTGCCCGCTATCCGGAATGTCAGCATCGACAGTGCGCTATTGAGAAGATATAGCGCAAATACCTGTGATTCGGTGGCATTAAGGTGATTGATGAGGAAAACTGGAAACGGTACGAAGAAGATCTGGAACCCCAGCATCAGGAAAGTGGTGGTGAATAGGTATTTCTTCATTACAGGCGAAAAGGACCTTGATTCGCCCTTGTGTTTCCCGAGAGGTATGATGTGCAGTATATAGCTTGGGAAATGCCTTCCCCTCTCAATTACTCGGTAAGTGAAAAGATTTTGCAGCCGCGTTCGCATAAGCTGCCTGCCAGGTTCAGGGAGCAGCACGATTGCGCTTATGGCTGCAGCGAGGTATATGAGCGAGGCGATCACATACATAGCAGGGAGCACTCTCGAGTAGTGCCAGTATACGATTATGCCTGATCCGGCGATCAACCCAAGGACTGCGCCCACTGAAGATATCATGCTGAATGTTGACATGACCTGGGGCCATTCATTCTCCTCCTTTGTTTCAAGTATTAATAGGGTGGAAACCGGCACAGCAGCCATTGCCAGAGCCTGGAATGACACGAGCATGACTATGTAGCCTGCAAGGTCCCGGACAAAGACCACCTGGAGAAGGGTCAGGAATGAGCCGAAGAACCCGACAAGTATGAACACTTTCCTCCTTCCGGCATAGTCTGACAGGTTCCCCCAGAATATGAGGGAAGGCACGGCAGCAGCTGAAGCAATCGATGACACCAGGCCAACGTAAAAAACGTTAGAGTGAAGGTATATCACGACGTAAAGGGGAATCAGAGGGGATGTTATTCCTGCCGCAATGTTGGACAGAAGGTAACTCGTGAACCACTTGCTGCTGCCCCTCGAAACTGCAGAGTTATCTGTTCCGGCTGTCTGATTCTCCATGATTCAGCTCCTGTTTGATATGCCCTGTGGTGGTATTCTCTCCGGAATCTATATTGACTTGACCTTATAATAACCATTTATTGTCAGGAAACTACGTTTTCAGGGTCAGATGTTACAATCCGGATATGGGGGTAATACCTCAGAATAAGGCCCGTGCCTATTATCACGATAACGGAAGCAACTGCGAAATCGGCGCTATAGCCGAGATATTGCGAAATGAAGCCGGAAATGAATGATCCGCCAATCTGGCCGAAACCAAAGAATGAGTTGTAATAGCCCACTGCCCTTCCCCTCTGCCTTGGTATTGCATTGTCCGAAACAAATGATATCTGGCCGATGCTTATGAATCCCCAGAAAGCCCCGACGATTGCATATATGACCATTGACAGGAGCAGCGCTTCACTGTCCGGCATCATGATGTAGGGGGTGAAAGCAGCTACCCCGAAGACAATAACTCTTGATGCAAGCGACAGGGAAAGAGTCTTCTTTCCGCCCTTAAGCCGGATGTAGTTTCCTGCCAGCCTGAAAGTGAGTGTCGAAAGTATGGCATTTATCAGGTAGAGGTAGAATATGTCCTCGGTCGTGCCTCCTACTTTCTGGATCACGTACACCGGAAAGGCAAGGGTGAAGAGCTGGAACCCGAACATCAGGAAGGATGACGCGTATATGTAGTGCCTCAACGCCGGAGAGAGTTTGTTAATGGCTTTCATCTTCCGGTCCGATATGATGTGAATTACGCTGCTTGGAAAGTACCTCACGCGCTCTATCACCCGGAGGGAATAGAATGAGGCCAGTTTTGCCCTGTTGATGTTCCTGCTTGGCTCCTTTAGGATGATGGCGGCACTTGCAAGTGCGAGCATGTATATGGCACCTGCAACGAGATAGAACACAGGTATTGCTGAGTCTACACCCGAACCGTAGATGAAGACCATTACCGTACCCACAGCCAGCCCCAGGACCGTGCCGGTTGATGACATCATGTTGAACGTGGCCATTACGCTGGGCCACTGGGACTGCTTGGTATTCTCGAATATCATGAGGTTTGACACCGGAACACTTGCCATTCCCACAACTTGGGCAAGCACCAGGAAAATGATGTACATGCCCATGGTGTGCGCAAAAATAATTGGCATGAAAGCTGCGCCGGAACCGACGAATCCAATCAGTACGAATACCTTTCTCTTCTTTATTGAGTCAGAAAGGTTTCCCCAGAGCAGAAGCGCTGGAACCGAGGCCGCAGAAGAAAGCGAGTAGACGATCCCGTCCCATACAACACCACTCTTGAGGAAGAGTACCACGAACAGTGGAATCAGAGGAATGGTAAGCCCGTATGCGGTGTTCGACAGAAGATAGCTGATAAACCAGTAGTTAGTTCTCTTCAACTTTCCTGAAGACCTCCTGGAGTATGCTCCGGAAGCATCTGTTTCATACTGGTTCATCGGTGATTGAGATATGCCAATTATTTAAATATGACGCCGAGAGTCTAAAACATAAAAATATTACAGAGATAGAAGAACAGCAAGATTGGGGTTGATGTTGACAACTAGTAATGTATTCCCGTAAATGAACATGGTATCAATATCCGACTTTACCTGTTCAGAATATCGAGTCAAAAAACTTTTAAATACGTCGATAGTCATTGTCTAACACAAATGGAGCCCTCTATTCAAAATTCCGGAAAAAAACCGGGGAGAAAGAGAGGAGCAATCATAGCGGTAATAGTGGCGATCATAGTAGTGGCATCGGTTACACTGCTATACGTCGACTATTTCCCCTATCAGGTGTCCCCCAACATCTCCGGAACAATAACTGCAACCGAAGGTCAGCCTTACTACACCAATATTTCGACGAAGCCATTCAATAGTCTGACCGTTTATTTTGGTGACGGTAGCAGCTATACAACCCACAGCAGTAGCTCTACAGTAGAAGTGAAACACACCTACAACATGACGGGAACCGCACTTTTATACTACAATGAGTCGCTTGTCCGCGGTGGAAACTACAATTCCTCAACTGAACTTCTTCCAGTCATTGTGAATGCACCGACCAACTATGTCAATACAACCGAATCCCTTGGAAACCTTCCTTACAACACTTCCGCGTCATCGTCCCCCCTCGTTGCGGGAGAGATGGTATTCAGCCCCGGAGCACACATTTCCTTCGCACCGTCATATAACAATGAGCCTGTAAATGCCTCATGGGCTGTGGTTCAGCAGACGGTAACCGAGTACAAAGACGCCAGCATGATTGGAACTACCAACGTGCCTTATGTCTGGAATTCAACTTCACAGACCTATACCAGTGGATTCCTCTACAATGTTTCCCTTGGCACACCAGCCCTTTACACATTTGTCGTAAAGACAATATCGGGACTTTTCAACAACATCACGGGAAAGTACTCAACTACTGAGTCGAGCCTGTATTTCAAGGATGTTGCAGTCTTTGCAAACGCCAATGTCACCCAGCAGGGACTTCAGCAGTCCAAGTCCGTATTCACAATAGCAGAAAATGAGCTTGGCGGCTTCTCGGGCCTTGATGGTGCCGTATACGCTGACAGCGTGAGTGAGGAAGTAATGATGAACGTGTACCAGCACCTTGTCGTATACAACGGCTCAAATGTGCAGTTTGATCCTCAGCTTGCGACTGTCATCCCAACCATAGCAAACGGTGGAATCAACAACAATTATGCGAACTACACACAGACATACACCAACGGCCAGGGAAAGAAGGTAACATACGCCGTGAACATCACACCATTCGAGAACTACACGTTCCACATAAGATCTGGGCAGACCTTCACGAACGGGGACAGTGTCACTGCCTGGGACGTCATGTATTCTCTGGTTAGAGATATGCTGTTTGCTGCGGATCCTCCAGACACCCCTGGTTACATATTTGCGCAGAATTTCCTCCCGGGAAACTTTGCAGCCTCAAACACGTTTTACAACATAACCAATAACCTGACGGTGGACAACCAGTCACAGACCATTACTTTCCACTTTGGCCACGCCATATCACCAAGTCTGGTAATGGAGATCCTGGCTGCAGGCGGAACTTATGTAATGGACGCCAAATGGCTGCAGCAGAACGGAGCAGGAATAACATGGACCCCTGCAGGATTCCTTAAGTATGAGGCCGAAGGGGCCCCAGCTGGCTACATACCGTACGTGGAGCAGCATGCGATGGCCAACGGGCCCTACCAGATTTCATATGTTGAGCCAGGCCAGGAAGTCGTACTTACAAAGAACCCCAACTACAAGTCACCCGGGCCATGGGCACCTGCAGCATCCATCAACACAATAAGGATTCTGTACATTGGTGACGGCGGAAGCAGATATCTGCTTATGAAGTCCGGGCAAGCACAATCTGCAGGAATTCCATCTGCCAGCTACAATGAAGTGCAGCAGCTGGTTTCCAGCGGTATTGCGAAGACATACTTCTTCCCGACAATATCCATGTTCTGGTACAGTTTCAATGCAAACATAAATATGAGCGGAACTTCGGCAATCGACAAGAGCATAAACATGCCATCGAACTTCTTTGCCTCGTCCAACGTGAGAAAAGCATTTGCTTACTCCTTCAACTATCCTCTCTATTACTCACAGCAGATCGGTAATTCAATCTATGGCCAGACCTTTGATTCACCCTTCGCAGGACTGCTTGCACCCGGCATGCCTGGAGCCCAGACAATATCTGACCTTAACAACACTACTGCAGGAGTGCCGTATTTCAACATGCAGATGGCCAAGCAGTTCTGGTCCTATGCAAACTTTACCAGCCTGGGGATAACAACTGACGGAAGCGGGAATTACATTTACAACGGAAACACACTGAACATACCCATAATCATAGATACCGGTGACCCGGCCAATGCAGCAGGAGCAAGCACATGGGCATCCGATCTGAAGACAATCATAAAGGGAGCGACGTTCGAGATAGTACCACTCTCATTCCCGGTGATTATCAGCTATTCAACACCTGGATCGGACCCGATGCCCCTGTATTACCTTGGCTGGGAACCTGACTACCCGTACCCAACGGATTATGTCGGACCAATGGAGTATCCAAGCAATGACTCCCTGTATCCCGGTGCCGATGGAATGGTGCCATACGTGATGCAGCAGTACGGAAACCAGTCTGAGGTAAACGCCCTTAACGGCATGATTTCTGACTACCAGAAGGGGCTCAGCAGCAACAACGCTTCACACCAGATAGCATACTTCCAGAAGGTCAACGAGGAAACAGTCAACATGACTTTCTACGTTCCGCTGCAGCTTGTGCACCAGTACTGGGTCGTAAGTTCGTCAATAAGCCCGACAAGTATGAAAAACTATGAGGAGAATATTATGTTTGGAGGAGGTACAATAATGCTGTTTTACTACCTCCAATACAATTAATTTTTTAAGTTGGTTATTTTATAATTCTCCCTTTTTTTATCACATGCTCAATATTCTGTGGGGATATCAGAGAAATATCCTTTGACACGTCATTTCCTGCAATGATTATGTCAGCCCTCATGCCCTCGGCGATAATTCCCCTGTCGTTCAGGCCAAGACACATTGAACCATTGTAAGTTCCAGCAGAGAGAGCCTGCTCTACCGTCAGGCCTGAATTCACCAGATGGATCAGTTCAACATAGTTCTGACCATGGGGCTCGGTATCACATCCGACATAATCGGTTCCAAGGACTATTCTGACACCATGCTTCAGGGCCAGGGAGATGTCCTTCCTTTGGTGATCCTCTGTCATTTTCTTCCAGGCACCCGTCATATACTTCTCATTTGCAGTATGCGCCGCTATTGTGGGGGAAAGGAATATTCCTTTTTCCGCCATGATCCTGCATAGTTCATCTGTCAGGCCGAAGCCGTGTTCAATCGAGTCTACTCCGGCATTCACTGCTGACCTTATTCCTTCCTCTCCGTACGCATGAGCTGTTACTCTTGCCCCGAGCCCATGTGCCTCTTCAACTATTGCCCTTATCTCCTCTTCCCTAAGAAATGGCTTGTTAGTGAGCTCAGTGACCTTGTCCCCCGAGTACACCTTTATGTTAAGTGCACCGTTCCTGATTTCCTTCCTCACTGCTCTGACACAATCCCATGGGCCATGACAATAAGAAGAGTAGGATATTTCCTGGGCGTAGTGCAGAGGATAGACCTTCTGGTCATCATCTCCACCCAGTGCGGCAATTGATTTTCCGGCTGGGATTACATCAGGGCCGGTTATATCGCCCTCCTCAACAGCTTTTCTCAGCTGTATGGCACACTTTGAGCCAAGGTCTCTTACGGTAGTGAATCCCGCGTTGAGCAGGTCTTCCAGGCCGGCTACACTTCTCAAAGCAGCGGTTACTGCGTCTGTATCAGACCATTCTCTGAAGTTGAATCCCCTGGAGCCGAAAAAGTGGACGTGAACATCAACCAAGCCGGGCAAGATTGTTCCATCCGTTTCAATAATCTCTGTACCGCTGTCCGGTTGAATGGAGTTTAAAGGGCCATAGCCTGATATGATGCCTTTCTCCCCGTCCACCAGAATGTCACGCTTACCGGAAAAAGCGATCCCGTCAAAAACCTGACCTCTCAATAGCAAAGCTGTCATAAAAATAAAAAGACAGCAATGGATTTATGAGTTACATTCTATACCCGCCAACCAGCCTTACGACTAAACTCTAAATACATTCTATCCGTAAATGTCATGATATAACATGGAGGGTACGAAGAACGATAAGCTTCTTTCTGGAAAGGTCGCAATAGTGACTGGTGCTGGATCAGGCATAGGAAGGGCCACCTCTCTTGAATTCGCTAGGAATGGCTCTAAGGTCTGTGTTGCAGATATTTCCGAAAGACGCGGAAAGGAGACGGTGGAGATCATAAGGAATGAGGTAAACGGGGCAGAGGTTGAATTCTGCCGGGTTGACGTAAGCAATGAAGAGGAGGTCAGAGGACTTATGAAATTCACCGCTGAAAAATTCGGCAGAATTGACATACTGTTCAATAATGCCGGGATTTACGAATGGTACTCCATAGATGACATTTCAACCGAGACCTGGAACAGGATACTGAACACCAATCTTGGAGGTGCCTTCCACT
>JBJKST010000054.1:0-30288 GCA_046703705.1 Thermoplasmataceae archaeon
GGTACATATTCTTCATTTCCATACCGTTCGTGGGGATGAGCCCGTGCAGGAGGTACGGATGGTGCTCCACCGGTACTTTTGTGGGATTCTTCAGCAGGATTGGATTGTTCAGGCTGAAAGTGAGGAGCCCACAGACGTGTGTTACATGCCCTACGAAGGATTGTGTGACCAATTGTGAAGTGGGCCTTGGCGATCTGGCTTCGCAGTTCATAAAGAAGGGGGAGTTCAGGAGTTCAAAGTGTGTTGGAGCGGGATCGTGCCTGGAGGCATGCCCCTATGACAACATTTACTTCTACGATGTGAGGGATTTCATAAAGGAAAAGAGAAAAGACAGGAAAAGTTCGGGAGCAAATGCAAATGAGTAATCTGGCCAATCACTTTGGGGGTGAGCCATAAATGGTTTCTTTCGAGAGTGAGTTTAAACAGTCAAAGCCACGAAAACTTGGAGCTGTTCCATTCTTGATAATGGAGGGCTCCATTTTCGCCATTTATTACATATTTACAATCGTGATAAACTACGACACATACCTGCTCTACCTGATCGGAATGCCTGTTGTTCTTGCTGCCATCATACTGCTGGACCGCCACCTGGTTGATGCCGCCAGGAAAGCATTCGAATCTGTCGATTTTCTTGTGCTTGTGGGAACTATAGCATTCTGGTTCTTCATATATGCCTACTTCGGTTTCGGGAGGGAACAAGTACTGGTGGCACTCTATGCGCCTGTCATACTGGAAGAGGTAAACTTCAGGTTTGTCCTCATTGAATATGTTGGCCGCCTGTTGTCGAGAGAAAAGGCTGTTATAATACAGGGGCTGCTCTTCGGGGCCTGGTATGCCTACTATGAACTTTTCTACCAGGGGACATGGCCGAATATCTTCCTTTCGATTATTTTCATCTTTTCCATGATTTCCATTGGAATTATCTACGGCGTCATATATTACTTCAGGAAGAGCATCTACATACCCATGGCAGTGCATCTCAGCCTTCTGCTGATGGTTCTGCCCATAAGCCCGTGGATTGTAAACATCATTTCCTATCTTATGGGGCCGACCTAGATGGCAAGAACGGGTTCACGCCCTCATGGCCCCTTCTTTCCCTCTCGGCACCTTGATCTGCGGCTCCTCTGCCGCGTAGTCGGATAGAGTCATGTGGGTGCTCATCCACATGAAAGGCAGGGTCACCCCAAACATGGCAATTGCGAACTCCGTGGCCTGAAGGAGCCCAAATTCAGGCCATATTGTGTATCTTCCAACTACGGAGATATAGAATACCACAATCGCGAACATGCTCTCCATCATGGTGATGAATTCCAGCAAAAGCCTCCTGTTCTCCCTGTTTCCGGTTGACATGTAGGATATTCCGGACAGCAGCCCTGATGCTACTGCGGAAATGTTCATCACGGCAAAATAGGACGGTGTGGTGTACGCCAGCATCGTGAGAGAAGGCATGAACCAAGCGTACATCAGAATGACCGACAATACAATAAGCCCGATCAGAGCGGGTGCGCTCCTAACGCCTCTGTAGCCCACCACCCTCTTCAGCACTATTGGAATCGAAAGTCCGGTGAAGAACATCAGGAAATTGATTCCCGCGAAGAACAGGAACACGCTGAGGAACCCGAGGAATATCCCAACCATCTCGAATAACGGGACAGCAATGTATGGAAGCACCATTGCCTTCAGGAATCCAGTTCCCTTTGTCCATTCTTCCACCTTGTGAACGAAGCCCCAGCTTCTTCCTCTCATGTAGAACCTTGACAGCAGGAAAGATGTCAGAACTATGCTTCCCACTGTTTCAGCCATCAACGGAACTATTATGACTGAGAGCAGCAGGACAATCACCGTCGGGAAAGCGGCTGCAAGGCTTTCACACTGGCAGCTGAGTGCAGTGACTGCACCGGAAACTGTTGTGTTGACCATTCCCTTGTTCCTGTTCCTGAGATATGAGAATATCATGCTGTAATTTTCCGTGAGGATCGCAGATATAACGGTGAAAAGCACGAAATCACCTATGCTGAGGTCCACGACAAAAAGTTTGGTGAAAAGTGTGATTGCACCTACCATTATGAACTGAATTCCCTGGGGCGAGACGTTGTCTGTGTAGAGGGCAATGGCGAAATCGTATCCCCTGACTCCGGGTATTTCCACCTTTATCACACTTGACACGAAATACATGAAAACCAGAAGTGCGATGAATGTGGCAGCCTTGTATTTCTGGTTCCTAGTCCTGAGGAACCTGGACTGGAAAAGGAGGGCGTAGATTATGAAGGGCACAATTGCGATAAAGAGGAGGTCGGGCTGCTGTATTGCAAGCATTGCCATCGCATACGTATAAAGAAGAACAATCAGCCCCATGTAAAACTGTGTTTTCTCAAATTTCCTGGAAGGCACCATGGAAAGGATCGGCAGCGCCATGGCAACTATAAAGCTTGATATCAACTCCGGCCTTGCGAATTTGTCGATATAAACGTAGCCGACGTTGAGCACCACGATCATGTACATCAGGATGAAAAACGATGCGATTCCACTGGCCACAAGATTTCTTGCGTTCATTTTCAAAGCTCCATTGGGAAATAGCTTTTCATGGACATTAGTGTATATATTTCGGGTCTGTAATTTTATCCAATGCTGGATTCGCTATTTATCCCATATTTCATTGGGAAATTACGACATTACACTTAAGATTTTCAACTATATAATGATATTAAAATTTTATTGTAGAACCTGAAACACTTTATTCGGGTACCTCTTCGTCCTCGTCCAAAAAATCCTCATCCTTTTCAAAAAAAAGGGCTCCTGCAATCAGTATGAGTGATGAAACAGCCTCGAAGTAGAGGTCCCAGGCCGCAAACCTTGAAAACGGCATATAGAAAACTCCAAAGGCAATAAGGCAGAAACCCAACACCACTAATGGTTTATTCATATATCTATTTATGACATTAATTTACTTAACTATTTTCGGAAAACCTATTAAATAATGAAGAAAACGAGTTTTATCGTTTAGAAAAATTCTATTATAAAAATATGTTATAAAATAACACTGGCCCCAATTTCTAGCCCATCAGCAACGGGACGTTTATTGTGAGCCCGAAGAATATGGAAGCCACAATAAGAACCGAAAAGAGCTGGTGAGTAGGAATCAGCATGCCAGGCCTTTTCGGGTTCTTATTGACAGACTGGTATGAGAACAGCCCCACACCCATCTGAACCAGCGTAAGAAGGAAAGCAACGTCGTAATTTGGGAAGAAATATGCCAGCGTCAGGATGAAGATCAGTACTGAGACCATGTGGATCACCCATGCCCACTGTGCGAATGTCTTCGGCATTACAAACTGGCCAATTGCTTTTCCAAATCCCCTCTGCCCTGCTGTCACTCCTCCCATGAAGGCGACAAGGAAGAATGAGTGAAGCGGTATTGCGTGGAGCAGATAGAGGCCAAAGTTTGTAGGGTCGCTTATTGCAAGAAGCATGTAATCTATCAGGGTCATGTATGCAAGTATGTCGTGTGTTCCCTGAACCAGTGAGGGTGCCTTCCCCGCCTGGGTATACAGAGTCCCCAGCCCCAGCAGGGCTGTGGCTGCCACGAGGATGAACCCCACAATCTCCAGCTGGCCCCTGCCGATGATCAGTATTGCCAGGGCATTGATCCCAAGTACCGTTGCCACAAACCTGTGCCATACCTCAGCGTCGAGTTTCTTGGCGAGCCTTGGCATGTTCTTTGTGTAAGGCCATTTGGTGCCCAGGGACAGCCCCTTGCCTGTACCCTCCACCATGCCTCCTATCACTATGATTGCCCCGGCAAACAGGGCTTCGACTATTGAAAGCGCGTATTCCAGCATTCTTTGTACCTAAAGCGGGATTGCACCCACGACCATGGCAATCAGGACGACAAACAGGTACGGGAGGGAGAATGTGAATGCCCTGAAGACTGTCTTCTCCGTCGGGTCCCTCATCATGTCCACGTCAATCTTCACGAATATTGCACTGACAACAGCAACCGACACGTAGTAGATGGGGTTGAAAAGGCCTATCTGCGGGAAAGCCAGTGGAATGAAGGGGGCTATCAGCATTGGGATTGACCATATCACAATGGACCTTGCAGTCCCCCCGATGTCCCTGCTAACCGGAAGCATTGGGTAACCTGCCTGCCTGTAATCATCCCTGTATTTGGTGGCAAGCCCCCAGAAATGGGGCGGAGTCCACAGGAAGACGATTGCACCGATGAGGATTCCTAGTGCACCTATGCTGCCCGTTGCTGCGGACCAGCCTGCAAGTGCAGGAAATACACCGGCTATCCCCCCTATGACTATATTCATTTCAGTCCTTGGCTTCAGGAACATCGTATAGAGGAAAATGTACGATATTGCCCCGAGCGATATCATAAGCGCAGTAAGCGGATTTATGAGTATCCAGGAAACAGCTAGTGAGGTGGCTATTGTGGCTGCGCCGAAGGCGAGAGCCATGGATGGTGATATTTTCTGTGAAGCCACCGGCCTCCATGAGGTCCTTTCCATCCTTGAGTCCTTGTCCTTCTCAAGGAAGTTGTTCACTGCTGCAGAACCACCAGATGACAGGAATCCCGCTATTATCAGGGATGATATGGTGACTGCACCTATTGAAAGAGAGCCTGCGAGAAGGTATGACACCACTGCTTCCACTATAAGAAGAAATGAGATGCCGGGTTTCATCAGGCTCAGGTAATCTTTTGCTGTAGCGCCGCTCCTGATTTTTTCTTTATTGAATTCAGGCGACAGGAACGGTCTTTTGACGCCTTTGTCACTTAAGTTTGTCATTTTGCATACACCTTTTAATGCCGGCTGGTTTATCAGCGGCAGTATTAGCAGCAGGGGCACGACTGCCCCCACAAATATAAACTGGTAAGAGGACAGTGTGGCGTACCATGAAGCTGCCCCAATTCCACTTATCCCGAACGCTATTGCGCTCACGGCACAGGTAGGGCATGATGTGAATATAGTTGCAGCCACACCTGTGCTGCTTAGTGGGGCGTTGCTGATGCGCCTCTGCCTCTTCAGGGTTGTAAGGATTATGGCAATATTCAGCGCCACCATTGGAACTATTACAGACATGAGCAGAAGGTCAAGCGGAAGAATCTCGACCCCGAGATGCCATGCGGGAGGTGCGAAGATATTAATGGACGGGTACTGCCCAAAGGCTCCCGAAGCCGGGAAGCTCATTATCTGCGCATGGGTGACACCGTATGCACTTGCAAAGTTCACGCCAGGCTTCCATGCAACTATCCCCGAGAAATACAGGTAGAAAGCCAGATACAGCAGAGTCAGTGCACGCACAGCCTTCCTTGCCGCCCATGTCTCTTCTATGAAATTTGCGTAAAGTTTTCTGAGGCCGTAAACGACCATAAAAATTGAAGATATGAGTATAAAATAGAATGTCAGGACCAGCCGGTCGGCTTTTCCGGTTGCCATAAATGCCACCCCGTCCTGCACCAGATACCAGTAAAGCATCAGTGCCAGTGAAATGGCTGTGCCAAGGGCTATGAATTTCAGGCCGCTTTTTGCTATGGCATTGCCATAAACCGAGTATTTCCGGCTGTTGACCTCATTGAATATTTCTATCACCTTCAAAAAATGAGGAAAAAATTTTGTTAATTCTAGAGGAAGTCATATTAGAGTTCGAATAGCTTTGATCCGTCCTCCATTATGTGCCTCATCACAGTGTGCGTGTCTTTGTTTAGGTTCTTTGCCAGTACGCTGAATGTATTGTTGCTCTGACTGTTCATGTTCTTTGTCCCCATTAGCCCGGCGGTCTGGTTGGCCATAGTCGGGTTGGCGGGCTTCATTATATGTGTGTTCAGCCCAGCCTCCTGAACGTATGGGCCATATGCACCAATCAGCTTCTGTCCGGCATGGTTCTGGGCCCATGTCGTGAAGTTGTGGTAGCTCATGACCGTGAGCGGGGATCGCATCAGATAGTGTGCAATACCGCAGTATTCCATGCACTCTGCCATGTATGTGCCCGGTGTAGACACTTCAGTCCAGACTGTATTCCAATGGCTCGGGAACGCGTCCACTTTCACCTTGAACGCCGGAACCGCGAAATCGTGCATTACGTCCCGGCTGGTCACATGGAAGTAGATTATCGTGTTCGCGGGAAGGTTAGTCTGGTACAGGTACCATATGTGGTACTTGGGGATGTAATACTGCCATTCCCATTGCTGGCCGTACACATACACGTTAAGGCTGTGCTGGTACTGGGACTGTACCGTCGCCGGTGGTGCCCTGACATTTGCATCATTTGGCAGGGATGCCACAATGAGGCTGTAGAACATCAGCATAACAAGAAGTATGAACACAAGCCACACTTTCTTGTAAGTTCTTGCATTTGGCGACGGAATTGTCCTCGGCTTTACAGCGTCCTTTGGCTCCTCTTTTCTTCTGGCAGCGTTTCTGTGCACTATGTAGAACCATACGGCAAACCCGACCGACACTATGAAACCTGTAATCAGGTATCTCATGAAGTCGAACCAGAAGTTCGAGCTCGTGAATGACGACGGGTTATACCCGAAGGCTGCATTTGCCAAACCTAGTATATCCATATTATCGTCCTCCTAGCTGCCCCGACGAAAGGCCACTGTTGACCACTACGTAATAGGGGCTCTGTACTGTGTTGCTCACATGGACATAGGCATACATTCCGTCCTCACCGTGCCCAGGAACTCCGCAAATGAATACGTAAAGCCCGGATGTGAGGTTGGTGCCGGGTATGAACACAGTTCCCGAGTGGGAATTGTAGCCCGATGTGTTGGAAATCAAGCCAGTGCCATTGTTGTATTCTGCTGTTGTCGGGAGCAGTGATCCGATTGCCGGCCCTATCTGTGTCCAGCCTGCAGCTCCAGGATCGGCTACCTGCGGTATTCTCTCCTGGCCGTTCCATGAAGCGGGTGTTCTGAACAGGTGATCGCTGTGTGTGATGTTCATGTTGTTGGTGAATGTGAGCCAGATGTTCACGTTGGCCGGCAGGTAATAGTTAAGCCTGCCCCATGATGTGCCGTTGAAATTGTAGGGCTGCGTTCCGGGGTCTGCGCTCATGTGTATGGCAACAGTTCCATGTGATGCCCCTGCAGTAGTATTGTTGTCCCATGGAAGATAGTGCGGCTGCAGTTGCGGCTGCACAGGGACCACGTCCTGCCAGGTCGGCTGGTGTACCGCTATTGTGAAGTCAGCGGACGCCAGGAATACCGCCAGGAAGAGGCCGCCTGCAATCATTGCTGCTTTCTTCTTTCCTGATGGGCTCATATTAGGCTCCACCTCCCGAAGTATATGGCAGAAAACAGCCACACTGCCAGCATAAGTGCCATGACTATGAGGGCTGCGAAGAAGGCGAAATATGGTGATCCCTTTGTTGTGCCTGCATCCTTTATATAAGGATCGTCAAACGGGAGAGGTGCCTCTTCGTACTCCTCGTCTTCGTCGACATATTCTTGATTCCTGCCCGGAGCCGTCTGGCCCCCGGCAGGAATTTCCATTTTTTTCTTGCTTTCATCACTTTCCATTTCTTTGATCACCTCCTTACAGTGCTCCAACCACCAGGTAGGCAACCACAGCGAATGCTGTCGTGAACGTGTTGAATATCAGCAGCGCCCTCATGCTTGTAATCCTGGGTGTCATTGTTATCTTCTTCCTCATTGCATTCATCAGCTGGTATAGGACGACAGCTGCCGAAGCTATGAAGAAGGCAGTCAGCGGTATGAAGTTGTCATAGAACGTCGAAAGCAGCATGTTGTTGTGGGCTGCCGAGAATCCGTATCCGTCGCTCCCCATTATTGTGAAGGCGGACAGGTACATCACGACAACTGCGATGACTGTGGCGGTTGCAACACCAAGACCGGAGTTGATTGCGGTGTATTTCCTCAGCTTTGCTCCCTCGTATGCCACACCTAACCCTATAGTCGAGACTATGGCCAGTATTGTGGCCGCGGCCATCTGGTAGTGTGGCATGATCGACCCGAGAGCCAGTGGAGGATCGTTAGCGAAGGGGAACGCCCCGAGAATTGTGAATGCCTTTGTCTGAAGGTATCCAAAAACCCCGGTTCCCAGGAATGAGCTGAAGAACAGGATAAAGCCTGTTACGAAACCGAACATACCGAAGTCTGTCAGGTTTATTCCCGAGAATCCCTTCATGTTCCTTTCATCCACGTCCTCGCCAAGGTAATCCCTGAGCCTTGCGGACTGGTACATCCACCCTATGAAGCCGAAGCCGACTATGGCGGCGCCGATCATCCAGAGTATTGGCGGATAGTACATGACATAAAGTGCCACTCCGGTGAAGAAGATGAATGCCCCGGCGCTAATGATGAGCGGGTAGGGCGAGTGCTCCGGCTGGTAAATCTTCTTCAGTGGCTCGAAGGCTATCTTGATGGCTTCCTTGGTGTGCTTTACATGCATCATGCCGTCGAAGTTATGGTCCGGTGGCGGGGATGTGGTCAGCCATTCGGGCTGGTACCCTCCCCACGGGTTGTCCGGAGCCTTTGGCCCCGGCTTGTACATGGCATGTATCATGTTTGCGAGCAGTATTATCTGGGCTCCCCCGAATATGTATGCCCCTATGGAAGCCATGAAGTTAGGATCCGTCAGACCGAGTCCTGGTGGGTACATGGCCCATCTTCTAGGCATGTCGTAAAGGAAGAACATCGGCGCGTAGAGCAGGTTTATGCCTATGTAGGAAACTATGAAATGCAGTATTCCCAGTTTCTGGTTCAGCATATGTCCTGTCATCTTTGGGAACCAGTAGTATGTGGCTGCTATGAGCCCGAATACACCAAGCCCTACCACGAAGTAGTGGAAGTGGCCCACAACGAAGAATGTCCCATGGACACCAACGTCCATCCCAATCGCAGAGAGGAGCTCACCGGATGTTCCGCCCACCAGGACATTGATTCCTGCCCCGATGATGAAGAGCATAGCCGGGTTTTTGGCGTTGATTTTCCCTCCAACGACTGTTCCCACAATTGCAAGCCAGATGACCCCGACGGGTATTGAAATGGTCTCAGTCCATACAGACGCATTTTGTAGCATTGGCATCAGTATACCCGTCATGAACATGTGATGGAAGAAGACGAGAATACTCATGAAGAGGACAAACCCGAAGGCTCCAATCACCATCTTCTTTCCCCACACGGGACGTTTGGCAAATGTGCTCGTCATATCGGCAATTGCTCCCGCAGCCGGTAACACGAGCACATAAACTTCAGGGTGGCCGAAGTACCACCATTCAAGTTCCCACAGCAATGCCCCTCCTGCGGGAGAAAGCAGTGTGCTGAAGTGGAACACACGGTCCAGGATAAGTGTTGTATCCAGGCCGAGGAGTTCCGGTGCGGAAAACCACAACAGAACACTTACAAACAGAATTGCCCAGGTGAATAGGGGAACCTCTACAAGTCTCATTCCCTTTGCCCTTCTTCCGACTATTGTAACTATGAAGTTGAGGGCAGCTATGATGAGGCTTACCAGTTCCATCATCAGGGCAAAAAGAGCTATCGTATCGCCAACATTCGGGAAGAACACATCCTGATTCAGCGGCGCGTAAAGCGTCCAGCCAAGGTTCAGCGCTCCTCCCGGATAGTAAAGCCCAGTGAACAACAACAGGCCCCCCAGCAGATATAGCCAGTATGCCAGGGACTCAAGTTTCGGGAATGCCAGTCTTTTAGTTCCTACTTGAAGCGGAACAAAATAATTCCCGAAAGCAAAGTTCCACGGTGTCAGAAAGAATAGCATCATTGTGAAACCGTGGAGGCTGAAGGCCTCGCTGTACTGGGCAGCATCGAGAAAATGCATGTTCGGCAGGATAAGCTGAGTTCTGATCATCAGCGCGATGGACCCTGCCAGCAAAAAGAAGAAAAAGGCAGTAACGAAGTACCATATCCCTATCTTCTTGTGGTCTGTCGTAAACAGCCAATCTTTTACCCAGGACTGAGGCTTCGTTTCACTGGGTGTCGAATATCCAGATCCACTTCCATTTATGTCCATCGAAATCTGTACAATATAATGGTATTAAAAGTTTAATAACTGGATATTCGTTAATTGTCTTATTCAAAAAATACTAATAATAGAACCTTTTGAAGCGTACCTATGATTGACTTGAGAGCCAATTAATTTTCAAACTTCGTCTGATTTAATATATAAATATTATTAGCCTTCGGTTCGTCGTGTGTCTAACCCGGAAAGAATCCATTACAGCAATTTGATTTGAATTAGCCGCAAAAACAGCAACCTGACAGTCTGTATCTGATCCTGCGATGATTATGGTTGGGAGGATCTATGCCGGAACAAACAGTTTCAACCTGTCTTGTGGAAAATGACAATGATCAGTCGGTTGTCATTGGAAAATTCTATTTCCTTCCCGTAGCCGGGAAATTCAATTTGCGAAGCATTGTGCCTGGAAAGAGAATGCTTTTTCACAAAGGGCAGTTTTCCCGGGTATCCATCTGCATTGAGTTCAAAAATTATCAGCCTCCCGGATTCCTTAAGGAGGCCCAGCAGATAATCAAGGCTTCTTTCCTGCTCCATCCAGTGATGGTACGAAAAGGATGTGATTATCATGTCAAACTTTCTGTTGAAGGGGACAATTCTACTGCTTCCCACCTCAATGTTCACGTTCTGGCCGCCGCCCTTCTTGGCCACTCTCTTCCTTGCGATTTGAACCATGTTCGGCGAAGGATCAACCCCGTAGATTCCCATATCTTTGAAGTCCCCGTATATCTTGGACAGGATGTCGCCCGGGCCGCAACCTACATCGAGTATATCGGAGGGATGGTATTCCCTTATCTTTTCAAGTAAAATGCCATAAAGCCTTTTCGAGGTAGTTGTAGAAAATTTGGAGTACAGCCTTGAAGTGAAAGGGCCAAATCGTTCTTCTCCCTTCAGGTAAAGGCTGGTACTCATTTCTGTTTCCCCGGTTCAAGGTTTGTTTTGTTCACAGAACCTTCTGTGTCTCAAATACATTGTGTTTGCTAGGGGGGTTAACCTGCCCGAGTAGGCTAGACATGGCATCCCTGCTGGGGGCCTGCCAGTGGCAGATAGCCCTGTTCTCGCCATTCAGCACGTCTATGGATTTCAGGGCAAAACCCTCGGGGAGTGATCCATTCTGCTGCATTTCAACTATTGAGCCCACGACTTTAAAGAGCTCATCCTTGTCCTGGTCATTCCAGGTATGTTCTACAATTATGGTTGCCATTTCTATCAGAAAGGGATTGGTGCAAAACTGATATATTTGCTACCGTTCTAGAACGGTAGTATTATGTTTGAACTTGAGCTTAAGCTTGAAAACAGCCTTCCATTCGCCAGTTTTTCCAGAATGTTCCCGGACCTCAGAATATTCCGCTGGTGCAGTTCGTCTCTGGATTACCTGGAGATCTACGGGCGCAGGGAATCCCTTGGAAAGGTTGCGCAAGAGCTTGAGGATATAGCCGAGTCTCTGGGGAGCAGGGTAGTCCGAAGCAGCCTTTTCGGCGACAGGCTGACTGCAATGCTTGCTTGCAGGTGCTCTATCGGGAATTCAGCCATAAGAATGGTCGAAGCCAGGAATTTCCTTTGGGAGGCACCTGCCAGCTATCATGGCGGAGTGGAGACACTTAAGCTGATTTCCTTTGAAGAAGAAGGAATGCAGGAATTGTATGCAGACTTGAAGAGGATAGGCAAGGTCACGGTCGAGAAGAAGAGAAGGATAATGCCTGACAGTCTAAGGGATGTCTACACTATTTCACTTTCAGAATTGACGGGGGAACTCACTCCCAAGCAGATAAGGTATCTCAGGGATGCCATCAGCATGGGTTTCTTTGCATCGCCCAGGAGGATAATGATAGGGGAACTCGCAGCACTCCATGGAGTGTCAAAATCGACTATGCAGGAGCACATCAACAAGGCCAGGAATAAGCTTATGGTTGCCCTGGAGCCCTACCTTAACCTTACAGGGGAGCGGGAGTCTAACTAGAATCTGGTTGGCCGACTTGGCCAATTCATCACTCCATCCACTTCATGGAAGCCAGCGAATCCTTGACCTCGTCGGGGCCTATCCCATCAGCGGAGAAGTGCCTGGAAATGTAAGCCATTGCACTTTTCAGCATGACACCGGATTTGTTCTTGCCGGATTCCCCTATTACTACCATGTAAGAAGCTGCAAGAAGTCTTCCAGACCTGGCGACCAAGTCCTTCGAATAGAACTGCGGATTTCCTGAATTCAACATCCTGCCGAACATCTCCTTCAGGGAAAGCAGCTCCCTTGAGAGAATTTCAGCTGACTTCCTGTCGGTTATGCCGGCAATGTTTTTTTCTATATCCGCAATCAGAAGGCCGGCTCCGTCTTTCCTTGAAACAACTTCGAGAAACTCAAGCGCCTGGATGTTGCTGGTCCCTTCCCATATGGAAGTGACGATCGAGTCCCTGTGGAGCTTTGCAAGGGGGAACTCTTCAAGAAATCCGATCCCGCCTTCCATTTCCATTGCGTACCTTGTGATTTCTGCACTTGTATCTGATGCCATGTTCTTGGCTATGCTGCTCAGCATCCTTGCATACTGGTAGTTCCCGTCATAGGGAGGTTTTGAGCCCTTTGCCCTGTCAAAAGTGAATGCGGACAGCATGGATATTACCAGCGATGCTTGGAGATCAGCCTCAAGCTCAGCAAAATCCCTTTGCATCAGGGGATGGTCCAGGATCCTCTTTCCGAAAGCCCTTCGCTTGCACGAAAACCTGTATGCTTCCCAGAGTGATTTCCTTGCTATGCCAACGGCCGCAATGGCATCATCGATCCTCGAAATTGTCAGTATTTCCATTGCTATGTATATCCCCTGTCCCTCCGGCCCGAGCATGTAGCCTCGGGTATTTTCGAATTCCACCTCTCCGGTCGGCACAGCGGTTGTGCCCAGCTTGTCCTTGATTCTCCTGATCGTGTAATTCCTGGAACCGTCCTCCAGAAAATAGGGTACCAGGAACACGGATATTCCCTTGGCACCTGCCGGTGAGTTTTCCAGGCGTGCTGTTACTATTGCAGCGTCGGCGATTCCAGCATTGCTCCCAAAGTACTTGTCTGGACCTGTGAGGTAATATTCTCCATTCCTGCCATGAGCAAGCGTGTTGTTTGCACCCAGATCGCTCCCGCCCTGCACCTCTGTGTAGAATGTCGCCCCAAACCAGGGATTTCCAGGATCGATGAAATGATCAAGATACTTCTTCCTGACCTGCCCGTCAGCATATTTGTCTATGGCATATGCAGTCTGGGCCGTGAGCGTCATCGTGCAAAAGATTCCTGAGTCGGATACCACATAGCCGGAAATGAAATGATGCATCAGTGACCTGTTTCCGGTGAACATGCTGCTGATTATTCCCATTTCCTGGAGCTTCTTCAGTGACCGGGAGTGCTCCGGCGCCAGCCTCACGTAATCGATCCTGTCTCCTAGAGTGCCCCATGTGTGGAGTACCGGGCGACCGCTGTGGTCCACGAAATCGAGGAGTTCCATCAGTTCTTCGGAAACATAAAGCCCAAGCTTTCCAAGATCATTGCCCCCTTCGAAGGAGAAGAAGCTGAGGATAGCTTTGAGCGGCAGATCATCTTCGTAATAATTCACTCCCTTTGACAGGAACAGTTCAGAAAACAGGTTCTTCATTGCCAATTCTAGTTGGTTGTATCTTATTAATCTTATTCCGCGAGCTGTTCTTCAAAAAATATTGAAAGGTTATTCCCGGAGGATGAGCTGCCGGGAAGCAGCTTAAAGCATCCTGGCTTCCTTTATGAATACCTTTTCCTTAGGCTTGTCGTTTCTGTCTGTTTCAGACTTGGCGATCTTGTCGACAACTTCCATCCCTTTGGCTACTTTCCCGAAAACGGGGTGCTTGTCATCAAGGAAATTGTTGTTTACAAGGTTGATGAAGAACTGGCTCCCCCCGGTGTTGGGCCCTGCGTTGGCCATGGAGAGTGTGCCGCGTTCATTCCTGTTGTTCTTTGTGAACTCATCCTTAATTGAATAGCCTGGGCCGCCCATTCCAGTCCCGGTGGGGTCTCCGCCCTGAATTACGAACCCTGATATTACCCGGTGGAATATCACGCCGTTGTAGAACCCTTTCTCCACGAGTTTTCTGAAATTGCCAGCAGTTACAGGCATTGTGTCCTCGAAAAGTTCCACTTCAATGTTCCCGAAATTCGTTTCCAGCAAGACTTTTGACATGGGTCATGTTAAGGCGCCTTTCAATAATAACTTACCCCAGATCTGCCCTTTTTGAGTAATGTACTTATAACTTCAAAAAATGGCGTACCGGTCGATGAAGAGTTCCTTGTTCTATGCCGTGGTCTCCTATGCGTCATACCTGATGCTCTTCTTCTTCGGGATCAGGCTTGGGCTGGTGTATGTTGATATTACCCTGTATCCGCAGATGTATATTCCCCCGGCGATCTTGGGGGCCATCACTGTTCTCTCCATCATCCTCTCACGCTACAGGGAGGCGCAAATATACATCATCGGGGTGGCAATCACGGTTTATGGGCTGCTTCTGGTTGCAACGCTCCCCTACGTCTCACTGCTGCCGTTTTCAGCCATTTCACTGGTTTCCGCAGTTGCCTATTTCTCCAAGGCTGTAGGCTTCAACAGGAGAACATCCTCAAAACTCGCTGCATTTATGGGCGTAATACTGGCCATGTTTGCACTTGGGAGCTCCCTGAGGATAGATTCAGGCCCTCCCGTTTATGCCATGGCGTTTGGTTCCATTTATGATGATGTCCAGACAGGAGGCGTCCCCCTGCTGTTCACGGACGGCATTGTCTTCTATTCGCGGTTTTTCATCCTGTCCGTGAGCGTTCCCATAATTGTTCTTTTTGTTGCCCTCGCCGCTGTGCTTACAGAGAATTATTACCTCATATTCAAGCTCATGAGCTCGCGGGGATCACAGAGCATCAGGAAATCGCTCAGCAGTGCCGTGACGGTATTGAGCTGCCAGTGCGAAGGGATCACTGCCTCATTCCCGTCTGCCATCGCCACAATACTGTTCGTGGCCATTATTCCGCTCATCACGGAAAGCATTGTATTCCTTCTTCTCACCGACCTTCTTCTGGTCATATTCTACATAAAGGGAAGAAAGGTGAAGGTGCTCGACTCCGTATGGAGACTGGCAGAAAAGAAAGGTTTTGCCCTTGCAATGGCACTTTCGCTTGTCTTGATACCGGTATACACAACATACGTAGTTTACCTTGACCTGCAGACCAATCTTATCGTTTTTTCCAGCGTGAATATTCTGATGTTTCTTTACGGAATATTTGTGGTCTATCTTGTGAACAGGGTAATGCCACTGAGAAAAAGCCTCTCCAGTTCTGTCACCTATTCCTTTGTTGCCCTTTCATCCATCGGCATGTTCATCTGGTACGTCCCTCAGATAACATACCCGGCAGTTTACAGTGCCGAGATTTTTTCCATAATGGGCGTGGTTTCGGTAGTTTCTGGCCTCATGTCGGGAGTCCTGTTCAAATCCCATGGAGAAGGGGCGAAAATGCTCTACTTCGAGTACATCACCATGATGTTCAGCATGCTGGCCATAGTAATCTTTTACATGAGCGCAATAGGCCTGACAGTGATATGGCCCGAGTTCGGGATGGCCCAGCAGCTTCAATTCAGCCTCCTTCTCTGGGGTATTACACTTCCCGTGATGTGGCTGAGCACTAACATTTCCCTGAATGCAGACGTTGGCGGAAAGAAGGTTTCCCATGTTAATGCCATGGTGCTGACCAACCGGGCTGAAACCTGAACATCCATTATTTTTTGCCGCCAGAAAAGTATGAATACCGTGAATCCACATGGAGAGGTATGATACGAGACATTGCAGGCCATAGGATATCACCGGTCGGAATAGGAACCTGGGGCATAGGAGGGGAAAATACAGCGGACCACAGCCATGATCCGGAGCATGTGGATGCGATCAGGTTCGCCGTGGATCAGGGGCTGACATTCATCGACACGGCGGAAGTATATTCTGCCGGACACTCAGAGGAGCTCGTGGGCAAAGCAATCAAAAACTACCCAAGGGAGGATATTTTCATAACCACCAAGGTATGGCACAACCACCTGAGGCATGACGATGTCATAAAGGCCGCCAGGGATAGCCTTTCGAGGCTTGATTCGACATATATAGACCTGTACCTGATCCACTGGCCAAATCGTTCAGTACCTGTCAGGGAGACGATAAAGGCCATGGAGGAACTGGTTGACCAGGGCCTGGTAAGAAACATAGGCGTCAGCAATTTTGACGAGAAAGAGCTGGGTGAGGCAATGGAGTGCACTTCAAAATACGAAATTGCGGCCAACCAGATCGAGTACAGCCCTGTCAAGAAGAAGCCCGAGCAAGGGATAATACCATACTGCGAGAAGAATAATGTCAGGGTGATTGCCTATTCCCCCATCAACCGAGGAAGGCTGAATAAGCTGAAGGGCCTGAACCAGGTTGCCGAGAAAACCGGTAAAAGCCCCGTGTCGGTTGCGCTCAATTACCTGATGAAGAGATCCGTGCCCATTCCAAAATCCTCAAACCGGGAACACATAATGCAGTTTGTTGAGGCTATGGGGTTTGAGCTTGAAGACAGCGATTATGAACTGATCCGGAGGGACTAGTTCATAGGGCAGCCTTGAAAAGCCTTATCCCGCTCTTTTCCATGCTCTTGAGTTTTCCTTCCTCTTCGAGCCTTTCAAGGTGGGTGGTGGCTTCACCAATTGCAAATATCTGTTCCATTGTGTTCATGGAGTCCATGCTTCTGCCGCGGCTCCACTTCATTTTCCTTGCGATGTCGTAGGGAGAGTACCATTCTGTTGCAATGCCCTCAACCTCGCCCAACCTTGCCCTGTGGTGTGAAATGAGTTCTGTCACCCTCTCCTGAATGGATGTGAAGTGCCTTCCGTGGCCCGGGAGGACATGATCCGTCTCAAGTTCCTTGAGCTTCTCCAGGCTGGCCAGGTAGCTTCCCAGGGAGTCCCTTATTCCAACATACTTGCTGATGTTGGGGCTTATGTCTTTCAGGACGTGGTCTCCGGTGAAAATAATCTTCTCCTCCGGAAGGTATACGCAAATTGACCCGGGAGAGTGGCCCGGAACTTCTATGAGCCTTATGTCAGTCTTGCTGCCCAACCTGCTCCTGCCATCAAGGGCCTCGTCAACTTCGAACTTGTTGTAGTACTCGGCTTCCTTCATGATAGGAGCCTCCTTTATGTAGCCGGAAAGAAGCGACTGCGGCATTCCGTTTTCCCTCAACTGCGATGTATAGGTCTTCTCGAACCAGTCGGGATCA
The DNA here is from genome assembly GCA_046703705.1 of Thermoplasmataceae archaeon. Taxonomy (GTDB): domain Archaea; phylum Thermoplasmatota; class Thermoplasmata; order Thermoplasmatales; family Thermoplasmataceae. The sequence continues at coordinate 17,293 of JBJKST010000054.1, forward strand.
CTCCTGATCCTGTTGACTAGGTCAAGGTCGCCCCTTCCCATTGCAACAGGCGTGCCGTATTTTGACCTGAGATGCACAGCGCCCCCTATATGGTCAATGTGGAGGTGGCTCAACACTATCAGGTCAAAGCTCTTGGGGTCCTCTTCCGAAAACTTCAGAAAATTGTCGACCTCAGGCCCCATGCCGGAGTCAATGAGGATTTTCCTGCTTTCAGTCTCTATCACGTATATGTTAGCCGTTTTCAGCGCACGAATTCTTATCGGGATTTCATAAGACCTTACTGAAGTGCTGCTGGACAGGCTTCCCTGATTATTGCTGTAAACGTCCAGAAATTATCGCCTCTTATCTTGATTTTGCCATGCCGTTGATTTGATCCAACTTGCCGGAATTTTCCATTCCTTTCCTGCGATGCTCCTCTGCCCTACGGAGGCAAACGGGCATCGCGTATAAATCCCCCCATAGTATTTTACTGTTTCACACTCAATGGAGGATGGGCAGGATTGTCAGCTCCGCGCCTTGGAGAGGAGGGCGATGTCGTTAACCACTCCGGAAGCTGTTTCCAGGGGCGTGTCCTCTATGCCTACCACGAGTATTTCGCCGTTCTTGTCGGTGCGCATGGTATAGCCGAGAGACTCTTTCCCCAGTGACCTGAGAGGATCATTCTCCCCAATCTCCTGTATCCCCGAAAAGACGGATACGCGCAATCCTTCCCTCCTGATGTTGGCGACAACTTTGTAATGCCCTCCCTTTTCTGCCAATGATTTCACCTTGTCAGTGTTTCCCTCGACCCCTTCATACTGTATGTCCTCCAGTGAAAGGCTTGTTCCAAAAAGCGCGTTGGCAAGGATGACCGTCTTTCTTGCAGCGTCAAGCCCGACCGTAACGTCATGGTAGTTGGACTCCGCGATTCCCTGCTTTATTGCGTACTCTACCGACGACTCAAAGCTCTTGCCCCTTATGACGTCGTTCAGTATGATATTCACTGAGGAACTCACGACTCCCCTGAATTCAATTACCTCGGAAGGTATGATTGAGAAGTCCCTAAGATTGAAGAGGGGAACGCCACCTGCAACGGTGGATTCATACCTTATCCTTTTTCCCGCGGACCTGCATTCCTCCATGATCTGCTCCCAGTGCAGGGCAAGTGGTGCCTTGTTCGCAGTAACGACGTCCTTGCCGTTCCTGAAGGCGTTGAGGTACAGGTCCCTGCCTGCAATGCCGTCTGGTGTGGCAGATGAAACGTCAACGATTGCATCTGTCCCGAGTGAAAATATCTCATCCGGAAGAAGCTCCCTGTATCCCGATTTGCTGATGTCTCCCTGCGCTTTTGCCTTCAGGACCCTGTCCCCGTCCAGGCCGGAACTGTCGAAAACGGTGTGCCTGGAATCGCTTACGGATATTACCCTGATATTTTCCCCGGACCTTTCCTTGAGGCCTTCCTGGGAGTCTCTTATTATTTCGAGAACTTTCTTCCCGACGTTGCCAAGACCAATTAGAGAAATGTTCACGGGGACGGATTTGAAAATAAAATATAATAATTTGTGGACCTTCAGATGACGGTTGCAGCGATAACGCTGTCGCCTTCTGACAGGTCTATAAGCTTGACACCAGAAGTGAGGCGGGACTGTTCCTTTATTTCGTTTACCCTAAGCCTTATGGTCTTTTCTAGCCTGGAAACGATCAGTATCTCGTCCTCCTCATCTACCGGAAGTGCCTTTACAAGGTGCCCTGTCCTGGCGCTCTCCTTGAACACATACACCCCGGTCGTCCCTCTGTGGTGCATCGGGAACTCGTTTGCCTTGGTCCTCTTTCCAATGCCAAACTCCGATATGCTCAGCACGCTGGATTCCGGCGTCACCAGGAACCCCGATATGGTGTAGTCATGATTCTTGAGGCGGATCGCCTTGACCCCTCTAGAAGTTCTCCCGGTGCTGCGCACTTCGCCCGTATCGAAAAGGGATGCCTTTCCGGCACTGGAAACCACGAACATTTTTGCAGGCTTCTCAGTATGTTCCACTGCAATCAGCTCATCGTCCTCCCCGAGTGTTATTATTTTCAGGCCTGATACCCTCATTTCAAAGAGGTGCTTGGCGGGAGTCTTCTTGATGAAACCGTTCTTCGTGAGCATTATGAGCAGCTCCCCTTTCTTCTCGGGAGCTTTCATAATCTGCGTCACTTTCTCGCTTTCCATGAGCGGTATGATTGCTTCCGCCACTGTTCCCGCGGTCTTCCTGCTCTTCTTCGGGATCTCGTATGCCTTTGTCTTGAGGACTCTGCCGGTATTTGTGAAAAAGTAGACGAAATCATGGGTGGAACACGATATCACTGTCTTGACGAAGTCTTCCTTCCTGCTGGATGTTATTGTGCCTTTGCCGCCCCTCTTCTGTGCCTTGTATTCCTCGGGTGAAAGCCTCTTCAGAAAGCCCCCTTCGCTCAGCACTATCAGGGCTTCTTCCTTTGGTATGAGGTCCTCCACCGACCTGCCCTTGACCTCCCTGAATGATATCTTTGTCCTTCTCGCGTCGCCGTACTTCTTCTTGAGATACTCAAGTTCCTTCTTCAGGATCTTTCTTCGTTCCCTGTCGCTTTCGACAATCTTCTCCAGCTTGGAGATATCTTTCTTGACTTCCTCCAGCTCCTTGAGCACCTTCTCAGTCTCAAGGGCTGTTATCCTCTGAAGCCTCATCTCCAGTATGGCATTCGACTGTTCCTCGGAAAGCCCGTACTTTTCCATCAGGCCTGCCCTTGCGGTTGGTGTGTCTTTTGAGGCCTTGATGAGGGCGATGACATCATCTAGGTTCTTGAGCGCAATCTGGAGCCCGAGGAGTATGTGCTCCCTCTGCTTCAGTTTCCCGAGATCGAACTTCGACCTCTTCAGGATCATTTCAAGCCTGTGGTCTATGAATATGTCCACCAGCGATTTCAGGTTCAGTACCTTGGGCTCATTGTCTACCAGGGCGAGGTTTATGATCCCGATGGAAGTTTCAAGCTGCGTATGTTCATAAAGCTGGTTCAGGACCAGAGACTTCATGTCGTCGTCCCGGACCCTGATGACGACCCTCATTCCGTCCCTGTCGCTCTCGTCCCTTATGTCTGTTATGCCCTTCAGGATCTCCTGTTTCGCCTGGTTTGCAACGTTCTCTATGAAAAGCGCCTTGTTTACGCCATAGGGAAGGCTGGTGATTATGATGTTTTTGGGCTCGTTCATGTCGACTTCGCCCTGGACTATTGCCTTCCCCCTGCCGGTCTTGTATGAATCAACAAGCTCCGGCGTGTAGAACACGATGCCTGCACCGGGGAAATCAGGTGCTTTCACGTGGTTGAGAAGGTCTTCGACACTGGAATCCGGGTTGTCAATTTCGTGGATTATTGCATCAGATACCTCATTCAGGTTGTGCGGCAGCATGTTGGTTGCCATTCCGACAGCAATTCCTGTGGCTCCGTTAATGAGAAGCTGTGGCACTTTCCCTGGCAGGTATACCGGCTCCTCGAGGGAGCCGTCAAAATTGAGCCTGAAGCTGACAGTGTCCTTCTTGATGTCCTCCAGTATTTCCTCCGAAAGCTGGGTCATCCTGGCTTCTGTGTATCTCATGGCAGCAGGGGAGTCCCCGTCAATCGACCCGAAATTTCCCTGGCCGTCTATGAGAGGGTACCTGAATGAAAAATCCTGCGCCATCCTGGCCAGTGTATCATAAATCGCAGTATCACCGTGGGGGTGGTACTTACCCATTGTCTCACCAACGATCCTTGCAGATTTCTTGTACGGCTTGTCGTGGGTGAAATTGAGTTCCTGCATAGCGTATAAAATTCTCCTCTGCACCGGTTTCAGGCCGTCCTTCACATCAGGCAGCGCCCTGCCTACGATGACGCTCATTGCATATTCAAGGTAGGATTTCCTGATTTCCTGTTCAATTGATTTCTTGTCCATCTTTTCCACCTAGAGGTCTATGTTCTCCACAGTAGCAGCATTATCTTCAATGAACCGCTTCCTCGGCTCGACCTTTTCGCCCATGAGTATGTCGAATAGCCTATCTGCTTCCTCTGCATCTTCGATGGAAACCTCAACCAGCTTTCTTGTTTCCGGGTCCATGGTTGTCTCCCAAAGCTGGGCCGGGTTCATTTCTCCAAGACCCTTGAACCTCTGGACCACTGAGCTGGACCCTAGCTTCTTTACGGCCTGCTCCTTTTCCCTTTCCGAGTAAACGTACTCAACCTTGTTTCCCTTCTGTACCCTGTACAGAGGCGGTTCTGCGAAGAACACATTGCCATTCTCGACCAGTACTCTTGTGAACCTGTAGAAAAACGTGAGTAGGAGCGTCCTAATGTGTGCCCCGTCTACATCTGCATCTGTCATTATGATTATCTTTCCGTATCTCAGCTTCTTCGGGTCAATGTCATCCTTTATGCTTGTGCCCATTGCAGTGACAAGGTCTTTGATGACCTGGTTTCCCAGCGCCTTGACATCAGACGCCTTTTCCACATTCAGGATTTTTCCCCTCAGAGGCAGTATGGCCTGGAATTTCCTGTCCCTGGCTTGCTTTGCCGAGCCTCCTGCGGAATCTCCCTCCACGATGTAGAGCTCTGTTATTTCCGGGTCATTGCTTGAGCAGTCTGCCAGTTTGCCCGGCAGCCCTCCGCCCTCAAGGGCGGATTTTCTCCTGACCAGTTCCCTGGCCTTCCTGGATGCTTCCCTTGCTGCTGCGGCCGCAATTGCCCTCTTTATTATTGATTCTGCAACGTGAGGGTATGACTCAAAGTAGGACTTCATTGCCTTCTCTGTCGCTGATTGTACGATCCCCCTCACTTCACTGTTCCCAAGCTTGGATTTTGTCTGTCCTTCGAACTGCGGTGAGTGTATCTTTATGTGTACGACTGCCGAGAGCCCTTCCTTGACGTCATCACCGGTGATGCCCTCTATTCCCTTGATGAGGTTGTGTGACTTTGCATAATCCGAGATCGCCCTTGAAAGCCCTGTCCTGAAACCTGTGACATGGGTTCCGCCGTCAGGTGTGCTTATGTTGTTCACGAAGGCTGCCAGATTTTCTGAAATGCTTGTGTTATACTGGAGGGAGAACTCAAGAATGTGTTTCTCGTTCTCCTCCTTGTAATATATCGGCTCTTTGTGGATGGGCGTCTTGCCCTGGCCAAGAAATTCCACGAACTCGGATATTCCGCCTTCATGCTTCAGTACTTCCTTTGACTTGGTCCTTTCATCTTCGATCGTTATGCTGACCTGCGGGTTCAGGAACGACAGGTCCCTGAGCCTGTTGAACAGTGTCTGGTAGGAGTACTCCAGTGTCTCGAATATTTCTGGGTCAGGGTAGAACTTGATCAGGGTCCCATGTGACTTAGTTAGATGGAAGGACAGGTTTGCAATATCCTCATCCTTGGAGGACTTGTATTCTTCCCAGTTAGTCTGCATAAGGCCGGATTTGGGCAGCCCCTGCTCAAATTTTTCGTAATATATCTCCTTCCCTTTTTTCACTGCGGCTATAAGGTTTGTGGAAAGCGCGTTTACGACATGGACACCAACGCCGTGGAGACCTCCGGTTATCTTGTAAACTTTCTTGTCAAACTTGGCTCCGCTGTGAAGCTCGGTCAGGACTATTTCAAGCCCCGGCCTCTTGTATTTCGGGTGGATATCAACCGGGATTCCCCTTCCATTGTCTTCCACGGAGATGGAGCCGTCCTTGCCTATTATGACATAAATCGCATTGGCGACTCCCGCCATGGACTCGTCGATTGCATTGTCAACTACTTCGTATACGAGGTGGTGCAGCCCCCTTTCATCGGTTGACCCGATGTACATTCCTGGCACCTTTCTTACTGCCTTTAACCCTTCAAGTATCTGAATTTGAGATGAATCATAATCTTCCATTTTATCAACCCTTAAATATCCTGAAAATCCTGCAATATTCTTGAGTACAAATTAATCCACCAGTCCGCATGATTATTATAACTTTTCCTTTTTAGTCTAGAAATTTCGCTTTAAAATGGCGTTCCCGAAGAGGGTCTAGACACATTTCACTTCTCGTTGGTTCGCCTCACGAAGAGGTGGACTTCCTCATTTTCCTCCTTGAAATCGAATAGTGTGAGTTTTGAGGTTTTTGCCACGCCTTCGAATATATTCCTCTCATAGGGGAACTTCTCCTTGAGCAGCATTATCTGGGCGTCCTGTCCCGGCTCGAGTTGATAGTAGAGCCCCTTCATGGTGCTCTTGATGTAATTGAATGGGTCTCCCCCACAGGAAATGTACCTGTGATCTTCTAGCAGCATGATTCTACATCGCAATTTGCCTATTAGGTTTTGCCGGAGGCTGCAGTGAGCAGCCCGAAACCTGATTTTCCACCCGGCACTGCAATAATTATTTATCGTTCCCTAACATTGATGAGAAGATGACGCGTTATACATTCAAGTGCAAGAACATAGGGTACCAGGACTGCAGCTACGAAATCAACGTTGGATCAAAGAATGAGGTTTTCTCAAACGTGAGGATGCACGCAAAATATGCCCATGGATTCTATGACTTCACTGATGAGCTGAAAGAGAGAGTTGAAAAGGTCATAAAAGAAGTGGACTGAAGTCACCCTGTCCGCAAATCAATAAAGTAATAACTTGCCTTTTAATCATCCGGTGTGTTCACTCGTATACCTACAGTTCTGAGAAGCCAGGAGATACTTGACAAATGCTTCTCAAAGGCTTCCAAGATTGAGGAGCCTTACTTTCCAAATAAAGCAGATAAAGTAAGGAAGGAAGTAATAGACAGGATATCCACCATCGAAGGCATTGCCTGTTCATATTTCAAGAAGCTGATAAAGAAGTTTCCAACCATAGAGAAGATACATCCGTTCTACGAGGACCTTGTTGACCTCCTTTTTGACATTGACGAATACAAGAAGAGCCTTGGCAAGCTGCAATGGGCTTCAGAGAAGATTGAAGACCTTAGCACGCACTACATCCGCAGGCTGAAGCAGGAAACGGAAATATACCACATGAACAGGATCATGAAGGAGTACTACGGGAGAGTTTCCTCTGTGATAAACGATTCAAACGCTGCCCTTCTTTTCCTTGGTGAGTGCAGGGACGCAATGAGGAAAATCCCGGAAGTAGACACTTCAGTTCCCACCTTCATCGTTGCGGGAATGCCAAATGTCGGGAAGAGCTCACTGATAGCTGCATTGACGGGAAATGAGGTCAAGGTGGCCCCCTACCCCTTTACCACCCAGTCCATACATATAGGCTACCTTCAAGTAAAAGGGATAAGAATTCAGTTGATTGACACACCGGGTATACTGGATAGGCCTGCCGAAGAGAGAAACGAGATGGAAAAGAAGGCGCTCCTCGCACTGAAGGATATTGCCGGGTCAATACTGTTCATATTTGACGGAACCGGCCAGTCAGGATATTCATATGCTGCCCAGGAGAGGCTGTTCACCGAGATCAAGGAAATTCTGAGGAAGCCGATTATACGGCTGCAGAGCAAGATTGACATGGAGCAGGAGATCAGGGAAGAGATCACAGTATCCGTGGGGATGGAGGATACGCTTTCCAACCTCAAGAAGATCCTGCACTCGAAAGTCACGGGATGATTCAACATGGTTGAAAGAGAGTCGATAAGAAAGCAAGCCCTCAGGAATGCCTTCATGCATGAAGGGAGGGCAGATCCGGGTTCTGTTATCAGCAAGGTAATAGGAGAATATCCCGATGCTAAGAAGGAAATAAAGTCCCTAATGCCGGTCATAAGGGAAATCGTTGAGGAAGTCAACTCCCTTGGCACCGAGAAGATAGCGGAAATTGTGCACAGTGAGTATCCGGAATTTCTTGAGGTGGAAAAGAAAGTTCAGGAACACAGGCTCCCCGATCTCAGGAATGTCCAGGGCAAAGTCGTGATGAGGCTTGCGCCATCGCCCTCCGGACCGTTGCACTTGGGCCATTCCAGGATGGCCATACTCAACGATGAGTACGTGAAAAGATACGGTGGCGAGCTTGTCCTTCGCCTGGAAGACACAAACCCGGCAAATGTTGACGGCGACGCATACAGGATGATACCGGAGGATCTGGAATGGCTGGGTGTCAATGTCACGAAGATTGTGCCGCAGACCGACAGAATGGAAATTTACTATTCAGAGGCCAGGAAGCTCATAGAGGCGGGGAAGATGTATGTCTGCCTGTGCGACCAGGAGGAGTTCAGGAAGCTGAAGCTGGAATCCAGGGCATGCCCCGACAGGGATGTAAGCCCCGAAGAGAGCCTCGAACGGTTCAACGGCATGCTTGACGGGAAATATGGGCAGGGCAAGGCTGTAGCTGTGGTAAAGACGGATCTGAAGCATCCCAACCCCTCAATCAGGGACTGGATAGCCTTCAGAATTGCAACCGCGCCACATCCCAGGACCGGCAGCAAATACAGGGTCTATCCGATGATGAGCTTCAGTGTAGCCGTTGACGACCACTACCTTGGCCTGACCCACGTCCTGAGGGGCAAGGACCAGCTTACGAACACAGACAAGCAGAGATACATCTTCGAATACAACGGGTGGAAAGTCCCTGAGTATTACCACTACGGAATGGTAAGCATGCCTGATGTCATCCTTAAGACCTCAATCATTAAGCAGGGCATACTGAAGGGCGAATACAGCGGTTGGGATGATATAAGGCTCGGAACCCTGAGGGCACTGAAAAAGAGAGGATACTCGAAGGAAACATTCCGAAGGTACTGGATAGAGTCCGGGCTGAGGGAAAGCGATGCCGAGTTCTCTTGGGACATTTTCAATTCAATGAACAAGGAAATAGTGGATGCCGATGCAAGAAGGTACTTCTTTGTCCCGCAGCCCGTGAAGATTGAAGTAAGGTCGGATAAGGAACTGAAAGGAAGCATGCTCCTGCATCCTTCGAGGCCCGAGCTCGGGAAGAGGGAATACGTTCTGAAAAAGAACCCCGAAGTTTATGTCCCATCTGCGGACTGGGATTTGATTGAGGACGGAACCCTGGTAAGGCTGAAGGACCTTGCTGCCGTTGTAAAGAGCGGAAATTCTGCAATTGTCAAGGAAACAGAGGTCCCACCGTCAAAGACAAAGATAATACAGTGGGCTCCAGAAGAATCAATGGAATTTGCAGTTTACAGGCCGGACGGAACCGAGGACAGAGGGGTGGCAGAGCCGCTTATAAAAGATGCCAGCGGAGTTGTCCAGCTTGAGCGTTACGGGTATGTCAACATTTCAAAAGACCCTGGAGTAGCTTATTTCCTGCACAAATAAGTTATTCTGTCCCTATTTTTACAAATTCAGGGAACTTTTTCAGCAGGATTATCTCGCCAATTGCCTTGATCCACCTGTATGGAACGGAGATTGATGCCCCACCTTCTACAAGGGAAGGGTTGGACCTTTCAACGTAAAGGCCGTGTATAAACTGCCTCTCCATGTCAAGTATAACGTCGGTAATGGTGCCTACCAGAATTCCTTTATCGCTGTATACCTCAGTTCCAAGCAATTCTGTTACTTCAGCCAACATCTCCATTCACATAGTAAAATTCTATTTAAATATAAATATTGGTGAATGTCATAGGATTCTGGACTTGCATTCCTGGACAAAATTCTTGAATATCTCTTCCCCGAACTCCGTGTTGCTGACTTCCGGATGGAACTGCACCCCATATATTGGCCTAGACTTGTGGTAAAAAGCCTGAATCTTGCAAGTTTTAGAGTATCCAGCCACTACGAACTCTTCACTGAGCTTCTTAATCTCATCGTTGTGGTTTTCCCAAGCCACTATCATCTGGGGGATGCCTGTGAAAATGCCTCCACTGTCATCGAAGAACACCTCTGTTCTGCCAAATTCCGGTGTCTCGCCGGGGCCAACCTCACCGTCAAAATTAAGTGCGATGAACTGCGCCCCCACGCATATTCCGAAAATGGGATACTCCAGCTTGGCCATGTAGTCCTTGATGTTACCCAGCTTATCAAGTTCTGAAACAATGCTGGGGGCCCCTCCGGAAAGGACGAGCCCGTCAAGGTCCATCAGGTCCTCCGCCGGTGTAGTATTGGGGACAATCTTGGAATCCACCCCCAGGTTTCTCAGGACCCTCCATTCCCTGTGGGTCCACTGCCCGCCGTTGTCTACAACGTAGATCTTCATCGGGCTTCAGGAAGTGTCGATTCCGGGCAGGCCCAAAGCCTTGCTTATTTCTTTGTACCTGTTCCTTATTGTGACTTCTGTGACACCGGAAACCCTTGCAATTTCTTTCTGTGTTCTGGGTTTCCCAACCACAACTGAAGCTATGTATATTGATGCAGCCGCAACACCTGTCGGTCCCTTGCCGGAGGATATTCCAAGCTCTATGGATTTCCTGACAATATCCTCGCTCAGGACTATCGCCTGCTTGTCCAGTTCAAGTTTGCTGCAGAATTGTGCCACATATGAATAAGGAGTTGTTGGCTTGAGATTGAGGTTCAGTTCTTTTGCCAGATGCCTGTAGGCTTTTCCAATCTTTTTCTTGTTGACTTCGGAAGCCTTTGAAATTTCATCCAGTGTCCTCGGGAGGTTTACTTTTCTGCAGGCTGCATAGACTGAAGCACATACAATGCTTTCAATGCTTCTTCCCCGTATAAGATTCTTTTCTACCGCTTTTCTGTATATAAGTGCTGCAGTTTCCTTTATGTCCTTTGGAATACCGAGTTTTGCCCCGTTGTCATTCAGCATCTGCAGAGCAAGTGAGAGATTTCTCTCTGCTGCGTTGCTTACCCTGATCCTCTGGTGCCACTTTCGCACCCTGTATATCTGCGCCCTGTTTTTATGCGGGATCCTCTTTCCATAATAATCCTTGTTTGACCAGGAGATTTCAGTTGCCAGACCTTTGTCATGGCTCAGGAATGTCATAGGGGAACCTGTCCTGGCCCTCCTGTCATCCTGTTCAGAGTCGAATGCACGCCATTCAGGACCCTGGTCTATGAATGAATCCTCCAGAACCATACCACAATCGTTGCAGAGCAACTCTCCCCTTTCATAATCCCTTACAAGATGCTCGGAATTGCACTCCGTGCACCGCTTTTGAATACCATCACCATTATCAGATTCCATTTGAACACCTACAACAGCAAGCTTACCCTTCAACTACATTAAAGAAAATATTAAACCTTTTTGATTTTGTTTTAGTGTATATAGCCTGTGTACCTTTTGTTATGACGAAAGTTATTTTAGGACCGAAAAAGAAAGTATTAAATAATTCCTTTATGATAACTTATTGGTTAGTAAAATGACCATGCACCGAAACATTAAATACATGGGTGTTCCGTAGTGGTTCCCTTTCCGCAGAATGTGGATAGAAGCTTTTTTCTATACAAACAATTATTTGCAATAACACTTTAATATGATTCCAGAACATCATAATATTTTTTCGAAATACTTATATACTCAGACCAAATATAGGTAATACCATGAAAGACCGCTGTGAAGTCATTAATAGATTCACTAACGAAGTTCTCGTGCGAATTCCAGAGAAGATAAAGATGTACGAGAAGGTTTACGACTCAAGCGGGAAGAAGATAGGGAAAGTTGTACGGATTCTGGGACCTGTAGCTGAACCCTATGGTGTGGTCAAACTGGATGCCCCTGAATTAAGTGGCATAGAAGAGGTTTACACGAGGTGAATGGTGTTTGAGTATGACAGAAATGGAAAGAAAGAAAAAGGAAAATATCGAAGAAATAACCAGATGCCCAGAATGTAGTTCTACCCAACTCGTCAGAGACTATGAGCGAGGCGAGCTCATATGCAACAACTGCGGTATAGTTATCGATGAGAGCTATATCGATCAGGGACCCGAGTGGAGAGCTTTCGATTCCGAGCAGAATGAGAGCAGAGCAAGAGCAGGGTCACCAATGACTTTCACAATCCATGACAAGGGATTGTCAACAGATATATCCTGGAAGAACAAGGATTCATATGGGAAATCCATTCCCACAAGGAACAGAGCCCAGCTTTACAGGCTGAGGAAATGGCAGAAGAGGATCAAGGTTTCAAATGCAGCGGAGAGGAACCTGTCACAGGCCCTCCAGGAACTTGAGAGAATGGCCTCCAACCTCAGCATACCCAACGACGTGCGCGAGACGGCCGCAGTTATATACAGAAAGGCAGTCAAGCAGAACATGATCCGCGGGAGAAGCATAGAGGGAGTCGTTGCAGGCGCAATATACGCCGCATGCAGGATTACCAATGTTCCTAGAACGCTGGATGAGATCGCTGCCGTAACAAGAGTCAAGAAGAAAGAGATTGGAAGGACCTACAGGATAATGAGCAGGTACCTGAAGCTCAATATAATGCCTTCAAAGCCTGAGGACTATGTGAACAGGTTCTGCAGCAAGCTGAAGCTTTCAATGGATGCAAGGAAGAAAGCGTCCGAGATCCTGAAAATGGCTGACGACTCTGACCTGACATCCGGGAAAGGGCCTACTGGTGTAGCCGCAGCTGCAATTTACATAGCGTCGCTCCTGACCGAAGAGAGAAGGACACAGCGCGCAGTTGCAGAAGTGGCAGGCGTCACCGAAGTGACCATAAGAAACAGGTACAAAGAGCTTACAGAAAAGCTTGACCTTAACGTGGAACAGGAAATAGAAGCTTAAACGCTTCCATCCACTATTTTTTTTGAAGTTTCATAACATCTGAGTATATCGTCTGTTATATTGTATAAAGAAGCAATTTTTAGATTCCTCACCTGGACTTTAATTTTCCCATCTGCACATTCCATGCTTATATTGGGATCATTGTCAGGGTTGAGCGATTTCACTATAATTTCACAGGCATCCTGTGAAGCCTCTGTGGTCAGCTCAAACTGAATCCTGCCTTTTTTCGAATCTTTGTTCAACGGTTGTGAAATGAGAGAAGCAAAATAAAATTAATCACAATCCAATAAACGTTGGAAGCGGAGGTAGCAGAGCTAGGTCAAATGCGACAGACTCAAGATCTGTTTCCGAAGGGATACGCCGGTTCAAATCCGGCCCTCCGCA
>JBJKST010000055.1:0-9250 GCA_046703705.1 Thermoplasmataceae archaeon
ATTTTTTCGGAAGCTTGCATCGTATTACATCCTGAGTTGCAGCGTTGGTCCGCTTTGTTCTAATCAACGTGTTCAATAAAAATGTATTGCAGGATGCTAACACAGCGTCAACAGGAAAACGCACAAGTTATGCCTTGTTCTGCAGAATAGGGTGAATGCTTTGAAAACTGGTAAAAAGAAAACAATGGTGAGAGCACTGGGATTCCAAGCCATACCTGCATACTTATTCCGGGTCGACTCTCACAGCCTAAGCAGAAGATTCTGTTCAGGGTGATATTTTTATATTTGTGTTCCTGCTTGAGATTTGATGCCCACTTCAGATGAATACAGATCTCTGGTTGCTAGATCGGGTGAATTTCTGGACACGGCAGAATTCCAGATTGGAAGAGGGTTCTACACAGTTGCTGCATTCAGCCTTCACCAGTCTCTTGAGCTGTTCCTTAAAGCTAAGTTGTTTTCGTCCGGAGTGGAGTATCCAAGAACTCATTCCATCAAAACTTTGCTGGAAATCCTTTCCGAAGTATTCCCGGAGGCCTGCTCAGACTCTGCAAATGAGTTGATCAATGCACACCTGCTTGAGTATGCATTACTGGAAGAGGCCTACATAACTGCAAGGTACTACTCGCGTGATTTCTCAGGCGAGGAGGTGGCAAGGCTTATGAAAGCGGTCAGGGAGAGCGTGAAAAGAATTGGAGAAACTTGCTGACAGGATTAGAAGAAGAAGGGAGATATTCGAAAATCTCGATTACATGCTGGGACGGATCAGGATGGTGGTGGCTGACCTGGATCCCCACGCAGATGTGTATCTTTTTGGTTCAGCAGCGTCCAGGCAAAACGAAACCCCGGGGGACGTCGATGTCCTCATAGTATCAGATCTGAGGCCTGAAAAGGTGATAGCTCACCTCTGGAAGATGGGATTTTCCGATCCCTTCGAGTTCCATGTCAGGACTGGGGATCAGGCGAAACCATATTTCAGGCGGGATAACCCATTGAAAATACAGTAAGTTCTACTAATGCCGCATCTGGCTCCAACCCTTGCAGGATGCCTTTTACTGCAAGATCGCCTACTGGGAGTGTCACCTCCGTACCACAGGCGTGCAACCCCGATAGCAGGTTTTAATGCTTTCCTGCCAACAGTGTTCTGACTCTTCACAGTTTAGAGTTTCAACCTGCTTTAACTCCAATATATGAGCCTGATAGAATCTTATTACAAAAGAGATCGGAAAGTAAATGGTGAGCTGAATTCATTATGGCGGCCAGTCTTTGTGATACAAAATGAGGTTTTATGCAGAAAACTGATAAAAAGAAAACAATGGTGGGGGCACCGAGATTTGAACCTTTCATCATACATACCCTCATTGCTTCCGAACCTTATGACGTAAATGACCCAGACGTACGATAGGGCGTGATCACTCTCCCAGAAGGGAGGCGGTTTTTTCAGCACATATGTAAGGCCGGACGGAGACACAAGCTCCCGGATGACCGCATAGACGAGCTCATACAGGTGTACGAGGAAGAATACGGCAGGTCACCCAGGTCTTTCGGTGAACTTCTGGAGGTATTCAATTGAGCATGGTCGGTGACGTTGTTCTGCATAACCCGAAGATCGACATGCACCCCTCAAAGCGATACCCTGAAGTGTCCATAGAAGTCAGAGGATACATCAGGACAGAGGGAAAATATGAAGCCGCACAGCAAGGAATGCCAGCACCTTCCACTCCTCATCCCCTGCGGCGATGGGATTGAACCTTCCGTCCAGCATGGGGGAGAATGACATCTGGTCGTAGTACCAGGACCTTGAGATTCCCGGCATTCCCAGAACCTTCGCTTTTCTTAATCCGGATCTCTTCACCGTTCTCTCGACCGTTCTGTGTGGCGGAAGCGGAAACAAACATGATGAGGAAGATCGAAAGCGTGGAGAAGAAGCAGGATGATCTCACAAATGAGCGAGAGAAGCTGGGAAAATTCGCAATACTGAGCAATCTGTAATCAGATCTGAAGGAAATATACGAATTCTACAAGAGCAGGGAGGAAGTGGAGGTTGCATTCGATTCCATGAAAAATGAACTGGAGAACGACAAATCGTATTTGCACACCACCGACGGAATCAGGGGATATTTCTTCATATCCTTCATATCGCTGTATCCGTATTTCAGCATCCTGGAGATGCCGAAGGAGAAAGGGATCTCATACAACGTATCGCTGAAGGGCGCTCTGTTCGAACTCTCGAAGATATATATCATTGTGGATGGTGCAAGAAGATCGCTGGCAGAAATTCCCGACAGATCGAAGAAGATTGCAGATACGCTGGGGCTGAAGCTATACCCTAAGATTGTGCGGAGTTAGAATTGTAAAGTGTATATACTTTGATGTGTTAATATGTTGTGAACTGGGGCATTTGGTGGCTCAGCTTCATTGCTATGATGGTACTGGCGATTTACATTGGCATTAACTGGCAAAGTTATCGAGCGTATCATGGATATAGCTTTAGGCCGTTCGGTATTGGGCAATGGGACATAGGATGGCAATGGACTAAAGAGCATTGGAAAATTAGCTTGCTCTTTGTTTTTTTCATAACACTTTGGATGTATGAAGACTTTTCATTGTTTATCTGACTTTGAAAACCTAACAGAGTATAATCTCAGTAAATGAGGTCAGTAAAAACACTTCTGCATTGTTCTCCTATTTCTTGGGAGTATCTGCCTCCAACTCACATTTAACAATATCCGAACTTTTGTTCAATTTTCAAGGAGTGAGATCAACGTTACAGGTCAAATAACATTTATCAACTAATGGCGCGTTATTAAATATCAATTTGAAAGAGAAATATAAAGCGGAAGTGCTATCATTTCACACGCATGACATTTCTTGATGCATGATAATGAGACCCACGTGCTAGGTTTTCCCTATCATTCAGATAATGATTCGACAAAGTTGTATTTTTCGAGGTTCTATGGAAAATCTAGTGACCACATTTTCATTAGCGACCTAAGGGTAGGTGAACAATTTGAGGAGAGATACGCGCTCTATCAGGGAAATAATATCAGGAAATCATATAGAGTGATTCACATAAGAAAATTTATATAATTCATGAGACATTGCAATTTAAGGTATAAACTGGAATGATACAGAGCACAGCCAAAGACATTCAGAGGCTTTGAATACCGTGACGGTCAACTACAACTGAGATTTAAGGATCAAAACGCAAGAGATCGGTAGCGAGTGATCCTAAATGCCTTAGCTATAGATTGCTTGATACTAAGCGCATTGTCAGAAACCTTATATCCATGTACTCAAACAATGAGCACATCTGCATACAATTCCTCCTTGCAATGATATCCAGCTAGATGAAGCACTGAAAATCTTATCAATTCACTTTTCTGGAATGAATCTGGAAAATAGGAGAGAGAGATAGATGTCGAAAAGGAAGGTAATAGCGCTTGTTTTTGTGACTGTTATGGTCGGTTTGTCCGTAAGTATCTTGGTGACACACCTCGCATCAGGCAACGGAGTGGTCGGATCTCAGGATTCTGCTGGTTTACCCGCTATGTCTTTTGCCATGAGGAATACTCTCGATGGGGGCAATCACCCGACAAACCAATCAACTAATCAATCCGGAGTTGCCAATGTAAATAATAATCTGGTGGCTCAATCGACAGACCCGCCAGCTGATCCATCTCTTGGCGACTCTGCTTTACCGCCTCAGAAAGTACCGAGTTTGGTCATGAATTATGTACCCGTAGCCATTTACAACAGTCAGGGAACGGCTACAACAAACCCGTTTAACGAAAGAGTCACAGTCGATAGTGAAAGATATGCATCACTCGAGGGTGCAAACCTTCAGAATGTGATGTGGTTTGCTTCCAACGGTTCAGTGATACCCAGTTGGATTGAAAGTGGAGACAGCAACAGTAACACAGGCACAGTCTATTGGCTCAAGATATCAGCCTCTCTGGGAGCATATTCATTTATGGATATATACATGGGATTTGGGTCACTTTCAGAGGACTTTTTGTCAAACACCAGTAATGAAGGAGTAGCACCGCAACTTACTCCCACATACGGGCAATATGATAACGGAGCAAACGTATTCTGGTATTATCAGAATTTCAAAAGCTCGAGCAGTGCAACTGGATGGACACTCACTGGTGCGACAGTTAGTAATGGTTTGACTGTTTTGGCATCCACCAGCGGTTCAAATATACAATTTGCTTTTTCTGGAACACTTCCAGGAAGACTTACTTATTATGCATCCGAAACTGGAAGCCCAGGTTCCTACTTTTATGGAGGTATTGGTGAACAGGCCTCGGGAACTTCTGCTTATTGGGGGATAGCAGGAAGTGGAGTGGGTGGAAGTGGAAATGTGCAACCAGGAACAGGGAACCCAAGAGGATTTTACAGTCCAAGTGAGTCCAAAGGAGTGTATGCCCAGTTTGGAACTTATAATTCAGGCTCAACTGAATATTGGTATTATAATCATGTTCAAGAGCAAACAGCATCCCTCTCAATTGCACCAAATGCAGTTCAATTCTGGACAGGAGGAGCAGTGAATCTGTATGTATATTATCTTACAGCCCAATATGGACTGCCGGCAAATGTAATGCCTTCAGTCTCTTTTGGCAGCATTCATTCTCAATTTTCATCTACGGGCTACGCCGGACAGGATGTCATTTACCTGAGTCAGGGCTTGTTCGACAACAGCACTAAAAATCCGATTACGTACTACGGCTTCAATGAAACCTCTCCTGGCAAAGTTACAAATACAATAGTTCCAGGCTATGTTGGTGTAAACGTCACAAATGCCGTCGGGATAGGAACAGGAACTTCCGTGCCCATATCTACGGGAAACAGAATACCATTCAGCTACTTCTGGAATACTGATGGCTACCTGGATATCTCAGTCCCAATAGGTGTAACCGGAGGAGCACAGGCTTTGAATGAGACTGGTCCAATGACCGCTGATCCCAACGCAACTGTTCGAGAACTGAATGTGTCCGCTTCCATTTCACCCATCTCCGGCAACTATGTTTGGGGCAATCCGGATCTATACCCTCAAATTGGATACGATGACAATGGCGGGTTGAACCTCACTAATCTTAACAATACCAAAGCATCCTCTTATTCCGGGCTCATTAATGCTTTAGATGCTGCAGAATATGCTAGTGGTATGTTGGGTCTCATAACAACCCCATTCCCACCATTAGACATTATCTTCGATGGGGCTGCCGTTGCAACTGGATCTATAGCAGGCTTATCTAGACTTCTCGCCTCTGGCGGGACAATTGACCACAACTACAATGAAACTCAATACGATCCGCTCTTTGCCAAGCTCGGAGTGGACAATGGCACGTTTAATGTGTATCAAAGCCCTTCGACTGGAAATTGGTACATTAACTCGACTAACCTTTACTCATTCCAGACATTCATAGAAATTAAGATAGCTTCAGTCAACTTCAACACTCCCGGTCAACTGAACATTTCAGCCACCAACCTGCTGTCGTATTCGCGATACACAACAACATACTTTACCGGTGCACAATCCAACCTCACCATACCGATGCGCCCAGCTGGGCTGATATACGGCAAGGTCATGGACGGTAGCACTGCTCTTGCGCATCAGGAACTTGTGATACAAGATGGGGGCAAAACGTATTATGAAGAGAGTTCCACAGACGGAAGTTATAGGTTCTTTGCTCGCGAAGGGTCGACCGTTTACGTGAATACAACCTCACCCAACGGAACTACCTATCATTACCATCAGTATTTACCCGGTGGCGACACCTGGTCAAAGACTCTGTATGTCTATGCTAACACAACTCCTGTCATTAACTTCACTGAATCTGGTCTTCCGACAGGCACTACTTGGTCAGTATCAGTGGGGTCCAACACGTATCATAACTCGTCTAACGTAATTTCGATTCCGGAGAGCTTTGAGGGTAATAATACATTTGGCTACACGGTAAATGGCGTATCAGGTTTCAGTCCTTCGCCGAGTAGCGGAAAAGTGGACATCTCAAACCAACTCAGCAACAATGTACGTATTGATTTTATTCCTGTAGGTAGTGTGACATTCACTGAATCGGGTTTACCCAGTGGAGATATTTGGAAAGTTACCTTGAATGGAACCACTAAGCAAGCATACGCAGGAGGCTCGATCTCGTTTACAGAGCCATATGGGACATACCTTTACACGGTCAGCAGCCAGAATGGCTACGTTCCAAGCCCATCTACGGGAATAGTAACTATAGGCTCAAGTCCTCAAACTGTGGGAATCACTTATACGTTGAAACCTTACACCGTTACTTTCAATGAGGGTGGATTACCAATCGGCACTACATGGTCCGTCACACTAGGCGGAAACAGTAAGTCAAGCACATCAAGCTCAATATCTTTCTCCGAGCCGGATGGATCTTATTCATTCAGCGTACCAGACGTTTATTACTCAAGTACTGAAACATATTACCCAAGTCCTTCAAGTGGAACAGTGACCGTAAATGGTGGAAACGTAGCGGAGAGTATTCAATTCACAGGTTCAGCCACATCATGTGTTTACTCGCTTGCACCAGTTCTGCTTTCAAATTATACGTATGAGTATGCTGAAAATATAACTGTTGGAGAAAGCATAATGACCTATAACTTCACTACTGGAACGATGCAGCAGGGTACCGTGCTTCAGGTCTTCGTCACACAGCATACCGAGATGTACGTGATTAACGGATATCTCAAGGTTGCAAGGGATCAGGACATGTGGACCAATCATGGATATGTGCAGGCGCAGTATCTCACCATAAATGATACGATATTCGATGTCTACACAGGTCACTATGAGAAGATCCAATCCATTTCGGTGGATTACGGCTCCTTTACCATGTATGACTTTTACGTCAGCACAAACAGGAATTACATCGTGTGGAGCAATTTGATGGAGGACAGACTGCCCTAATGGTAATGCACACCGCTTCAAGTTCTTACTAACTATCTTCCTAATTTTTTATGTGAAGAATCTACCCTATAGTGAAGCTCTTTTTTTGAATTCTGCGCTATAACGCAATTACTATTCTTAGACAGAGAATAAGCATTGCATTCATGCAACCGAGAGCACTGCTCCCCTACCAACATTGTGGTGTACGCCTCAATAGATGGGGTTATCAAATTCCTAAAGCAATTTTCCAAAGCGTCATAACTCATTTCGCATGTCTTAGATGCCACATTTCCTCTTCTATGTGCAAACGACAACTTAAAATTTCTAAGGAAAAAAAGAAAGAGGTCATAGAAGAGGTGGGACGCAGCGGCAATTACTAGTGTGATCACAGGCCCAATGTGTGCTTCTCGTTGCTAATGGAATGTGTCCTTATTAGGTAGCAGAGGTTCAGGGAAACACTCCAAAGAACATAGAAAGGTGGATTGATATCTTCTTTAAAGGCAGAATTGAGGGACTCAAGGAACTGAGGCGGTCAGGAAGGACTCCACCGTACTCAAGAATAATGGACAGCATTGCATAGGACCTTAAGAGGAATCCCATTGGTTTAGGATATTCATAGAATCTTTTGTACGGTAAACTCCATAGCCAGCATATCAGGACGGGGCAGTACATTGATCAAGGTAAAAGGCAGCGCCAGCGCATTGTCAGAAAGATAAGGACTCGGTTGAGAAAACTAAGACTGTTGATCAATATGGACGATGACCCGGAGGAGTTCGAAGAAACTTATAGATCTCCTGCCTGAAGGAAAAATCAGTCATCTTTGTGAACGAGTACCCCTTCTATCAGCATGGAACGAGGATAAGGGTATCGTATCTTCCCGAACGTCTTGATCCTGTTGTACTGCTGGAACCGAACAGGAAGGGCATCCGCATGTTCGGTCCAGTAAGCAAAGGAGGTGGAAGGTACCTCGCGAGGATCGCGGAGATATACAATGCATTCACATTTCTGGAGCTCCTTTCCATACTCCACAGGAAATACTCAGACCACATATTCGTGCCGAACAAGGCTTTCTTTCAACTTGCGAACATCCTAAGCGAATAAGCAATCATGAGTCGGATTAAGCTGCTCTTTATGTTTCCATGTTCGCCGAGCTGAACTACCTATGGAGGATTTGGAATCTTGTGGAAGGAAGTGCGACACAATACGCTATATTCCTGATCTCCGGGAGATCTGTGCCGTACGCTAATAAGTCGATACCGCAGGTACACAAGATCCAATGACGATCTGAAGAGATTATGCCTAATAACTTAAGTCGACAAGTATGAAAGGATCTTGTTGGAAGCCCCAACACTGAATTTCAGCTATGCGAACAAAAATGTCAAAGTTAACGCGCCAAGAAGCGATACTATTACTATTAGGATTTTATGCTCCCTTGCAAATCTCTTACCCATTTCATATGGAGTTTCATTCCCTGTTGAGTAATAATACAAGCTGTAAATCACTCCCTGGTAAATAGCAGCAATAAAGAAAAGAATAAAAAAGAAAATAAATAGACCAACTATCATATTCAATATATTTGTGTTATTGTATTAAAATTTTCTCACTAAGATGGCTTTGCACGAGATTCTTGGATACCGAGTGATCACTTATATACAGCTTCTTTGTGAATTAGTGGTTTATACAATAGAAAACATGATGACCCGAGCCATCTTAGAATCGGAACACCATGATAATAATATTATACTAAGAGAAGGATACAAACAGGGAATGCGAAAACTGATTCTCCAGATTACTGAGGTGATCCCATGAAGTCCAGGTACAGCGCTGAGGAGAAGTATGACATCGTCATGGAAGCACTCACAGAGAACGTTACACAGGCTGAGATATGCCGGAGGCACGGCATATATCCTGTGCAGCTGAGCAAGTGGAAGGAACAGTTTGTCCAGGGAGGAAAGAATGCCTTAGCTCAGAGCAAGAATTCAGACACAAGGGACGAGGAGATTCAGGACCTCAAGAAGATCATTGGCGATCAGTCCTTAGTAATAGACGCTTTTAAAAAAAGGGAACAAAGGAGGTCAAAATGATGGTCATTGAGGATCTCAAACCTCACATGCCTCTGAGGCGGATTTCAAGAATATCCGGAATCTCGCTGTCCGGATATTATTATCATCCAAGGGAGAGGCATGTGGAGAGACTTGATCCACAGATCAGGGAGAGGATCAGGATGATCGCATCTGAGAGGCCAACATACGGGTACAGGAGAGTGTGGGCAGTACTGAGGAATCAGGGTACAAAGGTCAATCAGAAGACCGTCAGGAAGGTACTGAA
>JBJKST010000056.1:0-35707 GCA_046703705.1 Thermoplasmataceae archaeon
TACCAGACTCCGTATTCTCCCGAAACTCCCTGCCCTATTGAGACGAAGGTGTATGCATAGAACAGTGGGAAGGTGGCAACCGCGATGTAGGGAGACCTCATGATGTTGGCAACCATGAATGAGATTACCGCAATTATGTACAGCATTCCGTATCCAATGGCTGAAGACTTCCTTCCGAACTTGTCTGCAAGGAATCCGTTTATCCAGTAGAACGGAACTGCAATTGCCTGGCCGAGAACAAGCATATAGGTGTAATCGGCGAGAGGTATCTTCATGACCCCGTGAAGCAGCGTCGGCATGAAACTGGCGTACGAGAAGTAAATGAACAGGTTGGCGCCTCCAATGAGGAGTGAGAACAGCGTCCATCTCCTGACCTTCTTTGAAAATATCTGTATTATTGGAGACCTTATGTCATAACCGGGCGGCAATTCGCCTTTCTTTCTCTTCTGGTCGTAATCCTTCCAGAACTTTGACTCAGGCATTATGAACTGCACAACTGCGATTCCGATAAGTGCGACCACTCCTGCTATTACGAAGGCGTATCTCCAGCCCAGGTCCGGGCCGTAGTGTGCCAGGGTGAAGCCCGCTGTGAATGCACCGGTGATAGAGCCAATTATAAAGACTGCCTGAAGAACCCCTCCACCAGTGGCCCTGGTCTTGGGTGACCATACCTCGGTGATCTGTGCGAAACCGATTCCCCATTCCCCGCCGATTCCAAGGCCTTCAATGGCCCTGAGCAGGTATAGTTGCCACAGTGAATTAATTGCGGCAGTCAGAAGTGTTGCCAAGCCGAATATTGCCAGAGAAAGCATCAATCCTTTTTTCCTTCCGAATTTATCGGCAAACCATCCGAATATTATCCCGCCAAAAGCCGAAAAAACAAGGCTGATGGTCATTGCAAGGGCTAGGTTTGCAATTCCGGTGTGGAAATGGATAGACATTGGGATGAACAGGTAACTGATCAGCACAAGATCGTAACCGTCACTGAAGTGTCCAAATAGTATGCCTCCAAGTGCCCCATATCTCTCATTTCTAGAGTAGCTGATGTTGGATTCCATAAGCACAGCTATAAAAATTGAGGTGTATATAAAATATTCTATATGAGAAGTATTAATATATATTAATATGTATGACTATTGAAAAAAACATCTATATACCTCGCACAGATCGAAGCCAATGAGCGAAGGGCACTATACCGAAATCAACGGACTGAAATTTTACTATGAGACTTCAGGAAAAGGAGAGCCCGTTATTTTTATACACACCGCAGGCACAGACGGAAGAATCTGGAAATATTTCGTGGATCTCCTGCCCGGAAACTTCACTTCGGTAGTAGTGGATCTGCCGGGCCATGGAAAATCCTGGCCATGGCCTGGATGGAGGAAGTCACGGATAGAGGTTTCCTATTACTCAAACGCTGTGGCAAAATTCATTGAAAAACAGGAATACAAGAGCGTCATCCTCGTAGGATGCTCAGTGGGGGCAGTGATCTCACTTCAACTTGCGGAGATGCTCAAAAACAAGGTGAAACTCGCAGTTGTCATAGAGGGAGCGGGTAAAACCCATACTTTCCAGGAGGAGACCATTTTGAAGACCGTTCCGGGGGACGTTGAGAGGGCATTCGATTTTTGCGGAAGCAGATCCAGCAAGCAGGCGATCGAGGACCTTCTCTGGATCAGGAGCTCGAATAACAGAGACATATATGTTACTGACCTTCTCGCGTGGAACAATTTCGACATTACTGACAGCCTCGGCACCATTGAGACTGACTTGCTTATCGTAAGGGGAGAGGAGGATCCTGTCGTCACGGAAGAGATGGCCAGGAAAACGGTTGCCAAACTGAAAAAAGCCTCCTATATCCCCCTGAAAGGATTCGGGCACTACCCGATGATAGAGGACCCGCAGGAACTGGCAAGAGTGATTCTGCCTGAGCTGAACAAGTACCTTTGAAGAGTTGTTTATTCAATTCGAAACTTCATTATTGGGGATTTGCTCTGATGCGTGAACCTGTTCCCGTATCAACACTTCTTTCTGAGCAATTATTTAATACTATTTTGCCTACATTTCAATCATGCCTATTGACGAAGGACTCAGACAGAAACTGGCTATGGCCAACAGAATACTTGTAAACGAGAATTTGACCGAACTGGGGAGGGGGCATGTGGCCTACAAGCTAGAAGAGGGAAAGATACTGATACCGGGTCATCTCCATGACTATCAGCGATCAATAGCTGACTGCACTGCCACGGACTTGGTGACAATAGACTATGACGGAAATGTCCTTGAGGGCAGCTATCCTGAATCCATGCATGAGTTCTACTTCTACACCGAAGTCTTCCAGATGAGGAAGGATGTCAGGGCCGCACTTCACATGCACGCCTTCTATGCCAATCTTCTTGGAATAACAGACAAGAAGCTTCAGATGTCCACTCGTGACTCTTTTCTCTTCATTGATGGGCTCCCTGTTTTTGACGGGCTCCCGCTTTTCGTCAACACCAGGGAGATGGGGTACAGGATGGCCCAGACCTTGGGAAAATGCAGGGCTGTGCTGCATAGAGGGCATGGAGCGTTCGTCGTGGGAGAAAGCATTGAGGATGTTGTCATAACAGCTGCCTCGCTTGAAAGGGCCGCCAAGAAGCAGTACATGGCTTCTGTCCTTGGATCCCTGGTTGAGTATGACCATGACAGGGTCAGAAGGACAGACACTAAGGACATAAGGGCAGAAGTGAGCGAGATAGACTGGGGTTACTTCATAACGAGGCTGGAAAAGAAGGGCACAGTATACTGATGCCATGTGGTTTGCTCTGCGGGGCAATGTTTTTTCCGATCTCACAAAACACTTTACAATAAAGAGTGGATTCAACTGCACGGTTTGCCTGGGTAGGCATGACAGTTGCTACCACTCATATTAAATAATGCAGTGGATTACACAGGCTGACTCAATGATCAAGGAGAAATAAAAATGACTGATAACAATCCTGGAGACCAGCTTAAAGAGGTTCTCAGAAGATACCCAACCGGTGTAACGGTTGTGACATCACTGTTGGATGGTGAACCCACCGGCGGTACGATGAACTCATTTACATCTGTGGCACTCAATCCACCTCTTATTGCGCTGTTTATCAACCTCGACAGCAGGACATCCAAGGCAATACTGCAAACGGGCAAATTCATAGTGAACATTTTGAAAGAGGATCAGGAGGAAGAGGCCAAAGTTTTTGCAAATGACAAAAGCAGCGACAAGTTCTCACAGACTCCATACCACCTGAACGGAGATGGAATCCCGATTCTTGACAAGTCCCTGGGCTTCATAGAATGCTCCCTTTACAAAAGTGAGCGGATTGCTGACCACTACCTTTTCGTTGGAGAAGTTGGAAGTGCCTCAATAATCAATGATGAGCACGCCCTCGTCTACCATAAAAGGGGCTTCAAGAGCACTGTTGGACTCACTCCATAATTACAGTGCACCAAATACAATTTATCCAAAAAATGCACTGTTTCCTTTTGAAATGATAAATGTTTAAAAATTAAATAAAGAGGTTGAAAAAATCAAGCCTCTGTTTCCAGTTGTTTCTTCTCTGTGCTGATGTTTCCCAGAGTCTCTGTCATGAAAACTGAAGAGACTGTGTAGAAGACAGCGAGTATGCCTACAGCAACTGCCTGTGCCAGCGGGAACACTGAAATTCCGTATACCGCTATGAACGCACTGATTACCAGTGGCCATATACCGGCAAGACCGTATCCAATGTTCCAGTTGAGCCCAAGTCCGCTTGCTCTCAGGTCTGTCGGAAAAGCCTCGTTCAGATAAAGGCTCAGGTCTGCCTTGCTTATTGATGCAAAGAAGTAGAACGGTATCAGAGTCAGTATTATCCTGTCCACCATCGTTCCGGGTATATTGCCCAGATAGACAAACAGGAAACTGATTATTATCAGAATCACTCCGCCTCCTATGGCAAGCGGCTTCCTCCCTATTTTCTGAGAAAGTGCTCCACCGAGGACCGATCCAATCACACCGAATGCTGCGCCTACCAGCACTATGAATGCCAGATGGCTTGGCACGAGGTGGTTGACCTGCTTCAGGAAAGTCGGGAAGGTGTTTTCTGTAAGATTGTCAAAACCCAGGAGGCCAATGGAGGAAATGAGAGACAGCGCAAACACTCCTCTTACCTTGGGGGTAGTGAACAGTCTTCTCAGGGCTCTGCCCTTTACCTTTCCTTTCCTCTTTGACATGGAAAATATCTCAGATTCGGGTATCTTATACAGTACCGGCAGCACCACAATCAGTGGAAGCAGTGCAACGAGGAACATGACCCTCCAGCCCATAGCAACGTATGCTGCCCCGGTGAATGCCAGAGTTGTCATCAGGAGCCATGCTGAACCAATGACGTGTGCCCAGCTTCCGCCAGATTCGGCGAAACCTGTCATGAGTCCCCTGAACCTCTCGGGCAGGTTCTCTGCTGAGAATACCAGCCCTCCGGCTATTAGCCCTCCTATGAAGAATCCAGCTATGAGCCTCAACACCACAAATATTATCGGCGAAAGGACACCGACCTGCGCATATGTGGGCAATCCAGCCAGAGCCGCTGTAAATACTGCCGATCCGGTGATCGTGATATACAGCATTCTCTTTCTTCCCTTGTTGTCTCCAGAAGGCCCGAACACAGCCGCTCCCAGCGGCCTAGTCAAGGATCCTGCTGCTACCCCACCCCATGTCACCAGCAACGATATTCCAAGGTTTGCGTTTGGATATATCAGGTTGTGGATGTACGGGATGACGAAGATTATACTAATGAAGCTCAGGATGTCGAAAGTGTATGAGAAAAACGACACGTACACCTGTGCACCATTAGTCGACGTAAACTTCTCGTTAGAGATTGCGTCTTGACTTCCCATGGCTCGCAAACATATAGGTTATATAAAAGAGTTTTTGTCACAATATACCTATTAAAAGCTTAAGATTTTTGATCAAGCCTAAGTCCAGGACATTCCGTATTTAAAAGGAGTTTCCGGCCACCGTTGCATTCTGAAATAATTGCCACTATTGCCACACTGTATCATGGTTACCATTTTTTCAATTTATTATTTGCCCATTATTTGCCTTGAATTCCGTTGCTTTGTGCCGGCTATTCAGACTTTCATCCTTGCATATTTTAACTTTGAGGTTGGTTTGAAAATGTCGGCGTTTTATATATATGCAGCATATTGTGCCTCAATGAAATTGAATGTCATGGGGAAGGACCGCACACTTGACTTTGAGCCCTCAAATCTTATTATCGCCGGTTTCACCGGCAAAGACAGGGCAAGCACTGAGAAACACATCAAGGAGCTTGCGGATATCGGTGTGCCCGTTCCCTCGAAGATTCCTTCCTTCTATCTTCTAAAGCCGGACCTGGTTTCAACCTTTGACTCCATAAGAGTGGCCAGCAGAGAGACTTCCGGTGAGGTTGAGCCGGTTCTGCTGAACGTGGATGGCGAGCTGTTCATAGGAGTGGGAAGCGACCATACAGCAAGGGATGTTGAAAAGAAAAGCATTGCCGAAAGCAAGTCTTCCTGCAGGAAGCCCATTTCAAGTGATGTAATACCGTATTCAGAGCTTAAGGGTTCATGGAATTCCGTGGAGCTTAGAAGCTGGACTGGTTCTGGCCCCGAAATGAGGGAGTACCAAAAGGGCACTGCCTCCCAGATAATGGATATTCCAGACCTCTTGAGCGATCTCAAGTCTTCCATTGATGTGGATCTGGAGAATTCCGTAATCTTCCTGGGCACCCTGCCCCTCCTTACCGGAAATTTTGTCTTCGGAAATGTGTTTGAGGTTGAGCTAAGGGTACCCTCCAGAGGGCTCGCAATCAGGCACAAATACACTATCGAGGTAGGAGGCGGAAACCCATGAGGACGGGAGAAGAATATGCCAAATCCCTGAATGACGGAAGGACGGTGTACATTGATGGCAGGAAAGTCCGGGACATAAGGGAACATCCGGCCTTCAAGGGCATCGTCAGCACAATTTCAAAAATGTATGACTTCAGCTCAGACCCTAAGAACGGAATGATTTACAAAACGGACTGGGGTGCCGAGGGGAACAAGGTATTCATGATACCCAGATCCAAGGAGGACCTAATGGACCGCCATGAGGCTATTTACAAATGGGCAAGGCTCACCGGGGGTTTTGTTGGCAGGAGCCCTGACCATGTTGGAGGTTTTCTTGCAGGTTTTGCCGGAAAGCCGGAAGTTTTTGCCAGGGGAAGGGAATCCTTTGGCAATAATGTCGTTAACTTTTACAGAAAAGTTGTAACCGAAGACCTCTATGTTACATATGCAATAATACCGCCCCAGAGCGACCGAAGCAAGACTGCCCAGGGCCAGGAAAACAGATACACGCAGGTGGGAGTGGTATCGGAAAACGAGGATGGCATCGTAGTGAGGGGAGCCCAGATGCTTGGCACCGGGTCTGCCGTTTCTGATTACCTCTTTGTGAGCTGCATTCCGCCCCTTAAGCCCGGTGATGAGGATTACGCCCTTTCATTTGCTCTTCCTCTTGATACCAAGGGGCTCAAGCTGTACTGCAGAAAACCATACGCGATTGATAAGGCCGGCACCTTCGATTATCCCATGTCAACCAGGTTCGACGAATCGGATGCATTCCTTGTCTTTGATGACGTTTTCATTCCATGGGAGTATGTTTTCGTTTACAGGGATGTCTCTCTTCTTCAGGCACAGTTTTTTGAGACTGCGGCACATGTTCTGGGCAATAACCAGGCACAGATCCGCCTTTCTGCAAAAATGAAGTTTCTTATAGGAATCGCAAGAAAAGTGACAGCAATGAATGGCATTGACAGGATTCCGGGAGTTGTGGAGAAGCTTGGAGAGCTTGCCTCCCTTTCCTCAATAGTTGAGGGGATGGCCAGAGCGTCAGAGGCAACTGCAGTGGAGAGGCCTGCAGGGGTGATATCGCCAAACCCAAGGTTCCTCTACGGTGCAATGGGAATGCAGGCTGACCTTTATCCGAGAGCTTTGCACATTGTCCGTGAGTTGTGCGGAGCGGGAGTGCTGCAGCTGCCCTCCGGCATTGAAGAGATGTTGAACCCCGAAACTGCATCAGACATTACAACGTACATCAAGTCACCGAATTCCTCTTCCGAGGAGAGGATAAAACTCTTCAGGCTGGCATGGGATGTAATCGGCTCTGAATTTGCCGGAAGGCACCACCAGTATGAAATGTTCTATGCCGGAGCTCCCTTCGTGGCCAGGAACTATTCCTTCAGGAATTACGGATATGATGAGGCTGTGGAATTGGTGGACACCTTCATGTCAGGGTATAACATAAACACGGGAGTGGAAGAAAAAGGAGGGGATAACTGATGGCAAAGCCGGAATACGAATTCTATGACAGTTCCACTGTTGAGTGGACAAAATGTGAGGGCAAAGCTGAGGGCCTGTATGAGAGAATACTTGCACGTGATCCTGAAAGTGGTGTTGTATCAAGGATCCTGAAATTCGAGCCCGGAACCGATACAAGCCCGAATGGTATCCTAAGGCACGATGTATGGGAAGAAGTTTACATTCTGGAAGGCTACATACACGACCTTACACTTGACAAGACCTTCACAAAAGGCATGTTTGCCTGCAGGCCCCCTGGGATGCCGCATGGCCCCTGGGTTACGGATGTTGGGTGCCTCACCTTTGAGGTCAGGTACGTCGATCCAAAACGCAAAGTGTGAGTCTCAGCAAAATAGAACAGCCTACGGCGTCAAGGTCTTATTTCACAAACATTTACAATTTGTTCGGCAAAGTTAAAAGTCCACTTATTACTACAAGGTGAACAATTCAATGCCTGAATTCTCATACAAGACCAGGAAGGAGGAGATCTCATCGCTTTCGGGAAAACGAGTTTCCTGCCTAATAATAGGGGGAGGAATAGTTGGGGCAGGCCTAGCCAATATCCTGGCCGAAAACGGTATTTCCACGGTTCTCGTAGAGAAGGGGGATTTCGCATCAGGAACCAGTTCCAACTCTTCAAAGCTTATTCACGGCGGCATAAGGTATCTGGCACAGGGTCACTTCAAGCTGACAATGGACCTTCTCAGGGAAAGAAATTACCTGATCTCAAATACAGACATAGTCAGGCGGATGGATTTTGACATACTCATAGACCGGTATTCATGGTCACCTTCATACATGCGCCTTGGCCTTTTTCTTTACTCAATACTTGGCGGAGAGCCGGGAATCCCCAGAATGCACAGGAACAAGGGGGAATACGACCGGTCGGTCCGCGGCTATTTTTCCTATTTTGACGGAGCTACAGACGATTCAACACTGGTCCTTTACAATGTAATTTCAGCACACAACAGGGGAGCTGTTTGCCTTAATTATTCAGAGGCAGTATCCCTTTCAGATCTTGACGGTGGCGTTTCAGCAAGAATTCTGGACCGGACAGACGGTGAAGAAATTTCGTTCACCGCAGATGTTGTTGTCAATTGCACCGGCCCCTGGATAAACAGTGTGCTGAGGCTGTACCAGCCCGGCACTTCAGTTCCGCTAAAACTCAGCAAGGGAGTTCACCTAATATTTGACCGGAGAGTAATACCTGTGGACAGGGCGGTTACCTTCCGGTCCCATATTGACAGAAGGCAGATGTTCATCATCCCAAGGGAATCTGTTGTGATTGTTGGAACGACAGAAAGCCTTGTTGATGGCCCGGAAGATCTTGAAATAAGGGATGATGAAATTGGATACATTGTCAGGAGTGCCGCACGGCTCTTCCCGGGCTTGGCGTCCAGTGATGTTATTGGAAAGTACAGTGGAATAAGGCCCCTCCTTGGAAAGGGGAATAATCCGGACAGGATCTCAAGGGATTTTTCCATATTTGCCCATGGAAGAATGGTGTCTGTCGCAGGCGTAAAGATCACTGATTTCAGGCATGCGTCGAGAAAGATTGCAAAGAAGGTGGCATCCATGTGCGGTGTCGGCATAAGAACCAGGGATCTTCCTTCAATCGATTACAGGAGGGTTTGGGAAGGTGATCGCTTCAAAAACTATATCCTCCAGGAATGTGCAATGTTTCCGGAGGATATTACCAGAAGAAGGGAGGGTACGTCAATATATGACCCGAAGAATATTAGACATGTCAGCGAGGCTGCAAGAAAAGCATTCGTGGATTTAGGGGCGGTGAATGAAATATGGGTGAAAAAAGAGGCCTGATCAGTTTTCTCACTGTAGCATTCCTGCTCAACGGCGCAGTGCCTTTTTCGCTTTTCCTTGTTCTCGGGCTGATATATTCCATTGGGTCCTCGCTCCAGATAATAGCACTTCTCGCAGCACTGGTGACCGGGGGCCTTGCTTTCTCTGCATCGGGCCTGTTGCTTTCCAGGTATGGAAGCCCCATTGGCCTGGTTCTTCTTGCAGTTGCAACGGCAGCCGCATTTCTCACCGACGCGTCTCTGAGAGTTTCCATGGTACTTTCAATTGAGGTTTTTACCGCATTTTCCTTCTTTAATATGTCATCCAACGCCCTAGTTTCATACTCAATATCAAGAATTGTCATGAATCTCAGGGGAAAGCCTATTTCTGTGAGAAATTTCCTGTCCGTCGGGGTGGGTTCCCCGGCAGTGTTCTTTGTTCTCTTCTTCCTGTACGCTTACCTGGATTATTCCTACCTGCCACTAATAGCACTTTCATCAGAAATCGCTATTCTTTGCGTTTCGGCATTGCTGATTGGCCATTCGGTGAAATCATGGGGCAGTGAGGGGAAGGTGGTCCATTAATGCCATTGGCCGGCATCGGCGGGAGAAAGTTCACGGCTATTCTGCTTTTTTCAGTTGTTTTGCTATGGACGCTCTCAATTCCTGTTTCGCAGGCAGCTACAGCAGGAGGTACCTCAACGCCAATCAAGCACGTTGTTGTAATAACCATGGAGAATCACAGTTTTGACAACCTGTTCGGTAAGTACCCCAATAATCCCGCAGCTGCAAACCAGTCACTTATTTCATCAATAACAGTGCCTGTAAACCTGCTTTCAGGAAACATCGCCGGCAATCTCACTGCTGTTGCAAACGGGTCCTTTAACACAGGCAATCCCATCGAGGGCTACAGTGCATACCATATTGACTGGAACGGGGGCAAAATGGACAGTTTCCTGAAAGGCTCAGGAGTAAATTCCTTGAAGTATTTCACAGCTTCACAAATGGGTGTTGAATGGGTAATGGCCCAGCAATATGCAATGGGCGACAACTACTTCAGCAGCGTCCTCAGCGAGACTGTCCCCAACAGGCTGTTCGGCCTGGCGGGGTATTCTCCGGTAATCAATGACTATGGGCCTCCGCCATACGTCCCCCTGAACAAGACAATATTTCACGAATTGTCATCGAATGGAGTTTCGTGGAGTTACTACCTGAACAGCACTTCCAGGCTGCAGAGCCCATTGTCAATTATACAGGGCATTAACGAATACTCGGGGAACATAAAGCAGTGGAGCAGTTTTTACAGGGAACTTGACAACAACACGCTTCCTTCCGTATCCTGGCTCATGCCAATTCATGGAGGGGGGGAGAAGTACAGCCAGCATCCTTCCTACAGTGTCCTGACAGGAGAGTTGTGGCTGCTTTTCACCATAAACAGGATAATGCACAGCCCGGAGTGGAATTCCACTGCAATTTTCATCAACTATGATGAGGCAGGCGGGTACTATGACAATGTTCCGCCACCAGATATTGCAGGCCATCAGCTTGGGTTCAGGGTCCCGTTCATTGTAATATCGCCATATGCAAAGGAAAACTATATTTCCAGCACTGTCTTGAGCCATACATCAATACTGGCTTTCATAGATTACAACTGGAAGCTTCCCGCCCTCAACAGCCTTGTTGCAAGCTCCAACATTCCAACGGATTTCTTCAACTTCAATACCACGTACCTGAATGGCTGGTTAGAGAGGCCCCCGCTTGCATTTTCTCCGGGTATTGTGGGGCTCATCCCTGGTACGTTCGACTTCAGCCCTTCAGAATATAATTATGTGAATTCTACCTCCAGCCTTTTTCCAATGAATTTCCAGATACCGCTGAACGAGGTTAAGTACAATTTTACAGGGTCTTCAAACGTTACGCTGTCTTCCCTTGGCAGTGGCCTGTATTCATTCAGGAACACACAGTTTATTCCAATATACCAGAACCACGCAGTCATTGCCATAGTGCTGGTTGCTGGAGCTGCAGGGCTTTACTACTACACTGAGAGGCTTCTCCGCAAGAGAAAATAGATAAACCATATTACTCTGGAAGAAATTCCGAAAGGTGATAATCGGCATAGTGGGTTTCCAGGGTGATGTTTCAGAGCACTCTGAAATTCTTAATCGGCTCTCCAGCGATTTGAAAATAGATGTAGATATCAGGCTGATTAGAAAGAAGGCTGACCTGGATGGCATAGACGGCCTAATAATTCCCGGAGGGGAAAGCACAACAATATACAAGCTGCTCAAGCAGTATTCAATTTATGATACAATAACGAAGAGAATAGAAGATGGCCTTCCAGTAATGGGAACATGTGCAGGAATCATACTTCTCTCAAGTGATACTGGAGATGAGAGGGTCAAAGGGATGGGTGCCCTTGACATAAAAATAAACAGGAACGCTTATGGAAGGCAGATTAACTCCTTTATTGATGAGGTGGAGATAAAGGGAGTGGGGAAATTCAAGGCTGTTTTCATAAGGGCACCGGTAATAGAATCATATGGGGATGTAGAAGCACTTTCGGAGTATGGCGGAAAAGCAGTAATGGTCCGCAAAGGGAATGTGATAGGAATGACTTTTCATCCTGAACTCACGCAAGATATAAGAATACACAAGCTTTTTACTGATATTATAGGGGGAGAGGGGTACTCTTCCACTGGAGCATAGAGGAGGTGTTTGTATGAGGAGGACTGCACTTTATGAAAGGCATTTAGAGGCGGGAGCTAAAATGACAGAGTTTGGGGGCTGGGAGATGCCCCTGCAGTACACAAGAATAATGGATGAGCACATGGCTGTAAGAAACCATGCTGGCATCTTTGATGTTTCCCATATGGGAGATGTTGTCATAAAGGGAAAAGATTCTGTGAAGTTTGTGGATTACATCCTGCCTACAAAGGCCTCTGATCTTCAGCCTGGAAAATGCGTATATACTGCTTTTCTTGACGAGAATGGATATATAATAGATGATACAATAATTTACAGGACCGGTGAGCGGGAATTTTTCTTCGTTCCGAATGCAGGTCCCACTGAAGATATAATAAAGTGGATAGAAGAGAACAGGAAAGGATTCGAAATAACAGTTGAAAACTACTCATATGATATGTCCAGTATAGCGCTTCAGGGTCCGGACAGTGAGAAAATATTGAATAAGATGGGGTTGAAGCTGCCTGAACCATTCACTTTCTACTATTCAGAAATAGGACACAACAACCCAATGACAGGAAAGAATAATATGATAATATCCGGAACCGGTTACACCGGTGAATCGGGAATTGAATTCATCCTTCCTAACAGCTATGCAAATGATTTGTGGAAAATCCTTATGGGTTACATGTCAGAATTTAACGGGCTTCCATGTGGCCTCGGTGCCAGGGACACACTCAGAATGGAAAAAGGAATGCTTCTTTCCGGCCATGATTTCAACAGAAACAGGACCCCTTATGAATGTTCAATTTCATTCATAATGAACGAAGATCATGAATTTATAGGAAGGGAAAAGGTACTTGAGAACAAAGAAAAATCATCATTGAGGTTTAGGGGTTTTATCATGGATGAAAAAGGCATACCAAGGGAGGAATGCAAAATTTTCCATGGGGATAATGAAGTCGGTGAGATCACCAGCGGCACTCTTTCACCGGTCTTGAAAAAAGGGATAGGTCTCGGGTTCATAGACAAGAAATATATGAAATCCGGGACTGAAGTGGAGATCGATATAAGGGGCAAGATATTCAAAGCGACACTGTCAAGGCCTAAAATGGTTCCATAGGA
Source organism: Thermoplasmataceae archaeon (assembly GCA_046703705.1). Classification (GTDB taxonomy): domain Archaea; phylum Thermoplasmatota; class Thermoplasmata; order Thermoplasmatales; family Thermoplasmataceae. The sequence goes on from JBJKST010000056.1 coordinate 12,984, forward strand.
AATATACCCCTCTCCCCCTATGGATCATGCATTCAGCTGGTCCATGAGCTCTTTCTTCTTTTTCACAAGGTTATCATATTCATATTTATTGTATCCCTGGCTCTCCAGATTCGCCCTAATCTGTGAAAGCCTCTCAATTGTATATGCAAGCTCTGCCTGAACTTTCATGCGTTTTTGCATATCTATCGGCATATATATCATCACAGTATTGTTTCTGCAATATTATATGTTTCCAGCACATAGTGCGGCAGGAGAAAAATAATTTGGTTTTATAAATAAAAAAAATTCGCCGTTAATTTGCAGATAAACCCATTAACTCACTGTATATCCTATGTTTGGAGTAAAGATCCTTGAATTCATATTCAAATCCTGGTTTATTTTGAAGTCAAAGTTGATTGCTGTCGATGAATTCGAAGACACATTGAATGGGTGGTTTATGAAGGCAAATGGCGCTTTAAGGCTGAATGTTACGTTCTGCCCGTTCACTGTCACATTCACCTTGCTGATGTAAAGCCTTATCATGGTGTATTTTTCAGCATTGAGAGTGATCGAGTTCAGCAGGGTTGCATTGCTCGCAGTAAGGCCAAGTATGTCTATTGTTCTGGAACCCAATGAGTAGTTGGTCCATCCTGTATTGTTGCCATGGACAGAAACAGCTGAGAAGGTTATGTAAACCGCGCTGACATTGTTTGCAGGAAGATCCTGGACATACACGTTCAGTGTCCCTGAATTATGGTGTGTCAGTGCGATATAACCACCTGATGCTATTGCGACTACTGCTACTGCCACGGCCACAATTTTCATGGAGGTCTTCATAAGGGCTGATTAATAATTATATTGATACCTGTTGTGGTACAAAAATTATGAAATGAGTGTTACGTCTCCAAATTCGTGCCACATGTAGCCCCATTCCACAGCTAGGCCATAGGCCGTCTCAAGCATTTCAGGGCCTACCATGGCAGATATCAGGTCTATGTGTGAACTCCCCCCATCATGCATTCCTGTTATGAGGGCATCAATCAGCTGGAATCTGAAACCCCTTCTTATGAAGATGTCAGTTTTTCCCTCTATGCTGTTTTCTTTCATTCGCGAAGTGCCTATTCCCGACGAGTACGACTCAAGTGCGCGCACCACGGTCGTTCCCACTGCAATCACGCGCCCGCCCACCCTCTTTGTCTCCTTTATTCTCTCCAATGTGGATAATGGAATGCTGTAATTTTCGTCCAGCAGAGTATTTCTGGATCCGAATTCATGGGGCTCCAATGACCCGATATTGCAGTGCAGTGTAATCTCAGCCAGCCCAACTCCCATCGCCGTTATTTCTTCAAGAACCGCTTCAGTAAAGGGGAAACCAGCAGAGGGTGGCTCCACCGAACCTGGGACCCTCGAGAAGGGAGTCATGTAGTATTCCCGTGGAACAGGGAAGTACAGATGCTCGTAAGCTATTGGCCTTCCATACTCTTCCATTACCTTGGGCAGGTCATCACTGGAATTCCCAATGTCAGCCCACCAGTACCTGCTGTAGGTTTCATGCCTTCTTACTAGCCTGGCATCAATTTGAGGCCCTATAATTGTAACCTCGTCCATTTCGGTGAGCTTCTCATTAAGTTCCTTAGGCCTGGGCTCGACAAGAACAAGTTTGCCATTCCTGCTCGTTCCAAAATTGAGATATCCGTACTCTCCGGTACTTTTGAAAAAAGAGCTGAGGGATGCATTCACGAGGCTGCTGTTGTTAACGACCAGCAAATCCCCGCTTTTGAGATAATTCGCAATATTGGAGAATATGTCTGATGATATCGTGCCATTCTTCCTGTCCACTGAAAGCAACTTAACGCCGTCTCTCCTGCCTCCTAAGAACTCAGCCGGAACGTGGGATTGCGGTACACCGCCAAGCTGTTCAGAAAATTGTGGCCCCATTGGTTACACCCCCAGGCTTCTTTCAACTATTCTGTACAGTTCGGCAGCCGATATTCCAGGCTCTTTGAGAGACTTTGGATCATCCTCCGGCAAGGCAATTCTGTGCATCTCGGTATTCATGTCACCCGGATCAAATGAAACAGCTCTCCTCCCCGAACCCTCATATTCAGCATTCAGGATAGTTAGAAGGTGATCCATTGCAGCCTTTGAACTGCCATATGCCCCCCATCCGGGATAGCTGGAGGAAGCGGCATCTGATGTTACGTGAACTATTAGGGAAGGCTCCTTCAGCATCTGCGAGAATTTCTTGATAACGTTGAAGTTGGCGAAGAAGTTTGTCTCCATAGTTCTCCTGAGGTCCATAAGGCCGGTGTCAAGTACCTTAGGAAGTGGAACAGGGCCGAGCTCGCCAGCATTCAGCACGATAAGGTCCAGGCCTCCGAGGCTGTCCGCCACTCTTTTGAATGCTGAATCAAGGTGGTTTTCAAATCTTATGTCGCATGGGAAAGCGAGAAGGCCCCCTCCCAAATTTCTGTTCATATCGTCTATTATGTTCTGCCTCCTTCCGCAAGTAGCTACGTGCCATCCTTTGCCTAGGAGGAGTTTGGTCAAGGAATGCCCCAAACCCGAAGTACCTCCAGTTATGAAGGCAGTTTTTTCATTTCTCATAAGATTAAAATTGTTATTAATTTATAAACGTTTTAGTTAACAAAATTAAATTAATGGGAAAACTAGGTGAATACCTCAGGAATCAGACGCTAGCCATTCCTGGACCCTGGTGAGGTTATTGACAAACACTGAGAGATGCCCCTCGCTCTCTTCAAAATGGCTCTCGGCGCCACGGATGGATGAAGAAAGCCATTTTCCATGGCCTAATGGCACAAAAGAGTCCAGGCTGCCATGCCATATCTGGATAGGAATCCTTATGGATTTGGGATCGAAACCCCACGGACTGGTGAGAGCCTGGCGATCATCCCTGACTCCGTTTATTCCTACCGAACAGCCGTCAAGCACGCTTCCAATCATATACTCTATGAGGTCATCGGAGACTACAGCTGCATCTGCATCTGTATACATGGATTTCAGAAGCCCTCCTATCTGGTCCTTAGTGGACTGTCTAATCGTCTCTATTGTTCCCATGTTGCTGCTGTCCCACTTGTCTTCATCTGAAACAAGCAGCTTGAAATCCTGTCTGCTGAACTCTCCCATTCCGGAGTAGAAATCGAGTCCCGGTGCGTCAAACGGGGCATATGAAGATATTGTTGCCGCAGATCTCACGCGGTCAGGGGCCAATGCAGCAGCAGAAAGAGCATGAGGCCCCCCTTCTGCATATCCAAGCACGGAAAAAATGTCTATTCCAAGATGGTCTGCTATGGAAATTACGTCTAAGGCACCGTCAGCAACCTTCCTCCCAGGCTGTCGCGAGGATCCAGAGTATCCTGGGCGGCTGTAGGAGATGAGTCTCACTCCATGTTTTGCTGCGTGTTCCTCCTGGGGTCTGAGCATGACTCTTGATCCGGGTGTGGGATGCAGGAAGAAGACCGGATAACCTCCGGCATCTCCTGATTCCGAAGCTTCCAGAACGCGCTCATCCACCTTGACAGAGAATTTTTTCATTCTATATTCATAATGGAATTGTCTATAAATATTGCACTCGGAATAGAAAAATGGGTGTAAGCCGCAAATAGAATTTAGAAAGTCAGGGACATCCTAATTTCCAGGCACCGCAGACATCCATTGTAGTTTCTCCAGTAAAGTAGTTATGAAAGTGGAGGCAATCCTCATTCATATTGTCATATTTCCTGTATGATAAAAGGAACGGTATCATGCCGAAATTGAAACATTCATTAGAATTTGTTATAGAACCGCTGCCGCCATACGATTTTAACCTCACGGCAAGAAATCCGGCGGGCTGGTCGCTGTTCACACCGTTTGAAATATTCGAAAACGGCACGCTATGGACTGCCGGCCACATCGAAGGCTTGCTTCTGGGAATCAAATTGTCATCAGCGGGCTCAGTTGAAACCCCTAAAATTATTGTGAAAGTCTTTTCGGATATGGAAATCGATCAATTTCGCCAGGAAACGTTAAAGAACAGTATTTACCACAAACTCGGTGCAGGCCAGGATCTTGCTGAATTTTATGAAATGGCCTTGAAAGATAACATACTGAAACATACTGTAAGGCATCTCTACGGGATGCACGACACCTTTCCACTCGAAGTGTTTCCTGAAGCGGCACTTGCGATACTTTTGCAGATGGCCCCCTTGAAGAGGAGCAACGAGATGATGGCTTCCTTAATACATGAATACGGAGAAGCTGCAGAGTTTGACGGGAGGTCGGTGAGCACTTGGCCGACTCCAGAGAGAATTGCGCGTGTTTCTGCAACTGAACTCAGCACAAAGTGCAAAGTCGGATACAGGGCAAAATTTCTTGTGGCCCTTTCAAGAGAATTGATCAAAGGAGGTTTCCCAAGTGCGCAGGAACTGGAGGAAATGACCCATTCCGAAGCCAAGAAAACACTGATGAAATTGCCCGGAATTGGGGACTACTCTTCGGATATAATAAGCCCCCACGGCGGATTTCCCATAGATGTATGGTCCGCGGAGGTGTTTGGGAAGCTGCTTCTGGGAGAGAAGCCGGAAAATAACAGGCAGGCTGTGGAGAGGGTGAAGGCTGAGGGAATCAGGCGCTGGGGGAAGTGGGCATGGATGGCATTTTTCTATATAGTTCAGGATTTGCCAAACCTTTCTGATAAGCTCGGAGTGGATCTGAGGCTTACCTGATTTGGCCTATCAGGATTTAAAATGCACCTGCCTATGGTCACATAGGCTGTGGTACTGATCGCAGGGTGAAAGAAAATGGATTTTCCGTATTTTGGAATTGACCATTTACAGCTCGCGCCCCAGTCTGGAGGCCAGGATGTTGCCAGAAAGTTCTTCCATGATATAATGGGATTGAAGCAATCAAATCGATATCGAGTGAATATTTCCAAGGACTAAATGAGTGGACTGCCCATCCGCCTATGAGAATGATGTCGCCTGTCCTGTAATTTCTGTTAGCGATACTCCAATCGAAAATATACCTGAGCTCTTGGAATGAATCCCTGGCCAGAGTGGCCTCTGTACCCTCTTCATTTACCACTCTTATTCACCAGATCCTTTGCGGCAATCCGCCCATCCATACCCAATCCTGCAAGATCCAGTATGTTCTGACACACATCAACAATCCGAATGCCATTAAACATGGTTGAAGTTTTCATGATATCTCTTTCGGGTACAAACACCTTCAAGCGGCATCCGGTTGCTTTCCCTTCAGAAAAGGACTTAATGACCTCTCTGTCGGATGGATTTGGAAGGTAGATATATGCTCTATCTTCCCTCACTATGGATGAACCGTATGAAGGGGCAGATGAATGGGCCGTGAAAGCATAATCAATTCCAAGCTTGTTGAGATTGAGAGCGACTTCATTTATACACTGGGTTGCTGTCCTGAAATTAGTGTTTATTGTCTCCAAGAGCAGACCGTCAAGGGCTCTTTCCCACGAGACCACGTTGAAAAGCTTGTCCAAGTCTTTGATTCTCAAACCGTAATCTACAGTTATTATTCCAGAGTCCTCAAGTTTATGAATTATGCTATTTGTCCACCCATATGAAACACCGGTTTTCCTAGAAACATAAAGGATATTGGATGGCTTGTCAGTCAGTAAGAAACAGACAATTTTCCACGCCTTTTCGGAAGTGAGTTTTGACGGGCTCGCTTTTAAGTGTTCGAAATGGGCACTCGCCTCAGACGCAGCTGCTCTAGATGACAGGTACGGATACAACTTCGGAGGAATAAGCAAAGTCTCTACACCAAGCCTATTGGCAAGTTCTTGGGTGCTGTACTTCAGTGATTTTCCAGCACAAACCAATCTTATTTCTTTCTTACCCACCACTTCTTTTTTTATTAAGTGTGAAAGGGCATATATTCTGTATAGTGTGTCTTCATTTATTCTTGGCTTGATTTCAACAAAAGTCATTGTGTCTCTGGACTCGATTGCTAAATCTACCAATAATTCCCTTTCTCCAACTGATATTGGATACGACCACTCTATTTTTGCATCGGGTGAAATCCTGAGTTTCTCAAGTATGAACTGATATATTAGTTCTGGATCTTCATTCATTCTTGTATCTGTATTCAGTGATACTCAATTAATGTATCACTGATAACTATCAGTCAACAAAGATATTTTAAATAACTATCAGTGATAAAACTTGATATTATAAAAACTAGTGGACCGGTCGGGATTTGAACCCGAGACCTCCTGCTTGCAAAGCAGGCGATCTACCGCTGATCTACCGGCCCTAAGGATATGACCGTTATTGGCAGGACTATTATTAAATTTGTTTGAAAATGAAGTATAATGAGACGGCCCGTCATCTGTTTATACATTAACATGCTACATATTCTGCAGGAAGGTGAATCGAGGCTTTGGAGGAAGTTGGAAAGGGCACTTCTGAAAAGAAAAGGTTTCTCTACGATTATTTCTCGATCGAAGAAAAAGACCTCGATAACCTTGACCAGAGGGAGACAGCGTCACTCAATGAAATTGCGAATGAGATAGGCAAATGGTCTCCCGATAAAGACAGAAGAAACATATTCCTGGTCGACTCTTACAAAGAGTCAAAGAGGAGTGCCGCAGCTGCATTCATAGCCAGAAAAATGTCACTGGCGGGCAGAAATCTCGTTCTTGTGAGAACTGCCGGCGACCTCAGAAAAAAGCGCCTCAAGACTCTGTACGGAGATACTGGCGAAGCAGGTGTAATATTCGTCAATTACACTGGTGATGGGTCAAATTCAGGGAAAGAGATTCAGAAAATACTTCTCAGCCTGGGGAAAAGGAGGGTAAGAAAGACTCCGGTTGTACTCTCTCTGCCTGATATATATTCTGAATTTTTCAGGGACAGCAAAAATTCCATGAAAGTGAGTTATCCTCAGAACCCTGTAAGCAGGGCATTTGTAATGTTGGCGATAGCTGCCCTGGTATTGCCTTTCTACAGCTTCCCATACATGCAAATCCCCATAGGCCGGGGGATGGCAGTAAATGATGCGGGCACTGTCTCACTATTTCTGTTTGCCTATGCAATGTCATTGATCATTTTCTCAAGAAAGGTTATTACTGGAAAACATTACGGGTCAATGTTTCTTGGAGTCCTGTTGTTCATCATGCCGGTTTTGTTGAACATTTTTTTCTCTTCCCAGGCCCTCATAGGCTTCAACAATCCATTCTCGCCTGCTTTTACAATTTTTGGGGGTGGCAACCTTGGTTATGCATACCCGGCCCTGCTCGCCAGCCTGCCGGCCCTCCTGAAACTTGCCTCAATTTCAGTTTTTCCGCTTGGCTTTGCCCAAAAAAACAGGAGGAAGTTGCTTCTCTTTACTTACATGTTTTCTGCCCTTCTTCTCTACATTACCACTCTTCTTCTGCCAAAATTGCCACCATCAATTTTTCCGATCCCGGAAGTGGCCACATTTCAGGTACAGCTCCCGCCGCTTTCTGTCTACTACTCAAGCCAGGGATATGCATTTCTGCAGGCTTTGGCAGGCATACCTTCCGCAGCCATTTTCTTCTCTGTTTACCTGATCATAAGCCTGGACCTGAAGGCCAGGTTCAACAAACCATTGCATGAAGCTCCGGACCAGCCAGCCGGAGCCTGAGTGCCTATGGGAAGCGGACTTGAAACCATATATATCTTGAAATTATAAGACAGTGGCAACTGTATGATCATCATTAAACTCGGAGGCAGCATAATTACAGACAAGTCCAGGTACAAAACATTCAGGAAAAGAACAGCAGCCAGGATAATAAAGGAGCTGGCCCAGATTGACGAACCCATGGCCATTGTTCATGGAGGCGGTTCCTTTGGCCACATAATGGCGAAGGAATACAGCCTTCCCGGGCCAATAACAGAAAAAAGCAGGATAGGAGCCTCCATAATTCACAAGGACATGGTTGACCTCAACCAGCTGGTAATGTCGATATTGCTTGAAAACGGCATCAGCGCAATATCTTTCCCTCCATCCACCTACATACGGGGGGAAGAGAAGGGGTACGATACAATGGAAGCATTCCTGGAGGCCGGCATGACTCCGGTCAGCTTTGGTGACATCTACCTCAAGGGGAGGAATGAGATTGGAATTTATTCCGGGGACAATGTAATGCTGGATCTGGCGGAAAGGATGAAGCCCGGCAGGGCAGTGTTCGTCAGCGATGTGGATGGCCTTTACGACAGGAACCCCAAGCTCCACAAGGATGCCAAACTCCTCAGAAGCATTTACGACGAAGCCAGCTTCGAGCTGAGCGTTGCAGATGTCACTGGAGGCATAAAAGGCAAAATTGATACCATAAAAAAGATGAAGGAGTTTGTACCAGAAATATATCTGATGAACGGTGCCGAGCCGGAGAGAATAAGGAAAATAGGAACTGAGGATTTCCTGGGAACCATGATATCATGATCGAAAACAGAAAAACTGAACATATAAGAATAGCCGAAAATGAAGTTGTAACATCAGACCACAATTACTGGGATGATATTCACATAATTCACCAGCCCCTGCCCGAGGTTGACTTTGACAAGATAGACACGTCTGTTGATCTGCTTGGCAAGAAACTGGACTACCCCATGATAATTTCCTCAATGACCGGAGGCACACAGCTGGCAAAGAAGATCAACTCGAACCTTGCAGCAGCTGCAGAAGAGTTCGGCCTGGCAATGGGGGTGGGAAGCATGAGGGCTGCAGTTGAGAAGAAGGAACTCGCTGACACATTCTCTGTTATCAACGACTATAAAATGCGGGCAAGGATAGCCAATATTGGCGCTCCACAGCTTGTCGACCAGGGAAAGCCGGCCTTCAAGGACAGGGACATTGAGTACGTTTTCAATCTCATAAATGCTGATTTTCTCATAGTGCATTTCAATTTTCTCCAGGAAATGGTCCAGCCTGAGGGGGACAGGAATTCTGAGGGAATTCTGAAAAGGGTATCGGAGATAGCCCAGAGTTACCCGGTCATAGCCAAGGAAACAGGCAACGGCATCTCCAGGGAAGCGGCAATTCAGCTGAAAGATGCAGGGGTCAAGGCAATAGATGTCGGCGGACTTGGGGGCACCTCCTTTGCAGCCATTGAGTATTACAGGGCCAAATCTGCCAATGACGAGGAGAAGATGCACACCGGAATGTCATACTGGGACTGGGGCATCCCGTCACCCGCCTCGATTAAGCACTGCCAGGTCGGCTTGCCGGTTATAGGCAGCGGGGGCCTGAGGAACGGCCTGGACCTGGCCAAGGCAGTGATGGTCGGGGGAACGGCAGGAGGCTTTGCCAGGCACTTGCTCAAGAATGCCGACACATCACTGGAAGAGCTGAAGAAGCAGATCAATTTCCTGATAAGGGATTTCAAGATAGCGATGTTCCTCACTGCCTCCAGGAACATAGACGAACTGAGGAAGGCCAGACATTTCGTCAGCGAGCCCCTAAAGTCCTGGTATGACTTCTACCAGAAGTGATGGGAATGGGCGAAGAAGAGGACGTTCCCCAGGAATTCAGGACTAATCTGAAATGCCCTAATTGCGGGGAGGACCTTTACCTTATTTTCTACAAGACCAGGATAGCATACGAAGAAGGAGTCAGCATTGAGACGTACTACTGCAAATCCTGCCTCTTCAAGCAGAGTGCCATCACGCCTATGGAAAGGGGAGATCCTGTACGGACAACGCTCAAGGTCAGGACCCAGGATGACCTGAGGGTAGTGGTATACAGATCGACCGAGGCAGTTGTCCAGATACCGGAAATCGATGCTGAAATCCTCCCTGGAAAATTTGCCACCGGGGAGATAACCACAGTGGAAGGAATCCTGAGAAGGATGCTTGACAAGTTTGACATTATCGGCGAAGAGGCTGAAGATCCTGAAAAGATGAAGAAGACAAGGAACATTCTCGAGCTGGCCCTGAACAAAGGGAACCAGGACCTCACGCTGATTATTGAGGATCCCTCTGGAAAAAGCAGAATAAACAGCTCAAGAGCCAGGCGGTCCAGGCTTGACGGATGAAAATCAGAGACCCTTGTAATAGGTCTTGATCCCAGATTTGGTGCTTAGGGTGCTCTTCGTAATGGATTTTTCTGAAACTAGCGACTCAAGGATAGACTGAAGGGCCTTTCTGTCATCATCCTTGGCATTTTCGGGGCTGCCGAAAAAGGCTGTAAGGATCTGGGACTCTGTAAAGCCGCTTCTATTGTTCCGGGTTAGGAATGCAAGTACTCCCGATTTCATAGATTCAACGCTGTTATCCATATTTTTCGCACCTTCCAGGGGTAGTATTTGCTAAACGCTTAAAGTTTATTTAACGTTTTTCAGCGCCTCCGGGAGACCGATATCTGACATTTCCAGCATAAGGGGCATGAAAGGCTGGCTCATTTTTGTGTCCTTTTTCAATCCTGGAAGCGTATTTCCAGGCATTCCAAGCACAAAAACCCCTACAGTTAAAAGTTCCTGTTTTTTCATCCATTTCCAATAATGTATGTATACCTCTATCCATAGCTGTTGGAGTGGTTATTATGAAGCGAATTTACGCATGTGCAGATCACTTTTATATAACCCACTTCAATGATCGGTCGGTGAAAATTAAATGGCAGTTGATTACACATCAGCTTTACTTGCTATAGCTGCATCCATTTCTATAGCCGGTGGTCTAATCGGAACAGGAATGGCCCAGCAGGGGATTGGAGCTGCCGGAATGGGAATCATTGCAGAAAAGCCGGAGAAGTTCGGGCAGGTTCTGTTCTTTTTCGTTATTCCGGAGACTCTTTGGATAATCGGATTTATTCTGGGTATAATTCTGCTGTTGAGAATTTTCTAGAGGTTTAAGCAATGCCTCTTGAGGATATTCTACAGGAAGTGGAAAAGAGAAAGGACCAGGAGATCAAGAAGATCTCCGACGAGTACAAGTCCAGGATAGATAGTGTAAACTCGGAGGTTGAAAAAGAACTTCTACGGCTTGAGGCAGATTATGCAAAGAAGACTGAGGACGATTCCAGGGCACTGAGGGAGAGGGAACTGGAACTTGCCAAGATGGAAGCTAAGGGCCTGGAGAGGGAAAAGATCTCTCAACTTATGAACAACGCACTTCAAAGGGCTGACTTTTTTTTGAAGAACATAGCAGAGACCAAGCAATACAGCCAGATTCTGAAGAAAATGGTGAACCTGAGCATGGAAGTCCTCGGTGAAGGGTGCGTGATCAGGGCCAGAAAGGAAGATCTTTCATTCCTTCAGGACATGAACAGGATCAGGATTGCCAAGACCCACATCAGGGAACCCGGAATAATAGCCGAATCGTCCGACGGCAGCAGGGAACTGGACCTCACTATCAGCACAATAATGGAAGATCTTAAGGAAAAAATCTCACTGGAACTTGTAAAATACCTTGGAGAAGATTGATGGATCCAACCTATGCCGGAGCATATGGGCGCATAAAGGCCTATACGACTGACTTCCTCAGTGCGTCACTCATAGACGAACTCAAAAACATAGACGATCTTGAAGAGATTACCAGGCAGCTTTACAATACTTCCTACCGGGAGGACATTGACGCCCTTTCTGCACTTTACAAGAATCCTGTGCTTCTCGAGATGGCAATTAACAGGCATCTGATATCAAAGAACAAAGTTGCCCTTTTTGCACCCCCACCTGCATCCAAGGATCTCATCAAAGCCTATCTTTCGAAGTGGGACATCCAGAACATCAAGTCCATAATGTCTTCGAAATACCTTGGATACACAATTAAGGAGTCGGAGACCTTTCTCATAAGTTTCAGGGACGTCCCCATGGGAATCTTCGGTGGAACAATGAGCCATGAGGACTTCAGGGTGCTGCTTTCCATGGGCTCCATAGAGGACATGATAAATTACCTCCTCAAGTTCGGCTACCAGCCAATGCTTCAGCACCTTGAGATATACAGGAAAACGAAGGACGTTTCCATGCTTTACTCCTCACTTGACGCATTTTACTATTCGAGGCTGATGTCTCTTCTGAAATTCTACAACGGGGATGAGGGCCCCCTCATCAGGTTCTTCAGGGAGGAGATTGACAGCAACAACATTATGGTCCTGCTGAAGGCAAAGGATCTGGACGTAGCCTTTGACAGGATTTCAAGCTTCATAATATCCGGCGGAACACTTTCCATGGACGACCTGAAGGAGCTCTTCTCACTTCCTTCGGTAGAGGATGTGGTTGCAAGGCTCAAGGACAGGTACAATTTCGAGGATGAGCTAAAGACATACGCTGAGGAGGGAACACTGGGCCAGTTCGATACCAGAATGAAGAAAGAAAGGATGGAGAAATATCTTCCCACCTTCGAATCCCAGTCTCTTTCCATAGGCTCGATATTCTCGCTTCTCCTAAGAGCGGAAATAGAAAGAGAGAATCTCCATTCAATAGTGTATGCCAAGACGTACAGGCTGGATCCATCCAGGCTCAGGGACATAATAATCTTGAGGTAGATGCTGCATGGTAAAGGAACAGGTCGGAAACATAGCGGTTGTGGGTGAACGGGCCCTTGTGCTGGGATTCAGGCTGATAGGCGTTGAAAACTCCTTCATGGCAGAAGGAAAAAAAGGGGCAGAAAAGCTTCTTGAACTTTACAAATCAAAGAAATACTCACTTATTATGGCATCTGAGAGCATAAAAAGTGATATGGACAGAAAAATGTTGGATACAGTTGAGACTTCCACAAACCCTCTTGTGGTTTTTATCCCGATTCCCGGAGGCAAGGAGGAGGAATCAGTCTCAGAACTTGCAAAAAGAATTCTTGGAGTAGATATCAGCGGGTGAAAAAATGGGTAAAATAGTTCGTGTTTCAGGTCCGGTCGTAATTGCGGAAGAACTTGAGAATGCCAGAATGTACGATGTCGTAAGAGTAGGAGACCTCGAACTTGTTGGCGAAATAATCAAGATATCCGGTGGAAAAGTTACGGTACAGGTTTACGAGGATACAAGCGGCATAAGGCCGGGAGAAAAAATAGAGACTACGGGGAGGCCGCTTTCGGTTGAACTTGGCCCGGGCCTTCTCAAATCAATATATGACGGCATTCAAAGGCCACTGGACGTCATCAGGGAACAGACCGGCGATTTCATCAGGAGAGGTTATACAGCACCTCCCCTCGACGAGGAGAAGAAGTGGCATTTCACTGCCAAGGCAAAACCCGGAGATGAAGTCAAAGAGGGCCAGATCATAGGCGAAGTCCAGGAAACTGGCATCATTACACACAAGGTAATGGTTCCCTTTGGAAAATTCGGCAAAATAAAGGCAATCAAGGACGGAGACTACACACTCAGCGAGGTCTTCGGGACGCTTGTCGAAGATTCGGGAAACGAGGTTCCGTTAAAGCTCAAGCAGGAGTGGCCCGTCAGGACAGCCAGGAGGGTCCTGAGGAAGTTCCCGCCGGAAACCCCGCTCATCACAGGACAGAGGGTCATAGACACATTCTTCCCGGTGGCAAAGGGAGGCACTGTTGCAGTTCCAGGGCCCTTCGGGAGCGGAAAGTGCGTCACAGGCGACACTCCCGTACAGATGGGAGACGGTTCCATAGTGAACATGGAAGAGCTTTACACAAGATTCTCCAGCGTCGGTACCAAGATTGTAGATGGAAATGAAGAATACATACGACTTCCGAAACCTGTTGAACTCTTGTCATTCTACGAAGGGAAGCTGAAGAAGAGCAAATCCTCGCTTCTATACAAAGGCAAGAGCGATTCAGTAGTCAGGGTAAGGACAAGAACTGGCCGTGAGGTAAGGGTAACGCCGGTACACAAGCTCTTTAAGCTGGACGGTCGCGGAGAGATTGTTGAAACCATGGCAAAAGACCTTTCAGTCGGGGATTACATCGTATCGGCCAAGAACACAGGAATTGATGCCCCGGACGCACTAATAGACGTTTACTCCCTTGGATCAGCAAGGGTGCTTGACAGAGACATCAGGCTGGAAGTGGCAGAATTGTTGAGGAAATCATACTCCGGCAATGTGAAGATAGACCTTTCCCCTGTTATTAAGTACAGCTTGAGCAGATCTAGCAAATCAGCTACACCAAAACTGTCCTGGATCAAGGAAATCTATACAAAGATGGGTGTGGAGCTGCCCCATCCGGAGGAGTTGGTTGGGGACCGCAGAAGCAATCCAGTCAGGATACCGGGACGGGTAAGCAAGGAACTATCCGAGTTCCTAGGGTACTATGTTTCGGAAGGATATATCAGGGGAGAAGAAACTGTTGTATTCACCAACTCAGAGGAAGAAATGCTCGACAGGTTCCTCATGCTTGCGCACAAACTGTTTGGCATCACGGGAAAGAAGGAATACCAAAAAGGGAAAACGCCAAACGCATTGCTTCACAGCAGGATACTCATAAGTTTTCTTGACATACTGGAGGTGGGGAGAAACTCCTTCACAAAGAAGATCCCTGAAGCAATACTCAGGTCAAGCAACGCTTCAGTATCCGCATTTCTGACGTCATACTTCATAGGAGATGGAACCTTCGGAGTCGACGAAATAGAATTCTGCCCTGCAAGCAGGACACTGTCCACGCAGCTTTCCTATGTTCTGAGCAGGTTCGGAATAATGAACACTCAGAGAATCAAGAAAATAAACAATGTTGAATACCAGAGACTTTACGTCCGAGGTCTTGCGAACATCAAAAGATTGCTGGGCATTCTTGAACCGGGCCACAGGAAAGTGGCAAAGATTGCGGATTATGTGAGTTCGGGCAAGTCAACATACGATTCAATAGACATTGTTCCCATCTCGAGCGAATTCACGGATGAACTCTACAGGAAGTATACAAGATATTCGGACCTTCTTGCAGAGGGGATTGAAATTTCGAATTATATTGGAAACATGGAGCATATGGGTGCGGGAACATTTAGAAAGTTCGAAAATGTCATAAACGGAACATCGGTGCAAATCCAGGAGTCAGTTATTAACGATCTGGCAAAATCCCTCGACTACATATATTTCGACAGGGTTGATGAGTTGGAAGAGGAAGCCGGGCCCTTCGACGTGTATGACGTGTCTGTCCCGGAATACGGAAAGAATTTCGTTGGAGGATATGGAGGAATAATCCTTCACAACACCGTGGTTCAGCACCAGCTTTCAAAATGGGCAGACAGTGACATTGTTGTCTACGTAGGCTGTGGAGAAAGGGGGAATGAAATGACTGAGATACTGACAACATTCCCGGAGCTGGAAGACCCAAGAAGCGGAAGGCCGCTGATGGAAAGGACAGTTCTCATAGCAAACACATCAAACATGCCTGTTGCTGCAAGGGAAGCAAGCATCTACACAGGAATAACCATAGCAGAGTATTACAGGGACATGGGGTATGACGTTGCCCTTATGGCCGACAGCACATCAAGATGGGCGGAGGCTCTGAGAGAAATCTCGGGAAGGCTTGAGGAAATGCCCGGAGAAGAGGGCTATCCGGCGTACCTTGGAAGAAGGCTTTCAGAATTCTATGAAAGGTCTGGAAATGCCCTGGTGGTTTCCGAGGGCGAAAGGCAGGGCTCAATCACTATAGTCGGTGCTGTTTCTCCACCTGGAGGAGACATATCAGAACCGGTTTCACAGAACACACTCCGTGTCACAAGGGTATTCTGGGCACTTGACGCCTCCCTGGCCTCAAGAAGGCACTTCCCGTCAATTAACTGGCTTAACAGCTACTCCCTATACCAGGACACCCTTAAGGAATGGTATTCCAAGAACGTCTCGAAGGACTGGGCTGAACTTTACTCAGAGGCCATGGGCATTCTGCAGAAGGAATCAGAGCTCCAGGAAGTGGTGCAGCTAGTCGGTTACGACGCACTTCCGGAAAAGGAGAAAGCCGTGCTTGACGTTGCAAGGATGATCAGGGAAGACTTCCTCCAGCAGAGTGCATTCGACGAGGTTGACACATACTGTTCCATGAAGAAGCAGTACCTCATGCTCGACTCCATACTCAAGCTTGGCAGGAAACAGTCCGAATCGGTGGACAAGGGCCTCTCAATGGGAGCGATCCAGGCGTTGCAGGTCAGGCAGAAAATATCAAGAATGAAGGAAATAAAGGATGACAACTTTGAAGATTACTATAATGAGATGCTTTCCGACATCAAGACACAGTTCAGCAGCCTGCTGGAGGTGCAGTAAAAATGCCGTCGGTCAGTTATAAGTCCATATCAGAGATAAGCGGACCGCTGATATTTGTAGAGAACGTCCCTAACGCGGCTTACAATGAGCTGGTTGAAATTACCCTTGGAAA
This sequence comes from Thermoplasmataceae archaeon, assembly GCA_046703705.1. Lineage (GTDB taxonomy): Archaea > Thermoplasmatota > Thermoplasmata > Thermoplasmatales > Thermoplasmataceae. Next base: position 29,220 of record JBJKST010000056.1, read on the forward strand.
CGGTGAGAAGAGGACAGGCCAGGTGCTGGATACGAGAAAAGGCCTCGCAATAGTCCAGGTGTTCGGCCAGACATCCGGAATGGACACTAAGAACACAAGAATCAGGTTTTCCGGAAGCACCGCAAGGGTATCCATTTCGGGAGACATGATGGGCAGGATATTCAACGGCCTTGGGGAGCCAATTGACAACGGCCCCGAAATTGTAAGCAAGGAGAAAATCGAGATTGTTGGAAACTCAATTAACCCTTATTCAAGGGAAGAGCCTTCGGAGTTCATTCAGACTGGAATATCCACCATAGACGGGATGAACACGCTTGTAAGGGGGCAGAAACTGCCAATATTTTCTGCCTCAGGCCTTGCACACAACCAGCTTGCAGCGCAGATCGCGAGGCAGGCAAAGGTTATCGGCAAGGATGAAGGTTTCGCTGTCATATTCGGCGCAATGGGTATAACTAGCGAAGAGGCAAACTACTTCATAAACGAGTTCAGGAGCACAGGCGCAATAGCAAGGTCAGTGATGTTCCTGAACCTCTCTTCGGATCCTTCTATGGAGAGGATTGTCCTTCCCAGGGTCGCGCTTACGACGGCCGAATACCTGGCTTACGAGGAAGGAATGCACATACTAGTCATTCTTACTGACATGACAAATTACTGTGAGGCCCTGAGGGAAATCTCATCGGCAAGGGAGGAAGTTCCAGGAAGAAGGGGATATCCCGGTTACATGTACACCGATCTTAGCACTATATACGAAAGGGCAGGGAAAATTAAGGGCAAGAACGGCTCAATAACACAGCTTCCCATTCTTACCATGCCGGGAGACGACATCACAAACCCGATACCCGATCTGACCGGATACATCACAGAGGGCCAGACCGTCCTTTCAAGAGACCTTCAGAGGAAGGGAATCTATCCCGGAATTGACGTCCTCCCTTCCCTGTCCAGGCTCATGAACCAGGGAATAGGAAAGGGAAGGACCAGGGAGGACCACAGGGGTGTGGCCGACCAGCTCTACTCAGCATATGCCAACGGGAAGGACCTGAGGTCCCTCAGTGCAATTGTGGGTGAAGAGGCACTGGGTGCCAATGACAGGAAGTACCTCAAGTTCGCAGACGAGTTTGAGAAAAGATACGTCAACCAGGACCTGTATGAAGACAGGACCATTGAACAGACCCTGAACCTTGGATGGGAACTGCTTTCAGACCTTCCCGAGGACGAGATGAAGAGGGTCAAGAGAGAGCACATAGAAAAGTACGGAAAGTGGAAAAAGGATTAGGTATGCCGTCTCAGGATGTAAGGCCGACAAGAATTGAGCTCATTCGCATTGGCAGGAGAATAAAGCTTGCCAGAAAGGGCCTGGACCTTCTCAAGATGAAGAGATCATCACTCGTCATGGAGTTCTTCAACATAAGCAGGCAGGTCAAGGGGATGAGGGAAGACCTCAGGAAGGAGGTCGGAGAAGCCATAAGCACCCTGAAAATGGCAGAAGTCCTTGAAGGGACAATGACTGTTGAGCGCATAGCCTTTATGTCTGCAGATTCAAGTGTCGGAATAGGCTCAAAGAACATCATGGGAGTCAAGATTCCGGAACTCACTGTGAATTATGCCCAGACAATACTTTCAGAGATGTACCGGGTTGTTTCTGTACCAGCTCCTGTGAACGATGCGATAAAGAAGTTCGAGAAGATATTCAGGTTCATAGTGGAGATCGCGGAGAAGGAGAACTCTATGAGAAAACTCCTATACGAGATTGACAGGACAAAGAGGAGGTCAAACGCCATCGAAAACATACTTGTGCCGGACCTTGTCCAGACACAGAAAAGAATCAGGATGAGGCTGGACGAGCTTGAAAGGGACACTTTCACAACGCTGAAAGTGATCAAGAGGAAGATTACAGAAAGGGCGGAGGCTGAGCAGATTTGAAAAGGGGATACTACAAGCCGAAATGGAAGGTGCAGATGCCTGTTATTTCAGGAGATGTCCTGAAGAATAACGTCAATCTGAGAAAATTCATCAGGATACGCAAATCAATTTTCATATTCAACATAGTGGCATCTGCCTCTTTCCTGGCAGTTATTCTCGCGGGGGTGCTTTAAATGACAGAAGATTTCGAAACTCTTAAGGTTATTAGGGACAAGGAACAGTCGGTAGACGAAGAAATTGAGGAATACCTGAGCAGGAAGAAGAAGGAGCTTGACGACGCAACCAATGATGGATATTCCAGGATTGACACAAAGAGAGAGGAACTCGAGAACAGGTACAACAGGGACATGGAAAACCTGAAAAAAGAGCTGGAGAAGAAGAGGCTCGGAATAATCGAGGAAGGGGAGGCAAAGGCTACAACAATAAGGCTTACTGCCACGGACCAGAACATTGAAAAAATAGTTCTGGATGCACTCAACGAATACCTGGAAGGATAATATGGCACTTTTCCCTGAAAAAATGGCTAGGGTCAGGATAATAGCTTCCAATACGGTGAAGGAAACAATAGTGTCAGCTCTGCATGACTACGGGATCATCCAGCTGGAGCCGGTTGCGGAGGACATTTCAAAAATCCTTCAGCAGGGGGCGCAGAACCACCATTACAAGGAGCTAAACAGCATGCTCCAGAAATTCAGGGGAATGGAGACACAGCTTCCAAGAAGGCCGGTTCCCGGAAAGAGGCAGTTCCAGTCCGTTGAGGAAATGCTCAAGGAAGCGGCATCCGTGAAAGTCGAGACAGACATAAGGATGCTGAGGGAAGAAGAGGGCGATGTCCTGACACAGATAAGGGAAATCGAGCAGAGGCTTTCGGCAGTGGAGATCCTGAAGCACCTTGAATATGACCTCTCCGTGTTCAACAACAAGTACATTGCCTCATTCCTTGTGAAAAAGGAGAAGAACAGGGATTTCAAGGGAATAGTGGAGTCAGCCCTCAAGAACTCGAAGGTGCTTGACATAGGGAATGATTACGTCCTCATTGCGGTGCCGGAAGAGAAGGATTCCGAACTGGCACAGCTTGCCAGCAGGCAGAATTTCAAGCTAATACACGTACCCATGATGAGTGGCAAGCCGAGCGAATATTATGATTATCTTCAGGTTAGGCTCAGCCAGAACAGGCGCTCACTCAACCAGGTAAGGACGGACCTTAACAGCCTCTCGGACAGGGAATACGCACAGATTGCACAGATACGCGAAGCCCTTGAGATTGAAGTCAAGAAGATGGAGGCTTCAGAGAAGCTGGCATCCACTTCAGACGCATTTGCAATGGAGGGCTGGATACCCGAAAAGTACTTCGGCCCGCTAAACCAGAAACTGAACGAACTGACATCAGGAAGGATGATTTTCAGAAGGGTCGAAACGGACGAGTTGCCACCGACGGTAATGAGCAACCCCGGCAGGTTCAAGGTGTTTGAGTTCTTCGTCAGGTTCTACTCACTCCCACAGCACGGGGAAATAGACCCCACAATGATTTTCGCCATAGTATTCCCCATATTCTTCGGCCTTATGGTGGGCGACTGGGGATACGGGCTTACAATACTTGGGATTTCACTCTGGATGATACACAGGATCAACAATCCGGTGAAGAAGAGCCACATACCTAAACTCCTGTCGAGATTCGTGTTGACCATAATGGGCCCGGAGTCCCTGAAAACTCTTGGCAAGGCACTCATACCGGGTGCAATTGTGGCAATAGCAGAAGGGCTGGTGTTCAACAATTTCTTCGGGTTCCCGATCTTTCCGTACACAGTATTCGCTGTCAGCACAGGCTTTGGCGGCACCACAGTGCTGGGATTCCCGCCGTCGCCGGCTGAGCTGTTCGGCGTTGACTTCATGGTCAGAAAACTGCTCCTGTTCTCAGGATACATCGGGCTTGCAATGGTTTCCCTCGGCCTCATATTCGGCATGATCAACAGGGTAAGGTTCAGGCAGAGGAAAGAGGCCGCCGGAAAACTTGGCTGGCTGATTTTCGCCTGGGGCATAGCTCTCCTTGGGCTTGCGCTTATACACGGCCAGGCCTCATTCAACTTTTCACAGAGCCCAACGACCCTGATCTACGTGATAATGCTGCTTGGAGGGCTTGGACTAATCATAGCCACCGAGAAGGCACAGGGAGGGATGGAGATTCCCTCAATCATCAGCCACATTCTTTCATACACAAGGATTCTGGGAATACTCCTTGCATCAGTGATACTCTCCCAGATCATCGACCTGATTTTCCTGAAGGGTGTCAACAAGGGCCCCGAGTATGCAGTAATAGGCGTGATAATACTGGTAGTGGGCCAGATATTCAACCTTGTTATAGCGGTTTTCGAGCCCGGCATCCAGGGTGCGAGGCTTATTTACGTGGAGTTCTTCTCAAAGTTCTTTACAGGGAACGGCAAGATATTCAGGCCGTTCGGGACAAGGAGGGCCTTCACCGAGGGGACCTTTGAACTGGAACCTCCAGCAGGCAAGCCGAGAGGTCAGTCCAGGGCCAAACAGGCTTCAAAACAGAAAGACTGACGCTGGCAGGGCAATTCTCACCTTTGCTATTTTCATCCCCACCATCTGGACGCCCCATAACAAGATTTTTAATCCGGATAAAGCTAAGAAAGCATGGCAGAAGAAAAGAAGGACGAAACCATAATAGAGAGTTTCCTGAGGGCTGTGGAAAACACAAAGAGCACCACCGAGCTTAATTTTGACAAGCTTGAAGTGGGCATATCCTCAATCCAGACAAAAATAACCGTGACTGGAAAGATAAGCATAGTGGTCAGGCCCATGCATGAGTGAAACAGAATCAAGGATTGCCAGATTCATACTCAACTCAGTGAAATCGGGGAAGGTTGACATTAGAATCAACCGGGAAGAGCCCATCAGGCTGGAAGCCTCCGATGAATGCGTGAAGGTGACAATACCCGAACGCATATTCTCCGGGGTTTCTTTCAAGCTGATTAGGCACAGGCTCACAGACTTCAGGGCAATGAGGGAAGCGGCGGAAATCCTGAAGAACACGGAAAGAAGGCTTGACATTTACCTGGACGGCGAGAAAGTCTTCTCCATTGGGAAAGGCGTAAGTTCTCTGCTCGGGAATGAAAAACTGTACCTCACGAATCTCATAAGATCCTTCAAGCCATGATCATCAACTTTTCAGGCATTTAACTTTAAATTCCCGCTGTTTGTCAGGAAAAGTTTATAGGTCATAAACGGCATTTCAAACGGTATGGAGAGAATGGAAGAGGACTGGGCAGGCAACCTCACTCTGGAGGGCTGGCTTCTTGAAATGGCATATGCTGCTCTTTGCGTTTCCAGGGGAGAGAAAGTAGTGCCGCGGTACGAAACACTCGGCGTAATACACGATGTGCTTCTTGAGAACGATGATGGCCTTGTTTTCTGCGAATGTGTCGGGGAGGCTGGAATAAGCCTTGACAAGCTCAACCTCTTTGAGAATTCCATACTGACTCTAAATTCAAGGCTCAAGGACTTCGAAAGCGAGAAGCAGGTGGTATCTGCAAGGCTTGTAACGACAGCCGACCCGTCATCCTGGGGCAAGGATATGAAAGACAGGCTCGAGGAGATTAGAAAGAAACTCGGGCAGAATTCCGTCGAACTGAGCTTCGAGTCAGGCAAGCGCCTTGTTTACGAACTCATCTCCAGATCCATAATAGGGCTGGGAATGATAGACAACAAGATTTTCTTCGCTGGCCCCAATGAAAGGGCAATAAGGTATGATGCCACCTACAGCAAGTTCAATTACGGGATATGCCAGATAGACTTCAAGGAGTTCAGGAAGCTTCCGCAATCATTCCTTCCAAGGGACTACTGGTCACACCGTTACAGGGACGTCTTTGACGAGGCAGCCTCGTCCGAGTGCGAAGCCATTCCGGAATGGTTCTCTTGGGAATTCCCGAAACGCTTCGGTATCAGCTGGAAATCACAGGAGCAGATGAAATCCACCCTGAAGAAGGTACTTGCAAAGAAGGGGACAGAGGTGGTATATGAAAACAGGATGAGCTTCCTCACCCACCGGAAAATCAACAAGTCAGGATACTACACTGCAAATGTGACATATTCCGGAAGCCATATGCACAGGAACGACGGCTTCATGATAAGGGACGAGCTCATAAGCCTCATAAGGGCTGCAAAGGCGCATTCAGCAATGGAGCCTGAGAACGAAGCATATCTCAGGGTTTTCACGGACACCACCACTTTTTCACCCGATTACTGGAGCACTTTGGGATACAGCAGCTACAACGGCAAGGTGGTTTACCCTGAAATCGTGCGGGGTGACGAGGTTCTCATGGACTCACTCAACTATGGGATACTGGGCCTGAAACTTTCGGGAAACAAGGTCACGCTATCCACACAGGACAATTCTGACGTGATGAAAGTGGAAGGGGGCGGCCTGAAATGGGAATCTGGGGAACAGACATACCCGGCCCAGCTGAAGTTTTGAGCACAAGGGGATACTGTCAGATTTTCCTTGCTATGACTGTCTCCATTTCGTGCCTGTGCGGCACTCCCCCGGA
>JBJKST010000057.1:0-63604 GCA_046703705.1 Thermoplasmataceae archaeon
AAAAAACTCCGTCATACGCTCTGATGTTTGCGTAGCCACCTCTCGTATCCGAGTGTGGGAGTATCACTCGGTGCTTGATGGGCTCACGTGCTCTGTGGGAATTGAACAATACCCATAATAAGTCCCCATTTTTCTTTCCGCACCTTGGAAGAGTGGTCCCGCACCAGTGTCTCGCGGAGTGAGCTTGAAATTCTATGACCTCTGCCATAGTAAAGCCTAATCTAAATCAGGTCCTTGCAGCAGCCGCGGCCAAAGGTACCCTGTTGGAATGCGATAATTCATAACCACAATGTGGCACTTCTTGTAGGAAATGGGATTTAGAGTCATGCAGTTTTCACACCTGATGTAATCCAATTCCATCAAAAATATACCTTTCGTACATGCTTAAACTTGTGCTCACCTGGCAATTTGATAGTATTGCTTCCTTAAGCCCTTATATAGAGGGTGACGGAACAATTACAAAACTGGCTTCCTTCGGAAACACCTGGCTATTTTTTTGAAGGATTGTTTTCAATCAGAAGAGGATGGCAACGAATAGCGAAAATCATATCCTCGTATCTAGATTGAGACACGAAATGTTGCTATATCAGTAAGGACTACAAAGTTCATGGATATGGCAGACAAGATTAGGCAGACCCTCGATAACTGGCTGGAAACAGGAGAAATGGACGTTAAGGACTTTTTCGAAGCCGCAGATGAACATTGGGAATCATTCATAAGTTCTGAGTTTGCGGACATCGATGAAGAACTCAAGACAGATCCTGAAAAGGCGTACGGGCACCTTGTCTCTCTGGCTGATTTTGCGGGCCATGCAGCAGAGAAGAAACCAAGAATTGTCAATGTCCTTACCCGCTTCATAAACAAATTTATTGACGTAATGCGAAAACTGAAGACTATGCTGAGGGCCGAGAGCTTTTCAATATCCGTCTCACTGCCCTTCTACCTTTCTCTGAGCCTCAGCTTTTCGTGATTTACGGAACTAAATTGTAGCTGTCAAATCATTTTATTATTTATTAAATGGAAAATGGTAAAAATAGGCTTTATGGCAGTTCTGGGAACTTATTTATAGATTCCAATGATTCGAATAGGATGGACAACACTGTTCAGAAAATATATGATTTTTCAAACGAAATAGGTCAAAAAGGGTTCTCTTCTGAAGTTTCTGACGAGATAAAGAAGAGAATAGCAGATTCGATTTTCACTTCCTATGGTGCCAAGGATTCTGTGCCTGTGAGCATAATGAAGAAGGCACTCCTGCCATCCAGCTCCAAGAGAAATTCAACTGTATTCTTCACAAAGGAAAAGGCATCGTCTGATGTTGCCACATTCATAAATGGCAGCATGACAAGATATTTGGACTACAATGACACATACCTTTCCAAGGAGGCACTTCACCCATCAGACAATATACCACCGGTGCTTGCCCTTTCAGAGAGTTTCGGAATTGACGGAAAGAAATCAATCAATGCCATAGGCGTTGCATACCAGGTAGTCTGTTCACTCTCAGACGAAGTGTCCATAAGGGACCTTGGATGGGATCATGTAACTTACATTTCAATCTCAGCTGCATCAGGCCTTGCGCATCTCCTGGGGTTGAGCGCTGAAAAATTTGAGAATGCAGTCAGCCTCGGAATTAATAATAACATCAGCATGAGGCAGACCAGGGCAGGCGAACTCAGCATGTGGAAAGGATGCACAGCTGCAAACGCTTCACGAAACAGCGTCTTTGCCGCCCTTCTCGCCAACGACGGCTTTACTGGCCCCTATCCGGTATTTGAAGGGGAAATGGGTTTCTTCAGGCAGGTATCAGGCGAATTTGGCCTTGACCTGAAGAAGGACAAGATCCTGAAGACGATGATCAAGAATTATCCTGTTGAATACCATGCCATGAGTGCAGCTGAAGCCGCGATAAACCTAAGGGGAAGAATAAAAGGAGAGATCAAGAAGATAGAAGTTGAGACTTTCTCCGTAGCGCACAAGATCATCATAAAGGACCCGGAAAAGCTGAGGCCCAAAACAAAGGAGACTGCTGATCACAGCATGCCGTTCATAATTGCATATGCACTGGCATACGGTGATCCTGTCCCTGAATCATACAGTGATAAATACCTGAAGGACGAGAAGATCCTCAACCTCATTGACAGGTCGACCTTTACGGTAACCGACAAGTTTGACTCAATGTATCCGGAGTTCCTTCCTGTCAAGATCAAGGTGACTACAGAATCCGGTGAATACGAGGAAGAGATAGATGTTCCAAAGGGACACCACAAGAGCCCCTATACTTGGGATGATCTCAGAAGGAAAGGTTCAAGGGTTGCCGGTGACGATTTCTCAAAGATTGTTGTCGACCTTGTTAGAAGCTTTGAGAACAGGAGTTCCAGCGAGCTCCTGGAGGCGATTTCATATGTCGATACTCAGAGATAATGTCAATGGAGGCCCTGATGAGCTTCACAGGCTTCTGGAAAGAGACATAGTTGTAGCGCCCGGTGCGTACAATGGAATCTCAGCCCTCATTGCGCAGAAAGCCGGTTTCGAGGCAATCTACATGTCCGGATCCGGAGTAGCTGGAAATATGGGGCTGCCTGACCTTTCCATGACCTCCATCAACGAGGTTGTTGAAGACGCCAGAAGAATTGTTTCTGTCTCAAGGCTTCCGCTTATTGTGGATGCGGATACCGGATTCGGTGAAACCATGAATGTGGTGCGAACCGTAAGGATGATGGAAGATGCAGGTGTTGCAGCCATCCACCTCGAGGATCAGGTTCTCCCGAAAAGATGTGGGCACCTTTCAGGAAAGAAGCTTGTGCCTGCGGAAGACATGGCCAGGAAGATAAGGGCGGCAGTTTCAGCCAGGAAGAACGGAAATTTTATGATCATTGCCAGAACAGACGCCCGGGCGGTAGAAGGTGTCGGGGGATCCCTTGACAGGGCCAGGGAATATATTGAAGCCGGTGCAGACGCCATCTTTACTGAAGCACTGGAATCAAAGGATGAGTTCAGAAAGTTTGCTTCTGAACTAAAAGTCCCCTTGCTCGCTAACATGACTGAGTTTGGCAAGAGCCCGCTGCTCACAGTGGATGAGTTGAGGGAGATAGGCTACAGGATTGTCATATTTCCTCTTACGGGATTCAGGGTCAGCCTCAAGGCTGTGATGGATTCATACAGGCAGCTCAAGAATGATGGTACGCAGAACAATTTCCTGGGTGACCTTATGACACGTAAAGACTATTATGACCTCATAGGTTATGATGAGTACGAGAAGGACGATAACGCCATTTTCAATTACAAAGGTGGTAATAAATGAGTGAAATAGAGGTCCCAAAGGGACTGAACGGAGTTGTGGTAGACCAGACGGCAATTGCAACAACAGACGATTCCGGAAATCTTCTCTACAGAGGATACAGAGCGGTTGAACTTGCTGAAAGGTCTGATGCCGCAGACGTAGCATACCTGATCATAAACGACAGGCTGCCTTCGGCTTCCGAAAAGAGTGATTTTGCCTCCAGCCTGAAGAAATATTCTGGAATGGACCCAAAAATTTCCGAAGTGTTGAAGATACTCAAGGAGAAGGACGTCATGAGGAACCTTAGATCCATAGTATCCCTCTATCCATATGCATCAGCCAGTGACAGCGAACTCCTTCTTGAGATAGCGGCCAGATTTCCGAGAATCATATCAGATACCTTCCGGGTATCGAAGGGGCTGGATCCTCTCGAAGATATTGATGCTTCATTTTCCGAGAGGCTGTATTACCTCTTTACGGGGAATAAGGACCGAGAGAAGGCGAAATACCTGAACAAACTCCTGATCCTTTACATGGAGCACGAGTTTAATGCTTCCACTTTCGCACTCAGAGTGACTGCCTCTACACTTGCCGATCCAATTTCCAGCATAGTGTCGGCCCTTGCGACCCTGAAGGGGCCCCTGCATGGAGGTGCCAATGCCGAGATACTCGACTTCTTCCTCGGGTTCAAGGATGCGGAGGAGGCCAGGAAATACGTGGATGAAATGGTTGAGAAGAAGGAGAAGGTGATGGGATTCGGGCACAGGGTTTACAAGACGCGCGATCCAAGGGCTCAGTTCGTCAAGGAAGAGATAAGAAAAATGGACAAGGATGCCCATATGTTCAGGATCGCTGAGACCATAGAGAACAGAATGTGGGAAAAGAAGAAAGTTCCTGCAAATCTGGACTTCTACGCCGCCATATATATGCATATGCTTGGCATAGACCAGAACCTCTACACACCACTTTTCGCTGCCTCGAGGGTCTTCGGATGGATTGCGCACTACAATGAGCAGCTGTCTGCAAATAAAATAATAAGGCCCTCTTCCAAGTATGTTGGAAAGACCGGAAGAGAACTGTGATCATCAGATCACTTTAACATCTATTTTTTTCCCGCTTCTGTTGTATGCCTGGAAATTCTCAAGCATATAGGGAAAGCCTACAATTATGTGCACCGGGCCACTGTTGGAAAACATGTTCAGATCGGCATTCGAGGGCTCTGTCACCCCTGAAGGGTGGGAGTGCACGGAACCGACAAGGCTGAAATCAATTGGCTTGTTGTATAGCATGAAAATGGTGTGATGATCCCCCTGAACTGTTCCCGGAAGAAGGGCTATTTCGTAGATTATGTTGTCCTCTGCCCTCAATAACGCCCCAAATTCGTTGGGGTACGAATCCATGGATGCTTCCATGATCATTCGGAGAATCCGTTTCCTAATTGACCACATTCCTCAACAGTTTTCTCCTCATCCTCTCATAGAATGAGCCAAGGGTGACGAATCTTGCCTTCTTTTCTGAAACGCTTATCCTTATGTCATCATCCGGAGTAGCGGGGTATTCCGTGTGTCCGTCAAAGATAAGTATGCAGTCCTGGTTCTTTCCCCTCAGGCTTATCTTAATTTCTTCATCCTCAGACACGACCATGGGCCTTATCTTGACGTTGAACGGGGCAATGTATGAAACGACCATCCCGTTGATCTTTGGAGAAAGAATTGGGCCCCCGGTGCTGTATGCGTACGAGGTTGATCCAATTGGCGTGGCCACTATGACTCCGTCTGCTGCAATGTTGTCTATGAATGTTTCATTGACGTAAAGACCGAATTTCCTTATTTTTGAGACCCTGTTTGTGTGTATTACTACTTCATTGGTGCAATGCTGGATCTCCCTGCCGTTCACCAGGACCTTGATCCTCTCGGATTCCTCGATCTTGTACTCCCCTCGAACCAGTTTGTATATGGAACGCTCAATGTCTCCAATTTCAACCTCGCTGAGGAAGCCAAGTTTCCCCATGTTTATGCCGAGGACAGGTATGTCGCACTTGTTGATCGTCCTCAGGACTGTTCCGTCCCCTCCGACTGTTATGATAATGTCCGCCCTCATTTTATCGAGCGGATCACACTCCACGTCGAGAAGCTTTGCAGTTTCCTCGTCGTAAACACTTGTCCAGTCTGCCGGGAACATCTCCTCTATCTTTCTTACCACAAGTGCGCACCGGTCACAGTCCTTTTTGACAACAAACCCTACTTTCATAATATCCCGTCCAGTACTTCTCTGCTGCTAGCTGCAATAATATTGAACCTTCCCATGACATCGTTGGGGGCGTTGAAGTGATCTCCCTTTTCATCAGTGACGATTCCGCCTGCCTCCCGCACTATCAGGGCACCCGCTGCAACATCCACGCTCCTGAGTTTCGAATATTGCCCTGTGTAAGCTAGAGCGTCAGTAGAACCGTTTGCAACAAGGCACATTTCAAGTGAGGCACAGCCCAGGATTCGAGTCCTGCGCGCCGTCCCAATTATTTTACCGGATATTTTGTCCACTCCTCTTGTGAGATTCAAACCAAATACGTGCTTTTGTTCCCGGGAAACATGAATTTGCCTCTCGTTGAGAAAGGATCCCCGGCCCTTTTCAGCACGGAATATGTCCCCGTTTCCAAGATTCATCACGAAACCATGGGTAACCGAGTCGGTGTCAGTTTTCCCTACTGCAATTGAGACGGAATAAAACGGTATTCCGTTGACTGCGTTGTAAGTGCCGTCAACCGGGTCCACAATCAGATTTTCTCCGTATCCCCTGTCAACTTTTCCTATTTCCTCGCTCACAATGTTGTAAGGAAGATCGTTGGATTTCACCTGTTCCATCAGTATGTCCTCTGCAATCTTGTCGATAAAATGTGTATTTGTCCCATCTGCTCCCATTCCAGTGACTCTGGAACGGTCCTCCCTGGCGCTGATTGCCCTGATCGAATCTATTATTTCCTTGCCAATCGCTTCGAATATTTTGAAAACAGGATCCAACGTGTCCAGTATTTTGGCAGCGTATTTAACTATAAGTATGGAAAATATGGAATAAAAAAGAGTTTTCAGTCCGTGGAAACAATGCTGTCCAGAAGGGTGTTAAGCCTTTGTGGAATCCTTTTAAGGGCATAATCGAGGGCATCAATTGCCTTGAGCGAGCCGTCGGTTTCGAATTTGAACACGAACTGCGTGTCATCCTCTATTATTCTGACGCCCTTGGCCTCGAACAGCTGGACAAGCTGCCTGTGCGGAACGTCATCAGTAAACGTGATGGTCTTCTTGTCCTCCTTGATGACCGCATTGGGGCATGAATTCTTTATGAGCTCCCACTGCTCGAAGGAATCCTTGTCGACTACAAACTCCCTGTGGTATTTGTACGAAACTCCTGAAGTGACCTGCCACTTTGCGTGTTCCTTTGCACGGCCCAGAATGGCTTCTGCACTGACCAGCATTGCCTGCTTGTCACTGAGCTTTACTATGGGGATGTTAGGGTCGGATGTTATGAGCTCGGGGTTATCCACAGCCTGGAGGTCCGAAGAAAGGACCTCGCTGGGGCCAAGCTTGTTAATGGAATATGTAACTGTGCAAAGTGGGCATCCCTTACCTTCGCATGAACACTCATCCCTGAAGTTCATCTTTAGGTCAGTCTTCAGCGGAATAAGGCCCAGTCTGTGTGCAACGACCTCGTCGAAGAGAGGAAGTGATGAGTCGTAGACGTTTCCTTCCGTATCCCTTATCTGTCCGTGGTGAAACTGCACCTTTTCTATTGCAAGCTTTGGAATGTCGTTTACCAGCGTCCTTCTCAGGGCGTTGGCCATCGATGGTGTAATTCCGTCTATTGAAAATCTTATGAATTTATCTGAGGATTCAATTATTTTGAGAGGCATTATACCCTCCGTCCTCTCTTACCGCCCTTCTTCTTTGTCCCGTCGTGTGGGATTGGCGTGACTTCCTCAATCCTTACTATCTTGAAACCTGCCCTTGACAGGGCCCTGATGGCCGACTGCGCCCCCGGGCCGGGTATCTTTGATCTGTTTCCGCCCGGTGCCCTTACCTTTATAATGAGGTCAGTTACTTCCTTTTCCCTGAGTTTCTCGGCTATGACGTCTGCTGCTTTCATTGCAGCATATGGGCTCGATTCATCCCTGTCATTCTTGACTACCATTCCGCCTGTGGCCTTTGCTATTGTTTCTGCCCCGGTGGGGTCAGTGACAAGAATGAGCGTGTTGTTCTGTGATGCATAAATATGGGCTATGCCAGTTCTGTTCATTGTTTACCTTCTCCTTTTTCAGCAGGTGCTTCCTCTGCAGCCTGTTCTGCGGCTTCCTCTTCTTCGTTGGGTTTCTCTCCCAGAATTACCTGCCTGATAGGATGCATTTCGTCCTGAAGCACGGAGTCCGGGTCATAAACAATACTGTCTTCGAATTTTGCTTCGACGAGGAGGCTGGGTATTGTTGTCCTCCTTCCGTCCATAGAGACATGGCCATGCGTGATAAGCTGCCTTGCCTGCTTTAGGGTTGTTGCAAGGTTCTTCCTGTAGACAACAGTCTGGAACCTTCTTTCGAGAACATCCTCGATTGTCAGAGACAGAACATCGTCAAGTGTTGCGTTCTCGCCCAGCATGTTGTACCTGCTCAGCCTCTTTATCATGTTCTGGTACTGCACTGTAGCATTGGGGTCGTTGTATCTGAGACGTGCCTGCAGGTCTCTTGCCTGAGTCCTGAATGAATCCAGTACGGCCTGTCCCTTCCACAGCTCCCTTTTATTCTTCAACCCGTATTTTCTTACAATTTCCTTTTCGGCATCTATTCTGCCTTTTTCCCACGGATGTCGCGGAGTAGAATATTTCTTGTGTGGAAAGCTCTGATCGCCCATTATTTCACCTCGGTTGTTTACCTACCTTCTCTCTTTCGGACTACACCAACTGAAAGTCCATGTCTTCCGTTTGACCTTGTTCTCTGCCCTCTTACCTTCTTTCCTTTTTCATGCCTTATGCCACGGTATGAGCGCATCTTCTTCATGAAATTTATATCGTCTTGGACCTGCATGTCGAGTTCGTTGCTTACCAGGTTGTAGTCTTCCCCGGTAAAAACGTCATTCCTGTGGTTGAGCACCCAGACTGGGAGATCCTCATACTCCCTTGCCTCTATGTAGTTTCTGAGTGCTTCTATCTGTTCTTCAGAAAGGTCGCCAAGCCTCTTGTCCTTGGGCAGATTCAATTCCCGGACAATGATACCTGACAGCCTGTCACCTATTCCCTTAAGATCCGCCAGGGCCAGAGGCACCTTCCTCTCGCCGTTGAGATCTTTATTTGCAATTCTGACTATATACAGGAAGTCCTTATCTTCAGCTGCTTCCTGCGTTTCAGCCTTTTTCTTCCCCGTAGTCTTCTTCTTATCAGCCATTAAATCATCCTGTGTACGTGATGTCCCCTTATTGCAACCTTATATTAAGATGCTTCCAAACTCCAGCTGTTGAATCCGGTTTGATGAAATTCATCTTCAGGCAATATACGATAGGGTGTCCTGAGTTATTTTTATAACCTTATTAAAGATTTCTAATTGGGCCGCGGCCCGCAGGGGCGGTTCACCTGTACAGGGTGAAAAGGCTGTGATCACCGCCGGTGTCAAAAATTCCCAGCCTTGCTCCCGAATCTATCCATCCGTATGAGTAGTTAAGTGCGGCAAATGCATTCACAAGGTCCCCCTTTTCATAAAAGTGCTTTGCGTCCTTGAAGTAGCTGTTTATCATTTCGAGGCTGTCCCTTGCCAGCCCTTCCAGATAAGAATCGCTGGGTGCAATAACTCTGATTTTGGAAAGAGCCCTTTCTTCGATCTCAATGTATCGCCTAACTCTTTCCTCAAGTTCTTCCATAACGGAAAATGGCAATTGCCATTAAAACTCTATCGAATTGGATTACCTGTATTTGCTATAATCATATATCAGGTCAAGAAGCCTCTTCTGGGTTTGCGAATCAATCATCCCTTCTTCGTACTTCTCTCCAATGAATGTCTTGGCTTCCTTTGTGCCCTTCTTGGAAACTATGGCGTATATGCTTCCCCGAATGGCGCCCTTCGTGCTTTCCGGGAGGTCCTCTACGGCTTTGCCCAGCATGTAATTGAATTCGTCACTCTTCCTCATGTCGAGCCTCTTGGCTCTTCCCTTCTGTTTCTCCTCTCGTACGTTTCGCATCTGGTTCCTGATGCTGTTCTTGCCTCTCGGTCCTCTTCGCCTGTTCATTTAGGAAGTTAACAGTATATGAGCCTATTTATATCTTTTGATGCTGATTTTTCCCGCTTCTTCAGGCTCCTTTCTGCGAAAAGGATCTATTCATTGACGATTGTCGGAGGCAATTGCGTTGATGTAAATATGCCACATGTGGGGGGCGAATGACTTCACTGTTCTTTGTTCCACAATTGAGCCTTTCCATCCGTACATCCTCAGGCGCCTGTATAAGTCATATTTGTACCGCCCAAGGTTTTCCGTCGGCACAAGATCGTGCATCAGTAGTGATCCCCCGGGCCTAAGCCTCATAATGGCATGCGGGAGATAACTGAAGGAGAGGAAATTGCCCATTATGACTACGTCTGCCTTGATCCTTGGAGCCACAATCCGGCTGTCTCCAAGATGGGGTACGATTCTGCTGTCAAGCCTGTTGGCTCTGATGTTCCTCTCCAGATAACCGTATGAAATAGGGTTGATCTCGCAGGAGTGTATTTCCTTCAGGCCTGCATATTTGGCGAGTCCGAGTGAGAAGTACCCGATTCCGGCGAACATATCAAGTGCAATTTTTCCCTTGAGGTCCATGTTCCTGACAGATGTCCTTATGTTGACGTTTCCTGGAGAAAACATCACTCTTTCAGGATCCATGGTGAATTTGATGCCGTTCTCCAGATGGGTTACTTCGCCGCCAGGACCATAAAGGAGCCTTGCTTCAGGCTCCCTGTATGTCCCTTTTATTCGCCCGGCGACTTCGTAGACTGATTTCACCCTAAGTATATCGGCACAGGCCGATGCAACCTCCACTTTTACTGACCGTTCCACATCCGGAAATCTTGCGGTGATTGATGACCCCAGGCGAACCCACTTCTCAGGGGCATGATCGGGATCGAGACCTCGTGTTTCCAGCTCCTCCCTGATTCTTGACTGTGGAGAAGAGTGGAACTGCCTGTGCTCAAATTCCTCCATTCTCACATTGCTGCCATGTTCGGCCCCATGCCACTCCCTGAGCGGTATGTGGACATTTTCCCCGTCTGACTTTATTTTGAGGGATTCATCTACCATCTTCCGGCCAAGCAGATAAGAAAGCGTGGAAGAAGCTTCTCCCCTTGGGACTACCATGGCTAATTGCTTCAATATGACTGAATTTTGAAATTGTATATATACCAGTCCGTCCCAAACAAATAAATTGCAACTTCCAATTACCAAGAATGAGTTCCTCTGCTCTTTTCAACGAATCACAGAGATATTTTCCCGGAGGCGTAAATTCGCCCGTAAGGTTCTACAAGCCAAACCCAGTCTTCCTAAAGGGCGGCAACGGATCAAGAGTGACAGATGTCGAGGGCAATTCATACATCGATTACTGCCTGGGGTACGGGCCCATGATCCTGGGGCATTCAAACCAGCATTTCAACGAGATTCTGAGTGCCAGGATAGGGGAAGGGGTGCTTCTGGGTTCTCCCAGCGAAGAGGAGAACATTCTGGCATCGTTGATCAAGTCGGCAATACCATCAATTGAAAAAATGCGCTTCACAAACTCGGGCACAGAAGCAACCATGCATGCCATAAGGCTGGCAAGGGCCCATACCGGAAGAGATCTTATCCTGAAAATGGAGGGAGGATACCATGGAGCCCACGACTATAGCCTCATAAAATCTGGCAGCGGATCTCTCACATTTGGGACTCCTTCTTCACCCGGAGTGCCGGAAGAGATTTCAAAGACTGTAGTCCTGGGCGAGTACAATAATCTGGAGAGGATAGAGAAGATTTTCTCGGAAGTCGGGGACAAGATTGCGGCTGTGATTACGGAACCTGTTATGGGCAACGTCGGGGTTATACCTCCTGAAGATGGCTTCCTGAAGGGCCTGAGGGAAGTTTGCGACGATCATGATTCCCTGCTGATCTTCGATGAGGTAATCACGGGATTCAGGTTCGGTTTCCATGGCTTCCAGGATAAAGTCGGCGTCAAGCCCGACCTGACAACACTGGGAAAGATTATTGGCGGCGGGCTCCCCATAGGCCTTTTTGGGGGCAGTGCGGAGATAATGGACAGGATTTCCCCTGCGGGTAAAGTTTACGAGGCGGGAACCTTCTCTGGCAACCCCGTCAGCGTTTCAGGCGGCATAGCCACGCTTCAGGAATTGAAGGGAAAAGACTACAGCTACATAACCGGCCTTGCAGAGAAGCTTGCATCAGGAATAGCGGAGATAGCAGCCAGGTCCGGAGAAAATGTGCATGTGAACCAGATAGGCCCAATGCTCCAGATGTTCTTCAATGGAAAAGGGGTCAGGTCATATTCTGACGCAATGTCAAGCAACGCGGGAAGATTCTTCGAAGTCTTCACAGGAATGCTTGGAGAGGGTATATTCATGCCACCCAGCCAGTTCGAAACCGATTTCATTAGCTTTGCCCATACACAAGATGACGTGGAGAAGACACTCACGGCATTTGAAAATGTGATGAAGAAGTGATATCATGATACTCAGGATAGGCACAAGAGGGAGCAAGCTCGCACTGATCCAGGCCGAACAGGTGAAGGCTGCCCTTTTGGAGTCCGGAGTAGAAAGCGAGATTCTGACATACACAACAAGCGGAGACAGGGATACCTCTTCTCCCATTTACAGGATGGGCAAAATCGGCGTTTTTGTGGAAGAACTGAACGGAATGGTGGAGAGGGAGACTTTCGACCTGGCAGTGCACAGTGCAAAGGACATACCATCCAGAATTTCCGATTCCCTTGAGGTTTCAGCAGTCCTCAAAAGGGCATCGTACAATGATGTGCTTGTTTCAAAAAGCGATCTGGATACTTTGCCGAAAGGTGCTGTCATAGGAACATCCAGCAGGAGAAGGATTTCCGAACTTATGTCTGTCAGGCCGGATCTGGTTGTAAAGGACATCAGAGGGAACATAGACACCCGGTTGGAAAAATACAGGAATGGAGAATATGACGGGATCATTCTTGCAAGCGCAGCCCTGGAGAGAATGAAAGCCGATGTGAAGAGTTTCAGACTGAATGAAAACGACTTTGTCCCCGCACCAAACCAGGGCATAATAGCCATTGTAACCCGAAAGGAGTCCCGGGAGTCTGAAATACTCAAGGGAATAAACCATGAAGAAAGCTTCAGGTCCTTCATTTTCGAGCGTGAGCTCGTTGTCAGGCTCAAACTGGGTTGCTCAATGCCGGCAGGGATTATTTGCATTCCACATGGAGAGTCAATGCTGCTCAGGGCAAGATTCTATTCCCTGGAGTCCAGCGAATTCAGGGAATACAGCTCTGAAGTGGGCTCGGTTGAAGACGTTTCCTTAATGGCTGATGAAATCAGCAACACCCTTCCAAGGGAGTTTGGATACGGGTTTGGTGTGTAGGATGAGTGTGGGTAAATTCCTGGTAACAACGAGGCCCGCTGAAAAGGTGGCTCCGTTGGACAGCCATCTTTGCGTTGAAGTAGTGAATGTACCGCTGACTGAAATTTCCGAAGTTGAGTTTCCGCAATCTGAGATAGACAGGATCAGGAAATACGATCCTGAAGCGGTGGTTTTCACCAGCAAGCGAGGAGCCGAGATTTACTTTTCTGAAATCGACCCGCATCTTAACAGAGGAAAAAGGGCATATTATGGGGTTGGCCCATCGACTTGCAGCAGTGTCACTGCAAACGGGCATGATTGCACCATGCCCGCGAAGAGGGACTCACAGGGGCTCGGTGAACTCGTGAGCGGCAGGGAAGCCGGAAAGAGGGTCCTATTCTTCAGGAGCGGACAGGCGAACAGAGTTCTTGATGAAATGCTCTCCGCAGGAAACGTCCAGTTTATCAATGCAACCGCATACAATGTGGTGAAGATCAGGAAGCCGGAGACGGCGCCAATAATGGATCCGGATTGCTTTGGAGTCGTGTTCACGTCCTCAATGGAGGTTGAATCGTTTATAGATGCAATTGGCGGGTCTTTGGGACAGCTTGTCGGGTCAGGAATGAAGTTCTTTTCAATCGGAAAATACACGACTCTTTCAATGGGGAAACATTCCATACCTTTGTCTGAGCCAGAAGGAAACTCCGACATAGAACAGTTGCTGAAAGAAATTTGCAGGAAATATTTTGGGTGAGAACTTAAGATAGCGGGGAATGGATTTGAACCATTGATCTGCGGGTTATGAGCCCGCCGGGATCTCCTAGCTACCCCACCCCGCTTCGACTACGTAATTGCTACTCACAATATAATATTTGCCGAGGTTTGTGAAAGCTTACCCAAAAGATTCCTCTATCTTCTTGTACCTTAATTCCTTGGAAAGCCCCTCAAGGTACTTATAAACAGTCTTATGCTTGCTGCCATTGACAAGCCTCATTATGGCCTCTTTGGTATAGTTTATGGAAAGATAGTCCCCGATTATAGAAACAGTGTCACCATACACCGAAACATAGGTTGAAGTAAGCTCTTCCAGTATTCTCCTGGTTTTTCCTTCCCTGCCTATTACACGGCCCCTGACCTGGGTGATCCTTCTCGATCCTGCCTTGGCAAATTCCCGGAGGGGAATCACAATAAGCTGGTAACTGTCGTTGTACAGATGAAGTGCCTTTTCAGGGCTGAAACCTCGGCCTACAGCCTGCACTACTCCCGTGGTGACTGAGGCGAGGATTGCATCGCCGTTCTGGAGGACCCTCACTTCTCCGTTCTCGGAATCTATGACGAGCTTCACTTTCCCAAGTTTCTCGATCTTCCGTTTGGTGGCTCCATCCTTTCCTATCAGAACCGGAACGCGCTCCACCGGTATTTTAATGTCCCCCACTTCAACAAATTCCATGTCTGTTGTATCCTCCAAATTTGCCACTTTTTGCCGTGCCTATGGAATTATACCAGTTGAGATATTGCATTTCCAATTTAAGGTTTATTGATTTTCCCGCCTCAGCAACAGAGTTCATGATTTTATGTGCCTCAGCAATTCTTCCGGATCGCAATCGATGTCCTTCCTGCTGAAAAACCTGCAAATATTGACAGCGTCCCTGACCAGGAATTCTTCCGCCATCTTATGGTCGACTGTCACACCCTGTGCCAGGTCTATGAAATATGCCTTTTTCCTGTGTACGAGTATGTTGTATTCACTAAGGTCCGCATGCACTATCCTGGAGTCCTTGAACATCATCCTCATCTCTTCCCTTATCTGCTTGAGAAGAGGGTTAAGATCCCCCTCGTATTCCCTAAGGCTCCTTGCAGGCCTTCTCTGGTCTCCCAGATACGACATCATAAGCAGGTTCTTGTGGAATGCAATGGGTTTCGGGCTGTGAATCCCGTTCTTCTGCAGCTCCTGCAAGTTAGTGAATTCCTTTTTTGCCCAGAGGTAACCCAGCCTTGACCGTGATCTGCTCTCTTTGTGGAACCTGTAATCGCCTTCAATGTATTTTCCTATGTTGGAGAACTTCAGTGTGGACATCTTGTAGACCTTCACCACCACAGGCTTCTTCTTCCTGACAGCCTTGAAGACTACTGATTCCTTTCCGGAAGATATAGGATAATCAATATAGTCGATAGACTCCCTGTTCATAAGCTCGTACAGGGCTTTGAGTGTTCGCTCATCAAAAACAAGGTCTGACGTCTTTCTGTCCACATTGAGGCGATTTAGAAATTCACCTGATTCTATAAGGGTCTTCAGAGCTGATTTTTCATTGTCCATTCTTACTTGAATATATTAATGACTTCGGGTAAAAGATTATTTCTACTCAGATAGTTAGCCTGCGTCTGCGTGTACCTGTAGACTACGTCCGCCTTTTCACTCTGGAACTCCCATGGCTTGACTATAACCAGGTCATGTTCCCTTATCCACATTCTCTTCTTCATTTTGCCAGGTATTCGCGAGTTTCTGGTATAGCCGTCCTCGCACATTACCTCTAGCCTTGAGGCGCCGGAAAGTTTCTCAACTATGCCAAACATCTCCCCTTTCTTCTTGTTTGGAAGGATAACCCTGACTGCCTGTTCGTCTCCGTCCGAAGTCTGATTACCCTGTCGATTGTATGGTCCCGGCATCATGAGGTGAATTATGACTCGCTAAATATAACTTCCGACGTTTTTTTCCTTTTCACCGCAGTTTGCCCATGACTGACTTATCAAGCATGTGCCAAGGGGCTGAATGGAATAGTATACCAAGTGTGTGTTTTCTTTAATAAGATTAATAAGGATGTATACTTCCCAGCGAAAGAATAATTTTCAACTGCCGTCTTTTTGATGTTGAAAGATGGGACAGTATTAATGGGCTTTTGTGGATTGTAAATATTATTTTGGGAAGTACCGAATTTAGTAACATGATGGTGCGCAATTCCAATGTTCAAGTTTCCAAAAACCCTTATTTTTACTGATTGGGAGTATAAAGAACTCTGTGGATAAAATATCATTAAACAAACATTTAAGTACATCTTCTATGTAAATTCGGGCATGGATGTTCATTCATCTGATAGAAAGCTGAGAAGAGCCCTAAACACATGGGACCTGCTCTTTCTAAGCCTGGGCGGTATCATCGGCTCAGGGTGGCTTTTTGCTGCATACGGAGCTGCCTTCGTTGCAGGGCCTGCGGCCATCTATTCCTGGATCATAGGAGGGGTTATCATCCTGTTTATAGCCCTTGTCTATGCGGAACTTGGTTCGATGATACCCAGGTCTGGAGCCATTGTAAGGTACGGTAACTATACCCATGGAGGGTTTGCAGGATTTATGCTCGGATGGGCGTACTTTCTGTCTGCTGTATCTGTGCCTGCCATTGAAGCTGAAGCCGTCATAACGGTTGCAAGCACCTGGACTAAACCCTATGGGCTCATACTGGTTGAGCCATCAGGAGTTCTTTCCATTATAGGAATCGTGCTTGCCGGCCTGCTGATGCTGGGATTCTTCTTCCTGAACTATTTTGGAATAAAGATCATGGGGAAAACCAACACGGGAATGACATGGTGGAAGCTTATAATTCCGGTTGGAACGGTCATTCTCCTTCTGTTTGTCGGGTTCCACGCCAGCAACCTTAACATTACCTACAACGGGGACAACGGTTTCAACCCGTTCGGATTCGGTGCTGTATTCCAGGCAGTCGCAATCTCGGGAATAGTGTTTTCATTCCTCGGGTTCAGGCAGGCAGTGGATTATGCAGGTGAGGCCGCAACGCCAAAGAAGTCCGTTCCAATTGCAACCATATTTTCGGTCATAATCGGAATCGTGCTCTACGTCGGCCTTCAGGTCGGATTCCTCGGGCAGATAAACTGGGCGAGCCTGAACATTGCCCCGGGCAACTGGGCAGCATTCAGTTCCGGCTACTATGCCTCAGGAAACCTCCCGCATGCAATACAACAGCTGCATGATGCGCCTTTCCCCATACTGGCAGGTGCAGCCGGGCTGGTTCCGCTGACATACCTGCTTTATGCTGATGCATTTGTGTCTCCCTCCGGAACACTGAATGTGTACCTCGGGACCTCAGTCAGGACCCTTTATGGAATCGGAACTATTGGAGGAGTGCCAAAGTCCCTTATCAAGATCATGGAAAAGACCAGGATACCATACATACCACTTCTGGCATCCCTGATTATCGGGTACATCTTTTTCCTGCCGTTCCCAAGCTGGTACAAGCTGGTCGGTTTCATCACGTCCGCCACTGTGTTCACATACATAGTCGGGGGTCCATCGCTGAGAGTGCTTAGAAAGCACGCTCCTGAACTGCACCGGCCCTTCAAGCTCCCGGGATCTGCCATTATTTCGCCAATTGCGTTTATTGGAGCATCCCTGGTTGTTTACTGGTCAGGCTGGCCCCTGGACGGGTACCTTGCAATAGGAATATTCATCGGCCTTCTGGTCTATTCTGTGTTCGTTGCCTACTTTGATGTCCCGAAGATTTTCAACAGGCAGAACTACAAGAGTGGAATGTGGGTGCCAATATACGTTATTGTGATTGTGATCATGTCATACATTGGAGAGTACGGGCAGAACTACGTGCCGTTCCCCTATGATGTGATAATGGTTGCAGTTGTGGCGCTTGGGTTCTACTTCTGGGCCACTGCCAGCGGAATAAGGACCGAGGAGATAGATGCAATGATAAAGGAAGGGACTCAGTACCTCGATTCTGACGACACCCCCAAGCCTTCCGGCGAAAAACCCTTAAGTGCAGGCGGAGGAGAAAAATAACCCCTGCCCACTTTTTTCAATTTTTTTTATTTATTGTTTTATGTTCAGGCTCTTAATATTGTAGAACCTTGAGACGGCTTCCTTCATCAGCTTTATGTTTCTGCCTTCCTTTCCGATGGCCTTCCCTATTTCACTCTGCTCAACGCCAACAAGGATCTCTATCTGGCCCTGCTTCCAGTTAAGGTATATCTCCTTCACGCCGAACCTGTAGAAAAGGTTCTTAACAAAACTGAGCAGGTCCCTGGATGTTTCAGCAACCAGTATGTGCTTGTTGATCCTTTCCTTGAGCTCAGCGATTATATTTGGGTTCCTCTTGAAAAGCTCAGCCAGTTTCCGTTCACCCACCAGGAAGAGGATCATGTCCTCATTCTCGAGGCACTCCTTGAGTTCGACTCTTCCCAGTTTCTCGAAGAGGGCAATATAGCCCATCATCCTGTTGTCAACTGTCATTTCCTTCATAAAACTACCATTCCGCAAAGTGAGAAGAAAAAGTGCAACTCCTGTTGATTGCTGTCAATCTCATTTCTTCAGTCCTTTATAGACCAGGTTCACTGCCCCTGTGCCTAGTGTTATTGGCTGACCTACTATAATATTTTCTGCAACACCAGTGAGCGGATCGACTTCACCAAGATATCCTGCCCTGAGCAGATGCTTTGTGGTAATTTCAAATGCTGCCCTTGCGAGGACACTGCTCTTCCTTCCGGAGATACCTGTTCTTCCAACCGCCCTGACTGTACCCCCAAAGGTCATCATGTCGGCTACGAGCATAAGGTGGCGCTGGTCAACTTCGAGCCCCTGTTCTGCCAGTGTTCTCTGTGACTCCAGGAATATTGCGTTCTTTGCTGCCTCAATTCCAAGCACGGTGGCAACTTCAATAATGTCGTTAGTGTAAGTCCTGGATGAATCCACTTCATCGAGTTCCAGGACTTCCCTGAGGTTTGAGCCCTGCGTGTAAACAGTCCATGCTTCAGTAGCATTGTCTATCCTTGCTATGGCCCTCTTGATTCCCGGTATTCCCTTTATGGTCATTACCTTAAGCTGCTCCTGGACCTGGTACAGTTTCTTGAATGACTCCTGAGTCGGCTTGACTGTAATTCTGTTGTCCTTCTCATCGCTGATGACAGACACTCCCTTGACCTTTTCAAGTGCATCCATGATGTCAGAGTTCTCAACGAGCCTGTCCTTCATCTTCGCCTTGTCCGGTACGATGGAAAGTGTCATTTCCCCGACATCCGTTATGATGTCGGCAACATCGATGACCGTTGTGTTCTCCAGCTTCTTGACGACGTTCAGAACCGTGTCCTGCTCCTTTTCAAATTCAGGCTTAAGGTAAATTGTCATTGAAGGCGTGCTCGGTATCCTCCTGGCATCCACAATCTCTATGAGCCTCGGAAGACCCAGAGTAACGTTCATTTCCCTGACTCCCGCAAAGTGGAAAGTCCTCATCGTCATCTGCGTGCCCGGCTCTCCTATGCTCTGCGCTGCAATTATTCCAACAGCCTCGTGGGCGTCGATTGAGTTTCTGGTAAGTTCCTGCTTTATCCTCTCAAGGAATTTCTTGTATACGGCAGGCTTCATTTCCTTCTTGTACTTTATTGCCTTTTCGGCCACCGACAGAGGAATGTCGTAACCAAGCTTCTTTGCGTCATCCAGGACTGCCTTGATTTCCTTGTCCAGCGTCTCCATGTATCCTGGCTTTTCTTCCAGCTTCACAAGGATCCTGTCGCCTGTGTCGAAGGTATCGATTTCCTGGAGTTTCTGTTTGCCTTTCTTGAATTCCGAAACAGGAAGCGAGTCGATATCCATGACCTCCGTTATCCTCAGGATGCTCTTCAGGCCGGTCTTCTTCTTGACCACCTGTGATTCTGACTCCTTGTACCCTGAAATGTCGGCTATCCTGACGTAGTACTGGAAATGCTTCTTGTCCGTGGTGATATATCCGTCATCGGCAGCGATGTCCTTTAGGTCGAAGTCGACAGCATAATCGCATGGCACCCGCCTTTTGAGCTCAGATACGTGCGTCTTTGTGTCCTTCCAGAGAAGAGAGCTCACTCTTCCACCTCCATCTCAGTGTCAAATGCGAGATAATCAACGTCGACCGTCTCACCGTTTTCGCTCCTGGTCGGGTCAATTCCGTCTTCACCGTACTTGAACTGTATGACAGCCCCCACGGTGTCCTGGACCTGTTTCTTGTCGTCGACCTTCAGGTCTTCAAAGGCGTTGATAAGCCTTCTCTGCATGTAACCGCTCCTCGAGGTCCTGACTGCAGTATCTACCAGACCTTCACGGCCTCCAATGCTGTGCATGAAGTATTCGAGCGGATTCAGGCCGGATTTGTATGATGATTTTACGAATCCTCTTGCCACTGCCCCAATGTCACCGATCTGGAAGTGCGGGAGAGTTCTTCCGTAATATCCCCTGTTGAGCCTGCCTCCTCTCACGGACTGCTGGCCCACCATTCCCGCAACCTCAGATATGTTAAGCATTTTAGCCCTTGCCCCTGATCTGGCCATGATAACCGAAGGATTGCTCAGTCCAAGATATGAACTGGCGATTTTTCCTGATTCATCCCTTGCGATACCTGTTACCGAAAGGATTTCAATCTCCAGAGTCTCTTCCACAGACCTTCCGGGCGCGGGCTGAAGCTGTCCCTTCTTGTATGTGTCGATTAGCTTGTTGATCCTGTCTATGGCGTCAAGGGAGATCTCGTCGATCCTTGAAACCGCGTTCTCCGGTATGTCGTAATCCAGTATTCCGGTGGTGAATCCCCTGAGTGAAATGAGGCCCACGGACAGCCTTGTCATCCTGTCGATGAATTTAGAGGTCTCAGGTGCCCCGTATTTCCTGTATATCTTGTTGATGATTTCACCTGAAAATGGCCCCACTGCGCTCTCGTCTATTGTGCCGTGTTCCATTTTCCCGTTTACGATGTACACTTCCTTGTCTGCAGGGTCATCCTCGTACTCGCACTTTTCTTTGGCCCCGGAGCAAAGCTTGCTCGGGAATGTAAGGTTGAGCCCGTCCGGGAGTATGGTTGAGAATATGTCCCTGCCCCTGTAGTATTTCTTCCCGTTTTCTTCATGTGGTTCAGGTAGGCTGTCTACGTCGATGTAGCTCATTATGTGTATTGTCTCTTCCTCTGTGAATTTCGGGTTCCCGTGGGTCAGAAGGAACATGGAGGTGATATGGTCGTGGATACCACCTATGATAGGCCCTCCAAACCTGGGGGACATTATCTGTTCCTGCACCTTCATAATTATCCTTGCTTCCGCCCTGGCCTCTTCCTTCTGCAGGATGTGCAGATTCATTTCATCGCCGTCAAAATCGGCGTTGTATGGAGTGCACACTGCAAGGTTGAACCTGAATGTCTGGCCCGAAAGGATTCTCACCGTATGGCCCATCATGGACATTCTGTGGAGCGACGGCTGCCTGTTGAAGAGCACGATGTCCCCTTCGTTTAGCTGCCTTTCTACAGTCCATCCCACGTCGACCCTCTGTGAATTTTCCTCCGCGTTCTGGGTGCTTATCTTGACCCTTCTTCCGTCCGGCCTTATAATGTAGTTTACGCCGCAGAGGTACTTGCCGAATTCGTCCCTAGGCTCGGGGCCCCTTGCAACAAGTTCCCTTACTGCCTCCAGGTTAAATATGTTTACAATGACCGGGACAGTGAGTTCCCTGGCTGCCTTTTCCGGCACTCCCACTTCGTTGATCGAGAGGAACGGCTCGGGTGATATGACTGTCCTGGCGGAGAAATTGACCCTCTTTCCTGACAGGTTTGACCTGAATCTTCCCTCTTTTCCCTTGAGCCTCTGGACCAGTGTTTTCAATGCCCTTCCTGATCTGTGCCTTGCGGGGGGTATGCCGGCGGTCTGATTGTCAAAGTAAGTTGTGACATGGAACTGGAGCAGGTCCCAGAGATCCTCTATGATAAGCTGTGGAGATCCGTTGTCCCTGCTTTCCCTGAGCCTCTGGCTGATTCTGATAATATCCACGAGCTTGTGGGTCAGGTCATCTTCGCTCCTCTCCCCTGTCTCAAGGGTAATAGACGGTCTTACGTTGATCGGCGGGACAGGAAGCACTGTGAGGATCATCCATTCCGGCCTTGCCACTTCGTGGTTGAAGCCGAAAAACACCAGATCGTCATCCGGGATTCTCTCCAGCCTCTCCCTGATCTCCTTGGGCGTGACCTTTATTCCCTCTTCCCTGAATGTTGTTGGCTTGTCCAGTATGATCTTGCTCTGCTGTGTATCACAGTGGGGGCACACCATTCTCTGAGACGCCTCGTCGGTCATCTTCTTGGACATTATGCCAATAACCTCCGGATCCGAGGACGAAAGGTTGTATGCGCCCATCCTCTCGCGGTAGGTCTTGATCTCGTCGTCTGTAAGTTTTATCCTTCCGCAGCTCTTGCACGTTGAGTCGAGAAAAGTCTTTATCTCTTTGATGAAACCGACATGCACTACCGGCATTGCCAGCTCGATATGCCCGAAGTGCCCCGGGCATTCGTCAACTTTGCCGCCGCAGGTGGTGCACTTCAGTCCGGGCTCAATAACGCCCATATGGAGGTCCATCAGGCCCCTTTCTATCGGATACCCGTCGTCATCGTAGGTATCGGCAGTTATAACCTTCACCTGCGACATCTTCCTCACCTCTTCAGGTGAGAGAAGGCCAAACTGTATCCTGTAAATTCTTTTTGAAATTCCTGTTGTCATTTGAGATCACCCAGTACAAGTCTCATCATTACACCCATTGAGCTCAGCTCATCCCTCATCAGCTTGAATGCGTAGCTTGTCTCCACCGGGTGTATGTTTCCGGTGTTGCCGCAAACAGGGCACCTCATCGTGCCCCGCTTCCTGTCAAGTATTGCAATGTGCCCGCAAGACGGATTGCCGCATACGTAGAGTATGGTTCCGTCGCTCTGGTCAAGGAGCCTGTCCTTTATGACCATAGCAGCACCGTGTGCGATAAGCGTATCACGCTCC
Source organism: Thermoplasmataceae archaeon (assembly GCA_046703705.1). Taxonomy (GTDB): domain Archaea; phylum Thermoplasmatota; class Thermoplasmata; order Thermoplasmatales; family Thermoplasmataceae. Next base: position 22,647 of record JBJKST010000057.1, read on the forward strand.
ATTTCTCCGAACCTGAGTCCTCCCTGCCTGGATCTACCCTCGGTGGGCTGCCTCGTAAGTATCTGGACCGGCCCTCTGGACCTTGCGTGGAACTTCCCTGCCACCATGTGGTGCAGCTTCTGGTAGTAGATGACTCCCGTGAATATGTCTACGTCATACTTGCGCCCGGTGATTCCGTCATACATGACTTCTGAAGATGTGTACCTGAATCCGGTCTCGGTAAGGCCTTCCCTCAGGCTCTTTTCAGGTTCTCCACTGAAGATGGTTCCGTCCATTATTTCACCCTTCCTGGTTGAAATCTTTCCTGCAATCATCTCAAGTATGTGCCCGACCGTCATCCTTGACGGGATAGCATGCGGGTTGATTATCAGGTCCGGAATCGTCCCTTCTTCCGTAAAAGGCATGTCCTCCTGTGGAACAACTGATCCAATGACGCCTTTCTGGCCGTGCCTTGATGCGAACTTGTCACCAAGCTCAGGTATCCTCTCGCTCCTGACCTTGATCTTGATGACCCTGCTGTTGCTTTCAGAAACGGTAAGAATTACGTTATCCACGAAACCGTATTCGTTTGGACGCATGGTGATGGAAGACTCCCTCCTCCTCTGCGGGCCGAGCTTGTCCCCACCCTCTTCAAGAAAACGCGGCGGGGAAGTTTTTCCTATAAGCACGTCTGAACCTGCGACCTTTGATTCGGGGTATATGATACCATTCTCGTCAAGATTCTTGTAGAAGTCCTCAGCCCTTGCTCCAAGCACGTCGTGTGTAGGAACTTCGAACCTGTCTTCCTGGCCTCCAGGGTATCTTCTTTCCTCTGCAGTGTATGTCCTGAAGAAAGTGCTTCTCCCGAGTCCTCTTTCTACTGCTGCCTTGTTGAATATAAGTGCGTCCTGGATATTGTACCCCTGGAACGACATGATTGCCACGACAAAATTCTGGCCAGCAGGCTTCTTCTCGTAGCTTATGAAATCCATGACTCTTGTCTTGACTAGAGGCATCTGTGGGTAGTGCAATACATGGCCCCTTGTGTCCGTCCTGATTCTGAAATTTGTGGCTGCCAGTCCGATTGACTGTTTCGTCATTGCTGCTGCCATGGTGATCCTTGGTGACGAGTTATGCTCAGGGTATGGCGTAATTGAAGCAACTACTCCAAGAATCAGTGCGGGGTCGATCTCAAGGTGCGTGTGCTGCTCATCAAGGAGGCTCGCTCCCGGGAACTTTTCACCGCAGGACTCGCACTGGAGTTCTATTTCTTTCGCTTCTCCGGGGTTTGTCCAGTAGATCTTGCTTCTGTACAGGTACCTGGAGCACGAGGGGCACCTTTCCGGGAAGTCATAGGCGTATATGGACACATAGAGGTTCTCCTCCTCTTCTGCATCAATCCACTCTATTGCACCCCTCTTTACAAGGTCCTTAATGGTGTATTCACCTGTTTCCAGCTTCTTGAGCATGTCCTGTGTAATTATCGTGGTCTGGTCCTTGACAGTCAGCAATGGCCTCCTGATTCTGCCCTTGTCACAGTTGACGATAACCTCTCTTGTCTCAGGCTCAAACCTTACATTGACCTCGTCGGAGATCTTTCCTTTCCTTCTCTCTTCCCTGATGAGGCTGGTGAATCCTTCAGGATCGTCATGGTAACCAACAAAGTCTCCGTTAAGGTATACTCTGCCTGAACTCATGCTCTCCCCTGCGATCTCCTTGAGGTCCATTCCCTTCAGGAATTCCAGGACTATGTTCTCGTCCACGCCCTCTGTTACGTTGATAATTAGTGCAGCATTTTTCACCAGGCCACAATTCTGGCCCTCAGGTGTTTCATTTGGGCATATCCTGCCCCACTGCGTCGGATGAAGATCCCTTGCCTCGAAATGCGGCTGTGACCTGGTCAATGGAGATATAATACGCCTGAGATGGCTCAGTGTGCTGACGTTTGAAACCCTGTCAAGAAGCTGGGATACTCCCGTCCTCCCGCCAATCCAATTGCCTGTTGCCATGGCATGGAGAAGCTTCTGTGTCAGCAGGTCCTGCCTTACAGCGGGCCTGAGCCTGATTCCCTTTTTCCTGTTGTAAGTCCTCTCCAGCTGGTACTTGAGGTCCTTCATTACGGACTGGAATGCGTTCCTGAAAAGTTCATCCAGCAGGTCTCCGGCCAGTTTTATCCTCTTGTTAGCAAGATGGTCCTTGTCATCTTCCTTCCTCTTTCCGAGATTAAGCTCCAGAAGCGACCTTGCCATCCTTCCAAGGTAAAGGGCCTTCTTCAGCCTGTCTTCCCTGGTGTCACCAAGATGCGGCAGCAGTGACTTGTCGAGCATCTGTGAAACTTTCTTCTCCCTGAATTCCTTTGCCTGGCCTGCTGCAAACCTTTTCTCAAGATATGAGATTGCATCTTCCGTGTTGTTAACACCGTTCGGCGGAAAGATCTTCGGGTTCTTGGATTCCTCGATGTTTGCGTAAATGATAGGCTCCATTTCAGGCTCGCTGTATATTGAGTTATGGACGTCAACATCCTTCTCAATTCCCAGGGCCTTCATAAGTATTGCAAGAGGTATCGTCCCGGCTACGCTTGGGATTGAAACATTCAGGATTCCGTCGCTCCCCTTTTCCATTGAGGTGAGTGCCCTGAAGCCTCCCTTCTGCGAGAAAACCTTTGCAACCTCGACTTTTGACTCGTATTTTTCCTCGAGTTCGACCAGAATCTTGTTCGGTGCAAGGTCCTCAAGCGATACGATAACTCGCTCTGAACCGCCAATTATGAAATATCCTCCGGGATCGTTCGGGTCTTCCCCGACATACTGGAGCTTCTCGGTTCGTGAAGCGTTGATCGGGCCGTTGTTCTTTTCTATGTAATTGTCCAGGTTTGTACCGTGGAGGGTGCATACCCTTGACCTCACCATTACAGGCAGGTCGCCTATCTTAATGACCTCAGGATCCTTCTCCACTCCGTCGTCCACGATCCTGAGCTTGAGCGTGATTGGTGCCATGTAGTTCAGGTCCCTCAACCTGGCCTCGTTTGGCGTTATCTGGTTTGATGCTCCCGAAGCCTCCTTTATTTCAGGAGTTTCAACCCATATTGTAGGGTCACCGACAAACCTTCCACTTTCCCTTGGCCTGCCGAAGTATATCTTTATATCCCTGCCGCTGGTTTTTGCGGGGTCCAGGGTCATTACACCGGGTTCATCCTCGTCTGTAACTTTGGTTTCGTCCACTATTTTTTGCATTCCGTTGTCTGCGTTGTATTTTGTGGCCACAAAATAGTTCATGGATTCAATCTGGTGGTTGACTACACTCTCATTTTTGAAAAATAAATCTACAAGTTCCTTCATTTGAAAATCTCACCACTTATTACCCTGTAATAAATAGAGAACCCGGCGGTAGGACTCTTTCTGACGATTCGAATAATCCTCCCTTCCTCCAGGGGCCCGTGGATGTCCTCCAATGCCTTTACGGCAGGGTCATTTCTACTTATTTTCGGCAACAGGTCTTTTGCAATGTTTAACTCCTTTAAAACCTTATCCTCATCTTCCTTTTTCACTAAATGATGCTCAGGTACGAGCTCATGTCGAAGCACGTTCAGCTTTCCCATCCTTTCTCCCTCCATTACGGGCCCGGAGGGGTTTGAACCCCCGACCACCTGGTTAAAAGCCAGATGCTCTACCTAGCTGAGCTACGGGCCCCATATAAACTGGGAATCTTGATTGGCTTTCAGAATATAAATATTGTCAATCGATTTCACAGAGAACTGCTTACTCCGCAATCAGTTTATAGATCCGACATATTTTAAACCCGGCCCATCATTAACCATCATGGGCCACAGCATTATCATACCCCTGATAACTCCGCATAAGAACGGCGAACTCGACAAAGAGGCGCTTGAGGGACTTCTGGAATATGCAACCTTAAACAGGTTTGACGGCGTTTTTGCCGCCAGTTCAACGGGCGGGTGCGCCTCGTTATCGTACAAGAGGCATCTGGAAGTGATTGGAGAAGTCATTAGCAGGTCTTCAGGCCTAAAGCTCTTTGCCAACATCTCGAGGAATGACCTTGAGGAGACGCTGGAAATGAGAAAGGATGCAGAGGACATAGGGTATGAGAACCTGGTGGCAATAAACCCGTATTACCACAGGTATTCGCAGGAGAGCATGGGGGCATACTTTTCAGAGATTGCACGGAAGACGTCTGCTAACCTGTACCTATACAACAATCCGTCTCTGACAGGATTGACCGTTTCGCCGGAACTAGTATCATCAATCAGTTCCCAGCATTCAGCCATAAGAGGCATAAAGGACAGTGGAGGGGACCTGGAAAAATTCAGGGAATTCCTTGGCATAAATGGGATAGAAGTGTACCAGGGGAAGGATCACCTGCTCGAAGAATCCATAAGGATGGGAGCATTCGGAGGAGTCTGCAGCACTTCAAATTTCTCGCTCAACACGCTGCATGTAGCCCATGACAGCGGAGACGTATCGGGCTATACCGAAAGGATAGCCAAGGTCACTGAAGTCATGAAGAGATATGAGGTGCCGGCCTTCCACAATTACATGTTCAGGAAATTTGTGCTCGGGGAGGAACATCCGAAGGATTACATGAACAGGCCGTTCTCGGACCTCAGTGATCCCCCGGAAGGCCCTGAGCTCAGGGAGATCGTGTAAATTCGATACACATTTAAATCACAATATTATGTCCGGCTATGAAAGTTAATATAGATGGCGAGTCCAAAACTCTGTTTGCCGTCTGGTATCACGACAATACAGTCAAGCTGATCGACCAGAGGAAAATTCCTGAGAAGATCGAGATATTTACGGCAACTAAAACTGAAGACATTGTCTTCGCAATCAAGGACATGGTTGTGAGAGGCGCCCCTGCCATCGGAGTCACTGCTGCCTTCGGCCTTGCAATGGCCAAGCTGAACAACGAGGACATGAAGAAGGCGGTTGAAGAGATTTCAGGAACAAGGCCCACTGCATTCGACCTTTTCAAGGCCGTGAAATTCATGGAAGACAACAATTTCGACCTTGGTGCAGCAAACAGGTATGCAAACGAGATTTCAGGCCGATGCAAGAAAATAGGCGAATACGGAAATGAGCTGATCTCAGACGGGTCGAAACTTCTGACACACTGCAACGCGGGAGCACTTGCCGTGCTGGACTGGGGTACCGCCCTGGCACCAATGAGATATGCCAAGAAAGAGGGGAAGAATATTTTCGTCTTCGTGGATGAAACACGCCCGAGATTGCAGGGCGCAAGGCTGACAGCGTGGGAACTTGCCCAGGAAGGCATTGACCATGCAGTCATAGCAGACAACGCAGCGGGATATTTCATGAAGAACAGGGAAGTGGACATGGTCATAGTAGGAGCAGACAGGATTGCCCCAAACGGTGATTTTGCCAACAAGATAGGGACTTATGAAAAAGCTGTCCTGGCAAAGGAAAACGGCATTCCATTCTATGTTGCAGCCCCCGGCAGCACGTTTGACTTCTCAATAAGCTCTGGAGACGATATCCCAATTGAGGAGAGAAACCAGGACGAGGTCATGATAGTAAACGGCGGCAGGATAGGCCCGGAACAGAGCAAAGCCAGAAACCCTGCGTTCGATGTCACACCATCAAAATACGTAACCGGTTTCATAACCGAATACGGCATATTCAAGCCGGGAGAACTTGCTTCACTCAGGGCTGTCATGGACAAAGACCTCTTCATGAAGGTCACGGCTTAACCCGGGGACATGGAAAACCTATAAAATAAAGAAGGTGCACGGTTGACAGAAAAGCCTGATATCACACCATGGGAAGTTTCCAACGAACTCAAGGAGACGGACTATGACAGAATAGCCAATGAGTTCGGGGCAAAGCTGATCGATGAGGAGATCATATCACGGATAAAGCGCATAACCGGTGAAGTACATCCCTTCCTTACCCACCGGATTTTCTACTCTCACCGCGACCTTGACATTGCATTGGACAGTTACGAGAAAGGGGAGAAATTCTACCTCTATACCGGAAGAGGCCCATCGGGTGAAATGCACCTCGGGCACCTCCTTCCGTTTGTTTTTACCAAGTGGCTCCAGGACAGGTTCGATGTAGATCTGATCATTCAGATTACCGACGATGAAAAATTCATCTTCAGGGACGTAAATGAGAAGGACCTTGAGAAATACACAAGAAGGAATATCCTGGACATACTGAGTGTAGGTTTCAAGCCAGAGAAAACCCACGTGCTCATTGATTCGAAGCACTCGGGGCTCCTTTACAACCAGGCAATCAGGGTCTCAAAACATATAAACGCCTCATCGGTCAAGGCGGTTTTCGGCTTCACTGACAGCGACAACATAGGCAAGTATTTCTTCACAAGCATGCAGTCGGTTCCGGCCTTTGTGATGTCTGTTCTTAAGGGAAAGAATGTCAGGTGCCTCATACCGTATGCCATAGACCAGGACCCACACTTCAAGCTCTCCAGGGATGTGCTCCCGAAGCTGGGCTACTACAAGCCATCTTCAATCATTTCCAAATTCATACCTTCCCTGAAAGGGGGAGGAAAGATGTCGTCTTCCGACCAGACAACCGGAATTTACCTGGCGGACGACCACAAGACCGTCAGGCGCAAACTGATGAAATATGCATTTTCAGGTGGCAGGGATACCGCCGAGGAGCAGAGGAAATATGGCGCCAATCCGGACATAGACTTTGCATTCAATGTTTACAGGATGCTGGAGCCGGACCTCAACAGAACAGCGGAGATATATGATGAGTACAAGAGCGGGAAAATGCTGAGCGGTGAAATGAAGGCGCTTGCTTCAGACAGGATAAATGAGTTCCTTGATGGCCTCAGGGCCAGAAGGGAGATCGTTGAAAAGGACTTTGAAAGCTACATGTTTGATCCTGCAGAGTTTCAAGGTTGATCACCCTTCTTCCAATATCCGGCAGAAAACTTTTGATTTAACGGTGCTTGGACACAACGGCTACATTATGTTGTCGTCAGGCACCCTTTCCTCAATGTAGGAGGCTGCTTCAGGAGCATTCAGGACGGACAGCCTTACAGACAGCCCGTTAACCTTGAATGAAATACCCCCAACATAGCGTTCGGTGCCATCCGGCGTGATTCCCTGCTTTACATCGTTCCGGTATAACGAATCTCCAAAATATGCATCCTCGAGATCCGAGTATTTCAGAGACTCTTCGCCACCACGTTTTATCCAAACAATGTGGTCATCATAGAACTTGAATATCCCCGAATGGCGGCGCGAATAAATCCGGATGGCCAGGATCACCCCTGAAACAAATGTCAGAATGGAGAAAATGAGAAGGGCAGCCGCCGCTTCATTTGGCGCAGAGGTGTACATTAGAAGTTGCGGGTATGGCCCCATGTTTGTCCCGTAATTGGACTGAATTATGCCGAAAAAAACAGCGAGTGCTGCCGACGGGATAAGGAATGCAGAAGGAATCAGAAGGCTCTTCCCGAATTCTCCAAGGGTGAAGGCAGGCTCATCCAATGAGGGCAGATCTTCAGTCACCTTCATCAATCAACTATCTAATATCTAATATTTTCCCTAGTGCCCAAATCGGGTGCTTCATCTCTGCAATTAAGAAATGAGCATTAAAATTCAGGAATAATTGCCATTCATTGGCATAATATGGAATAAGCAAGGATTTAGAATAAAGTGTTATCCAAAAATGATAAAAATTTTAGAGTGGAAACAGGAACATCGATGCAGCAAAAGCCACTACTGCGGCCATGGATATGAACAAGAGCTTAACGAGCTTGACATCAAGGACTTCGTCTCTAGCCTGGCCCATACCGGTTTCAGATGTGACTTCCTTCCTGTATGTTGAGTATCCTCTTCTCTTTATTATGTGTTCATGGGCATGTATGTCATTCATTTTGATCCCTTAATGCTTAATCTGCAGGTTGAACATTAACGGGATGCCTCAAATATGAGGGAAAGCCGGTTCAAATTACACGTGGAACCTTTCAAATTAGTGTGGGTAAGCAAAATTTGCAAAAATGCCTTACATATAAGGGTATGCGAACTATGAGCACATGGAGAACTGCTTAAATACTGGCTGGCTAGATATTAATGCTGTCAACCCTATTCAATTCGACTCCTGACCTTACAGAATCCAATCTCAATGTACAAATATTAAGTTGTCCATTCCATCATAATTGAGGTGCGCCATATTAATAATTCCAGAAGATATGGTGACGTGATTACCTATGGAAATTGGTAAGAGAACATACATAGTGGCTATTGTGGCAATAATCGCTGTAGCAGGTTTCGGAATTTCATATAATATTTCCAATGCTGTAGCCCAGAACAACTCTGGAGGTTCATCTGGCACATATGCTGTTACTCTTGTGATTACAACCAACAATATCTTTAACCAGACAGTTGGAGACCAGCCGGCTTATTATGTGCTTGAAAACGGAACGCTCCACTCTACCGCCGTGATAAACTTCCCGGCAGGAAAGATGGTTAGCCTGACCATTATTAACTACGATGACGGCCCTGCTGATGTTGCTGCCCAGTATTCAAGCGTAGTGGGAACAACCAACAGCCAGATAAGCATAGTAAACAACACGAACGTTAACTCAAGCCAGGGGACAAGTGGAATAAACATAGCTGGAGGAAGCACAGTCTCACAGGTGCCTGACAGCAACATAGCACACACATTCACCATACTTGGCAGCTCAGGCAGCGTTGTGCTCAACATCCCGATTCCACCCTCAAGTGTCGTGCACTCAACCTTCACGCTGAATTCCGGAAGCTACACATGGCAGTGTGAAGCTGCTTGTGGAAGCGGATCGATCGGCTGGGGCGGTGCAATGGCCACACCAGGCTGGATGACCGGAACTGTTGAAGTAGCTTAAGAATACCATTTTTTCATTCTTTTTTATTTTTGATTTTTGGCAATTTTCCCTCAAAATTTCTCCCTATACATGCCTGCCAGCAAATCGGGGGTTTTACTCGAAAAGTATCATGATAAGAGTACTAAAATAATTCCATCAAGCCATATCCTGTTTTGGCTATTTTGTTAACTGTTTGGATTATAAATTTCTCATTTTTCCCTTATACTTGAGGTTTGAGTTTTATGCTGACAATTTACATCATACCTTAATGAAAACTGTCGGGAAGCATCTGAGCGAATGGGCTCTCGACCAGACCAACACCAGCTTTGAATTTCAAATCCGCCACATGGTCGTTTCAACTGTCCATGGAAAATTCAGCAAGTTCTCGGGGATCTTCAGAGGTGACCCTGACAATCCGATCGATTCCCTGGTGGATCTGGTTCTTGAGGGTGCAAGCCTTGATACAAGGGACAGAATGAGGGACAAGAAGCTGAAGGGGCCCAAGTTCTTCGATGTCGAACACTATCCGCACGTGAGATTCTGGAGCACTTCAGTTGAAGAGAAGGAAGAAAATAAGTACAAGATCAAGGGGCAATTGAAGATAAAGGACATAACGAAAGAAGTGAACCTTCTCTGTGACATTCTGGAGACCAACGAGGACACATTCATATTCGAGGTAAACGGAAAAGTCAACAGCGAGGATTTCGGCCTCAAATGGAAGTCTTTCTACGATCCCGGAAACGTGATGGTCGGAAGCACGGTCAAGATAAATGTCAAAGGAAGATTCAGAATCGAAAAATCTTCTCCCGAATAATTATTGATTGTGAAAGAAATTAGATTTGCTTTCACAGATTGTTGTCGAAATAATTCTTTACTATCTTTTTCAGGCCCCTTCTCAGGACGTCCCTCAAAGATGATGTAGATACCCCAAGCCCTTCTGCAACTTCCTTCATGGAAGTCTGCCGATCCGGCTCAAAGTATCCCTTCTTGAGTGCAATAAGGAGTATTTCACGCTCCCTGTCGGTCAGGGTAAGTTTTGAGCCCTCCTCAAGGCTTATGAGCCTCGGCTCCAGGTCATTCTTTTCCATGTCCTTTATAATTACATCGAGTTTCCTCTTTGAGCTTACAAGGACCCTGTATAATATGTGTTCCCTGTCAGCTGCCTTATTGCTCAGGACGGCCATATCGGAATTGGCAACAAATTTGCAGGCTGTGCAGCTAACTCCCTCAGCCCATATTGATTTCTTGCCTTCCCTTGTGACCTTTGTTATGACCCCCCTCAGTTCCCTCATCTTGGAGATCATGTTTTCCCTGTCAATAGTGCAGGTTACCTTGTGCATAGTTAATTCAGGGCCAATCTTGAGCCTCTTGATTTCCGCCTTTGGATCCTTCTGGTTTACCACGTTGGTTACCCAGCAATCGGTTCTTGAGACTTCAATCAGGGCTTCTACCGAATTCTTGGAGTTAGCTGACATTACTTACACCAGTCCCTTTAATATTACTAGAGGGTTTAAGTTTTTTTAGGTTTTTTGGCAAAGTGCGCCCTCGACTATGCACACCATCCCTCCTTTTGCCGGATGTCAGGTGAGAAGCCCAAAAGACCCGCTTTTCCTCCATAGATTGCAGCCTGCTATTATACCCTTACCATGCCGCAGAAATCAAGTTCTGTTATCCGGGAAAATAATAAGTGCTATTGTTCCAATAACCGGACTGGAGCTTCCAGATGCCGGAAAGAATTGACAATGGCCCCGGGAATGGCGTTAAACCCTTGCACTCCCTTGAAAAGGACAGGGATATCTTCCTTTTCCTTTGCAACATCATACACGAAGGTTACTACAACATGAGAATAACCTGGGGGGAAGTCAGGAAACTTTTTTCCTTTGCAGTATCCAATGACACGAATGAGATTTGCAGACTGATGAGGTCGGAAGGCTACATAGAGTCGTACGGGGACGCCGACCCTTTCATGATTCTGCGGAAGGTCAGTGTTGATCTTGGCCCTGAGGACGAAGAAGCGGTCATATCAAAGTTTCTTGAAATTGTAAAAAGTGTCCCCCTTTGCTACAACGTTGCCATGGTCTCATACCTCCAGAAGAGCCTAATGATGGGCATAATCGGCTCTTTTTACGACCACGAGCTAAATTTTGCTTCAACCAGTGAGGAACGTGTTCTTGTATCTACAGTAACATCGGATGAGTTTCTTAATAACAGGAAAGCCACAGAGCTCATAGAAAAAGAGATTTCGGGAAGGAATTTTACGGACCCTGGCATGGAGAGCTACCTCCAGTACCCATGGTTCAACGAGCTTGTTCAGATAATAAAAAACGGATATTACGGTAATGGCGGCACCAACTTTATTGATACTCTTGAAAGTTCATTCCGTGTCGAATTCACGAACGGAATACTCGAGATAATCATGAACGGAGGGCTCCTATGGCTCATTCTGCATTTCAAGGAATTCATAAAAAGGGACAGTGTTGACAGGGCAGTGAAGAAATTTGTAAGGAAAAGCCGGGAGGAGAGAGGCATTAACAGGCTCTATGACTGGCTCAGCATAGGCAATGACTTTGCTGTTGGAGTGGAATTTCTTGTGGGCAGCATAGAATTCCTTCCCAACTACGATGCCACCTTCGGGGTCTACCTGTTCATTGTGGGGAGCACTCAATTGCTCATCAGGCCGGTTATTGCGCTTGGCCGGAAAATACACCTCCACAAACTGGCAAACAGGAGAATAAAATTTTAGCAAGCGCAGAAGGCAATTTCATTAATTTACAAGAAGTGAAAAGGAGTTCACAAATACGGGTTATCCGCATTTGTGAGTTGAAGAGTATGACAGCGAATCGTAGTTCCCATCCCCTCGCGGAAGACAGTACGCATACGAAACGTGGTGGACTTTACCGTCGGGTTCGGAATGAGACCGGGTGTTTCCCCACCACTATGGCCGTCACAATACCTTAATTTCTATCGATTATAAATGCCTTTCTGTCATGATGCCCTGTTTTACTGTATCTATGTCCCGGTGATCTTCAGGTTGCCATTTGAAGTTTTCATGTCAATATATGCCCCTCCACCGTTTATTGTTCCCTGAAGAGTCCTGGTTGAACTCAGCGTTATATCTATTGCCAGATTGGCCGCAGCCACGTTTCCATTTACAGTTGAGAGCGAAATTGTTGAGTTTGAATTGCTGTTGATATAGACATCCTGGTTCCCGTTTACCGAATTGAGAGTGAAGGATCCGGACCTTATGATGTTCGAAATTGTCAGGTGAAGGTTTCCGTTGACAGTGTCCTCAGCGCACCTGAGGAGGTTAATGGCAGTTATGTCCATGTTCCCGTTCACTGTGGCAGCCTCCATGGTGCCGTTTGTCAGGCCGGAAGCGCCTATGTTGCCATTGGTGCTGGAGAGGCTCATGTTGAATGCGTTAAGTGGCCCGTAAAGGTTCTCATTTCCATTGGTAGTTTGTACCGAAAGCTGCTCGGCAGTGGCATCAGCAGGAAGGTACACCCTTGTGTTTGTGCTGTATCCGATGTACATCCTGGGTGTGTTGACAATAAGGGAGACCGCATTTCCCGTTACTTCCTTGGTAATGTAGACATTGCGGCTGCTTAGGGTTGCCCATCCTGATACTGTAAGGTCAACAAAAACAGAGTTGTTTCCGCCCTGGTAAACCTGTATATTCGAGTCGTTTGCAGATATTGTTATTGAATAGGAATCGGATGGCGGAGTGAAAGTCAGTTCTGTGTGGTATTGCTGGTATGGTGAAAAAATGGAGATCCCGGGAAGCGAAACCGCAACTATCAGCGATGCGCCGACCACTGATGCCACAATAATTATTACAGTGGCAATCCGCACATTGCGCTTGAAATTGTCCTGCGCGGCCATAGGGTTATTCCCTCATCTTTCTGGAGATCTCGTCCAGCTTGGATTCTATGTCCCTAAGCCTTGTTTCATATGGGTTCAATTGCTGCGCAGGAGGGATGTCCCGATTAACTCTCTCGGAGAAAACAACTAAAGTTCTGTTCCACAGGGCTGCAACCACGATTATCACTATGAACATCACACCCAACCCTGCAATTCCAGCGAAATATGTCGCAAAAACAGCTATTATGGCCATGGCTCCCCAGATGGGGAGGCTGATGGACAGGGTCAGTTTAACCAAATCATCCATGGAAATTCAATTTAGATACGAATATATACTGGAAACCTCAACTTTGAGGCGCCTGGACGAATAACGTAAATCTTCCCGCCATGGAACGCCAAAATCAATGGAAGAGGTTTTGCATTGCGTTTTGAAAGGGATTCCCGGTCCTTTTGCATGATCGGTGAACCGCTTGTGCCGATGATCATCATTTTCCTTTAAAAAATCGAACCCCGCATTGCATTTTAAGCCATTAAACAGTTATATATCAGTATCCCATAGAATATTAGTGACTTATCTTATTGTAACGAGCAGATGCCCCTTTTCGCACGATAAGTCCCACAACAAAAACATTACAAAGAAGAATGTGGGCGGAGTAGCCTCTGCCCTAAAACTGCTGATGGAGAAGGAAGGTGGAGTCTGGGTCTGCTGGGGAGACGGAAAGCAGGACCAGGAATATACGGTCGAGGAGCGTGGAAACTACAAGCTTGTAAGGGTATTGCTCAGCCAAAAGGAGAAGAAGGGATTCTATGATGAGTATGCCAACGGCACACTCTGGCCCCTGTTCCATTATTTCAGGGAGAGGATACGATTCACGCCCAACGGCTTCAGGCAATACAGGGCCGTTAACGAGAAATTCAGTGACAAGATACTGCAGTATCTCGAGCCGGGCATGAAGGTGTGGATACACGATTACCAGCTTACACTCGTTCCGGGCATGTTGAGAAAACACGGGGTCAAGAATTTCATCATGTTCACCTGGCATATCCCCTGGGTTGCCAGCGAGTTCTTTTCCATACTTCCTGAAGCGGAGGAGATAATCCACAGCCTCTCCAAATCTGACATGATCACCTTCCACACTCCCCTTTATACGTCGAATTTCAGGTCTTCGGCCCAGAAGATACTCAGGAATTCGTTGAATGAGAACCAGAAGCTTTTTTCCATTTCCCTTGGAATCGACAATTCATACTACAGGAAGTCCAAGGACAGGAATGTGAAGCTTGAGCCCCTTGAAGGCAGGAAGATGATTTTCTCCATAGACCGCCTTGACTACACCAAGGGCCTTATAAACAGGGTTTTGGCGATTGAGAACATGCTTGACAGGTTTCCTGAGTATTCAGGCAAATTTGTTTATGTGATGGTTGTGACCCCGAGCAGGACATCAGTGTCCGAATACCAGTCGCTAAAGAGGGACCTTGAGATGACCATAGGAAGGGTGAACGGCGCGTATGGGAACATATCATGGGCACCTATCATCTATATGTACCGGAAAATATCCGACAGGACCCTTATGTCCTATTACAGCCACGCGGACATAGCGCTCATCACGCCCCTTGTTGACGGGCTGAACCTCGTGAGCAAGGAATTTGTCTCTGTCACAGAGTCTGGAAGCCTCATAATTTCGCAATTCGCCGGCGCCTCATACGACCTTAAGGGCGGAGCCCTTGTGGTCAACCCCTACAACATTCCAGAAATGGCGGATGCCATCCTTTATTCGCTGAATATGAAGAAGGAGGAAGTCCAGAGAAGGCTGTCCCTCATGAAGGAGAATGTGTACGGGAAAAACCTTGACTGGTGGATAAGGGAGATAGAGGAAACTGCAGAAATCAAGCAGAACAACCGGAAGGAATCGACCTATGTCCATTCCAGATAGCCTTGCGGAGGCAGCCGGTTCCCTCAGGGACGAAAGGCTGCAGATATTCCTGGACTATGACGGCACGCTTGTGCCGATAAAAATGGACCCGGACGACTGCTACCCGGACAGTGAGCTCATAGGAATTTTGGATCGCCTGAGCTTGAACCATGAGACCTACATAATAACCGGAAGGTCCATGGACGACATTACAAGATTCGTGGGAACCAAGTATAACATCATTGCCCTGCACGGTGCAGTGAGAATGACAGGCGGAAAGGTCCAGGAGAACGCAAAGGACCTGGGATACTGCAGGGACGTGTGCAACAGGATATACGGCAACAGGGAGCTTTTTGAATCAAAGTTCAGGGGCCTCAGGATGTACAACAAGAACGGGAACCTGACATTCCATCTTGGCCTTTTGCAGGACCCCGGCCAGAAGGAGGAGCTTCAGACGATTGTGAGGAAAATGGCAGAGGAGAACCTCATGGATGCGTATGAAGGAAAGATGATAATGGAGCTGAGGGTGCCCGGGATAAACAAGGGCAAGGCAATCAGGGATGTCAGGAACGGGTCCAGGGCAGTCATTGCCGGAGACGACAATACCGACGAGGAATCATTCATCATGAACAGCGATGCCCTCAGGATAAGGGTCGGAACCGGCCCCACCGCTGCAGACTATTCGCTTAAGGACTACAGGGAAATGAGGGAATTTCTCAAGATGCTATGATTTGCCGACGTCATATATGTCGTATATGTCCGTCCTTCTCTGCTTCAGCATAGGAACATCCTTCAGGTATTCCTCTATGAGAGTCAGGTCAATATCTGCGGTTAACACTGTCTCCTCTTCCCCTGCCTCTGAAACAATGTCGCCGTACGGGCTGATAATCACGGAGTGCCCTGTAAAGCGCTCTCCTGTCTGGGCCACGCCAAAGACAAAAGCGCCGTTTTCCATTGCCCTCGCCCTCAGCAGGGTCAGCCAGGTGTCAAGCTTCCTCTCCCCCTTGAACCATCCGGCCTGGTATGAAAGTATGTTCGACCCCTTGAGGCGCAGGAGCCTTGCCGGTTCCGGAAACCTCAGGTCATAGCAGATCTGGACTCCCATCCGGAATTTTTCGGTAAAGAACGGGTTCAGCGCCCCGTAGCCATGGGTGAAGGTCTTGCTTTCCCTGAAGCTGTAAGCGTCGAAAAGGTGCTTTTTCCTGTATTTTCCGTCGATCATGCCCATGTCGTTGAGCATGACAGATGTGTTGAAAGGCTTCAGGTGCCCGTTGTTCCTTTCGACAATGTTGAGAAGAATGTTCATCCTGGAGTCTCTGGCAATGGGGACAAAACTGCTTACAAAGTCTTCTGTTATTGATTCTGACTGCTCTATCATGAATTCAGGGTCGTCAAAGTCAGGGTTAATCATCTGGTATTCAGGGAAAATAAGAATATCAGGCGGGTTTGACTCAAGCTTCTTGGCTATGTCGAGAGATTTTTTCAGGTTCTCCTTCTTGTCCTTGCCGGAACTTATCTGAGCTACTGCAACTTTCATTCTATCACCCTATATTGCCCCCAATTCGCCCAACTTGTCAGGCAGATATTTTTCAGTAACGTAATCCAGTCCGTATTTGGCCAGGGACTGCTGCTCGGCCTTCTTTGAGATTGAAAGCATTGTCTCTATCTCGGCCTTCCAGAACTCAGTCTGGAACCTCGGGTCCTTAAGCTCGGACTGGAGGGCGTTCACGTCCTTGTCTGTAAGCTTGTCGGTCGGGAGGTTATAATTAAGTATATCGGAAGCGGTTATTCCAACGTATTCTGCCGTCGGAACCGCAAGATGATCAGAAATGTGGGCTGTTTTGATTGCCCCGTATGCGATGGAGCCAAAAATCCTGAAGGACCACGGGTCGCCGTCAGTGAAAACATATATCGGGAGGCCGAGTTCCTGGTTGACCCTTTTGAGAATTCTCCTGGTGCTCCTGGCAGGCTGTCCTTTCAGGTGTACCAGCACCGCGTTGAACCTTTCGTCAAAACCATTCTCAACAAGCCGGTCAAACATACCTCCTGTTTCAATCGCCATGACAAAGTTCGCCCCATGGGTCTTAAGGTGAAGCTTCTCCTGCTCAACATTGTAAGGAATTGTGTATCCTCCATCCCCGACGTCGTCCTTGCAGTTGATCGTCTTGAATTCACCTTTTCTGTTCTTTTCCTCTATCGTTATATCTCCTATTATACTTGCCCCGTTTTCCTCGGGCCTTAGCTTGAAGTCCTCCCTAAGAAGCTTGCTTATGACCTCAAGGTCCTCGGCCAGAAGGTCAGACTCACCCTGAGAACCGAACTTGGCCAGGTCCCACCCCTCGGAAATGTAGTACATCTCCCTGAGAGTGGAAGACTTGTTGCTCTTGAGCATTTCAATTATGAAATCAATTACGTAGAGGAATTTAACCAGGTATTCTGCCCCGTCCATTGACTTAGCGCTCCTCCTCGTAGTCGACTCACCGTATTTCCACACCGATGTGAGCTGATCAAGGACAATGTTGTCCCTGGTCCTTGACGGGAGCTGAAGTTCGGGTATCTCCCCGCTGTTTATGCTGTCCAGTATGTTCCTGACGATTCCCTTAAGGGACTGTTCCGTATCAGAGTTCATCGGCATCATCCTCCTCTTCCTCGTCCCCGGTTTCCTCCTCTATGGACAGGGACTCCATGTTCCAGTCCGCAGGCAGTGGCTCAGCACCCTGCATGTAGACTGAATCTATGCCTGTAAAATAAACGTCTGTCCCCGGGTAGTCCTTTATGCTTCCCTTTACGTCAAATTCAATTTCATAGCTCTGCGCCGGGGACAGGTTATCAATATCCCACGTGTTGACGCCCGCATCAATTTCCCCGACCGGCGGGTCAGCGTATAATTTCAGGGACCTTTCCTTTGCAGTGAAATTGTGTAGGCTGAGCTTTACATGCACCCCGCCGTCCGCTAATTCGAAGTCCTCGTTTACGAACACTACATTTGCGATCTGTGAGAGTACCGTGTCCATTCTTGGCTCGTCCTCCTCCAGTATTGACGATGCTTTCCTGCCGATCTCCGGGAGCAGTATCTGGACCAGCCTGAATTTCTCCCTTGCCTTGACCCTTTTCTGCTGCTTCCTGAGGTATTTCCTGACTCCCCTCCCGAGGCTCCTCATTGCAAGCTTTATCTCCTCGATTATCTCCTCGACGTTTGCGACCGCCTCCTTTGATTCGGAAGTGTATGGGATCCTGGTGCCGTAGACGTGAACAAGAATAATCATCGGCCCGTAGGGGATTCCGTTCCCCTGGCGCTGCTCAAGGCCGTACGGGCGCCAGTCCATCTCAGAGATTGCCTTGGTAATTGCACATGCGCCTGCCTGGTAGAGCAGCGGGACCTTGTTGGCATACCTGACAACTCTCACCTGCTCATCGGACCTGAGTTCCCCACCGTAAACAATTGAAGCTTCCACTGAAAAGGGGTTCCCGCTAAAGACAGAAACAGGCCGTATTACGGGCTTGGAATAGAATGAAGGGTGTGTTTCCTCGTAAATATTCCTCAAGCCCTTCCTGAGGAATTCCCCACCGATGGGGGAAAGGCAGTCGGTGGGCGGGGGCATCATCTTGACCTCCCTGAATGCGCCCATGAGCGAGTTGATATCATCCAGCGTGAGGTCTGCAGGGCTCTTGGTTCCATCAACGTGGGCCGTTTCCAGAATTTCCCCCGATACCTTTTCACTGACCCTGTTGAACTCCCCCGAAAGGAATCTTGCCACGGACTTCTCGGAACTTGTCTGGGCTATGCTCCTGATCTCGCCGAGTTCCAGGCCAAGCGGATGCGGCTTTATTTCCTTCGCCTTGGGCGATGGCTGGTCCACGACTCTTTTGAATGTATATTTCCTGTTCTCTGGATCGACAAATGTGAGGTTCATATTCGGGTTGACTACCGCACTCTCCTTCAGGTACTCAAAAACAGATTGCCTGCCGGACTGATATTTTCCCTTGGCGCGCACTGTGACACTTGTGCCGTGTTCAGTGTCCCATATCACTGCCTTCTCGCTCTTCACGTCTGCCCGGTTTTCCTTGACGTTTATGCCCAGCTCAATCTCCACGGCGACGTCCTCCCCCATTTTCTTTGACCTGACTGTGGATGTCTTTCCCGTTGTGATCTGGCCATAGAGTATGGCGGCGGTTATCCCTATTCCCTGCTGGCCCCTTGACTGCCTTATTGAGTGGAACCTTGATCCGTACAGGAGCTGGCCGAATACCTTTGGGACTTCTTTCCTGTCTATTCCCGGGCCGTTGTCTTCGATCTGGACTTCATAAACATCAGTCCCAAGCTTGGATACCCTCACAGAGACCTCAGGGACAATTCCGTACTCCTCACATGCATCCAGGGAATTGTCCAGCGCCTCCTTGACTATCATGAAAAGGCTCTTCTGAAGGGAGTCAAACCCGAGGATGTGCTTGTTTTTTTCAAAAAATTCTGAAATTGAGGCTTCCTTGAGCTCAGATGCCTTCAGCTGAGGTTTTCCCATTTTGGGACTATAAAATCTCTGCTTATATTGATTTTGCCGCTAAAGGTCTGAAAAAAATGAGTTTTGAAAGGTGCAGGATTATCCGAAGTACCCAAGGTCTTCCTTGTGCCCCGGCTTCCCCTGGACATCTTCCTGCATCTTTTCTGTGATTTCCTCGATCTGCTTGCTGCGCTCCTCAATATCCTTGAGGTCGATTTCCACATCAAGAATCTTGGACAGGACCTTTATAACTTCCCTGGCACCCTTCGGATCCGCAAAATATCCTGAGGTCTCACCCATGAGGCAGGCGCCGTCAACTTCAAAGAGTTCCTTTCCCAGGCCGAGCATGAGGCCTGCCGAACCTACTATGCCTCCGCCGGGCTCGCCCTTTGGAAATACAACTCCCCCTTCCTGCAGGAAGTTGAGCATGTCCGGATTGGTAACCGCACCCAGCACCCTCGGGGTCTCGCTGATCTTTCCGGTGCTGTACCCTCCAAGTGTGTATATGGCTGATACGTTGAATTTCTTGGCGAGTTCAAGGACCTGGTATGACATTTCATACTGGCCCTCCTGTGTCGTTCCCTGGAAGTCCCCGACCAGGATCATGAGGTCCTTCTTGTTCGGGAATTTCTTGTAGTAAATTGAATTCCTGACGAGGTGTGTAACTCCGTCATCGTTGATGAAAACCTGTGGCGGGAGATATTGGGAATACATATCCGCCATCTTCTCCATTTTCAGTTTTTCAATGAGATAGTCTGCGGCTATCTTGCCTATGTTTCCAATTCCCGGCAGGCCGCCTATCAGTACCGGTTCGTTTAGCCTTGGCCTTTTAATCTGGTTCAGTATTATTTTTTCCATCTAAGTCGCCTCTTAATTCATCTAACCTGTATTTCTGGAACCTGTCCTTCTCAGAATACTTTGGGGGGATGGCATACACCGATTCTCCACCACAAGAAGTGCATTCTTCCTTGAGCGTGTATTTATTGCATCTTGTGCATTTCCGGATAATTGATTTCATCTTTCCTTCATGGAGTCCTGGTGAACTCCGAAACCACATTGTTCTTCTTGCTTGTATCAGTGATTGCCTGGATGGATTTCTTCAGGGTGTCTTCTGCCGATTTGTAGTCCTTGTCCCTGACAGATATCCTGTACCTTGGTGCCCCTGCATACTGGATTTCCACGCCTTCAGCAATTCCTGCCAGCAAGGACTCCTTAATCATGTCAATTCCGTCAGGAGCAAGTGAGTATGATTCTATGTATCCCCCGATCTGAACATATGGTGGAACAACATTTTCCTTGGCTATCTGGACTATGACCTGTTTCCATTTCCCTTTTTTCTCGGGCAGCCAGTCTTCTTCGGCCGCTGCCTCTTCGAATGCTTCGTAAAGGGTTCCGTACTTCTTCCTCAGGAAGCTCCCGAACTCCTCTTCGCATTCATCCACAGTCTTGTCAAGCTGTTCTGCCGCCAGCTCGAGCAGCTTGGACGATTTCTGCTCATTTTTCCACTGGGAGATCTTCTCCCTCTTCTGGTGGTCGTTTACCCTCTTAAGTGAAAGGTCTATGTATCCGCGTTCCTGGTCTACGTTGAGAACTTTGCAGACAGTCCTCTGGCCTTCCCTCAGGTGATCCCTTATGTGCTTCACCCATCCGGTTGCAACTTCAGCAATGTGGATGAAACCCTCCTTGCCTTCGTACTCGTCGAGCCTCACGTTTGCGCCAAAATTCTTGACGTCCTTGATAGTCACGACGACGAGATCACCGCTTTCAGGAAGATCTTTTCTCATTCCATGACCTCTAATACCTCAGCATTTGTTGATATCGTTCCGCCGGTAGGCAGGACGAGAGTTGCACCGCAGATATTGCATACAACAGTGCTTGATCCCTTCGAATAGGTGACCTGCACATTTTCGCAATCCTTGCACTTGATCTTCAGGTAGTTGTTTCCGGTTCCCTTTGCCTTAACAAATTTGTTTTCTGCCATTTGGATTATGCCTCCACGATTTCGAATTTCTTTGCCCTCTTGGTCGGAGTGGTAATGGCCCTGTCACATTCTGCACACCTGAATCTTATGGAGACCCTCTTTGTGGGCTTTTCCCTGCCTTCAAACCTTGGCCTCGGGAAACCTCCGTAACCTGATGTGACTCTTCTGAATCTTCTCTGGCCTGCCTTGAATTCGCTGGCCTTTTTCTTTCGTACCCTCTCAACATTGTGTGAGGTGTGTTTCTTGCACCACGGGCAATACATGCTGACCTTTTTCGGGATTTTCACCTTTCTTCACTTCTCCTTGAATGTATCATGTCCAGGACATCGGGCCCATAGTTGCCATATTCCACCGGCAGGATCGCCCTAAACCTGAATTACTGCGCTTTCTATACGCAGGACACGGTACCCTTGGTATTTAGAAGTAGAATATAAGTTTTTAATCCGCACGTCTGCCATGCACCTAGGAAGGTTCAGGATCCTATGCCGCCATTTTCCCTTTGTCATTGAGTGGGCAAAAGTTTTGCGAGTTCCGTCACATATATTCGACTTCAGTAACATTACAGTGCGTGGGAAACTCCTGATTTCTTTTTTTATTCGTAACGAGAAATTTTTAAAAGTTCTTTGAAATAGCACCTTGACACGCAATAACTATCAAGGGGGGAGGGTACCCTTTAATATAGTACCACTCGCTTTTAATAGTGATTATCATGAGTCGAATGAAGGAATTACTTCAAGACTCTCCCGGGTCAAAACTTTTCCTGCTTGGCAACGAGGCGGTCGCCCGTGGTGCCATAGAGGCGGGAGTGTCAGTCGCGGCAACCTATCCGGGGACGCCATCCAGCGAGGTTGGGGATACACTCTACCAGGTAGCTGAAGATGCAGGGCTGAAATTTGAGTTTTCAGTCAACGAGAAAGTTGCCCTTGAGGTTGCCTTTGCCGCTTCGATTACTGGACTCAGATCCTTCGTATTCATGAAGCACGTGGGCCTCAATGTCGCGTCGGATCCATTCATGAGCATCGCATATACCGGCGTAAAGGGAGGAATGGTGGTCATGAGCGCGGATGACCCTTCAATGTTCTCGTCCCAGAATGAGCAGGACAACAGGAATTTTGCCGATTTTGCCCACATTCCTTTAATCGAGCCCTCCAATCCGCAGGAAGCGAAGGACTTCCTGGTGGAAGCGTTCGAAATATCCGAGAACGAAAGCGTGCCTGTCCTCTTCAGGACCACAACAAGGGTGAGCCACCAGAGGACCAATGTCAGCCTCGGCCCGATCAGGAGGGCGAAGGCAAGCCCGCATTTCGAGCACCATTCGGAAAGGTATGTCTCACTGCCTGTCAATGCCAGAGGGCTCAGGAAGAAACTTGATGAGAAGATGTTCAGGCTTTCGGTCGGCTATGGCAGAGGCATACTGAACAGGATCGAAAACTACGGTACCCCGGAATACGGGATTATAACATCCGGGGAGGCCTACAACCTTGTCTCTGATGTTGTGAAAAGAAACGGGCTCAGGGTATCAATCCTGAAGCTGGGCCTGACCAATCCGCTTCCGAGGCAGATAGTTGAGGAATTTCTGGATACGCACCAGAAAGTGATTGTAGCCGAGGAGCTTGACCCGTTCCTTGAGACGAAGGTCAGAGCCCTGGTGCAGTCCACCGAGAGAAAGAACAAGGTATACGGAAAGATTGACGAGCACTTTCCCACTGCATTCGAATTCAATTACGAAGTGGTTGCCCATGGCTTCAACAGCATTATGGGGACCAGCATACCCACGGGAAGTATGTTCGAAAGCAAGAAGGAACTTCCGCCGAGGCCACCTGTACTGTGCCCTGGCTGCCCGCACAGGGCAACGTACTACGCCATGAAGAGGGCAGTCAAGATGATGAAGGTCGAGGATCCAATATACACTTCGGATATCGGATGCTACTCCCTGGGATTCTACGAGCCATTCAGCGAGGCCGACACCATGATTTCCATGGGGTCTTCGGAGGGCATAGCAAACGGGCTTTCCAAGGTTGTGGACAACCAGGTGATATCCTTCATCGGGGACTCTACTTTCTTCCATTCTGGAATACCGCCCCTCGTGAACGCTGTGCACAACGGGGCTAAGTACCTGCTGGTTGTAATGGACAATGGAACAACGGCAATGACCGGGCAACAGCCGAATCCCGGCGTAGTCTCACCAGGTGTGGACGGGAAGGTATCCATAGAGTCGATAGCGGAGTCCGTTGGAGTACAATACGTGAGGACTGTCGATCCTTATGACATAGGAACAACACTGAGGACAATGACAGATGCCCTGAAACAGGAAGGAGTGGCGGTAATTGTTGCAAGGAGGGAGTGTGCCATCCTCAGGGACAGCAGGCTGCGTGCCATGAATGAGATTCACCCCTATGCGGTGAACCAGGACAAGTGCACCCAGTGCATGAACTGTGTGGAGAAGTTTGCATGCCCAGCCTTCTTTGTGTCCAACGGAAGAATAGAAATCAACCCAACGGTGTGTGACGGCTGCGGAGTCTGTGCAGAGCCATATGTCTGCCCGTACAGGGCAATAGAGGTGAAGCAGAATGGAAGTTAACATCATTGTTGCAGGAGTAGGCGGCCAGGGAGTAGTAACTGCAGGGACACTGATATCCCAGTCGGCCCTTGTAAAGGGCCACAACGTGGTGATGTCTGAGATCCACGGCCTTGCCCAGAGGGGCGGATCGGTATCGGTTGAGGTAAGGATCGGTGATGTAAGCAGCCCGATCATACCGACAGGCGAGACGGACCTTATCCTGGGCATTGAGCCTATTGAGGCAGTCAGGGCGGCACAGTTTGCTGGGCCCAGGACCAAGATCCTGATAAACAGGGAGCCCGTTGAACCGGTTTCGCTGTCAATGAAGGGCATGGAATACCCGGACATGAAGGACCTGATATCGGAGATTTCAGAAAATTTTGAAGTGTACCTGATCGACGCGCTTCCACTAGCCCTCGAAGCTGGAGATGCCAGGTCTGCGAGCACCGTGATGGTTGGTGCCGCCATCCAGCTTGGAGTGCTCCCCATAGATGAGGAATCAACACTGGAGGCGATAAGGAAGAGGTTCAGCGAGAAACTGTACGCCATTAACGAGAAGGCCTTGAGGCTCGGGATGAAAAGTGTCCTAATGAAACCACAGGAAGTATGATGGCCTACAGGCAATCCGGTATTTCATTTTTTACAACTCCATATTTTTTCCTTTGGCGCCGTATTTCAGCACCAGAGCACCTTCTGCGATTACCTTAAATAGGTTCTATCAATCAAGCTATGAATTTAAATGCCTAGACCCAACACAAGCGCACTCAGGCCGATGGATGTTCTCAAAAACGCAATTGAGAAGAACGTATTGGTCGACGTCAAGGGAAACAGAGGATATTCAGGGATTCTTGAAGGTTACGACATCTACATGAATCTGGTTATTCGAAACGCCGGGGAAACCATAGGCGGGGAGAGTAAGGGTGTCTACGAAAGGCTTCTAGTCAGAGGAGACAACGTCATTTTTGTTTCGCCGTCAAGAGGTGATGAGAAGTGAGTAACGGAACAGCCGTAATGGGAAAGATGAACAATAAGAAGGTTCACGTTTCATGTCGAAGGTGTGGACACCATTCATACCACATCAGACAGAAGAGGTGCTCACACTGTGGATTCCCAAGCCCACGAATTAGATCCTATAGATGGGCAAAAGCCAAGTGAGTATTGCGCTATAGTCGGCTTCAGGGGAGCTGACTCAGCCTTTGCCAATGTTCTGATTTCCCTTAAAACGCTTCAGCACAGGGGACAGGAAAGTGCAGGAATAGCGGTCTTTGACGGCCATACAATGGGCCTCAAGAAGGACATGGGGCTGGTGTCCGAAGTTTTCAATGAGAGCTATCTCGAAAATGGTGGCGTGCTCAAGGGGAAAATCGGGGTCGGCCATACGAGATATTCAACGGCCGGAACCAAGACACTTGAAAATGCAGGACCTTTTGTAGTATCAAATTCAGTGGGCTACATGGCACTCTCCCACAATGGCGAGATTGTCAATGCAGACATACTCAGGGAAGAGATGAAGAAGAAAGGAATGACATTCCTCACTTCCTCTGATTCCGAAGTAATGCTGAATGTCCTTTCGAAAGAAATTGTCGAGAACGGAATTCACCGCGGACTGAGGCTTGCAATGGAAAAGCTGAAGGGAGCCTATTCTGCCACAATTATTGTAAACGACAGGCTCTTTGCCATCCGTGACCCCAACGGTTTCAGGCCCATCATAATAGGCCAGGCAGGGGACAGCTACGTTGCTGCCTCTGAAAGCTGCGTGATGGATGTGCTTGGAGGCAAGGTCATCAGGGATGTCAATCCCGGGGAAGTTGTGGAACTTACCGACAATGGCCCGATTACCCTGTTTTCAATGCCTGCAAAGAGAACTTCGCACTGCATGTTTGAGTACGTTTACTTTGCCAGGCCGGACAGCGTCATAGACAACATCGAGGTGTTCAACGTGAGGATAAACCTCGGGAGGAGGCTGGCAAGGGAATATCCCGTAGACGCGGACATAGTCATTCCCGTTCCGGATTCAGGCAGGGCACAGGCACTTGGATATGCCAATGAGTCAGGAATACCTTACAGCGAGGGCCTGATAAAGAACAGGTTCTCAGAAAGAACCTTCATTATGCCGACGCAGAACGCCAGGAAGGCTGCACTGAGGCTGAAGCTCAACCCAATCAAGTCTGCGGTTGAGGGGAAGAGGATAGTCCTGGTCGAGGACAGCATTGTCCGCGGAAACACCCTCAAGCATGTCATAGGCATCCTCAGGAAAGCGGGTGCAAAGGAGGTTCATGTTCGATCAGGGTCGCCGGAAATAATTGCCCCATGCTACTTCGGCGTGGACATGAAGACCAAGACCGAATTTATAGCCGCAAACAGGACGAACGAGGAGATCAGGCAGGAAATCGGCGCCGATTCACTTGGATACACTACAATCGAAGGGCTGGTGGAAAGCATAGGCATGCCTGAGAAAAACCTCTGCCTCGGATGCCTGACGGGCAGATACCCTGTAAGCATACCCGGCGAAAAGCTTACTGTCCAGACCGAGCTTGAAAGCTACTGATCAGGGGCGCTTTTCAGCCATTCTTTCTTTTATTGACTCCTTCATTGCTTCAGTGTCAACTGTGCTGCCGTAATAATCTGCCCTGACTGCTATGGCGAGCTTGTTTGCCAGTGTCCTTGAGACCCGCCCCCTCTTCTTTGCCGGAAGCGAGGAAATGCCCGGGAACTTGAATATCACCCCATGCTTGGGGGGAGGCGTTCCCGATCTCATATGCTTGAAGAATGCCTTGTCAGCACCCAATACCTGAAGGGTGCTTGCGGGAAATCGGACGAGGTTGGAAAGCCCTCCGCCGAGGTACAGGATTTCAGTTGCCAGGTCCGGGCCAACCAGCGATGTTGAATTTGGCATCACTTTTCCTATCCGGTCCGCAATGAAAGTTGAAAGGCTTGTCCTGAGGCCGCACATCCTGACCCCTTCGTCGGAGATGGCCCCGAGAATCCTGCTCAGTTCAGGGTCTTCGCTGTCAGAGCCAATGAGCGCAAAAAATCTGCACGGATCATTGCCGTACTCCGGGAAGCCGGAAAGGTGCTCCAGCACTGTCACCTTCTCCAGGTAGAGGTTTATGATACGGTCCATCTCTATCCTGAGGCCGAAGAGCTTTATGACAAGCTGGTCCTCGGAAAACTCATCTTTTATTCTTCTTTTTCCGTACTCGATCAGTTTTTCCCTTAGGTCCGGAATTGTCCCCGCGGGCTGTTCCGTTTCCGGGAGGCTTCCATTTCTCAGAGCGTCGAAAATCTCTGCGTAGTTTTCCTCCAGGTCTTTGAACTGTTCTTTCAGCTCCCCTCTTTCCAGTATCCCGTACCACTTGGTCTCTCTTGCCGGTTTTTTCTGGCCTTTGCTTCTGTTTTTCATGGAAAACCTCAACTTTCTCCCTTTGCGGCTCAACGGCAGCAGGTTTTGCCCTGGCGGGCCCTTTCCTGGATGGTTCAACCAGTATCCTGTCGAAATCCACAACCTTCAGGGCTGATATGTCTGATGAATGAACCAGCATCTTGCCTGTCCCTATAAGGTCGTTGTTCTCCGAGAGGACGCAGACCCGGTCCCCTATGCTGGCTTCGCCTACCATGGATTTAATCCCTCCAGGGTATAGGTCCGAGCCATGGGCGATGTTTTCTATTGCCGATCTCTTGACTACTATTTTTGGCCTGTCCTTGAAGAGGTAATGCATTGGCAGGAAGATGCTCCTGAAGAGCCGGTCGTCCCCTTCCTTCATCAGCTCCGCTGCGTCCTTGAGCTTCTGCAGGGTGATCATCCTGTCCTCCTTGAAGACGCCGGTTGAGATCCTCCTGAGGTCGGCCATCTGGGCACCGGTGCCTAGAATGTAGCCCATGTCCACGCACAGTGTCCTGATATATGTCCCGGAATCAGTCCTTGCCCTGAAAAGTATCATCTTGCCCTCCTTTTCAATGAGCTCCAGCTCATATATCCTTCTGGACCTGACTTCCCTGGCCACTGCTGACTTCATTGGCGGAATCTGGTAAACTTCAGTCTCGAACATCTCCATGACTTCCCTGACCCTTTCCTCGGGAACATCAGAATGGATTCTCATTGCGCAGATGTATTCCTTTGTGTCCTCATGGGCGACATCAATGAGCTTCACTGCCTTCCCTATGGCCATGACCAGAAGGCCCGCTGCGTTCGGGTCGAGTGTCCCCACGTGGCCCACCTTGGAGACTCCCAGGATCTCCCTGACCCAGTGGTCTACCTGATGGCTTGTGGGACCCTTTGGCTTGTCTATAATAATGAATCCGTCCATGCTATGGGACACTTCGGTGGAGTTTGACTTTATCATAAATTTCATTCACTACTTGCTGTACAGATAGTTTATCGGTATTTATAATGAGATCGTAGTATTTTCCGTCCCTGAAATCTATGCCGTAGAATTCCCTGTATCTCTTGATCTCTGATTCTTCCCTCTCCTTCACAAGTTCCCTTATCCTGGACTGGTCCGACTTCTCCCTGCCGGAGACCCTCTTTACCCTCGTTTCGAAGGGGGCATCGATGAAGATCCTGAAGGAGTCGATGGAATTCCCGTAGCATATCCAGCCGACCAGCCGCGATTCAACCACGACGTTGTCGTTCTGCTTCATGAAGTCCAGTATGAGCTGGTCCTGCTGCTTATCTATCTCAATGTGGTTCTCGGCGTAGACGTTGAACTCCTCAAGGCTCATCCCGTACTTGTCAGCCAGCTGGCGGAAAAAAGTGCCGCCTGAAAAAAAATCGTACCCCAGAAGCGAGGCAAGCTTCTTTCCCACGCTGGACTTGCCGGAGCCAATCGGGCCGCTAATTGTTAGTCTCATTTTCAACGGAGTATTCCATTCTTCGCAGCTTGTATGAGAAGTCGATGTACTTGATCACCATGGTGACGAAGTAGCCCACCACCATCACCGCGAGGAAGTAGATGATGATCCAGTAGTATATGTAGGCGTAGAAATGGGTGTTCAGGTTCACGTTCCAGTTCCACGGGAATGCGACTATGGCATATGGCAGGTTCGCTATGAAAGAGAACAGCCATATGAAGATCAGGTATGTTACAATGCTGAAAATCATCAGGGGCTTCATGGTGCTCATTGAGACCTGCTGCTGCTCCATGGTGACTTCCATCTGCATCTTCCTGAGTTTCTGTATCCTGTCCTTCTGCCCGCTCCTGTACGCCTCCCTCATGGTCTTGCTGAAGGCCCTCATGCGGTTCTGCGCCTTCCCCATCCGGATCCAGTCCGTGAAGAAGTACCTTGGAATGGAGGTTACAACGCCTATGAGTATGCCCGCCAGGAGCAGCGTGAGAACAGGAAGGTTGAAATTGAAGCCTATGAGGGGTGAAAAAACCACGTCAAGGGCATTTCCGATTGCCGCCCTGAGTGTATTGTTTGAAAGGATTATGATGTACACGAAGAAACTCAGCATGTAAAGCATCTGGGTCTGTAGCCCCTTCTTCATGCCGTCCTGTGGAGTCTTGGGCTTATCTTGTTCAGTCATCTGTCCTCAGTCTTGATACAATAGTGTCTGCTGCTATGTTAGGTTTTCCCTCAGGGTTCTGTATTATGTTGATTGTGGCGCCCGTGTAGACAGAATACGCCGCAGCATAATAGCGGTTGATCTCCTGATCCGTCCTTATCCCTTCTGCAGTAGCCTCATCCCTTTCCCTGGTGCTGTCGGACTCCCTTCTCTTGATTATCAGGGCGGGGTCCGCCTCTATTATGAAATAGGCTCCTACCTTAAGCTCCCTGATGACCCATTCAGGCAGGCCGGGAAGGTATCCACCGTGGGACTTGATTGACATGTGCGTGTCTATGATCACCGAGTCCATTTTGCCTATTGCAGCAGATGCCTTTTTCTGAAGGTTGATCTGCGTGTCAACAGACAGCTTCCTGAGGCCGTCCCTGTTTTCAACGAGGCCGATGTCCTTGGCCATCTCAAACATGAGGGTGCCGAAATTCACGATGTCATAATTTGTCCCCTTCTTTACCAGATCCAGAACTGTCGATTTGCCGACTCCTGCAACTCCCGAAATTACAACTCTCAATTTTATCCACCAACGAAAAACTGCCTTATGACAGGGTGCATCTCCATAAGCTGCTCTTTGCCCATTGCCTCGTAGAACTGGATCACGATACCCACTGCCAGCAGCAGCCCGGTTCCGCTAGTATTTCCAACTGTCCCGATGAGGTTTGCGCCTGCTGCCAGGAGACCGACAGCAGCACCACTGAAAACCGTTATGACCGGTATGTACTTGTTGAGAACCCTCTCCATGACCTTAGGGTCCCTCCTGAAACCAGGGATCTGCATTCCGCTGGACTGGATCTGCTTTGCCACAGAAGCGGCACCCATGTTGGTGGTTTCAATCCAGAACTTCGCGAATATTACGCTGGCAATGGTCATGAATCCAACGAATGCGATTATGTGGGCAGCCTCCTGCAGGCTCGAGTGCCCCAGAAGGATCGACTGGTAGCCCGCAGGGCTGATAATGGGGAACAGCCAGTCAGAAAGGCCGTTCGGTGAGAACAGGTAAAACGCAAGGCCACTGGTTGGAGTGGTCTTTGAAATGCCCAGCTGCGTGATCTGCTGCTGGGTCGGATACGCCCCGAGCAAAGCATTATGCCCCAGCAGCGGGACATGGCTTAACACCGGGGAGGACCAGAACAGGAGGGTCCACATGGATATGTTTGCAAGCAGTGCAGTAGCAAGTATGACAGGTATGTTTGAAGCATAGAAAAGCTGAAGGGGATACCTTCCTCTGGCGCCCCTTACCCTTTCATGGGCTATCGGGAGCTCGATCTTGCTGCTCTGGAAGTATGCCACAAGGAAGAATATCAGCAGTGTTCCTATGAGTGCTATCATTGGGTTTGGCTGCTGGAAAAGTATCTGGACGATTCCCTGGGAGTTGAGGTAGCTGCTGCTTGAATGGCCGACTATATACAGCATCTTTGGAATTGCGCCTGCAGGCGGGTTAGCCAGCGACAGTGCGACGCCTATTTTGGCAGGCAGCCAGTTCAGCGTCCCGGTGATCAGCTGCTGGGAAACGCCCGCAGCAATGAATAGTGATATGCCTGAGCCGATTCCGTATTTTGAGACAAGCTCGTCCATCAGGAACACGAGATATGAGCCGAAGAAAAGCTGCAGGACTATGATGGATTCAGCAAGAAACCTTCCGTAGCCCGGCACTGCCCCGTTCAGGCTTGTGATGAGTGCCTGGTCCGGAACAAGGTATCCAAAGGCCTGTGGAATTGCCTCCACGAATATCATGATTATTACCAGCAGCTTCTGTGTGCCCTGGTACATGGCCTTGTCCCTTGAATTCTGAAGGTCGATGTTGAAGATCTTTGCGCCTGCGAAGAGCTGCATAACAATGCTCGCTGTAACGATTGGCCCGATTCCCAGGTCCATGAGTGAGCCCTGAGCACCGGCAAAGATGGCCCTGAAAGATGCGAAAACGTCGACGCTCTGCTGAGTGTTCAGGCCGTAAATGTAAACGTTGGTAAGCGCGAAATACAGGATAACCACCAGGGCTGTCCACGCCATCTTCCACTTGAACTGGACGTGGCCGGATGATTTCTTGACCGCGGGAAGCTTTGAAGTCAGCGACTCCAGGCCGTACAGCTTGCTCTTCTCAGGGCCGGAGTAGCTGGCCACCAGATAAATGAGATAAAATATCGGTGAAGTCAGCAGGCCCGTGACAAAGAGATGCGATACCCCGAGGTGCCCGAAGTACCAGAAGCCCGTAAGCATTAATGCGAACACTACCAGAATTGGTAGTATGACTCCTCTATTCCTGCGTATTTCCGCCATTAGTTTCTACCGTGATACCGTTAGAGGAAAGCTTCCTAATGGTTTTTTCTGTAGTCTTGGCAACAAGTATCTTTCCCTTTACTCTGAATTCGCCTGTAGCAAGAAGCTTTGTGTAGCCCGCGCTGGTCAGGTCTATGACCTTCTCCCCTTCCTTTCCCGAAACGTAGCCTTTCTGCTCAAAATCGGGATAGCATTCTGCCAGTTCCTTCAGTGTGATGGGCACATCAGGCTTTGAGGGGTGATGGCTCGTAAAACCGTGAACGCCGAAGTGGTCGGGATCGTTCTTTAGGGTCCAGATCCACTTGTGCTTCAGAAGGCCTGCGTTTCCTTTTCCGCCTCTCTTTCCCTTGCCTCTTCCGGATTTCATTCCACGGCCGTAATGGCCACCTCTAAGCTTCTTTGTTTTAGTTCGAACCATTCAAATCAACTCCGGGAAGGACCATTCTCTTGATCAGTTCATTGATCTCCTTTCCCCTGTATCCTGAGGAGCCACCGTTCTGGTAGGACTTCCTTATGGCTTCGTAACCTCTCCTTGGAGGGTTGAGCCTGAATAGTGGGACTATGCCCTCAATATCCTTGTACTTTATCTTTCCCTTCATAAGGGATTTTGCGAGGTCTGAAAAGCTCTTGGCGCCGGTTTTCTCCTTCAGCTCCTCTTCCTGGAGCCTCTTCCTTCCGGCAAGCATTGCCCTGTGCTTGAGCACAACCTCGAGGGTCGACTCATCTATCTCCCCCCATGTCAGGTAGTCGCGGGCCCTGTTAAGCATGCCCCTGGTTACATCGTTGTCTTCCACGATCACCATGTGGTTGATCCTGGTAAGGCTGAGGAGTTCTGCTGTTTTCTTTGCTGCCGGCTTGATGCCGGTTCTGCCTCTAATTCTTATTACTGCTAACATTGGCGACACTTCCTACATATATGGGGGTGCTGAGCTGAATAGCCGGGTTAATCTTGATCTTCGCGGTCTGCACCATCGCGTTGTATGCCGCAAGTGCGTAGTTGACCGTAGACTTCGTGTGCCCCACTGCAAATCCCCATGAGTCTTCAATTCCTGCCATTGAGAGGATTGTCTTGGCGACATCCCCGACTGCCCTGCCTACTCCCCTTGGGGCAGGCTTCATTGTAACAACAACAGATCCCGACTTTCCCACGACCTGGAACGGCAGTGAATGTGCCCTCCCGCAGCCGCATTCCCAGGATCCGCATCCTCTCTTTACCTCCACGATGTGGAGCTTTGCGTTGTTTATTGCCTTCCTTATTGCCGGTGCTGCTTCTTTTGCCTTTCCCATTCCAACGCCGACGAAACCGTCACCGTTTCCGACAACGGCGGTGATTGAGTAGTTCATCCTCCTTCCGGAGTCTGTCATCCTCTGTGCCCTTTCGACGTTTATGATCTCGTCGTTGAGCTCAGGGAGCAGATAATCGACAATCTGGTATTCCCTCAAGGGCAGCTTTGTCCTAAGGGCTTCAGACATGGTCTTTATCTGGCCGGTAGCCACAAGTTTTCCCAGTTGTGTCCTGGGAGTCCATTCCTCGCTCATAGTGATTCCTCCAATTTGCTCTTGGCTTCTTCAATGTTAATGGCGGCCTTCTTCAGGTGCTTGCCGCTGATCCTGGATTCGTCTGGGAATATCTTCTCGTCGTAGGGTATCTCCACTCCTGCGTCAACGAACCCCTTGAGCGCGGCAGATATCCTTCCGCCGGTTGTGATGTTGTATCTTCCAGTGTCCAAGATTGCGTTCTCAACTTTGTTCTTCTTGGCCTTAAGGCCGGTTGCGTAACCGACCAGGTATGAAACCGGGGTGTTGTTCCCGGTTGCATCGAGGCCAAGTTTCTTCAGGCTCCTGTCTGTCACTGTTGATATGACCTTGTCTCCCTGGGGGCTGTATGAAATCACCTGTGCGCTGATGCCCCTGTGGGTGGGCCTCACAACGAACCTGGGTATCTCGGAGCTGACCATTTTCAGCCTCTTGTGGTAGTTTGTCTGGCCGGATCTCCTTCTCTTAAGCACTCTGGGCGTCTTCATTGTTCACCACCCATTTCTCCCATTGATTTTATGTGGCTCTGCAGCTGGGCCCTGGATTTGATTGAGCCTCCCTTTATCACTCTGTACATCTTCCTGTAAGTCCTCGCGTCTATCTTGTCGTCGGCCTTGAGTTTCCTGAGCTCGTCCCTGAGAGGTCGTATGGTCTTGATCCATCTCTGCTTCCTAGGGAACCTTGCGTATTTCTTTCCCTTTATGGAACCCGGGCCCCTCCTTCTCTCCTTGGACCTCTGCCTGATTCTCTTCTTGAGCCTGTAGTTTGAATTTCCTTTCTTCTGCTTTATCTGGATTACGTTTCTGCTGATGAGGTATCTTATGTCTTCCCTTGAAGCAGCCTCTATGACCTCTTCTATGCTGTTTGTGTCAATCCAGACCCTGGATATGCCGGATTTCATTTCTTCCGCTGCTATCCTTCTAGCTGTCTCAATCTTCATTTCTGACACCCCTGTTCAGCACTCTTACGCCCAGCTCGTCTGCAACTTCGATCATATCTTCCCTCTTTCTCTCCCCTACCTTGGAAGATATCCTTGCTGCCTCCAGCTTTGGGTCCAGTGCCTCAATGTCCTTCTCGTTGAACACAAGCACTTCCCTGAAGCCCGACGGGTGCAAGCCCCTTACGGCCCTGGGCGACCTGTATCCTGCGTCCACCACCGGCGGTTTCTTCTTCAGGTGCTCCCTCTGTTTTGAATGCTTTCCCCTTGGTTTTCTCCAGGAGTCGTCAAACTTCTTGTACCTGAACCATTCCTGCCTGTGGAACTCTACTCTCTTCCTTGCCTGTTCGTTCTTGACCTTGAGCAGCCTTTTCTGCTCCTTTGTGAGATGTGGCCTTATGATTGACAAATTACTCGCCTCCCTTCAGGAGGTAGATTCCATCCTGGAATATTCTCGGATCAAATCTCCTTATCTTTGTAGCCCTTTCAATGTTGGCGGAAGTCTCTCCGATATCCCTCTTGTCTATTCCCTCGATGGTTACACGGTCACCTTTTACGCTGACCTTCGTGTTTCCTATTATGTCTGCGGACCTTGCGGACCTCTCTCCGAGGAAGTTCTCCACCACAACACTGTCCCCCCTGACGGAAACCCTCATGGGGAAGTGGGTGTAGTCGATCTTCATGTGATACTCGTACCCCTTTGTGACGCCGTTGATCATGCTTTTCAGCTCAGACAGCCAGGTGCCCAGTATTCCATTGTTTCTCCTGTTCCTCTTGCTCATTGTAATCTTTATTTTTTTGCCGTCCAGGGATATCCTAAGATAGTTGTCGGGGAGATTCCTCTTAACTTCACCCTTGGGCCCGTTTACAGTTATCACTGTGCCTTCCTGCTTAACGGTAACTCCCTCAGGAATTTCCACATTCCCAGCTTCTTCCCATTTAACCACTTCTATCACCTAATAGACATACGCTATGAGTCTTCCCCCGAGACCCATCTTCCTGGCCTCGATATGGCTCATGACACCCTTTGTTGTGGATAGTATCAATATGCCGAAATCCTGTGCCGGAAGATACCTGGCTTCGTACTTGTCCAGGTTTTCCCTCTTGACTGGCAGCCTGGGCTTGATGACACCACAGTTGTTTATGGTGTTGCTGAGCACGATCTTGAATTTTCCGCCCCTGTTGTCATCCAGGACTTCGAAGCTTTTCAGGTAGTTGTACTCCTGCATTACCTTAAGGACCCTTCCTATCAGCCTTGCTGCGGGTTCTGTTTCAATCTCCTTCCTTCCGATTCTTGATGCGTTTTTTATTACGCTGATTATGTCGTTTAACGGATCGTGTTTCATTTGTTCACCTCAGCTGTATTTCCTGAAACCGAGTTCGGGTGCTGTATCCCTGAAACACTGCCTGCAGAGGCGCAAGCCGTATCTTCTTACCATTCCTCTCTTGCGCCCGCATCTCTGGCACCCTTCCTTTCTCCCGAATTTCTTTTTTGGTTCAAGTTTGATTTGACTCATTGGCTCACCTTACCACCACGAGGCCGTATTTCTCCGAAAGAAACTTCATGGCCTCTTCCCTCTTGACCCTGACCTTGTTGGGCAGCTTCCTTGCGCCTATCTTCCTCTTGGGAAGCCTGTATCCGCCCTTCCTCTTCAGGACTACGGCGACGTCCATGCCGAATATTCCTATGTTGGGATCGTATTTCATCCCCTTGAAATCAGTGTAATCAGCAACTCCAAAGTATGCGTTTCCCTGCTTGTCGAATGAGTAGTGGGGAACCTTGTACTCACGGGCGTAAAGGGCCCTTGCCAGGAACTCCTCGGCGTCCTTTCCCCTGAGGGTGACCTTTGTCCCTATGGTCAGGCCTTTCCTTATGTTGAAGTCCCTGACTGTCTTGCTTGAAGTTGTAACAACAGGCGTGTGGTGCGTAAGCATCTCAAGCACCCTGGTTGCCTTTGTCAGCCTTTCTCCTGCCTGGCCAACGCCAATGTTGACCACTACCTTCTCTATGGCGAGTTCCTGCATGGGATTCTGTTCACTCAAAGGTAACTACACCCCCTATCTTTGGGAGGTCATAGGTGTACTTGGCCCCGCTGACCACAAATGCGTAGTCTGTAATGGTCGAGTACCCTTCCTCGAAATGTATCAGGTTCTTGTGTGAAGACTCCTTTATTTCAATCTTCTTTATGGTCGCCACGTTGCCTGCGTGTGACCCGCCGGTAAGGAACACCTTGTTCCCGGGCTGGAGCTTCATTACTTCCTGGATGTTCTTGTCAGGAAGCGTTACAAGAGCCACATCGCCGGGCTTTATCTCCTTGTTTTCCGATATTACAGTCTGGCCGTCATGGAAACTCAGCTGGATCTTGCCGCCCTTGACGGTTGACTTGTCCATTACCTTCATGAGTTTCTTGTCAGAGTTTTCCTTTGACTCCTCTCCCATGACCAGCCCCCCTTTCCTGTCATAAAGAACCCTGAAGCTCTTTCCAATCTGGTCTATTGTGATAAGGTCCATGAATCCGACAGGGTATCTCCTGTCCTTCACTACCCTTCCGTCCACCTTGACAAGGCCGTTCACCAGGATCCTTGTTATTTCCCTCTCCTTGTCACCGACTTTGAGGTAGTCCCTCAGGGCGGTAAGGAGAGCCATGGAATCCTTCCTGTTATGCTTGCCGGCCCTCGGGCTTGCTCCCCAGAAGAAGGTCTTCCTTGGTATCTTGACTGACCTTGATATCATGAGCCTCTTGGTTTTATTGATCATTTCTCTTCCTCCTCTTCCTCTGCCTCTTCTTCAACTGCTTCTTCAGCTTCAGCGTCCATCACTTCAGGCTCTTCTTTCTCGCCTTCCGCTCCCTCAGTTGCCTCTTCCTCGGGGAGTTCCGCCTCAGTTTCTGCCCCCTCAGTGGTTTCCTCTGCGACTTCCGGTTCGGGCTCAGGCTCCTCTTCAACGACAATGTTCTTCCTTGCCGCGAGATCCTTTATTTTCTGGAGCCTGCCTGGCGATGAAAGCTCAAGCCTTGTGATCTTGATTATATTTGATGGCAGGAGGTATTCTTCCTGTTTTCCATCCGCCTTTGAAATTGTTATTCCGTCGATTGAGACCCTTCTTGACCTGTGGTCTACAGATATGACTTTTCCACCTTCGCCCTTCCTGGAGCCAGTCCTGATGGTAACGATGTCTCCGGCTGCTATGGGGAACGCCCTTATACCGTACTTCTTTCTCAAATCCTTGCTCAATGCGACACTTATCTTGTTATCCATATTCAATCAACCTCACACTATCGTGGAGGCTACCGAGGCTATCCTTGGCCATCTTTCCGCAGCCTCTCTTGCTACCGGCCCCTTTATTTCTGAGCCTCTCACTTCACCCTCAGGCGTGACGAGCACTGCAGCGTTGTCGTCGAACTCGACCATTGTCCCGTCCGATCTCCTGTACGGCCTTCTCTGCCTGACAACGACCGCGTAAACGACCTTGCTCCTCATCTCCGGGGTGCCCTTCTTGACACTCGCTATGAACATGTCCCCGACTCCGGCTGCCGGTATTCTCCTGGCCACGCCGTGGTATGCCTTGACGCCGATGAGGCTTATCATCTTGGCCCCGCTGTTGTCAGCGCATGGTATCAGGGCGCCCAGGGGCAATCCTCTCTGCTGCCTTCCGGCAATGCCTTTCATTGTTCCACCTTCTCAACTACAACAAAGGTAACTGTCTTTGCGAGTTTCCTGGTTTCCGCTATCTTGACCCTGTCGCCCGGCTTCACTGAAATGCATCCAGGAACGTGCGCATGATACTTGGATATGAGAGACATTTTTCTCTCGTACTTTGGAAGATACCTCTGGTACGTTCTCTTTATCACGGCGCTCCCGTTCATTGAGGGGGACTCGACTACACCGTCGATAATCTGGCCTCGTATGGAGAGGGTCCCGTGAAAAGGACACTTTTGATCATTGCATTCCTGCTCAGGAAGCTTTACATCCAAACCTATGTTTCTGGTCACCTTAATCACCGTTTCTTATACTGTTTCTCAACATTTTCCTAATTCTTCTTCGTTCCTTGATGCGGTCTTCCGGCCGGAATACCGCGTAACTTCCATTGATTTTGAATTCTTTTTCATTCGTGGCGAGCTCAAACACTCTGCCGTTTTTTGCGATCATCCTGACCGCGTTTCCATTTCTGAGGGCTATTGTATTCTTGGTTTCATCGCAAAGTGTTCCCGCCAATCCCCTCTCTGTCGGATTTGGCGAACTGACCACCTTCGCGTTTAGGCCAATCCACTCGTGGAAATACACATTGTCTCTGTTTATCACTTAAATCAGCTCTGCCCTGAATCCCATTGTTTCCAACTGTTTCTTTACAGCGTCCCTGTGGTCGCCCTGAAGTTCAATTACCCTTCCGTCCTTTACAGTGCCACCCGATGCAACCTTTTTTTTCAGCAGCTTGGCTATTTCGTCTATATTCTCGCTCTTGGGGTCAATCCCCTCGATTATTGTCACATTCTTTCCGTATCTTCTTTTGTCCACGCTTATCCTCACTGCCTGAGTATCCCTTGTAAATCCTTCCCAAGGTTGCAATTCCTTGGGTATTCCTGTGAAGTTCTTATCCTTCATTCCTTTTGATCCTCCGAGCCCATTACGGTCCTGATCCTTGCAATCTGCCTTCTGATGGACTTGATCTTTCCTGGGTTTGATGGCTGGCCTCCAAGAGCTACCGTAGCCCTCTCATGGAGAAGTGACTCTCTCAACTGGTTGAGAGCTTTTTCCCTTTCTTCACTGCTCATCTGTTTCAGCTGCTTCGCTCTTAGCTCCATCTTCTTCCACCTTTTCTTCCTTAACTTCTTTCTTGGCTGGCTCGGCCCCTTCCTCTTTCTTTGAGGCTGCTTTCTTTGTGGTTTTCTTTGCTGCTTTCTTGGGGGCAGGCTTCTCCTCTGCCTCTTCCTTTGGCTTTGGCTTCTTTTCTTCCGGCTTTTCAGTTGCCTTCTCTTCCGCTTTCGGCTCTTCAGGCTTTGCTTCTTCCTTCTTCATTTCAGGTGCCGGCTCTTCTTTAACCTCAGGTTTTGGCTCAGCCTTGATTTCAGGTTTTGGCTCAACCTTTGGCTCTTCTGCCGACGGCTTTGCCCCGGGAGCAGGCTTTCTGGCTACAGGCTTCTGTTCCCTGGGTTCAGGCCTCCTTTCTTCTGGCTTTCTCGGTCTCCTCTGGCCCTGCCTTCCCCTTGGCTTTTCACCCGGCATCTTGACAGTTTCCTCGGTAACCGGCTTGCCGGACTCATCTTCCTGTATGAGCTGGGGTGTTGAAACACCCAGTTCCTGTGAAACCACGTAATCGTCCGGGAGCTTGTAATCGTTCTTCAGTATTCCGACCTTGACGCCGATAACTCCGAGCTTCAGCTTGGCGACAGAAAATCCTCTCTCCATCCCTGCCCTTGCCGGTTCGCCGGAGTACTTGACAGAGCCGCTCATGAACTTCTGCATCCTTCCCCTCTCTCCAGAGAGTTTACCGGATACCGATATGATGACTCCCCTCGCTCCGCTTTCAACGATCCTTCTCAGCGAGGTGTTCCCTGCCTTCCTGTAGGCCCAGCCCTTCTCAAGGGAGAGCGCTATCTTCTTGGAAACTACCTGCGGGTTAAGATCGGGATTGTCAAACTCCTTGACCTCATTCTGCGGCGATTCGATCTTATATTTCTTCTCGAGATTCTCAGTGATCTGCTGTACCTTTGACCCGTGCCTTCCGATCACGAGACCGGGCTTGTTGACGTGAAGCGTGATGTTTGTTCCGAAGGGTGTCCTCTTCATCTCCATGCCCCCGAAACCTGCGTTTTCTGTTTCCTTCTTGATGTATTCTGAAACAAGCAGCTTCTTCACTGCCTCGTTGATAAACTTCCTCTCGTTCATTCTTCTACCTCTTCAAGTACTATTTCAAGATTAATCAGGTCCTTGAAATTGGCCCCGGCCCTTCCATAAGCTTTCGGTGTGTATTTCTTGATCATCCTGCCCTTGGAAGCGGCTATGTGCTTCACCACCAGGGCATCCATGTTCAGGCTCTTGAACTCTGCATTTGCCTCTGCGTTGTCTATGAGCTCCTTGAATGCCTTGGCTGCCTTTACAGGGTATCTTCCGGGCCCAGTTCCCCTTC
Source organism: Thermoplasmataceae archaeon (assembly GCA_046703705.1). Taxonomy (GTDB): domain Archaea; phylum Thermoplasmatota; class Thermoplasmata; order Thermoplasmatales; family Thermoplasmataceae. Next base: position 62,730 of record JBJKST010000057.1, read on the forward strand.
TGTGGGATACAGAATCGAGGTACCTGAAATACGGGACTGGCGTCTTCTTCTCAATGACGCCGTCTATTATGTCTTTAACACGCTCAAGGCTCTTGCCCTTGAGGAAGTGTGCAATGTTCACCGCATCCTTGAGGGAGATGTCTGTTTCCTTCACCCTTGCAATGGCGCTTTTTTCCGGGAATTCAGTTATTGAGTATCCTTTCATATGATCACTTCAGCGGCATGAACTTGGAAGACCTTGTAGCTCCGACTCCCGGTCCCGAATGCTTTACATCCTTTCTTGTGGGTGCAAATTCGCCCAGGTAGTGCCCGATCATCTCCGGCCTTATCTCGAACTTCACATAGGAGTTGCCGTTGTAGACTTCCATTACCTTGCCGACGTATTTCGGCAGAATAATGAAACTCCTGACATGTGTCTTGATGTTGGTGTCCGGGCCTTCCATTTTCTCTTTCAGTCTGGCTTGCTCGTAGTTGAATTCCCTTGTGAGAGATCTCCTCGCCCTCGAGGGCAGGATCTCCAGCAGGTTGTCGAACTCCAGTGCCTGGAGCTCTTCAAGCGACAGCCCCTTGAAACGGAATTCTTTTGATCTCCCTGCTGCGACTTTCTGGGACTTTCGTGATCTTCTCTTTATTGATTTTACAGATGCCTGCTTCTTTACCGGCATTAACTCTTCCTCCTCTTCTTAGGCGAAAGCCTTCCAACCTTTCTTCCAGGCGGTGTTCCCCTGCCTACTGTGCTGGGCCTTCCAACATGCTGGTGGTTTCCTCCGCCGTGGGGATGTTTCACTGCGTTCATTGCCACACCCCTTACGCTGTATGCTTTCTTTGCCCTGCTCTGGTAATAATGAACCTTTCTCCCCGACTTGAGAATAGGG